>JAZQEP010000101.1:0-39678 GCA_045539075.1 Faecousia sp. | reverse complement strand
CGTCATCAAGGTTGTCCGTGCCGCTACCGGCCTGGGCCTGAAGGACGCTAAGGACCTGGTCGACAACTGCCCCAAGACCCTGAAGGAAGCTATCTCCAAGGAAGACGCAGAGAAGCTGGTTGAAGAGCTGAAGGCCGCTGGCGCCGAGGCTGAGATCAAGTAATTTATCTCTACTCAAAAACCTACAGCCGCCGAATTTCGGCGGCTGTTTTCTTACTATAATTTCCAATTCTCATGAAATTCTCTTTTGATTTAGAAAAATATTTTCCTTCGGATATTGATATTCCTTCTGTCCTCACCTTCTTTGCAGCCTTCGCGCTTGCAATTTTTCTGATCAGTGCAATCGCCCGGTTGATCTTCGGCAAGCACTCCGGACTGAACCAAGCCATCTGTTCTGCCATGGGTATTCTGATGGTCTACGTAGTGACGGTAATTGTCTATACCTTTCAGCCGGGAAATCTCAGCGCATTTCTCTCTCCCCTGCCCTATGTTTCTTTCGAAGGCGATCGACTGGTCATTTTTTCTCTGCTCAATGCGCAGCTTCCAACGCTCTGTTCTCAGGTTCTTTCCATGATACTTTTGTCATTCCTGGTCAATCTGATCGACAATATCATGACCAATGGAAACGGTGTCATTGGGTGGCTTTTCTCGCGCTTTGTGAATGTGGTGCTGGCTATGGCCGTGCATTATCTGGTGTTGAAGCTCTTTAACACATTTCTGCCCGGTTTTCTGACCGGATACGCGCCAACGATTCTGCTGGTTATTCTTCTTTTCATGCTTCTGGTTGGTGTAATGAAGGTCATCCTTGGTCTTCTGCTCACGGCACTGAATCCCATTTTCGGTATAATTTACGCATTCTTCTTTTCCAGCCTTATTGGAAAGCAGCTGAGCAAAGCCGTCTTTTCCACCATGATCATCTCCGGCTTTGTGATCGTGCTGGAATGCCTGGGCTGCAGTGTAATCACGATCAGCGCAGCCGCACTGATTTCTTACATTCCCATTGCTGCGGTATTGATGCTTCTGTGGGTGCTGGTTGGATATGTTTTATAAAAAAATCCCATTTGCGAAACCGCAAATGGGATTTTTACTATTTATGCCCGGTTGCTCTGAGCCTTTTCCACCGCTGCCACCACATCAGCCATGGCAGAGGTGTCCACGGTCTCCATCAGACCGTTGTCGTAGGCCTCTGCCACATTGGGATCGATGGGCAGACGAGCAAGAATGGGAAGTTCAAATTCCTTAGCCACAGCGTCCAGGTGGGACTTTCCGAACACGTTGATCTTCTTGCCGCAGTCGGGGCACTGCAGGTAGGAATAGTTCTCCACGAAGCCCAGCACAGGAATGTGCATGAGATTGGCCATATTCACAGCCTTGGAGACGATCATAGAGACCAGATCCTGGGGGCTGGTAACAATGACAATACCATCAACAGGCAGGCTCTGGAAGACCGTCAGAGGCACGTCACCGGTTCCGGGAGGCATGTCCACGAACATATAGTCCACATCTTCCCAGATCACATCGGTCCAGAACTGCTTCACGGCACCGGCAATGACAGGACCGCGCCACACTACAGGGGAAGCGGGATCGTCCAGCAGCAGATTGATGGACATGACCTGAATACCGCTGCGGGTCAGTGCGGGATACAGTCCGTCGTCATTGGCGCCCTGGCAGTCGGTGACACCGAAAGCAGTAGGTGCGGAGGGACCGGTGATATCGGCGTCCAGAACGCCGACACGGTAGCCCTTCCGGGCCATGGAAACTGCCAGCATGGAGGTTACAGTGGACTTACCCACGCCGCCCTTGCCGGAGACCACAGCAATGACCTTCTTGACGGTGGACTTTGGATTTAAGGATGCCAGCAGGCTCTCTGCCTTGCGGTCGCCGCAAGAGGAACTGGAACAGCTGGCGCAATTGCCATTACAGGAACTCATCAGAAATTCGCTCTCCTTTTGTTTCAAAACTTACACTATTATAGGACGTTTGACGAAAGGTGTCAACCGCAAAAAACACCCCTGTAAATACATACCCATCTTTTCATATTCTACTCAAAATGGACAAGCTCCACAAACCGGCTGCCGTTGGGCTCAGTAATGCCGGCATAGCGGCAATCCGTAAATCGGCCCACCTCAAGGTAATGATCCATCATATGCCGGGCGGATACGGGCATATCCACATGCTTCAGTTCATCCCAGGTGAAGAACCGCAGTTCTCCTTCTGTGGACCGGAGTGTCTTATCCTCTTTTAATTTAGCGAAAAAGTAGTAGTTCTGCCGGATCTCATGGCCCATGTACCGCAAGGTAACGTAGCGCAAGGTTAACTCCTCAATCTCTTCCGGACGAAGCCCCAGCTCCTCCCCCATCTCCCGCAGAACACAGTTTTCCGGGGAGGACAGCTCTGATTCTTCAAAATGTCCCCCGCAGGCACCCACGTACTTCCGGTTCGCCACCCGGGAGCCGATTCGGTACAGGCAAAGAAGGCCTTCCTCCCGGACAAAAAACAGGGAGGTCATATTCCGCAGACCGGGATTCATCAGGCAACCTTCTTTCGCAGACCGTAAAGAGTCAGAACCACACCGGCGACACTCACCAGCACTGCAAAGATGGGGCCGAACGCACCGAAATAGAAGGCCTGACCGCTTGCGGTCATAGCGATGTACATCCACATAGCAAATAGGCCCATCACCACCAGCAGGAGACCTGCGAAAATGGTCAGTCTTCTTTCGTTCCGTTCCTTACGGACGATCTCCGCGTCCGCATTGAGGAGAATTCCATCCACGATCAGATCCGGTACACCCCGGTACACCGCAATGCGGCACCGCTTGGTGCCCACGGTCAGATCTTCTTCAATGTCCAGATTAATATCGCTTCGGACGTTGAATCGAAACTCGTCATCCACATAGATATCAAAGGAGTTGCCCTTGTCCTCGGCGTAGACCTCATGGCGGATTCCGTCCACTTTAATATTCCAGATGTTCTCTTTTTTCATACCATCACAGCTTCCAGGAGAATTTCCGTCCCATGGCGCCCAATTCGTTCTTCAGGCGGACCAACTGCATGCCGCAGCAGGTAAAGCAGAAGATACCCATCATAGGAACCATGAACACTTCATCAAACTGGCCGGTAATGACCTTCTGGAGGATCGCCCAGATGAAGAAAACAACACCCAGTGCAGCATAGAAATAGGATTCCTTCTTGACTGAGCGAATCCGGGCCTGGAGCTCATCTTCCTTGGTGGTATCGGACTTGAACCACTTTCGGTCGCCCTCTTCATCCTCCAGCTTTATGTAGGGAATTCCGTTTTCCAGCTGGAAGTCGGTGATTTCATCAAAAACCTTGGTCTGGCAGTCGATCTGGATCACGCCCTGCATCTGGACCTTATCCATGATCTTCAGACGCTTGCACTCAACGCCGTCCTCATAGGTGATGCACTCGTTCTCTGCCACAAGGACCTTGTATTCCCGGATGTCGTTCTCAACTTCCAGTGCCCACACGTATTCCTTGTTGACAATAGGTACTTTTCTCGGCTTGGGTTTTCTTAACATAGTGTATTCGCTCCTTTATTCCTGAGCAGCTTCCCACTGCTCCATTAAGTCCATCAAAACCATTTCCGCTTCTTCCTTTTCGCCCAGCAGCCGCGTCAGCTCCTGATAGTCGGCGGAAGCGGCATCGATTTTCGCATCGAATTCTGCCACAATCTGCTCCTGCTTCTCAATCTCCCGCTCCAGCCGCCGAACCAGTTTATCCGTCTCCTTGGTGCCGCCCTTGGGTTTCTCCTTCTTTGGCTTGGGGGCAGAGACGGAAGTGATTTGCTTGGCTGCAGCCTCATGCTCCAAGATAGAGCGGTACTTGGCGTAACCGCACTTAAAATCGCGGATTCCGCCATCCTCCAGCAACCAGATTCGTTCGGCAAACTTCTCGATAAAGTAGCGGTCGTGGGATACAAAAAGCAGCACGCCCTCGAATTCTTCGATGGCTGCCTCCACCCATTCACGGGACGCGATATCCAGGTGGTTGGTAGGTTCGTCCAGGATCAGAAGGTTAATCTTCTCATCCATCAGCATGCACAGCCGCAGCCTGGACTGCTCGCCGCCGGAAAGGGTTCCTACGGTCTTGAACACGTCCTCCCCCTGGAACATGAACTGTCCAAGGCGGTCACGGGCCACCTGGGGGGTGCAGTTCTTTTCGTAGAGCATGGTGTCGTAGAGGGTCCGCTCCGGATGGGGGAAATGGATGATCTGGGGCAAGTAGCCCGCCTTGACCGTAGGGCCGTACTGAACCCGGCCTGCGCAATCCTCGTCACCAAGCAGGCACTTGATGAAGGTGGTCTTACCTGTGCCATTGTCACCCAAGATGGCGATTCGCTCGCCGCCCTCCACCGTCAGATTCACATCGGAGAACAGGACCCGCTCACCGAAGGCCTTGCCTAAGTTCTTGGTCTTGAACACAATGTCGCCGGAAAAGTCCTTTTCTCCGAAGCTCGCCTTCATTTTTTTCTCGGTCTTGGGTTTTTCCGTCTTCTTAATCCGCTCCATCCGATGCTGGATGGACATGGCCCGGCGGTACAGGGTCCGGTTGTTGATGCCCCAGCCCTTCATACGCTCCACAGTGTAGCCCAGCTGCTTCAATTTTGCCTGCTCCTGCTCGTACTGCTTCATCTGCAGATCGAACCGGGCCTGCTTTTCATCCATATAGAAGGAATAGTTGCCGGAATAGAATTCCGCATGGCCGTCCACAATTTCAATCACACGCTCCGCGATCCGGTCAATGAACCAGCGGTCGTGAGAGATGGCAACCACGGTGCCCTTGAAAGATTTGATATAGGTTTCCAACCATTCCACGCTGTTCAGGTCCAGGTGGTTGGTGGGTTCGTCCAGCAGCAGGATGTCAGTCTTTTCCAGCAGGAGTCTTGCCAGGTTCATCCGGGTCTTTTCGCCGCCGGAGAGGGAGTCAAACTCCTGCTTCCGCTGGTCCGGGGTGATACCCAGGCCATTGCAGATTTTATCAACTTCCACATCCATCTCGTAGCCGCCGCCGCTTTGGAACCGATTGGTTAAGTTGTCATATTCCCGCAGCTGCTCAGAGGAGGCACCGTTCACCATAGCCTTTTCCAAGGCTTCCATCTTCCGTTTCACTGCCATAATATCAGTGTAGGCGGAGCGGAGCACGTCCTCCACGGTGTAGCCATAGGGGAACTTGGGAATCTGGGAGATGAGGCCGATCTTCTTGTGGGGGTTCACGAAGACCTCGCCGTCATCGTAGTCCATTTCACCGGTCAGAATTTTGAGCAAGGTGGTCTTGCCGCAGCCGTTCCGGCCTAAGATCGCCACCCGCTCCCCTTCCTGGATCTCAAAAGACAACCCTTCCAGCAGGTTTTCGCCGATGACGAAAAATTTAGTTAAATTTTTGACTTGTATATCAACCATGTTCGTTCTCCAATTTTTCCACGATCGTGGTCAATTCATCCAGAGAAAATAGTAAATTCAGCGCCTGGAGCAAAGCATTTGCGGACATATGCTCCGGCAGATTCAGCTCTTTGAGCAACGAAAGACGTTTTGCGGAGGCATCCGCGCCGCCGGAGAGGCCCAAGGCCATCATATCCTGTTTTGTGATAGTCTGCCCAGCGGGAGTATTCTCCCCTTCTATGGTCGCTCCGGCCCGTCTGAGGGCTTCCAGGATGATTTCCGGTTTCATTCCCTCCACGCCCAGCTTGCCTTCCCTGCCCGCCTTATCCTTCCGACGTTCCTTACCGAAGACGTCCGGGGTATAGGCGTGCTTCAGATACTTGCCGGCAATGGCAGATTTCACGTGATTTCGAATGACGAATCCGGCACCGTCCGCATCTGTGAACACGATAAGCCCGCGCTTCTCAGCTACCCGTCGAAGAAGCACCATCTGCTTTTTATCTTTGAAAATACCGAAGCCGTTTGTCTCAAGAATGGGGGCATCCACAATCTGAGACAGGGTATTTTTATCGTATCGGCCTTCCACCAGGATGGCCTCTTTTATTTTAACCATTTTTCCCCTCCTGGGCAAGCCGCAAAATCAGCAATTCCAGCAGCCTTTCAGGCTCATCGAAGGAGGTCTTCATGGCATAGTCCGTTTCCAGGATCAGTTCGGCAGCCTTCGCGCAGAGTTCCGGCCGGATTCGCCGGGCAGCATCCATGGTCTTTCTTGCTGGATAATCCGGCAGGCCGCAGAGCTTCGCCAGATCCGAAGCGCTCTTACCATGGTCCAGCAGCGTTCTGGCGGTACCCAGGCGCCGGAAATGGCTGCCCACTGCGCCAAGGATCGCCAGGGGCTCCTGCTGCATTTTCAGAAGTGTCTGCAGCTTTTCCAATGCTGCGCCGTAGCTGCCGTTGGTGAGCAGGTCCGTCATCTGGAACACCACCGCGTCCAGCACCGGCTCCACCACCGCGTCAATATCGGTACGATGAATGGTTTCCGCCCCGGAATAGGCGCAGATCTTGTCGATCTCACCGCTGAGGGCCGTCATAGTTCCCCCGGTGATGTCAATCAGATATACGCACAGATCTGTGGAAATCCGCTTTTTATGGGCAGCAAAGTGGCGGGTGATCCAGGCTACCAGGTCACGCTGGTCCTGCTTAACAAACTCCACGATAGTTGCGTTCTCATCAATGAGATTCCAAATCTTCTTAAGCCTCTTATCCGGCTTCCACTGGACGGTCTCGTAGGTGAATACCACCGTGCACCATTCAGGAATGTCTGAAAGGAACAGTCCCATCTGATTTCTCTCTGCTTCGGGCATTTTGAACAGATCCACTTCATCCACCTGGACAAAGGTGTGCTCCGCCATCATGGGCATGCCCTCTACCGCGTCGCCAAAGGCCTGCAGCGAGAAATTTTCCTGGTTGAACCGGTGGGCATTGAAGGATTCCGTCAGAGGATCCGCCAAAAGCGCCCGGAGCTTTCCCAGGTAATACTTCAGAAGGAATACCTCTTCACCATGGAAAATATACAGCCGATCAGTTTCCTTGGTCTTCAGATGCTGCTTGAGCATTGCAAGGCCATCGGGACGCTGGTCGTCTTTTCGCGCCATGGTTGTCACCTCCTGAAAATAATCGTTCCATCCTGGTCTGTGCGGAAAATCCGGCAGCCAAAGCCCTTCAGCCTGTCCAGTGTTTCCTGGGCAGGATGGCCATAGCTATTGTTCTTTCCCACGGAGATCGCCACCACTTCAGGTCTGACACGCTCCAGCAGCGCCTGGGAGGTGGAATACTTGGAACCATGGTGGCCTGCAATTAAGAAATCAACATCTGCCAGAGGATATTCCAGCAAAAACAGTTCACCGGTCATTCCGCGGTCACCGGTTACCAGTATAGCACATTTTTCGCTTCCAAACAAGATACATAAGCTGTTTTCATTGCTTTCCGCCGCATAAACAGGACCAAAAATCTGCAAGTTGGCCTCTCCCATCGTCATCAGCAGCGACTGATCCACCGGCAGAAGCTTTCCTGTATAGCCGGTCGTCATTTGTTCCATTATGCCCGCCTGGGTTGTGGCGGGATACAGGATCAGTTCCGTCCCGATTCTGCTCAAAAAATACGGCAGGCCTCCTGCATGATCCCGGTCCGCGTGAGTCAGAATAACGCCATCCACACGCCGGATCCCTCGGCTCAGCAGCGTCTCCACCGCCTCATTGGCAGCGATCTCATCATTGCTGCCGCCGCAGTCGATGAGGAAAGTTTTTCCATCGTGGTGCAGGATTAAACTTTGTCCCTGTCCCACATCCAGAACAGTCAGATGGGTGTCAAAGCGGGTATGCTCCGTCCAGGACACCATCAGTGCGGCGCAAAGACCCGCTGCGGCACAGAAGCCCAGCAGCGCCGGGCGTTTTCCGGCCGAAGAGATATATATCACAAGCAGCACATAGACAAATACCATCCAGAACACGATATACACGCTCTTGGTATAAACCGCTGCCAGAGGAAATGCGGCCAGCAGTCTCGCCATCCATATCACATAGCGAAGGAGCAGTGCTGTCAGCTGCGCCAGAAACGCTGCCGCTTTTATCCACACCAAGCTCACAAGACTGACGGTCACGATCCCGTAGAATCCAAAACTCACCGCCCAAAGTGTCAGAAGATTCGTCAGCGGTCCAATGATACTGACTGCCCCAAAGTAGTATGCAGACAAGGGTGCCGTCAGGACCATCGCACTGAGGGAAATGCTGACGGAGGAGATAAACCAGCGTCTGATCCGGCCTCTGAGGCGTTTGCCATTAGACTTGCCCAGTTTCTCCTTCATCCAGCTTCCGATGGGCGCCTGGAAGCGCAGAATGCCGGTAACACAGGCGATGGACATCTGGAAGCTGATGCTGGTGATCACCAGCGGATTTTCCAGCAGCATCACAAGCGCGGAGAAAGAAAGGGCCGTGGGCTGATCGTATTCCTTATCCAGAAGCTGAGATATCATCATCAGTCCCACCATGGCACAGGCACGGCTGACAGAGGGTGTGAACAGTGCCACTGCGGCAAACAGGTACAGCATCGGCAGGCCGATCAACGCTGTGAGCCACAGGCGGTTGAATGTCAGAATCTGCAAAATGGTATATAGAATCGCCACATGCAGGCCGGAAACCGCAACCACATGCCGGATACCGCTGATTTTCAGTGCGGTATCGGTCTCATAGCTGAGGTCAAAGTCATCACCCAGAAGGAGCGCCCGGGCAAGCGCCTCCACATCCCCGGGGAACAATTCTGTAAGTCGCTGACCTATGCTGTGGTTCAGAAAAATTCCAAAATCCACATCTGCCTTCTCTGCGGACTTGCGGATCACTGCGCTGCCTCGTTCATATCCCAGGAATAGGATTCCCTCTCCCGCATGGTAGGTAGGATCCCGCATACCGCCTGGCGCGGAATAGCGGAGCTTGAAGGTACCGGATAGCTGTTCGCCGGGCATAATTTCCTGGGTGGAATTTACGTACAGCCGAATCTTGTATTTTTTACCGTTCAGTGTAAATTCACCATCCACGCCCACGCCATAGTCCGTATCATAGCTATAGCCTGTTGCCGTAACAGTCGTCTCAATCGTGGTGCCGTCCATGACCTGCGCAGGAATTAGGTAGAGTTTTGCAAATCCAAAATACCATACCAGTCCGACACAGCAGCCCAGGAGCAGCACCGCAGGACGACGCAGACGGAACTTGCGGCACACAAAGGCGGAAATAGCCCCTACGACCGCAGCAGGGATGATCCAGGCTGTATTCAGGACCCAGACACACAGGATACAAGCCAAGCCGAATCCTATGGTGAACCACATTAATTTGCGCAAGATCATCCCTCCTTTCACGAAAAAGGGCGCCGCCATAGCGGCAGCGCCCTCATATTGATTTAGAACTTGGAAGCCACAAAATCGCAGACAGAAGCCAGAGCCTGGTCCATCTTGCTGCAGTCTTTGCCACCGCCCATGGCAGAGTCAGGCTTGCCGCCGCCGGAGCCGCCGCAGCAGGTGCAGACCTGCTTGACGATCTCACCGGCCTTGATGCCGGCCTTCACGGCATCCTTGCCGCAGACAGCCAGGAAGCTCAGCTTGTCTCCGTTGAGAGATGCCAGAACAGCAACCACGGAAGGATCCTTGTCCCGGAGCACGTCGCCGGTCTGGCGCAGCTTGCCGGCGTCAGCGCCGGGGAGCTTGCAAGTCAGGACCTTCACACAGCCCACGCTCTTGGCAGAGGCCAGCATCTGGTCCACGGCACCGGAGGCCTCTTTGGCCTTATACTGCTCGATTTCCTTCTTGAGAGCCTTGATTTCCTCCAGCTGTGCAGCCAGCTTGTCGGCCAGGTCAGCGGGATTTTTGACCTTCACGGAAGCGCAGGCGGCACCGATCATGTCACGGGTCTTAGCAGCGTCAGCCATGTAGGCAAGGCCCGTGATGGCTTCGATACGGCGGACACCTGCGGCAACACTGGACTCGGAAACAATGCGGAAGGGGCCCACCTTGGCGGTGTTGTCCAGGTGGGTACCACCGCAGAGCTCAATGGAGTAGCCGCCCATGTTGACCACACGAACGGTATCGCCGTACTTCTCAGAGAACAGAGCGGTTGCACCGATCTGCTTGGCTTCGTCGATGGACATCTCACGGATATCCACGCCGTAGCCGGAGAACACGGACTGCTGCACAATGGCATTGACCTTCTCGATCTCCTCAGCGGTCATGGCAGAGTAATGGGTGAAGTCGAAGCGCAGATGGTCCTCGTCCACGTAAGAACCGGCCTGGTGGACATGGTCGCCAAGCACAGCCTGCAGAGCGGTCTGCAGCAGGTGGGTTGCGGAGTGGGCACGCATAATGGCGTTGCGGCGGTCGGCATCCACGGTGACGGTGAGCTTCTGGCCCACGCTTAAAGCGCCGTTTGCAATCACGCCGTAGTGCATATACTTGCCGCCCTTATTCTTCTGGACGTTGTTCACAGTGAAGGTGTCGCCGAACTCGGTGACCATCTGGCCGTGGTCAGCCACCTGGCCGCCCATTTCGGCGTACATGGGAGTCTTGTTCAGCACCACGATGACCTCAGAACCGGCATCGGCGGAATCAACCAGCTCGTCGCCTACCACGATGGCAAGGATCTCAGCCTTCTCTTCCAGCTTCTCGTAGCCCACGAACTCGGTGGCGGGCATCTCCTTGCCGAAATCCACGCCGGCCCAGCCCAGGTCGCCCAGAGCCTTCCGGGCCTCACGGGCACGGACGCGCTGCTCTTCGCGGCAGGCGGTGAAGCGGTCCATATCCAGGGTCATACCCTCATCTTCCACCATCTCCACAGTCAGATCCACAGGGAAACCGTAGGTATCGGACAGCAGGAAGGCATCGTCTCCAGAGAAGACAGTCTTGTTCTCAGCCTTATGGGCAGCCATCTTTTCGCTGAAAATGGCCATGCCGGTATCGATGGTCTTGGCGAAGTTCTCCTCCTCGATCTTCACGATCCGGGTGATATACTCTGCACGCTCACGCAGATAGCCGTAATGGACTTCATTTTCCTTAATGACAGTTTCCACCACTTCAAACAGGAAGGGCTTGTTGACGCCCAGCAGCTTGCCGTGGCGGGCAGCCCGGCGCAGCAGACGGCGCAGCACATAGCCTCGGCCCTCGTTGGAGGGCAGAACGCCGTCGGCGATCATAAAGGTGGAGGAACGGATATGGTCAGTGATAATCCGAAGGCTCACGTCGGTCTTGTCGCTCTGGCCGTAGCTTGCGCCGGTGAGACGGGTGACGTGGTTGGTGATGTTCATGACGGTATCCACATCGAACAGGGAATTGACGTTCTGGCAGACACAGGCCAGGCGCTCCAGGCCCATACCGGTATCGATGTTCTTCTGGACCAGGTCGGTATAGTTGCCGTGGCCGTCGTTGTCGAACTGGGAGAAGACGTTGTTCCAGACCTCCATAAACCGGTCGCAATCACAGCCGGGACGGCAGTCGGGCTTGCCGCAGCCGTACTCCTCGCCGCGGTCGTAGCAGATTTCACTGCAGGGGCCGCAGGGACCGGCGCCGTGTTCCCAGAAGTTGTCCTTCTTGCCCAGACGGGTCATCTGAGCCTCGGGAACGCCGATGACCTTGGTCCAGATGTCCCAGGCTTCGTCGTCGTTTTCATAAACGGTGGGATAGATGCGGTCGGGCTCCAGGCCCACCCATTCAGGGCTGGTCAGGAACTCCCAGCTCCACTTCAGAGACTGCTCCTTGAAGTAGTCGCCGAAGGAGAAGTTGCCCAGCATCTCGAAATAGGTGCCGTGGCGGGCAGTCTTGCCGATGTTCTCAATATCGCCGGTACGGATGCACTTCTGGCAGGTGCACACACGGCGGCGGGGAGGCTCCACCTCACCCTTGAAATAGGGCTTCATGGGGGCCATGCCGGAGTTGATCAGCAGCAGGGACTTGTCGTTCTGGGGAATCAGGGAAAAACTGGGCAGGCGCAGATGGTCCTTGGTTTCAAAGAACTTCAAATACATCTCACGCAGGTCGTTCAGACCATAGTACTTATGAGCCATTGGGAATTACCTCCAAAATAATATACTTTGCAAAAAATATACGCCGCCCCTACATACATAGGGGCGACGTTTTAATCGCGGTACCACCCTAATTACCCCTTTCGGGGTATCTTAGCTACTCTGTAACGGGAGTACCCGTCCCGGTCATCCCGGGCAGACACGGAAGTGGCTTGCAGAAATGTCCACCGAGGGCTTTCACCATTCCCCTCTCGCTCTTAGTGGCCTGATTCTGCTTGGTTTCCGCAATAAGTTTGCATATGCTCTGTATTCTAACACAGAAAACTGAAATGTCAATGGTTTTGCCGTAGAAAAATCTTATATTGTCGAGTTATACCCCGGGAAATACCAGAAGGGGCCGTCACTTTTAGGCTCCCAGGACCGGATCACCAGCTTGGCAACGGAGGGCAGCTTGGGAAGCTTCTCACCGGGGAACACCAGGATCTCGAGTTCCAGACCGGAGTCGCCTCTTACCACGCTGCAGTCCAGAATGCTGGTCCACTGCATAAGCTCTTGACTCAGATCGTACAGTTCCCTGTCTACATTGATACCCTGCTCCATATCCAAAAGGCGGACGGTATCACTTCCACAGTGGCATTTTGTAGTCTCCATACGGCCCTTGTCGCCGATGGAGTAACGGATCTGCGGTGCTTCCACAGGGCTGATGACCATTTCTCCGATTTCACCGGCAGGCAATGTATTTCCGCTGGCGTCAACAATATCCACATGATATTCATCCTGGCGCAGATGCACGCCCCAGCTGTGACCACAGGCAAAACCTGCCACCACGCCTGACTCCACAATGCTGAAGCAGCCGCCAACTTCACAGTCCAGACCCTTGACGATGCCGTCGATCATCCACTGGGGGCAGGGATAGCCGGCGGTAACCACCTTGCGGATGGGCAGAGGCGTATTTTTGTAGCGCTTGAGTTTCATGAGACCGAGAATGACCATGGGCGGTCCGATGACGGCGCTGGCATGACACAGGAAGGTCTGCATCAGCAGAGTATTCCAGTGACGGTCCGGGCCCCAGATCACCGGAATAGCCTTGATGCGCAGTGCGGCCTGTTCCATGAGCCAGCTGATATTGCCGGGCTTGTGCTCCCGGAACGCCAGAACCACATGTTCACCGGGATTGAGAAACTTTCCCAGATGCTCCGCAAGATATACGATCGCACGCTCCTGGACCTCAGGACGCATGCTGTATTCTACAAGCTTCAGATATATATTACGGTCCACGCTACACACTCCCCCATAATGATGCTTGTAGCCATTATACACAATCATGCCGCAAAAAATCAATAGCAATATAGCTATTTTTATTGCATATTTTTATTTTCTATCCTATATTTTCCAAAAACAGGTCCCCAGCCGGGGACCCGTTTTACCTTGATTCAGATATTTTCCGTCAGCCAGGACCGCATTTCCTGCAGACCCTCTTCCGTAAGCGGGAAGGTGCGCTCCCCTTCCATCTCGCTTTTTTCGTAGCAGTAAAGGCCATGCCAGAATTCCACACAGATGCTGCTCTGCTCAAAGTCCACTTCCTTGGGGGTAGCCATCACCACATTGGGTTTGGCACGGAAGCGAAACAGGCCGCAGGAACCTGTGAAAATATTGTTCATGGCAAAGGTATGCAGTGTAGGAAGAAACAGTTCTGCCATATTACAGTTCTCCGGTCAGTTCTTCCATCTCATCCAGCAGCTTGCCAAACAGCTCCAGTGCCTGGTTCACGGGTTCGGGAGAGGTCATATCCACACCGGCGCCCTTCAGCAGGTCGATGGGGCTCTTGGAGCAGCCGCCGGAAAGGAATCCCAGGTAGTCCTTGACCGCGCTTTCGCCCTCAGCGAGGATCTTCCTGGACAGGGCAATGGCTGCACTGTAGCCGGTGGCATACTGGAAGACATAGTAATTGTAATAGAAATGGGGAATTCTGGCCCATTCCATAGCGATCTCGTCATCCACAACGATATCGGGACCGTAGTACAGTTCATTGAGTTTCTTATACTCGCTGCACAGCAGGTCGGCGGTGAGGGTATGACCGGCGGCCACATGGCGGCCCATGATCAGTTCAAATTCCGCAAACATGGTCTGCCGGTAGAGGGTACCCTTGAACTGATCCAGGAAGTGGTTGATAAGGTATGCCCGCTCCTTCTTGTCGGTGGTATTGGCAAGCAGATGCTCCATCAGCAGAGCCTCGTTGCAGGTGGAGGCCACCTCGGCAACGAAGATCACATAGTCAGCATCGACAGGATTCTGATGCTTGTTGGACAGGTAGGAGTGCAGGGCGTGTCCCATCTCATGGGCCAGGGTGAACTGGCTCTTCAGAGTCTCGTCATAGTTCAGAAGCACGTAGGGGTGCACCGCTGCGCCGGCGGAGTAAGCGCCGCCCCGCTTGCCGGCGTTTTCGTAGACGTCGATCCAGCGGTTCTCGAAGCCCTCCTTCAGAATGGCCTGATACTCCTTGCCCAGGGGGTGCAGAGCTTCGTACACCGTCTGCTTCGCTTCTGCGAAGGGAATCTTCCGGTCCGCATCAGCCAGAAGGCTCATATAGCTGTCATAGAAGTGAAGCTCATCCAGATTAAGCAGCTTCTTGCGCAGCTTCATGTAGCGGTGCATTTTGTCGATGTTCTGATGAACTGCCTCAATAAGGTTCAGATACACGGACTCGGGCACATTATTGCGGTGCAGCGCTGCCTGGAGGGTGGTATCATACTTCCGGGCATCGGCCTTGAACTTCAGCTGCTTACCCTGGGCGTTGAGCAGCGCGGCGGAGGTGTTCTTGAAGTTGCCGAAGGTGTGGTACAGTGTCTCATATGCGTTTTTCCGCAGAACACGGTCCTTGCTCATCTGGTAGGCGATAAAGGTGCCCTGAGTCAGAGGACGTTTCTTGCCTTCGCCGTCCTCAATATCAGGGAAGGTCATGTCCGCGTTATTCAGATTACCGAAAATATCGGAGGGGGCTCCGGTAACCTCACCGGCGGAAGCCAGCAGCTTCTCCTCGGCAGCGGACAGGGTGTGCTCCTTCATGCGGCGGGCATCGGTCAGATAACGGCGGTAGCGCTCCAGGCCGGGTTCCGCGGCATAGAAGCTGTCCAGAGTCTCATCAGAGATAGCCATGATCTCCGGGGTCTCAAAGCTGCAGGCGGCACCCAGGGCAATCACGGTGCTCATGAACTTGCCGGACATGGCCTGGTAGGTGGCGTTACGGGTGTCCTGGTCGGACTTGCGCATGCAGTAATTGGCCAGCAGCTCTGCCTTGGCGTTCACCTGCTCCATCCGGGTCAGGTAGGTCAGCAGATCGGCAGCGGAAGCACCCAGCTTGCCTGCAAAGGCGGACAGGTAGGCCTTGTCTTCCTCAATGGTGGCAAGTTCCTGCTCCCAGGCTTCATCGCTTACATACAGGTCTTCCAGCGCCCAGGTATCCTCCACGGGGATCTCGTGGCGCTGACGGATTTTGGTTTCAGACATGAAAGTAACCTCCCATTTAAATTTGATAGCCCCATTATACCACAAATCGTCTCAAATGCAACGAATTCCTCTCTTGCAAACTGGCCTTTCCTGTGGTAAAGTCTTCTCGGTGATCATTATGAAAGAAAAAATCAAGGGAACCGCCTGTCTTCTGCTGGCTACCATCATCTGGGGCAGTGCTTTCATCGCCCAGAGCGTCGGCATGGACCATGTAGGTCCCTTTACCTTCCAGGCCTTCCGGGCCTTTCTGGCCCTTCTGTTTTTATTCCCCCTCAGCCGCTTTACCGACGGAAAACAAGATTTCGGCAAGAAATGGCTGGACCCCAAGTTGTGGAAAACCGGCTTTTGGGCAGGCATTGCCCTCTTTTGCGCAGCGGGACTGCAGCAAGTCAGCCTGCAATATACCACTGCCGGAAAGGCAGGCTTCCTGACTGCCATGTATATCGTGCTTGTTCCTGTACTGGGTGCCTTCTTCGGGAAAAAGCTGCCTCTGACCGCCTGGGTCAGCGTGGGTATTGCCGTTGTGGGACTATACCTGCTCAGCGGTGCCAATCTGAAGGGTATCCACATCACGGACTTGATGCTCCTGGGCTGCGCCTTCTTCTTTGCTGTGCAGATCACCATTGTGGACCGTTTGGGACTGGGCTTCGACGGGGTCCGCTTAAACTTCGTCCAGAGCTTTGTCTGCGCGGTTCTGTCAGCCATTATGATGGTTCTGACAGAGGAAGTGAATTGGGCGGATATCCTCAGCTGCTGGCTGCCCCTTTGTTACGCGGGTATTCTGTCCATGGGTGTGGCCTACACTTTGCAGATCGTGGGACAGCAGTACCTGGATCCCACCCAAGCCTCGGTGCTCATGAGTCTGGAATCGGTATTCGCGCTGCTTTTCGGCTGGCTTCTGCTTCACGAGCGGCTGTCTACCATCGAATTACTCGGCTGCGCCGCCATGTTCTGTGCCGTGATCCTCTCTCAGATGCAAAAAAAGTCTCCGGCTTAACCGGAGACTTTTTTTATCCAGTTTTGAAATTCTGTACATACCAGCGCAGCCTCTTCCGGAGCATAGTAAAAGTGGGTGGAATTCTCCAGTTCCCGGACCTCCATCACGCCGCTATTTCGCAGCACCGGCGCGGACAAATTGCTCACCAACTCATCTTTTCTTGACTGCCAGGCAATGCAGGGAACGTGCAGCTCCCCTATTTCCTTTTCTGTCCGGCTGATCTCTCCGAACAATTCCAGCATTCGGGGAATCCAGGAAATGTAACGCCAGATGAAGGGCGTAGGTGTTGCGCCGCAGGCGATCGGAAGCGCTGCTTCCCGGGGTTCCTCCTGCCGGATGCGTCCAAAGGCCAGTCTCAGGCAGCTGACGATCATCCCCAGCCGCACCCAAGGTCTAAGGGGCACGTTCAAAAGAAACAGCCCTCTCACCTTCTCCGGAAATTCCAGCGCCAGCTGCATCGCAAAGAGTGTGCCCATGGAGTGTCCCACAATAAATATATGATCATGGATCTCTGCCAGCTCCAGAAACGCGGCTCCGGCATGACTTCTCCACTGGTCGATACCGGAGTTTCCGAAGGACTTTACATCTGCGCCATGCCCCGGATAGCATACATTGATCACGCTCCAGTCTTCCGGCACCAGTTCTTCCAGCGCAATCAGCCTCCGGAAATGATTGGGTGTGCCCACGATGCCGTGGAGGAACAGCACCGCGCATTTTGCGCCGGGAACTAACCTTCTGGTTTCGTTATGCTCCATGAAAACACCCCCTTTTCCTCAGTGTAACACAGGAAAAGGGGGTTTTCAATATTTTTAGAAACGACGTGAGAAGCAGTCGCGTTCATCATTTATATCTTTCAAACAAAGGTCATGCTCCCGGATGTAACGATGTTGATACTTGAGATACAGATCCCGTTCTGAATAGAATCGCTCCTCATTGACATCTCCGTAAAGCTTGGCCAGTTCCTGCAGTGTGGGTATAGCGGCATAATAGTTCTCGTCCAGTTTTTCCAGATAGGAGATTGTATCGGCAAAGTTCTGCTTTTCAAAAAAATCTATATTTTCCGGCGTAAGCACCAAAGTAAGAATCCTCTTTTGGGGTTCAGAGAATTTTCCTTCTCGGACCCACTCCCCTTCTGTGCGGAATCTTCGCCTGTTGAAAAACGCTTTCACAGATTCGGGCAATGCCTCGTAATCGGAAAGACGGAATCGTACCGGTTCCAGACTTGCGCCCCGGCCTTCACCGTGTGGCACAAAGGCATAGAAATTGTCCAGATCGTGCATACACAACTGGTTGAGAACTGGTTCTGCCTGAGAAACATTTTCATGATTCAGGGCTATGCCTGCGTTGACGGCAAGTCCCACATCATTAGCGATTTCCAGAATGCGCATCATGTAATCAAAATCACCCTGCCGGGCAGCAAACCGGTCATGATATGTCCGGGTGCCATAGAAGGTAAGATCGATCAGCTGAATTCCATGGTTTTTAAGGTCTGTGAGCAGTTGGCGGATCTCAGGATCTGTGCGGAATTTCATGCCATCAAATTGCAGGTATTTTCCGCCGGGAGAATCCAGTTCCCGGAGAAAATCCACTGTTTCCAGAAGCTTCGGATGCTCCATGGAATAGCCGTAGTAAAAATCAAATCCCAACTCCGGGCGATTCTTCTTTATCCATTCGGAAAAACGTTTCGCATAGGCAGCGCTGCGCTCGTAATCTACACCCCTGAGCGTTCCATCCCAGGACAGCAGACAGTAGCGGCATCGGTTCTCGCATGGGACGCACAGATTACATACACTGATAGATACGGTTTGCATGGTACACCCCTTTCTGTGAAACAAGGCACCCAAAATTCGGGTGCCTTGTGGTTTATATCTCCTGACGGCCTTCCAGTGCTCTGGAAAGGGTCACCTCGTCGGCGTATTCCAGCTGGCTGCCCACAGGGACACCATAGGCAAGTCTCGTCACCTTGACCTCCATGGGCCGCAGCAGGCGGGAAATGTACATGGCAGTGGCTTCGCCCTCGGTATCGGGGTTGGTAGCCATGATGACCTCTTTGGTCTCTCCCCTTCCCACTCGGAACAGCAGCTCCCGGACCTTAATATCGTCCTGGGTCACATGGTTCAGTGGGGAGATCACACCGTGGAGCACATGGTAGACACCCCGGAACTCCCGGCTGCGCTCCATGGCGATCACATCCTTGGGCTCTGCCACCACGCAGATCACGGATTTGTCCCGCATCATATCATCGCAGATGGGACAAAGCTCCCGGTCCGTCAGATTCTGGCATTCGGGGCAGGTATGTACTTCCTTCTTGGCATCCAAGATTGCCTGCGCAAAGCTTTCCGCATCCTCCAAAGGCAACTCCAACACATGAAAAGCAAGTCTTTGGGCGGTTTTGCCGCCGATGCCGGGAAGCCGGGCAAACTGGTCGGCTAAGTTTTGCAGCGCCGCAGGGAAAAATTGCATAATAATTCTCCTTCACATAGCGAAAGTGGAAAGCAATAACTCTCCACTCTCAACTATCAAATCTCAACTTAAAACAGTCCGCCCAGGTTCATGCCGCCGGTGAGCCGGGACATATTATTGGCTGCCTCGTTGTCGGCGGTGCGCATGGCCTCGTTGACAGCGGCGATAATCATATCCTGCAGCATATCCACATCATCGGGGTCCACTGCCTCGGGGTTGATCTCCAGGTTCACCAGTTCATGCTTGCCGTTGACGGTAGCGGCAACCATGCCGCCGCCGGACTTGGCGGTAAAGGTCTTGGTCTCCTGCTCCTGCTGCATCCGAAGCAGCTCCTGCTGCATCTTCTGTGCCTGCTTCATCATTGCGGCCTGGTTCATGCCGCCGGGCATACCGCCGCGAAATCCACCTTTTGCCATTTTACATTCTCCTGTCGTAAATGATTAATTATTTCTGATCTTCACCACATCCGGGTGAGCTTTTCCAAAATTCATCAGCTGCTCCAGCTTGCCGTTTGCGGCAGGCTTGGCGCTGGAATCCACAACCACGGCGCGAATGGGCCGGGAGAGGATGGTCGATGCCTTCCGCGAGATGATCTCCAGCACATCCGGCCGGTTGATCAGTTCCGCCGTAAAGGAATTTGTGCACCGCAGCTCCAGCTTATCTCCCACAAGACCGCCCTGCACGGGACCATTGGAATTTCCGGTAAAGAAACCCAGAGCCGGAGGCCGAAGTTCCTTTCTGGCAGCTGCCACCAGATCCTGCCAGAATCCCATGGGTGCCTCATTTACCGGCTGCGGATCCGGAACAGTCTCACCGGGAGCGTCCTCATCTCCCGGCGGAGGCGGTGTTTCCTCGTCGAGCATCTCCTCCTGCACTTTTCTCTTCACGGAAGCAGCCGCAGGAGCGGTAAAATTACCGGTTTTCAGCTGCTCTTCGATCCGGGTGATCCGGGCATTGATAGCCTTCACATCCAGACTCAGCTCCGGCTGACACAGTTCCAGGATACAAAGCTCCGCATCCATGCGGCGGCTGGCGCTTCGGGTAAAGCCCTGCATGGTAGATTGGATCAGATTCATCATGCGCATCAGTTCTCCGGTGGAGAACCGGTCCGCAAGACCCACCACCTCGCTGTCGTCAGCCACGCCGGAGAGCATGGTGATGCCGGATTTACTCGCGGTTTTCACCACCAGCAGATCGCGGGCCAGACAGGCCAGCTCATCCAGCATGGCGGAGAGATCCTTTCCCTCGGTATAGAGCCTGTTAAAAAGCTCCAGGGCGCTTTTGGTATCATGACCAGCGATGTAGCCCATGAGTTCGCCGGATTTCTGCTCACCGGCGATGCCGAGGCACTGATACACCCGTTCGGCGTTCAGTTCGCCGGTGGTGGCGCTGGCGCACTGGTCCAGCAAGCTGAGGCCATCACGCATGCCGCCGTCGGCAAGCCGGGCCAGCACCCGGGCCGCGGAATCGTCCAGGTCAATGTTTTCCTGGTAGGCCACATACTGAAGTCTTGCCGCGATATCCTCCTGGGAGATCCGTCGGAAGGAAAAACGCTGGCAGCGGGAGAGTATGGTTGCGGGAACCTTGTGCAGTTCCGTAGTGGCCAGGATGAACAGCAGATGCGCCGGAGGTTCCTCGATAATTTTCAGCAGCGCGTTGAATGCTGAAATGGAGAGCATGTGCACCTCGTCGATGATGTACACACGCATCTTTACCTGACTGGGGGTATAAACAGCATCATCCCGCAGGTCGCGGACATTGTCCACGCCGTTGTTGGATGCTGCATCAATTTCCAGCACATCCATGCAGGAGCCGTCATCGATAGACCGGCAGGCAGCGCAGCAGTTGCAGGGGTTGCCGTTCTCGGGATTCAGGCAGTTGACCGCCTTGGCCAGAATCTTGGCGCAGGAGGTCTTGCCGGTACCCCGGGAGCCGGTGAAAAGATAGGCATGGCTCATCCGGCCCGACTGCAGCTGGGTCTTCAGCGTCTGGGTTACCGCCAGCTGACCGGACACGTCGTCAAAGGTCTGAGGACGATATTTACGATATAAAGCCTGATACGTTCCCATAAGTCTCCCCCCTTCCTCCAAATTTCGCATTCTGCATTCAAAAAGCGACCGGCTCATAACAAGATCGCACACCCACATTTGAACGAGCCGAACGCCCGAACACCATGCAGCCAGCTCAAGAACGGCAACCTCGCGGCACACGAGAAGATCCGCTTAAGGCTGCTTGGTTGCCCACCTGACCTGGTTCACGGGATCCCGTTGCGCAAGACCGATCTCTCAACACCACTTACATGGCTCAGACAGCACTCAAATTCGCCCGGGTGTGGGAATTCATCCCTGCTGTAGCGGATTGCAGGTATAGGGCACCGCTATCTCCCCGACTAGTGCGACCTTGTTATAAGCCGGTCGGCAGTAACAAGGTAAAGTTTTCAGTTAACAGTAAAGCTTAGTTCAGCTTGGACTCCACGAAGTCGGCCAGCTCCTGGAAAGTGGTGATCTTCTGATCTTCCATCTCCAGCTCGATGCCCAGTTCGCTCTCCAGATCCATCACCATCTCCACCACGTCCAGGGAGTCGATGCCCAGGGACTCGAAGGTAGAATCGGGAGTGATCTCGTTAAGATCCAGATCCAGCTGCTTTGCGGCAAACTTTGCCAGTTTTTCAAACATAGTAATAACCTCCTAAATATATATTTACAGATTGGCATTACAATAGGTTTATTTTAGTATATGTTGCGTCATTTGTCAATGATTGATTTTGGCAACCTCTTTCGCTCAAACAGACATACCTGCGGCATAGGCTGTGGCCCAGGCAATCTGCAGATTGAAGCCGCCGGTGTAGGCGTCGCAGTCGATGATCTCTCCGGCGAAGTACAGGCCAGCCACTTTTTTCGATTCCATGGTTTTGGGGTCAATTTCCGAAACCTTCACACCGCCGGAGGTGATGATGGCCTCGGCCACCGGGCGCTTTCCGGTGACGGTGATAGAAAAGCCTTTGAGCAGCTCCACCATGGCCCTTCTCTTCTGTCGGGTCAGGGAGTTTGCCTGCATGGCTGGATCGATTTCCAGACGGCGCAGAACAATAGGGATCATGCTCCGGGGAAGCAGATCGGTCAAAGCATTCTCCATGGATCGGTTTTTATACATTTCCAGATCCCGCTGGATCCGTTCGTCCAGCTTGTTGTCCTCCAGCGCGGGCTTCAGATCGATCACCAGTCGGCAGTTTTCACCCTTTAAGTGGCAGCTGGCAGAGAGCACCGTGGGACCGGATACGCCGAAATGGGTAAAAAGAAGTTCGCCGAAATCTTTGTAGAGCACCTTTCCCTTGGCATTCAGAAGCTTTACGCCGCAGTTGCGCAGGGCCAGTCCCTGCATATCCTGGCAGTCGCGGCCTTCAGTCTCCAAAGGCACCAGGCTGCCCTCAGCCGGAACGATGGTATGACCCAGCTGGGCCGCCATGGCATAACCGTCACCAGTGGAGCCGGTTGTGGGATAGCTGGCGCCGCCGGTAGCCAGAATAACCGCGCTGGCTTCCAGAATACCCTCAGCTGTGATGACACCTTTCACAGCACCATTCTCCACGGCGATGCCCTTGACCCGGGCAGTTTTTACTGTGACCTTACTGCGGCGCAGTTCGTTTTGGAGACAGTCCAGAATGGATCTGGCGCTGTCGCTCACCGGGAACACCCGGTTGCCCCGCTCGGTCTTCAGGGCGCAGCCCCGGTCCTCAAAAAAGGCCTTGATCTTCTCAGGCGGGTAGGCAGTCATGGCGCTGTAGAGGAAGCGGCCGTTCCGGGGGGTATTTTGCAGGACGTCCTGGGCGGCGCAGTCATTTGTCACATTACACCGGCCCTTGCCGGTGATCAGCAGCTTCTTGCCCAGCCGGTCATTCTTTTCCAGCAGCAGGACCTTTTTGCCGTTGTGGGCTGCGGTGATGGCGGCGAACATGCCAGCGGGGCCGCCGCCGATGACGATGCAGTCGTAGCTCATTTATTTACTCTCCTGCTTCTCGTAAACATTGTACTGGTCCCAGATCCGCTCCAGGGATTCAAAAGTCCGCTGCAGCTCCTTCTGCCGCTTGGACGCAACAGCCACGATCAGGGCATTCACAACACTTAACGGCGCCACCAGACTGTCAACCAGGCTCACCATGTCGCTCTTGGCGCAAAGCACATGATCGCTGGACAGGCCCAGAGGAGATTCCCGATTGTCCGTGATACCGATCACCGTAGCACCGGTGGAGCGGCAGTACTGGGCCCCCTTGGTGGTGGCGGAAGAGTACCGGGGGAAGGAAAAGGCAATGACCACGTCCCGGGAGTCGATACCAACGATCTTCTCAAACATTTCGCTGGTACCGCAGCCGGTAATGGTATGCACATTATTGAACATATAATTCAGATAATAGCCCAGAAATTCCGCCAGCGGTGCGGCCGAGCGAACGCCCAGAATGTAGACCCGCTTGGCGTTCAGAATCGCATTGACCGCCGCGTTGAATTCATCCCGGCTGAGGGACTCCCCTGTCTGGCGTAGCTTCTCCATGTCGGCGTGCATGACCATACTCACCACATCCTGGTCGCCGATGCGGTTGTTGGCCACCTCGATACGCTGGACGGATGTGAGGCGGTTGAGTACCATTTCCTGCATGGCCTTCTGCATGCTGGGATAACCGTCAAAGCCCAGGTCCACAGCGAAACGCACAACCGTAGACTCGGACACACCCACGGTTTTGCCCAAGCGGTTGGCAGTCATAAAGGCCGCTTTGTCATATTCTTCGGCAATATATTTTGCAATCGCCCGCTGGCCCTTGGAAAAAGTGCCCTGGCGCGCTTTGAGAATGGAAAGGATATCGTTTGGCATAGTTCCCTCCGAGGGGCAGAATCTTCCTTGCGGACGCCCCAGACAATAGTAACAAATGCGCGTCCCATTTGCAAGTGGGGCGCGCAAAAATTGCAGGATTTATTTCAATTGCAGGATTTCTTTCTCTGTAAGATGGCGCCATTTTCCCTTGGGCAGATCCCCTAGGGTCAGTTTACCCTCCCGGATGCGGCGCAGCCGGGTCACCTTCATGCCTGCGATTTCGCACATACGGCGCACCTGGCGGTAACGGCCCTCGTGGATGGTGATCTGGATCCGTGCGGAAGTCCCCTCAACCTTCAAAAGCTTCAGCTTCGGGATCCGCAGCCGGTAGCCGTCCAGCTCCATAGGCTGGGTAAGCCGCCGGAAAGCGCCGGGATTGTACCCGGTAACCCAGGTATCGTAGGTTTTCTCCACCTCATGCTTCGGATGCATCAGATTGTTGGCAAACTCGCCGTCGTTGGTAAAGAGCAGCAGACCCTCACTGTCCATATCCAGCCGTCCCACCGGGTAGACCCGGACGCCGCAGTCTGCAACCAGCTGGGCAGCATTGGGGCGGCCCTTTTCATCGGACAAAGTGGTGACGAAACCCCTGGGCTTATTCAGCATGATGTACACATAGCTTTCCCTGGCGGGAAGGTGCTTCCCTTCCACCAGGATCTCATCCGCTTCCGGATCCGCTGTGTCACCCAGCTTTGCGGGGACACCGTTTACGATGATTTTCCCCGCATGGATCAGCTCCTCCGCCTTCCGCCGGGAGCAAACGCCCCGGGAGGAGAGTATTTTTTGCAGTCGTTCTTTCAATTTTTCCTACCTCCCGAAGAGTTTATCCCATAAATCCGTTTTTTCTTCCAATTCCCGTTCAATGGTTCTTCCGTATACCACCGGAATCCTTGCCACGGCGCAGCCGTCGATGAGCACATACACAAAACCCGCGTCGGCGCCCTCTGCCACCGGCGAATAGACAAATCCCGGGCCGGAAAGGGCCAGAATTGCAGTTTCATCCGAGGAAAGCGGATAGTCAAAATCCTCCGCGGCAAGAATCTCCACATGATCTCCCATTCCGCTTTCCACTTCCAGTGTTCCAACCGTTTCTCCCGCTGTGACGATTCGCTTCACTCCATACCGGGAAAAGCCATCCTCCAGCAGGTGAGTGTGGTCTGCCCAGTCGTTTGGATCGTTCAAGGTCACACAGACCAGACGTCGATGATTGCGGGTGGCGCTGGAGACCAGAATGCGCCCTGCCGCCTTGGTAAAACCGGTTTTCACGCCATCCGCGCCTTCCACCATCCACAGAAGCTTATTGTGGTTGCGAAGATGGCGGTTTCCCACGGTGACAGTCTTCGCGGACACAGTCTTATAGAAGACCGGATTTTCCATGGCGTAGGCGGCCAGCACTGCCAGGTCTCTGGCTGTGGAATAATGTCCCGGACTGTCCAGGCCGTTGGGATTTACAAAGTGGGTATTGCGCAGGCCCAGCACATGGGCCTTGTCGTTCATCAGTTCCGCGAATCCTTCCACAGTGCCGCCGCAGTAGATGGCCAGGGCCACCGCCGCGTCGTTTCCGGATGAGAGCATCAACCCGTAGAGCAATTCCTGGATAGTCAGGATCTCCCCCTCTTTCAGATACATGGAGGAGCCCTCAATGCCCACAGCTTCTCTGGGAATGCGCATCCGGTCCAGCACATTGCACTGCTCACAGACCACCAGGGCCGTCATGATCTTGGTCGTGCTGGCGATCAGCGACTGCTGATCCGCGTTTTTCTGGTACAGCACCCGGCCTGTCACCGCGTCCAGCACCATGGCTTTCTCGGCGGATACCGCATTGGCAGCGGGACACTGAATAAACAGGACGGCAGCCAGCAATGCAGCCGCCGTCCCGGTTAACTTTCGTCTCATTTTCCTCACCCAGAGGCAGTATGCCCCGGCAGAAGAAAATTATGCCTTGGTGGTCTTGGAATCGATAAAGGACGCGATCTTATCCAGGGTATCGGGAACCATTTCCACGATCCGGTCAGCGGTGGTATTGGCCGCCACAGGCACGGGCATCATCCGCACATTGCCGTTGCTGACAATCAGGAAGCAGATGGGGGTCACATTCATTCCGCCGCCGGCACCGCCGCCGAAGGCGTCCTTAGTGCTCTTGGAGTAGTCGCTTCCGCCGCCGCCGAAGCCCACGGACACCTTGGACACGGGGATGATGGTCACACCGTCGGGGGTGGTGATGGGAGCGCCGATGACAGAATTGACATCGATCATCTCCTTGATCTTCGCAATGGTATTTTCCAGCATATTAGGTAACGTCTGGCTCATTTTTTGCACCGCCTTTTCGTTTTTTCATGATTTTCAGAAATTGAATCAGGGCCTTTATGAGGAATTTGAAGACTGCGGCCAGAAGTCTTCCCAAGGTGATGGTCAGATCCAAATGGGCGATGACGGTGGTTTTCGCTTCCACAAAGTCACACTCCACCTCAATATCCCGCTTTTTGATCACAAACCACTGTTCCAGCTTCGGCAGCAGGTTTCCCACAGCCGCCCAGGCTTTCCCATAATTCATGGCCAGGTTATACGGATCACCGCCGGCCATAATCAGCTTCAGCTGCAGATTGTCTACACGCAGCTTCCGCCGGAAGTCACCAAGAAAGTCGAAGAGGGTCTTCACCAGGGGCAGGAAATCCAGCAGGCTTCCGCCCTTTTCCTTCTTCTCCTCCGGTTTCGGTTCCGCAGGCGGCGCGGAAGCACCTACCTGTTTTGGCTGTTCAGGCTCTTTCTTTCGGGGTTTCTTTTCTTTTTGGGGCTTTTCCTTCTTCTCCTTCGGGGGCTTCTTCTTTGCCGGCAGCACCGTCAGTTTGACCGGCCCCAGGATGATCCGGACCAGGGGACCATCCGCATTATAGTGGACACTGACACCCAGCGGAAGAATGGCCAGAAGAACCAGGATTCCAAGCGTGATCCACCAACCCATCAGCTTCCCTCCCCGTTCTCTCCGGTCTGGACAGGAATCGGCTCACCAAAGGAAACCTTGTCAATGGGCGGCAGCTCTTCCAGAGTGCTCAGACCGAAGGTGCGGAGGAAATCCGGCGTGGTACGGTACTGAATGGGGCGTCCGGGCACATTCAGCCGTCCGGCTTCCTCGATCAGATTTTTGTTCAGCAGCGCGCCGATGGAGTAGGAACTGTCCAGTCCCCGGATCTGCTCCACCATGGCTTTGGTGGCGGGCTGATAGTATGCAATGATAGTCAGCGCTTCCAGCTGGGATGCGGAGAGTTTTGGGGGTTTTCGGGTTTCCAGGGCCTTGGTCACATATTCCGCCATCTCACCGGAGGATACCATCTGGTAACCCCGCTCCAGCTTGATGATCCGGATGCCCCGGCGCTCATAGGCCAGCTGTCCGGCCAATGCGTCCGCCGCAGCAACAATCTCCTCTTCATCCGTTTCCAGGGCAAAGGCCAGTCGCGAAACCTCCATCCGTTCGCCGGAAGCGAAGAGGATGGCCTCTATTGCTCGTTGAAGCTGTTCAGTTTCCATTTAGGCTTCCTCCTTCTTCTCATTTTCCAGCAGACGGACATTGGGGTTCTCGCCGCTTACATCATCTTCCAGCGTTACGGAATTGGTCTTGCACAGTTCCAAAATGGCAAGGAATGTAGCCACGATCTCAGAGCGGCTCTTGCTGCCCCGGAACAGGTTCTTCAGCTTTTCAATTCCCCGCAGCAGGAGCACCCGCAATACTTCACCGGCCTTCCGGGTCACGGGATAGGGCTCCTTGCCCACGATACCCATGAAGTTCACCGTCGGTGGAGGCAAGACCCGGGCATTTCGCTCGGCAATGGCATCCAGCGCCTTTAACAAATCGCCGGGATCATGCTGGTAGCGGTAGGTCTTGTCCCGGCGCAGGGGCTCGGGATCCTTGGTGAACAGGCAGCGGCCGATCTCGTTACGGGGTTCCAGGGCGCTGACCGCGTATCGGATGGACTCCATGGCCTCCTTGCGCTGGCGCTCGATGAGGCTCTGGCGAAGCTGATCCAGTTCGCTTTCCGCTTCCTGCTGCTCAGCGGCCGACAGGAGCATCTTGGTTTTGATGAGCATCAGATGGGATGCCATGGTGATGAACTCACTGGCAATCTCCATATCCAGCCGCTTCATCTCATCCAGGTATGCCAGATATTGTTCCAGAATTGCTGTAATTGAAACATCCTGGATCTCTATTTTATTTTTGCTCAGCAGCAGAAAAATAACATCCAGGGGGCCCTCGAAATCCTCCATCTCCTCCGTGCGGGTATGGACGATGCCCTCCAGATAGTAACGCGGTTGTGCCATAGTCACTCCTCGACCGAATATAAATCCATATTTTGATGTATTATATCACCCTTTTGGACCCTTCGCAACCCTTTCAGTAAAAATTGGGTTCCGGCAGATAAAATATTGCATTTTCTGACAGGATGTGATATGATGCTAATAACTAATTACTTCTGGAGGGATTTTTGTGGCAAAGCGCAATAATCGTTACCGCAATTTCGACAAGCTGATGACCAAGGTCGTCATCGGCGACGTATTTGTATTCCTTGTATACCTGCTGAGCGCTTTTGCGGGCGTCGGCTTTTTGAAGGTCACCGCCGCTCTGATTGCCATTTTAGGCTCCGCCCTGTGCATTGGCTATCTGTATCTGACTAAGGAATGGCTGAAAAAGCGCAGCCTGTGGATGACCTTAAGCTTTGCCTCCATCATCCTGTGTACCCTGGTGAGCCTCATCTGCAAGGTTCCCTTCGGCCCTGTGGCGGGTTAATTCAAGCGCATAAAAGTGCCGGTCCTGCTGGACCGGCACTTGTTTTTTACCTATAGAAGCTGTTTCCGCCGATAAACTCCCTGACCAAACTGGTGGGCGGAATTTCGTCATCCACATCGGCCTCCAGCACGTAATTGAGGATCTTGACCATACCCCGGACCTGCTCATAGCATGCGTCCTCCGGCGGCACCGCTGCCAGCAGCGGATAGATATGCTTCTTGATCACCGCCAGCTCATAGAGCGTGGAGCTGTTGAAGATCACATCCGCGTTCTCCTGGTAGGGGAATATCCAGCGCTTTTCACCCCGCTGAACACTTGCCCACATGGATAGTGTCCGCTGGACGGAAGAATTGCGGGTCTCATAGTCCCGGACGGTCCGCCGCAGAAGCCGCAGGTAGGAGGTGGGTATCCGATTATGGTTATCCAGATTCAGAGGCAACAGAGGGCTGACATAGAGCCGGAAGATCAGATTGGGCACCACATTTTCCGGCAGCATGGCGGGGTTCAGGCCATGGAGTCCCTCCACAATGATCACCGTATTCTCGTTAAGCTGCATTTTATGGCCCCGCCACTCCCGGCGGCCGGTCTTGAAATTGAAGCTGGGAAGTTCCACTTCCTCACCGTTCAGAAGCTTCGCCATATCGCTGCGGAACAGGTCCGTGTCGATGGTATTGATATGCTCCAGATCGATCTGTCCGTCCGGGCCCGGAGCGATCTTATCCCGGTCGATGTAGTAATCATCCAGACTCATCAAAATGGGCTTCTTGCCGTGGACCCGCAGCTGGGTAGCCAGGCGGTTTGCCGAGGTGGTCTTGCCGGAGGAGGAGGGCCCCGCCAGCATCACCGCCCGTGCTCCCCGCTCACAGATCATATCCGCCACCTGGGAGTAGCGCTTTTCGTGGAGGGCTTCATTGACCCGGATCAGCTCCCGGATCCGGCCGGATTCCGTCAGCGCGTTCAGATCCGCCACCGTTTCACACTCCATCAGCCGGCACCACTTCTCCCCCTCGGAAAACACACTGAAGAAATTGGGCATGGAGGGCATTTTCGACAGCACATCCGGATTATCGTTATCCGGATAGAGTAAAATAAATCCCCCGTCGGCGCTGAGAATATCCCACACGGTCACATAGCCCGTGTCCGGTGCCATCTCGCCGTAATAATAATCGGCAAAATCACCATGGGTGTACTCGTCGAAGAAATCCACATTCCGCCACTTCAGCAATCTGGACTTGTCATCCTGACCCTCCCGGGTGTAGCGTTCCATGGCACTTTCCAGGCTGACCCGCCGGCGGATCAGAGGGATTCCTTCGAAAACGATTTTATGTACCCGCTCCTTCAGCACCGTTGCGGAAAAATCCGGCGCTCCGTCCACCTGGATGTATACACTGGACCCCAGGGTACAGCTGATTTTGGCAACAGCATGGGGCCAGAGCTGACGGATGGCCAGAAAGATTACAAACTGAGCTGTGCGGGTATAGACCTCCCTGCCTGCTTCATCGCTGTAGCGAAGCAGGTGGACCTCACCGTTGGAGGCTTCCATTGCCCGGCGAATGGTGGGCCGCTCCCCTTCTGCATCCTTTTCCCGCACAGGCACATAATTCAAGGTGAACACTTCGCCTGCGATCTTCGCCGCCAGGGGACGGCAGGAAAGTTTTTCGCTGTCAAGGTTCAGTTCCCGGACAAGTTCCCTCAGCGTCTGTCCTCTCCCGGGGCTGATGGTTCTTCCGTCAATTCGCAGTTCCATATGCGCACCTCCAAATATTGCACAATTTCTGTTTCGACATTATATCACATTCTGTGCATCATTACAATAACTTTCTGTAAACAATGGGGCCGCTCCCCGAAAGAAGCGGCCCAAAACTCTATGCGGTTACAGTGTAATATATACCTCGCTCCCATCAGCGGATATCACATGGACCAGCTCCCAGGAGCCGTACCTGCGCTTGATGCGCATGATCTCAGCGCAAAGGGCGTAGACAGTCTCATCCGGAAACCGTGTCAGAAAAGCATCTGCCGATATTTCGATCTCCCCTGGAATATATTCCTTCGCATGAGAGGCATATTTTCTCGTCAGCTTCAGATACAGCCAAACGGAGGGCTTGCTGAAGATCAGCCCTGTGGGGATCGGGATTGAGATTTTGTGACCGTCTGCTTTCATCCGGATCTTCATTCCACTACGATCTCCACGGTATCACCGTCGGCGGACTCCACTTCTACCAGCTTGCCAATCAGTCCCTTCTCCGCCAGTTCCAGCACCTTGTTCAGGTCCACATTTTTCAGATTATCCATGCCGCTGACGGAGCCTGACATATCCATCCCCATCTCAAGCCCCACCTTCACCAGGCTCATAGGCAGGTTCACCCTTACCTTATCGCCCCGGGCGCTGTTCACCTTGACCCGCATGGTAAGCTCCTCCAGAGGCCTGCGATGCTCCACAGGGACGATCTTCACCTCATCATTCTTGCCGGTGAGCAGTTCGTCCGTGGTGATCCCCAGAACGCCGCAGAGTTGCGGCAGCAGGCTGATATCCGGGCAGGATGCGTCGTTCTCCCATTTGGAAACTGCCTGAGAGGATACACCCAGCCGGGAAGCCAGCTCCTCCTGGGTATAATTCTTTGCCTTGCGGTATTTTGCGATGCGGTTGCCGATCGTTTCATTCATTGCATTAAGCTCCTTTCTTTATGATGGCTTCATTTTAAAGAAAATAGGAGCCAAAAACCATGGATCAACGGTTGGTTTCTCCCAACCATTGGTAGTATACTCACCCAACTGTCAGTTGGTTGGCCGGGTTATCGCTTTATTCTTCGCCGATAGTCATAATATCGTAAGGTGTAGTCTGGTAGACAAAGTAGTTCAGCCAGTTGGAAAACAGCAGATTGGCGTGTCCCCGCCAGCGCACCACAGGATCCTGGGTATCATCGTCTCCGGGGAAGTAATTCTCCGGCATACGGATGGGCAGGCCCAGATTCTTGTCCCGCAGGTACTCATTTTTCAGCGTCTCGGGATCATATTCGGAGTGGCCGGTGATGAAGATCTGCCGCCCCTCCTTGCTCATGACCGCGTAAACACCGGCAATGGGGGAGGTCGCCAGAATCTTAAGTCCCGGAACCTGCTCAATATCCTCCCGGTGCACGGTGGTGTGCCGGGAATGGGGCACATAAAATTCATCGTCAAAGCCCCGGAGCAGAATGGCGTGCTTGTACGCCTTCTCATGGGGAAAGACACCGAAAAGCTTCTCATCCAGAGGGTATTTGGGAATCCCATAGTGATAGTAAAGCCCCGCCTGGGCACCCCAGCAGATGTGGAAGGTGGAGTGCACATGGGTCTTGCTCCACTCCATGATCTCACACAGCTCCGGCCAGTAGTCCACATCCTCGAAATTCAGCTTCTCCACCGGCGCGCCGGTGATGACCATACCGTCGAACTTCCGGTCTTTCAGTTCGTCAAAGGTCTTATAGAAGCTCAGCAGATGCTCCTGGGACACATTTTTGGACTTGTGTGAGCTCATATGCATCAGTTCCAGGTTCACCTGCAGGGGCGTATTGCCCAGCAATCGGGTCAGCTGGGTCTCCGTGACGATCTTCGTGGGCATCAGATTCAAAAGCACGATCTCCAGGGGACGGATGTCCTGGGTCACCGCCCGGGTTTCCGTCATGACGAAGATGTTTTCATTTTTCAGCACACCGGTGGCAGGCAAATCATTGGGGATCCGAATGGGCATAGGGATTCCTCCTTATGTCTGTAATGGATTCATTGTACTTTACCCATCCTCATTTGTCAATTCAAGGGTTGTGCCCGGATAGTAATGGGCAAGAATTTCGGCGTATGTACTCCCGTTCACCGCCATAGCCTCCGCTCCGTACTGACTCATACCAACCCGGTGACCAAAGCCCCGGGTTGTGACGGTAACTCCCCCTGAATCCGCTGTCATGGTAAAGGCCGTGGACCGCAGTCCCAGCAAAGAGCGAAGGCGTGTGCCCTCAAAGGTCTTCCCGCCAATAACCATAGTGCTGACACCGCCTCCGGCAGTGTATGTGGCCCCGCCCAGCCAGTCCCCGGAACTTCCGGTGAGCCTTAGACCAAGCTTGTCCATAAACTGTTCTTTGGAAAAATACACCGTGTCCGTAAAATGGGCCGCATTCTCCTCCCCGGGACTGCGCACCGCGCGCAGATAGGGCACATCCTTCCCCCAGACCGCCACCGCATCCTCCGTGCTCCCGCCGGAGCAGGAAAAATAGGTTGCCTCAATCACTTCTCCTCCATAAGTCAGAACATATCCGCAGGTATCCTCCGCCGCCTGCAGGGCTTCTTCCACTGCTTCCATGGTCCCGCCCCCAGCCAGATACTCCTCCACGGAACAATAGGCCTGGCAGCAGGCGGAATCGCAGCAGACAGAGCCATCGCCATGCTTTCCCCCGGTAATCAGGGCTCTGCGGGTAAATGTCCTGGCCGCCACCGCCTGGGCTTTCTTGGCTTCCGGTTCGAAGGACGCCGGCATCTCACCCAAAATTACCCCCACCAGGTATTCATCCATCTCCATGCTGTGCACCCCATCGGATTTTCGCAGCCGCATCTGCAAATTCACCCGCTGCTGTGCAGGCTGCCTGGATATCTGTTCCCCCTCTGATACTTTTGCTTCTTCCCTCACGTCCTCCTCAACCGTCCAGTTCAGCACGATCCCCGGCAGGATCATGCCCATGATCACGGACAAAATGATTTCCCTCCAGATTGACTTCATCGCCATTCCTCCCTCGGGGTATATGGTAGCAGTTCCCAAAAAAGAATCCTGTCACAAGCGTTTCTTGACAATAATATCCCCAGACCCCCGTGCAGCGGGGATTTCTGTTGCGTTTCAGCCTGCATTGTGATATGGTTAAAATAAATATTACCCTGGAGGTCCGGTTATGAAATCCATTTACCGCTGGCTCACCTGCCATCCGAGGCTTGCAAAATTTCTGATTGCTGTCATGATCACAGTTTTCTGTTTCATCGTCCTCGATCCCGGCATTTTCTCCTTTTGGGTCAGATATCTCGTCGTGTTTTTCCTGCTCTTCTATGGCTTCCTCTTCGTCAATACCGCGCCGGAAAAGCTGATCCGAGAGCCGCTGATAATCTGGGAGCAGCAGTGTGATCCCTACCCCTTTCTGGAGGAACTGGAGCGGCAGCTCCCCCTGTGCAAAGAGAACCTCCAGGGCCAGCTGACCCACATCAATTACGCCATGATTCTTGGCCAGACCGGAGATTACGAAAGATCCCTGCAGCAGATGGAGCGTATCAATATTGACCGCTTTCCTGCCACCTCCCCGGTGGTCAAATACATCTACTACAACAATCTCTGCGACGTATTGACCAAGCTGGAACGCTTAGATGAGGCGGAAATCTGGTACCGCAAGGCCCAGCAGATTTACTATGATCTCCCCAATACTAAAGTGAAACAGAAGCTCAGCTACAATGTGCAGATGAATGAGATCGAGGCTCTGTACCGCGACCGGGACTACAGTGCCGCTCTCGGGAAGCTGGCCAGGCTCAACTGCGAGACTCAGCGCTCGCTGATGGATGCCGCTCTGCTGGCCGCCCGGTGCAACCTTGCCCTGGAGGAATACGGCAAGGCCAGAGAAAAACTTCAGTATGTTGTCGACCACGGAAACCGGCTGCATTGCGTCCAAATCGCCGAGGATCTTTTGAATTCCATCCCCTAACAGAAAGCGTCCGCCTTGCGGGCGCTTTTCCTCTTCCCTTTTGTCCGAACCTGTGGTATACTATAGCCTAAACTTTTATTGGAGGAACCCCTATGCGCACAATTCCCGAAATTCTGGCGGAAGAGCTGGGCCAGAAACTGAGCTATGTTGAAAATGTCATCGCGCTGATGGATGAGGGAAATACCATCCCCTTCATCGCCCGCTACCGCAAGGAAATGCACGGGGCTATGGACGATACCACCCTGCGCACTTTAGAGACCCGGCTGACCTACCTGCGCAACCTTCAGGAGCGCCGGGACGAGGTAAAGAAGTCCATCGAAAATCAGGGCAAGCTGACAGAAGAATTAAGCCTTGCCATCGATGCCGCTGCCACCATGACCGAGGTGGAGGACCTGTACCGCCCCTACAAGCAGAAGCGTCGCACCCGTGGCTCTGCTGCCCGGGAGAAGGGACTGGAGCCTTTGGCTCAGGCGATTTTCGCCCAGGACGGCTCTGACCCGGCCAGGCTGGCGGAAGCCTACATCGACCCGGAGAAGGGTGTCAATTCCGTGGAGGAAGCCCTCCAGGGTGCCAACGACATCATTGCCGAAGACCTTTCCGACGATGCCGACATCCGCAAGGCCCTTCGAGACCTGGTGATGCGAAAGGGCGTGTTCATCTGCAAGGCAGCCGACGATGCAGAGGAAGACGGCGTTTACAAGCTGTATTATGACTTCTCCCAGCCCGTTTCCCGCCTGCTGGACCACCAGATTCTGGCCATGAACCGCGGCGAAAAGGAAGGTATCCTCAAGCCCAATGTGACCCTCCTCGGAAACGACGGCTTCGCCGTGGTGCGCCGTGCCGCACTGAAGCCCGTGATGCACGTTTCCGCCTTTGTCCGGGATGCTGCCGACGATGCGTACGAGCGTCTTATTTTCCCTTCCATCCAGCGGGAGGTCAGAAGCGACCTGTCCGACCGGGCCTACGCCGGTGCCATTCACAACTTCGCCCTGAACTTAAAGCCCCTGCTGATGCAGCCTCCTGTAAAGGGCTTCGTCACCATGGGCCTGGACCCCGGATACCGCAACGGCTGCAAGGTGGCCGTGGTGGATGCCACAGGCAAGGTGCTGGATACCTCCGTGGTCTATCCCACCTTCTCCGAGCGGAAAAAGCAGGAGGCCATCGCGGTTCTGTCCGGCCTGATGCGCAGACACAGCGTCCAGCATATCGCCATCGGCAACGGCACCGCCTCCCGGGAGACGGAAGCCATGACTGTGGAGCTGCTGCGCGCATTCCCCAATGCCAGCTATATGATCGTAAACGAAGCCGGTGCGTCCGTGTACTCCGCATCTCCCCTGGCGGCTGAGGAATTCCCGGAATTCGATGTAAACCTCCGCTCCGCCGTCTCCATTGCCAGAAGATTGCAGGACCCCCTGGCGGAGCTGGTAAAAATCGATCCCAAGGCCATCGGTGTCGGCCAGTATCAGCATGACTGCCCCCAGAAGGAGCTGGATGCCGCCCTGGGCGGCGTGGTGGAGGACTGCGTCAACGCCGTTGGCGTGGATGCCAATACCGCCTCCCGGAGTCTGCTACAGCAGGTCTCCGGACTCACCGCCGCCACCGCAAAGAATATTGTTGCCTACCGGGAGGAAAACGGCCCCTTTACCTCCCGTGCCCAGCTGAAGAAAGTACCCAAGCTTGGCCCCAAGGCCTTCCAGCAGTGCGCCGGCTTCCTGCGGATTCCCGAAAGCAAGGAAATCCTGGACAATACCGGCGTCCACCCCGAATCCTACGCCGCTGCCAAGGCTCTTCTGAACCTTCTGGGCTGCAAAAAGGGCGACAGCCTTTCCAACCTGACAGCCAAGCTGGAAGCCTACGGCCCTGCAAAAGCAGCAGAGGAATGCGCTGTGGGCGAGCCTACCCTGCTGGACATCGCCAAGGAGCTTTCCAAGCCCGGCCGGGATCCCCGCGACGAGCTGCCCAAGCCTATCCTGCGCAAGGATGTGCTGGAAATGAAGGACCTGGTTCCCGGCATGGAACTCACCGGTACGGTGCGCAACGTCATCGACTTCGGTGTTTTCGTGGACATCGGCGTACACCAGGACGGACTGGTGCATATCAGCGAGGTTTGCAACCGCCGCCTGCGCCACCCCAGCGAGCTGGTGAAGGTTGGCGATGTGGTGAAGGTTATAGTCCTGTCTGTGGACGAAAAGCGTAAGCGTATCAGCCTGTCTATGAAGCAGGCAGCGAAATAACGCTGCGGCCCATCCCCTGGGGATGGGCCTTTCCGTTCTGCTTCGGTTTACATAACTGCATAAAAATGTTAGATATTTGTAACGTTTTGCCCCATACTTGACTTTATTTTCCGTTTGATGTATAATTTCTTGAGATTCTCTTGAAATGGAGCATTTTTATGAAAAAAACAGCAAAAATTTTGGTACCGATTCTGCTGGTGCTGCTGATTCTGACCAGCATCGTGTGGTACCTGTTTGTTTATGACCGTCCCTTCACCCGGGATACCCTGCTTGCCCAGGCCCGGTTCCATGACCTGCATGGCAATGCCCGGATCTCTGCCCTGTTCTATGACCTGGCATACGATTTCTCCGGTCATGACGAAAACGTGGCCATTGAGCTTGCAAACCAGTACAAGGCCCACGGAAATTACACCAAGGCAGAATTCACCCTGACCTCCGCCCTGAGCAGCAAGCCCACTGCGGAGCTCTACACCGCCCTGTGCAAGACCTATGTAGAGCAGGACAAGCTGCTGGATGCGGTTTCCCTGCTGGACAAGGTTACGCACCCCGAGATTAAGGCCCAGCTGGACGCTGCCCGTCCCAGTGCCCCAATCTGCGATTTCGAGCCCGGCTACTACAGCCAGTATATGGACATCCACCTGTTTTCCTCCGTTGATACCATTTACTATACCAGTGACAGGGAATACCCCTCCATCAACGGTGCCATTGTGGACGGCCCCATTTCCCTGCCCGCCGGTGAAACCACCATCCACGCCATCGCTGTGTCTCCCAGCGGTCTGGTAAGTCCTCTGACTGTTTTGGGCTACACCATCACTGGTGTTATCGAGGAAGTAACCTTTACGGACGTTGCCATGGAAGCCGCCATCCGGGGTGTCCTTGGTGCCGATGCCGACGACACCATCTACAGCAATCAGCTGTGGAACGTCACCGAGTTTACGGTTCCCGTGGGTGTTGCTACCTATGGCGACCTGTCATTGATGCCGTACCTGCAGACGCTTGTCATCCGGGAGCAGAATATCGGCTCCCTGAGCTGCCTGTCCTCCCTGAGCAATCTGAAGACCCTGGATCTGACCGGTTCCCGGTTCCCTGCGGATGAGCTGTATGTTGTGGCAGGGCTGCCTGTTCTGACAGACCTGACTCTGTCCCAGTGCGGTCTTTCCACCATTGAAGCCCTGGCCGGTGCCCCCAGTCTGTCCAACCTGGACTTAAGCAGCAATACCATCCGGAACCTGGATGTCCTGAGCAGCATCCCCACCCTGCAGGAGCTGCACCTGGAACACAACGCCGTTACGGATCAGTATATTCCTGCACTGGGAACTCTAACGAACCTGGAAAGCCTGAATCTTTCCTACAATTCCATCACCTCTCTCGCTCCCCTTTCCGGCTGCATCAAGCTCAATTCTCTGGTGGCAGACAACAACAAGCTGACCAACCTGACAGGTGTTTCCGACCTGTCGCTGCTGACGCATCTGTCTGTTGACTACAATAAGCTGACGGATGTATCCATCCTCAGCAAATGTACCGCCTTGACGAATCTGAGCATCGCCAACAATTCGATCACGGATATCTCTGCCCTGTCCACCCTGACCAATATGGAGATTTTTGATTTCTCCTCCAATCAGGTAGAGGCCCTGCCCAACTGGCCGGAAGGCTCTGCCCTGCAGACCATCGACGGCTCCTACAACGCTTTGACCACCATTGACAGTCTGAAGAAAATGGAATCCATCGCCTATATTTATATGGATTACAATCTGCTGACCAGTCTGGATGCCCTGGCGGAATGTTACTGCCTGGTCCAGGTCAATGCCTTCGGCAATGAAATCCCCGATGCATCCGCTCTCCGGGAGCATGATATCATCGTCAATTACGATCCCACCTTCAAAAAATAAACCCCAATAAAGACTGCACCCCATTTTTCAGGCAGGTATGCTGCTTAGCTTTTGCCGGAAAATGGGGTGTATTTTATTCTGAAGTGCGCATTTTTCGCATTTCTTTCCTTTTTTCTTTCTTCGAAGGAAAAAAACTGTAACTCTTCGTGATATTCCCTTGAAAATTCTCTGTACAGGTTGTATAATTATTAATATTCAACATAAGCGCAAAAATGAAAATTTGGGAGGATTTCTGCATGATCACCTGGAAAAACATGGACACCCTGGCTTCCTATCAGGAACTGCTGGCTGCCGAAAAGGTCAGCCTGGCTGCCGCAATGTCCGGCGAAAACGGCGCTGAGCGCGTCAAGAACTACTCTGTCCCCATGGGCGCAGGCCTGAACTTCAACTACGGCGCACGGCCCGTGGACGACAAGATTCTCTCCGTTCTCGCCAAGTTCGCCGCCGAGCAGCAGCTGACCGACAAGTTTGCTGCCCTGTACAACGGCGAAGTCATCAACACCGGCGAGAAGCGCCGTGTCCTGCATCACATGTGCCGCGGTCAGCTGGGCGAAGCTGTTGAGGCTGACGGCGTTGACAAGCGCTCCTTCTATGTGGAGCAGCAGCTGAAGATCGCTGACCTGGCCAATAAGGTCCACGCTGGCGAGATCACCAACGCTGCCGGCGAAAAGTTCACCACCGTGTGCCAGATCGGCATCGGCGGCTCCGACCTGGGTCCCCGGGCTATCTACCTGGCTCTGGAGAACTGGGCTAAGGTCAACAACACCCTGAAGATGAAGGCCGCTTTCATCTCCAACGTTGACCCCGACGACGCAGCCGGCGTGCTGAGCAATCTGGATCTTGCCCACTCCCTGTTCGTCCTGGTTTCCAAGTCCGGCACCACCCTGGAGACCCTGACCAACGAGTCCTTCGTCAAGGACGCACTGGTAAAGGCCGGTCTGGAGCCCAGCAAGCACATGATCGCCGTCACCTCCGGGACCTCCCCCCTGGCCAAGTCTGCTGACTATCTGGCAGCCTTCTTCATGGACGATTACATCGGCGGCCGTTACTCCTCCTCTTCCGGTGTTGGCGGCGCTGTGCTGTCCCTGGCCTTTGGCCCCGATGTGTTCGCACAGTTCCTCTCCGGCGCTGCTGTGGCCGATGTTCTGGCCAAGAATGAAGACCTGTTGAGCAATCCCGCCATGCTGGATGCTCTGATCGGCGTTTACGAGCGTAATGTGCTGGGCTATCCCACCACCGCCGTTCTGCCCTACTCTCAGGAAGTCGGAGGCCAAGCGGTCTTAGGAA
>JAZQEP010000100.1:0-21239 GCA_045539075.1 Faecousia sp. | reverse complement strand
CCTGTACTGGGAGAAGGCAGCCTTCGAAGAGGCTGAGCACGCTGCCAAGTTCGCTGAGCTGCTGGGTGAGGACCTGGAGCCCAACATGAAGGCTTCCACCAAGGATAACCTCCGCTGGCGCGTTGACTGCGAGTTCGGCGCTACCCAGGGCAAGTTCGACCTGGCCGTCTGCGCCAAGAAGAACGGTCTGGACGCCATCCACGACACCGTCCATGAGATGGCCCGTGACGAGGCCCGCCACGGTGTCGCTCTGAAGGGTCTGCTGGAGCGCTACTTTCGCTAAGCAGGCGAAGCCTGCGATCGACGAGGCAGCCACACGGAATTTGAGCTACGGCCTGTTCGTGCTGACTGCCAAGGACGATCATGACAACGGATGCATCATCAACACCTGCGTGCAGGTGGCATCCCAGCCCACCAGGCTGGCCATCTCCTGCCAGATGGGAAATCTGACCCGGGAGATGGTGGAGAAAACCGGCCAGTTCAACGTCAGCGTGCTGACGGAGGATGTGCCCTTTGAGACCATCCGCCACTTCGGCATGCAGTCCGGCCGGGATGTGAACAAATTTGAGCACTTTGTGGGCTTCGAGCGCAGTGCCAACGATCTGATCTATCTGACCGACCACTGCAACGCCATGTTCTCCTGCAAGGTCCTTTCCAAGCAGGATCTTGGCAGCCACATGATGTTCATCGCCGAGGTCACGGAAGCAAAGGTGCTGGACAACAAGCCCTCCTGCACCTACGCCCACTACCACAAGGCAATCAAGCCCAAATTCTGATAAAATCAGGGACCTCCCGAGCCAGGAGGTCCTTTTTTTCCTTGTACCCGGTCCGGGATTGTGTTATATTGAAGAAAATACAATCATTAGGAGGATCATCCATGCAATACCGTAAATTTGGCAACACCGGCGTGAACATTTCCGCTCTGGGCTTCGGCTGTATGCGCTTGCCCGAATACCAGGACGAGGCAGGTGCCTGGCATGTGGACCAGGAGAAGACCAACGAGATGCTCAGACGGGCCTATGACCTGGGCGTGAACTATTTTGACTCCGCCTACTTCTACTGCCACGAGAACAGCGAAATCGCCGTGGGTAAGGCCCTCGCCCCCATCCGGGACAAGGTCCATATCTCCACCAAGTGCCCCCTGGAGCTGGTGAAGGAGCCCGGTGATTTCGAGAAGATCCTGGACGTGAGCCTGGGCCGCCTGGGTACGGACTATGTGGATTTCTACCACTTCTGGGGCATCAACCGGAAGGTCTTTGATGAGAAGATCGTGCCCATGGGGCTGATGGAGGAAGCACGGAAGCTGAAGGAAAAGGGCAAGATCCGCCACATCTCCTTCTCCTTCCACGATACTCCCGAGGCGCTGAAGCACATCATCGACAACGGCTGGGCCATGGAGACCGTGCTGCTGCAGTATAACCTCCTGGACCGGGCCAATGAAGAGATGATCCGCTACGCCCACGACAAGGGTCTGGGTGTGGTGGTCATGGGCCCCGTAGGCGGCGGACGGCTGGCAGCTCCCACGGAGCTGGCACAGAAGCTGGGCAGCGGCAATCTGAACACCTATGAGCTGGCTCTGCGGTTCGTGCTGGGTAATCCCGGCGTCTGCTGCGCCCTGTCCGGCATGCAGACCACCGAAATGGTGGAGCAGAACGCCGCCGTGGCCGCACTGGAAAATCCCATGACCGAGGAGCAGTGGAAGCAGGTGGGCGATTCTCTGGAGAATCTGAAGAAATTCTCCGAACTGTACTGCACCGGCTGCGGCTACTGCCAGCCCTGCCCCAAGGGCATCGTGATCCCGAAAATTTTCCAGGCCTATACTTACCACAATGTCTACGGCCTTTCCGAACTGGCAGGCAAGACCTACCGGAATTATGTAAACAACGAGAAACAGCCCGGCGCTACCTCTGCCGACTGCGTCAACTGCGGCTTCTGCGAACGCAAGTGCCCCCAGCACCTGCAGGTGCGGCAGCTGCTGAAGAAGGTGGAAGCGGTTCTGGAGACCCTGTAAGTCCACTTTGGAGGAACTACCTATGGAACGAAGCTTTTACATAAACAACCGGGCCCGGCTGGCCGCCCTGCTGCCCCCGGACTGCGCTGCCCTGGTTTTTTCCGGCGAGCTGCTCCACCGCAGCGCCGATGCCTACCACCTGTTTTCCGCCGACCGGAACTTTGTCTATCTGACGGGAATTGAGCAGAAGCAGAGCATCCTGCTGCTGCAAAAGGCGGCCGATGGCACCGTGTCCGAACAGCTGTATCTTCTGCCCAAGGACCTGCTGGCGGAGCGCTGGACCGGACGGCGGCTGGAATCTTCGGAGGCCCGGGCCATCAGCGGCATTGACGACATCCGCTGCACGGAGGAATTTGCCCTGCCGAAGTGCGGTGTGCTGTACCTGGACCTCTTCAAAAACGCCCCCGGGGACTACGACCGGCCTGCCCACCTGCTGGCAAAAGGCAGCCAGGGCCGGAGCATCGAAAATCTGGAACCGCTGATGCGAAAGCTGCGCACCATCAAGCAGGCCTGCGAGATCGATGCCCTGCGCAAGGCCGAGGAGATCACCAAATCCGGAATTCTCGCCATGATGGCCGCCGCCAAGCCCGGCATCCGGGAATACCAGCTGAAGGCAGAATTTGACCGGGCCCTGGGCCAGTACGGTCCCGCCCCGGCGGGCTTCCAGTCCATCATCTCCGCAGGCCCCAACAATTTCTGCATCCACTACGATGCCTACACCGGCCGGGCCCAGGATGGGGATATGATCCTCAACGATGTGGGCGCCCAGTGGGAGGGGCTCATTGTGGACGTTTCCCGGGGCTGGCCCTGCAACGGTAAATTCACCCAGAAACAAAAACTGCTCTATGAATGCGCTCTGAAAACCTCCAACTATATGTTCTCGATCATCCGTCCCGGCATGAAAATGCGGGATGTGGACGCCACCATCCGCAGCTACAACGCAAAACTGCTGGTAGAGGCCGGGGTCATGGAGTCCGAGGATCAGGTTGGCACCTACATGTGGCACGGCGGTGCCCATCACATCGGCTGGGATGTCCACGACCAGGTGCAGATGCCGGAAATTCTGGAGCCGGGCATGGTCTTCTGCGTGGATGTGGGCATCTACCACGAAGCCTGGGGCATCGGCTTCCGGCTGGAGGACAACTGCCTGGTGACGGAGGACGGCTGCGAGAATCTCTCTGCCGCCATTCCCAGGACCATTGAAGACATCGAAGCCGTGATGGCAGGTAACGCAAAATGAAATATACCGATCTGATTTTTGACCTCTACGGCACATTGGTTGATATCCACACCGAAGAAAATGACACGGTCTGGGAGAAAACCGCCTTCTATTTCGGCTTTCAGGGCGCCCACTACACTCCGGATGAACTGAAGTCCGCCTTCCAGGCGGAGCTGAAAAGCCGGGAGGCCCAGGCGGGAGCCAGCTACGAATGCTTCCCGGACATCCCCTTCGAGCAGGTGATGGCATCCCTCTTCCGCCGGAAGGGAATTGAAGAAAAGGCCGACGACCTTGGCTTCCACGCCGCGCAGCTGTTCCGGATCTGCTCGTTGGATTATGTAAACCTCTACCCCGGTGTTCCGGAAGCTCTGGCAGCGCTGCGGGAGAAGGGCTGCCGGCTGTGGCTTCTGAGCAATGCCCAGCGGGTCTTCACCGCCTATGAGCTGCGGCACTTGGGTCTGGGCGACCAGCTGGACGGCATCTACATCTCCTCGGACTACCGCTGCCGCAAGCCCGATGTACGGTTTTTTCGCGCCCTCATCGAAGAGCAGAAGCTGAACAGGGAAAACTGCCTCATGATCGGCAACGATCTGCACACGGACATCGCCGGTGCCAAGGCTGCCGGTCTTGCGACGCTTTACATGCACACCAATCTGACGCCCCCGGATCAGCGGGAGGCAGACCCGAAGATGCTCCCCGGTGTCCACCCCGGTCCCCACTGGGAGGTGGAAGGTTACGATTGGGCAAAGATTTCAGAACTTCTCGGCAAAATTTGACACGAAAACTTGTGTGGATTGCCAAGTTGACGAACAGCCTTTCCCTCTTTATAATGGTTAGGATTCTATAATAAGGAGGAGTATGGTCTATGGGAAATAAACAGCCAAAGATCTACCCTGCGCAGAAAAAAGTTCTGGATAAGGAAGTCTTTATCTTCCTTGCCTTATTCCTGGCATTCTTCGTCTACCTGGGCAGCCAGATGGGCGTTGCCAATATGCTGAACACGTTGATGAACACCGCCTATAAGCTTCTGATGGAGACGGTGCTCTACATCATGGCCATCGCCGTGCTGGCAGGTGCCGTGTCTGCCCTGTTTTCCGAGTTCGGCGTCATTGCCCTGCTCAATAAGCTGCTGTCCCCGGTGGTCGCACTGCTCTACGGTCTCCCCGGTGCCAGTGCCGTGGGCATCTTCACCACCTATCTGTCCGATAACCCGGCCATTCTGACTCTGGCGGACGACAACAATTTCCGCCGATACTTCAAGAAGTACCAGCTGCCTGCTCTGACCAACATCGGCACTTCCTTCGGCATGGGTCTGATCATCACCACCTTCATGCTGGGTCTGGGCCGGAATTTCGGCACCGCGGTGCTGGTGGGCAATCTGGGCGCCGTCATCGGCAGTATCGTCTCCACCCGGCTGATGCTCCGCTGCACCAAGAAGATCTACGGCACCGAGGCTCCCTGCGAGCTGGGTGATAACGATGATGCCATCGACATCCAGCACTTCCGGAAGGTTCGCAGTGAGGGTACCGCACGCCGTTTCATGGATGCCCTGCTGGAAGGCGGCAAGACCGGCGTGGATATGGGTCTGAGCGTCATTCCCGGCGTTCTGATCATCTGTACCCTGGTTCTGATGCTGACCAACGGTATGCCCGACGGCGGCTACTCCGGCGGTGCCTACGAGGGCGTTGCCCTGCTGCCCTGGCTGGGCGATAAGCTGTCCTTCATCATCCAGCCCCTGTTCGGCTTCACCTCCTCCGAGGCCATCGCCGTACCCATCACCTCCCTGGGTGCCGCCGGCGCTGCCATCGGTATTGTGGAGCGGCTGGTGATGCTGCGGCTGGCAGGTCCCCACGACGTGGCCGTGTTCACCGCCATGTGCATGTGCTGGAGCGGTTACCTGAGCACCCACGTGGCCATGATGGACGCGCTGAAGAGCAGCCATCTCACCGGTAAGGCCATTACCTGCCACACCATCGGCGGTCTGTGCGCCGGCATCTCCGCCAACCTGCTGTTCCAGCTGATCTCCATGTTCTGATCATGCAAAAAGCCCCCTCATCAGAGGGGGCTTTTCATTTTCAATTTTCTTACTTTTCCAGAGCCATCAGCTTGTCGATTCTTCTCTGGTGGCGCTCGTCGCCGGAGAATTCGGTACCCAGCCAGGTATTCACGATCTCCAGAGCCAGGTTTTCGCCCACGATGCCGGCACCCAGGGCCATCATGTTGGTGTCGTTGTGGAGCCGGGTCATCTTGGCAGACCAGACATCAGAGAGCAGAGCGCAGCGGATGCCGCTTACCTTGTTGGCGGAGATGGACACACCGATGCCGGTGGTACACAGGACAATGCCCTTGTCGCACTCACCGTTTGCCACAGCCCTGGCGGCGGCGGCGGCGAATTCGGGGTAGTCGCAGGAAGCGGCGGTGTAGGTGCCGAAGTCCTTCACTTCATGGCCCTGCTTCTCCAGGTGGGAGACCACCTTATTCTTCAGCGCCAGAGCGCCGTGGTCACAGCCGATGGAAATTTTCATATTTATATTCTCCTTTGTTTCGAAATCATACATAATCTAAATCAAACGACGTACCCGCCGTTGACATTCAGTACAGTGCCGGTGACGAAGGGCGCGTCTGCCAGGTATTCGATGGCCTTTGCCACATCCTCTGCGCTTCCGTTGCGGCCCAGGGGTGTCTCCTCCGCCATGCAGGAGAGGGTTTCTTCGTCCAGATTGGCACACATATCCGTCAGAATCAGTCCCGGAGCCACACAGTTAACCCGGATGCCGCTGGGTCCCAGCTCCTTGGCCAGGGCTTTTGTCAGCGCGATCACCGCGCCCTTGGTGGCGGAATAGGCCGCCTCGCAGCTGGCACCCACCTGGCCCCACATGGAAGACACGGTAACGATGCTGCCCCTCTGCTTTTGCAGGAAGGAGCCCATGGCGGCGTTGACGCAGTGGTAGATACCCTTTACGTTCACAGCGAAGAGCCGGTCCCAGGTTTTTTCATCCGTCATGGAAAGCAGGCCATAGTGGGCCAGCCCCGCGGCGCAGACCAGGATGTCCACATCCCCAATGGTCTGAAAGACGGCCCTGACCGCCTCGCCGTCGGATACATCGCAGCATATTGCCCTGGCGCCGGTTTCCGCTTCCACGGCCTTCGCCGATTCTTCATTGGCGGCGTACAGGAAATACACCCGGTCACCCCGGTCGGCGAATCGCTTCACCGCCGCCGCGCCGATTCCCCGGCTGCCGCCGGTGATGACTACATTTGCCATATCGGTTCTCCATTAAAAAAGGGCTGCGGCGCAGCCCTTTTTACTTATCTTCTTCTGCTCTTGGTCCGGTGGTCGGCCCGGATACCGGAGAGCTTGCTGTCGGACTCGGACATGAAGGCCTTCAGCTTCTCCTCAAACAGCTGGTCGGCAGTCTTGGGGGCTGCGGGCTGCACAGGGGGACGCTGAGGACGGCCGGCAGGAGCCTCAGACTTGTTCTCTTCCCGGGAGTCCCTTTCAAATCGGGGGGGACGATTGCCGGGACGCTCCTGATGGACTCTGGTCCGGAAATTATTGGGACGGCCGGTATTTTCAAACTGGGGCTTGGACTCCAGGCGCTTGATGGACAGATTGATCTTGCCGTTTTCATTGCCGATGACCATGACCTTCACATCCTGGCCCTCGGTTAAGTGCTGGCGGATATCGCTGACATAGGCATTGGCCACTTCGGAAATATGTACCATGCCGGTTTTATTCTCGGGCAGCGCCACAAATGCGCCGAAATTGGTGATAGACTTGACTTTGCCCTCCAGGACGGCTCCAACGGTTAACTCCATAATATGATTTGCTTCCTCCATTTGTTACTGTATAGCTGCTTTTCAGGGGTTGGGGTCGATGATCACGGTATCCGGGTCCACCATGTCCAGCTCATCCTGGGCCACGTCCTCCACCACATCCACGGCGTCGGGATCGTCGGTCTTTTTCTGCAGATCGGCGTTTTCTTCCACCAGCTGGGACGCCTCTTCCTTCATCTGCTGGATCTCGGCGCGCAGGGTGCTGCCGGTCCAGGCCAGGGCGATCAGCGCGGCGATGCTCAGAACCAGAAGGGCACCTACGGCCGCTTTGGTCACCGGGTGGGTCCGGGTATATTCCACCTTGATATTGCGCAGTCGCGCGATGAGCTTCTTCATGGGTCTTGCCTCCGGATCTCCGCCGGAAATGCCGGCGGTTATTCCATTTTATTGTAACCCATTTTTTCACAGATGCAAATCTTTTTTTCATTTTTTCTGAAAATATTTTCAGATATTTCCGAATTCCGATGAAGAATCCACCCACCATCTTCCAGAATCTGAAAAACAGCCGGTTTACTCCCCTGCCCAGGGTCCTGTCCCACAGCACACCTCCCAGGGTCATACCCGCCAGATACCCAAAGCGCATGTCGCCGCCGCAAACGCGGAAGGCAACCTCCAGCCAGCCCCAGGCCGCGCCCAGGAGGAACGCACCGTCAGAAAGAGTTGTAAACCGGGGCCGCAGAGGCCTTAGAAACCCATACCACAGCCCCAGCAGCACCCCCACCGCCGCCGCGGAAAGGAACCGGGCGGCGGCCAGCGCCGGGGGAATCATCCGAACAGGCGGCTGAGCCAGCCGCCGGTCCGGGGCTCCTGGTAGACAAGGGCACTGATATGGCCCTCCACCGCCACCTCTCCACCCTCCAGGGTCAGATTCTTCAGCTGCAGCTGCTGTCCGTGGACCGCCAGGTCTCCCAGTGCGGTACGCAGCTGCACCAGATTCTCCTCAAAGCTCACCACCTCGGAAACGCCCCGCATGGTCAGCTTTTTCCGCTCCTGAAGCGTCAGCGAGTGGGAAATCTCTTCCTGCATCATGGCCCATCCCTCCTTGTCCCTGCCAGAATATGCGCAGGCCGGGACAGTTATTCCCCCAGGGTCATTTTCTTCCCTGCCGCCCCGTGGTTTGACAAAAAAATTCCGGCGGACATGGTAGGATTTTTCTATCACGTAATGAAAGGCAGTGGTACATATGACGGCGGATACCTATCTGCTGCGGGGCAAACGATGGATGGAGCGTCTGCGGGCGGATCCCCGGCTGCGGCGCTGGGCTCCGGCTCTTGCCCGGCTCGCGCTGGGCTTTCTCCTCAGCGGAGGAGGGCTGCTCCACCGTGCCCAGCCCTTCGCGGTGGGGCTGATCAGCGCCCTGGACGGATCCCGGGCGCTGATGGCAGCCCTGGGCAGCATCGCGGGCTATCGGATTTACTGGGGCAGCGGCGGAGACCAGGGGGTTGTGTGGTCGGTACTGACGCTGATCACGGTGCTGATTCTGAACAGAACCGGCCTGCCCAAAAAATCCGCCCTGCTGGTGCCGGCCTTCTGCGGGCTCTGGGCGGCAGTGAGCGGACTCGTCTTCCTGCTGCTGGGGGATGATACGGCTACGGTGGTGTATCTGGCCCGGATCGTCCTTGCCTTCGGCAGTTCTGCGCTGATGCGCCGGATGCTGCGGCAGAAACACCCGGCCTGTATCTGGACCTTTCAGGCCATTTTGGTGCTGGCCCTTACGCAGGCGGTGCCGCTGAAATGGCTGAATCCGGGAATCATGCTCTCCGGGGCCATGGCGGCCTCCGGGGCATTCCCCGCGGCGGCTCTGGGGGGACTGGCCCTGGATCTTTCCCGGGTGACCCCGGTGCCCATGACGGGCATCCTCTGCGCCGCCTGCTTTGCCCGATTGATACCCGGGCTGGAGGGCCGGAAACGCTATTTTCTGCCCGCCGCGGCATATCTGCTGCTGTCTGCCCTCTGGGGCCGGGTGGATCCGGCGCCGGTTCCGGCGCTGCTGGCCGGGGGACTATTATCGGCGCTGCTGCCCCGAAAGACCGATACCCGGCGCCGCCGGGGACACACCGGCACCGCCCAGGTGCGGCTGGAGACCGCTGCGGAGGCACTGAACCAGTGCCGACAGCTGATCCTGGAGACGGAGGAGGTCCCCATCGATGAGGAGGCGCTCCTGGCCCGGACAAAAGAGCGGGCCTGCGGCAGCTGTCCCAACCGAAAAAACTGCCGCATCCCGGACGCGCTCCCCCGGGAGCTGCTCCACCGGCCCCTGACGGAAAACACGGACCTGCCCTTCACCTGCCGGAAAAGCGGCCGGATGGCCCTGGAACTGCGGCGCAGCCAGGAGCAATACCGTTTCCTCAGTGCCCAGCTGGAGCGCCGCCGGGAGTACCGCTCCGCGGTGCAGCAGCAGTACGGATTCCTATCCGCCTACCTGCGCTCCCTGGCGGATACCCTCCCCCGAAGCGCGAAAATTCCCCGCCGCCGGTTCCGGCCTGCCGCTGCGGTGGCGGCGGTGAGCCGGGAGGCGGACAACGGGGACAAGTGCCTGCACTTTTACGGCCCCGGCTGCAGCTACTATCTGCTGCTGTGCGACGGCATGGGCACCGGGATCGGCGCATCCCAGGAGGGTCGCACTGCCGCGGAAATTCTGAAGCGGCTGCTCACTGCCGGATTTCCGGCGGGAGATGCCCTGGACAGTCTCAACAGTCTGCTGGCACTCCGGGGGCTGGCCGGGGCGGTATCGGTGGACCTGGCCCAGGTACAGCTGGACACGGGAAAGGTCATTCTTCATAAGTGGGGAGCCGCCCCCAGTCTTCTTCTGAAGACTGCCGGGGCAGAAAAAATCGGGACAGCCGGACCGCCTCCGGGTATCGGCGTCACGGATACCCGGAAAACGGCGCAGCGGCTGTCCCTGCGGCACGGGGAGGCCCTGATCCTTCTCAGCGACGGGGTGGATGGAGAGGAGGCCCGTCGCTGGGCAGTGATCGACCCGGAGCAGCTGCCGGGGGAGATGGCGGCGAAGCTGCTGGAGGTTGGCGCGGCGGATTCTAAGGACGACGCCACCGTAGCGGTGCTGCGGCTGTATCCGGAGAATCTGTCGACATAATACCATGCCGGGAGGGAAAATGCTGTCGAAACACAAGATGTGGGACGGAGAAACAAAGAAAAAATACAATATATAGGGAATGCAAGGGAATTTTCCCTAATTGCGCCACTGTACCTGCTCCTGCCGCTCCACCTGCCAGCGTCGCAAATCGACACTATTCAGGTTCTCCCGGTGCATATCCACTGCCCGCAGGCCGTGGCTTTCGTAGGTGGTGTAGTAGTAAATGCCCCGGGATGCATTGCAGCAGCAGGTATAGATCGTCCGCTCGCAGCAGCCGTTTTCCAGCCGGCAGCAGCCCATGGGCTGCTCCACAGACCCAAGAATGTGGAAAAACTGGCTGACACTCTCCTCCTCGGAGTCACCCGAGAGGGAATTGAGCCGGACGAAGGCCGCCCGGGCGAACCGGGACTGGCTGGACAGGTCCCCGGGCAGGCCCAGGGCCCCCATGCCCCGACTGTAGGCCCCCAGCCGCAGACGCCGGGAGAATCGGTTTTCCGGGGGCAGGGGCGACAGGTGCATGAAATTGTTCAGCTGCAGCAGCTGCTGGTCGAAGGGCGGACTATTCGTGAGAACACCCACCGGATTGTCGTAAAGTCCCACTCCGGAGTCCGTGGTTTCCAGCACCAGGCAGCCGTCTGGGCCCGAAATGATCCAGTGGAGGGTGGAGGGAGGCAGTTGGTCAGAAAAGGCATCGTCCGTCACGTTCAATTCCGCAATTTTCTCCCTGGCCTCCGCCACCGTGGCGCAGGTACCCAAAATCCAGGGGATCAGCTCAAAATGGGCCACATTCTCCCTGCCCGGCACTGCCGGGCTGTAGCGGGCAAAATAGGGAAAATTGAGTCCCGCCATCGCCAGGCCCTTCTCGTTCACCCCATCATAATACAGCGGATACCCCTGGGCTACGCAGGCCATGCCCAGAATGGCATGGTGCCGCTCCAGCGTGTCCAGGTGTCGGAAGGTAAGGGGAAAGTTTCGGGGTGTCAGGGTCACCTCTTCTCCGAAAGAGGTATCATAATCCAGGGTTCGTCCGAAATAGTGGTCCCGGGTCTGATAGGTGATGGCAGTGCACATGGCAGTTTCCTCCCGCGTTTGTAATTGATTACCAGTTTTCCCGGCAGAGGAAAATTTATGCGCGTATAAAACAGGAAGAGACACCCTTACGGGTGTCTCTTTTTGTATTTGGATGCTGATTTTCCAATCAAAGTCTCACTGGGGCGGCAGCTGCACCATTTTCAGCCGGGCGTGGACCACCCAGCGGGTGGAGTAGTCCCCTCCTCCGCTGCAGGTTGACAGGGTCAGGACCCGGTCCGTGGCTTCCGGCCGGACATCGCAGGCAAATACGGAATTGTCCACAGCACTGCTTAGAAACTGCGCCCGGGCCTCCGGGGTGGAAAACCGCAGGTCGTAGGTAAAGCTATCCACATCTGCCAGATAGGCGGAAAAAACTTCATAGCGGTACACCCCCTGGTCGCTGCGGATGTAGATATAGGGGTGGGCGTCCCGGTACTCCGGCTTCCGGTATTGCAGAATCTCCGCGAACATGGAGCCGTTTTTCATATTGTGGCCGTAGACGATGGTGTTGAAATCCGTCAAAAGGGAGCTGTTCAGATATTCCAGAAAAACAGAGCCGGCGCTGTTGCTCTTTTTCTCCCAGGTCCGTGTGAGGTAGTAGTCATTATCCTGTCCCTGCATCAGCGGGTAATTGACCGCCGTATCCGGGATCCGGATCCAGCCCACCACATCGGGATTGACCTGCCTCAGGCTTTCCAGATCCATACCGCTCAGCTCCCGGATATAGGGGTCCTCCTCTTCCGGCGGAGCCGGAAGCCAGACCGGCTGGGGAGCCGCCTCTGTTTCCGGTTCTGTTTCCGGGACTTCAGGGTTTGTTTCGGGAATCGCGAGAGAGGCGGCTTCTGTGGTTTCCCCGCCGGTGTCGACCAGGGCCAGAGCCTCCAAATGGCTGTTTCTGCTGGCAACCTTATCCAGCTGTTGTCTGACAAACATACCGGCACTGAACAGGAATACCAGTGCCAGCAGCACGGTCAAAATGTTTCTGAAGAATCGCTTCAAGGCCCTCACCTCCCCTTTTGGATGACTTTGTAAAACGGCAGGAATCTGCTGCCAGGTTCCTGCCGTTTCCTGTATGGATATGGTTTACTTCTTGCGCTTTTTATTCAGCAGCGCGATGCCGCCCAGAGAGAATGCGCTGACTGCCGCCCAGATAGAAGAGATATCTCCGGTCTTGGGGGGCGTTGCCCGGGACTGGGGAACGGGTTCGGCGTCAGATGCGGGCACAGGCTCCTCAGCGGGAAGCTCGGGAATACCGGGCTCACTGGGGGTATCTTCTTCAGCGGGAACGATTTCCGCGATGACTTTCTCCTCTAGAGTATTCAGCTTTTCCGCATGGTCCAGACGGTCCGTGGGCTTGGGTGCCTCGGGCTCAGTCTGATCAAAGGAGGGCTCAATCGGCTCATCAGGTCTTTCCACTTCCGCGGGGGGCGCGGGAGGTTCGGGTTTTTCACCGGGATTGGGAACATCTTCGGGATCGGTGGGGCCTTCATAGTCGGGATACGAGAATTCACCGTACTGGAAATCCTCGTACTGGAAGTCGGGATAGCTGAAACTGCTGTCGTCCTCCGGGAATGCCTCATGGTCACGCTTTTCCGCCTGGGCTGTCTTTCCCAGCTCATAGGTCAAGTAACGGATCTTATTGGCGTTATCTGCCTTATGCAGTTCGATCATGGTCTGCAGATTCAGAACCAGATCCAGGCCGTTGGGGTTCAAAGTACCATCGCCGCTGCTGCCCCACCACCAGGTACCGTTCTCCTGCATGCCGTCGCAGGTCAGGGCAGAGATCAAGAATACAGAACGTCCGCTGATGTCATAGTATTCATCCCGTCCGATGGTAACGGTAGGCAAGCCCTTCCCCTCAGAGTCCACAAACATACTCAGGTAATCATTGGGCTGCGCCTTATAGTAGGAGCCTTCCGCGTAAACGGAGTTGGCATTCAGATTCACGGTGATACCGTGGCTGTTGTTTTCGTTATCCTTCAATGTTACATAGAAGCTGACGCTGCCCTTGGCGGGATCGATGCGGACCTTGGGATCCAGGGGCTTATTATGGTCAACACCAAACTCGCTGTAAGTACCGTTGGGATACAACGCCTGGGTGTCGGAACCCTGAGGGCCGGATCCGTCGTTGTCATAGGTAAGTCCGTAGCTTTTGCTGTCTCTTTCAGCGGCTTCTTTGTCGGTGTAAACGCCGGTGACTTCATACTGGGTGACGGTATCGGTATAGGTTTTGTTGCCATCGGGATCCACCGTCACATCCTTGGATGCAGCTGCCTTGTATTTCACATCCACATGATCCACGGTGTGATTGCTGACATTGATATTGCCCCAGTCAACACTGGAAGTACTCTCTGTGGTGCCGGTACCGGTAGAGGTGTCAGAGGAACCGGTATTGGTTTCATTATAAGACGCCACGGCGTCGTTATACTTGCCGACAGCCTCGTTGTAGGCGCTTATCATACTGTTATAAGCTTCTACATCTGCATTGTACTGCTGAACTTCTGCCAGATAGGCAGCGTAGGTTTCGGAATCCAGCGCATCATCTCTGCGTTCGTCCGCGTCCAGAGCTGCACCTCTGTCCAGCAGGTCCTGGCGCCCGGCAACCAGGGCATCGTAAGTATCCAGCGTTTCCAGAACGCCCTCCTCCACGGTTACATTCGCGTTCATATCATCAACGGCGTCCAAACTTGCCACAGCCGCCGAATCCAGAGCCTCTGCCAGAGCTTCATTTCTGTCAGCAATCTGCTGGTTTTCTTCCTGGATGACGGCATTGTAATCGGTCACCTCTTCGTATATCTGATCTTCCGCCACACAGGCATCCTCATAGGACTTTTTGGCCTCTTCGTAAGCAGCCTGAGCCTGCAGGAACTTCTGGTAAGCTTCTTCCTTGTCAGCGATATACTGCTGCTCCGCTTCGGCCTTGTCCGCATCGTGCTGCTGCTGGGCCGCAGCCTTATCCGCATGATACTGTGCCTCTGCCGCTGCCCTGGCATCCTGATAGGCCTTGATGGCGGCATCGTAAGCAGCCTGGGAATCCACAAACTGATTGTAAGCCTCCGTGGCAGCCTCATAACCGGGCACGGTTACAGTTTCATAGTATACCTTATCTGCTTCGTACTTCTGCACAGCCTCCAGATACTTGTTATAAGCATCCAGGTCATTCTGATACTGGACCAGATCGGTTTCATGATAATCCACCAGATCCTCCTGATGCTGGCTGTAGGCATCCTCATAGGCAGTCTTATCCTGCTGGTACTGCTCCTGGGCTGCCTGGTCGTAGGCTTCCGCTTCTGCATTATAACTGTCAACCGCTTCATTATAACTGTCAACCGCCTCGTTGTAGCCCTCCACGGTCTCGTTATACTGGTCCACAGCCTGGTTGTAGCCTTCCTCATTCAGTCCCTCGGTGGCGGGTTCCGCGGGAGCCTCCGGCAGTTCCAGACCGGGATCCGTCAGCTCACCGCCGGAGAGCGCTTCATTGCTTTCAGCAGCAGCGGCGTTTTCCTGCTCCACCTGGTCGTTATGTTCCCCGATGTCTTCATTTTCTGCCAGAACCTCAAAATTCTCCTCCTCGATGGACTCGTTGATTTCGGGAGTTACAATCAGATCGGAATTTTCCCCTGCCACAGATTCCACGACAGGCTCAGCGGGAGCGATATCCGCGCCCGGCACCACGGTTTCATTGACCTCTTCCGCATATGCCTGAGTGGACAGAGCCATAGTCACAGCCACTGCTACAGCAAAGGAGCCGCCTGCCCGGGACAGGCTCTTTGCAGTTCTTTTCTTTTTCATATTCTTTGCCATAATTTCAATCTCCTTGTTGATTGGATTTTGGGAGGTCGAAATACTGGCGGCTGGGCTGCCATAACCGTCTGCGGTCGTAGGCCCCTGGCTTTGCGTCCCGCCCTTTCGGACGGTTTGCCGTTTTCAGATATTTCTTGGGGTTACGTGTTCAGTATAGCGTGTAAAAATTTCACTTTGCGTTTCACTTCCGAATTTTCAGAAAAATGAAACCGGTTCAGGCCGTCTCCTTCCCCTCCGGGTCCCGCAGCGCACTGTCCATCAGCAGGATCAGCTCCAGAACGCTGCGGAAGCACTGCTTCTGCTGCTGTTCCCGCCAGAGGAGAACCCCCTGCCAGCTGGCGTGCTGACGGAACAGAATCTGCAGTTCAAAGGTGGCCAACCTTCCCTTGCGGATGCCGCCGGCCGGCGCGGACGCCGGATAGGGCAGCAGGAATGCGGAGAAGCTGCGGTGCCTGGTATCGGAACGGGGGTTCTGATTTCTTTCCAGCATTTCATCCATCATTACAAGAAACTGGCTGAGGCTGTCAAAAATCTGCACCTCCTGCTCCGGAGTGAAAAAACGTCCCCGGAAGATGCCGTCCCGATAGGAATCGATGCAGACAACCGTCTTTCTGTTTTCCGGGATCCATGCTTGATACGGCAGGGAGTCCACCTCCTTTTCTTCAGGATGGTATCAGTATACTTTCCGGATGTTTCATATTCGGTTTCACTTTTCGCATTTTCCCAATTTTCCAAAATAACGGCCCGGGCAAATAAAACTCGACAAGCTTCTCCTCGCAGGATATAATGAAGGCAATACTCTGGAACAGTCAGGAGAATCACGCCATGGTCAAGCACGATACCCTTTTGCTGTGCAGCGCCCTCCCGGAAACCCGGCAGGAACTGCGCCGTGTCTTTGCGGATACCTATCATCTGCTGGAATCCGGCAGTCCCAGGCAGCTGATGATGCTGCTGAAGCAGAATCTCAGCTGCATCGCGGCGGTGCTGCTGGATATTCACAATATGAATCCCGGGGAGCTGGAGTGGCTGGACCTGGAGGAGCAGCGGGAGCTTCTTGACAGCGTTCCGGTGATCCTTCTTGCCTGCGCGGATACTTCCGAGGCAGTGCTCCGGGCTGTCAGCCCCGGCGCGGAAGACATACTGTCCCTTGACGGCGATTCCGACGCCATGCTCCGCCGGGTGGATACCATTGTGGAGCTGCATCTGTATAAGCGGCATCTGGAAATCCTGGTGGAGGAGCAAAAACGCCAGCTGCGCCAATCTTCCGACAACATGGTGGATGCCCTGTCCTCCATCATCGAATACCGCAGCGTGGAAACCGGCCAGCATATCCTGCGGATCCGGCATTTTACCCGGGTCCTGCTGGAAGAGGTGGCAAAGTGCTGCCCGGAATACCAGCTGACTGAGGAAACCATCGACATCATCTGCAGTGCCTCGGCCCTGCACGACATCGGCAAGATCGCCATCCCCGACGGGATCCTGATGAAGGCGGGCCCCCTTACGGAGCAGGAGCGGGAGATCATGAAGGGCCACGCCCTTACCGGCTGCCGCATCATCGAGACCCTGGAGAACATGGCCGACGAAGAGTACCTGCGTTACGCCCACAATATCTGCCGCTACCACCACGAGCGCTGGGACGGCGGCGGTTATCCCGACGGGCTCCAGGGGGACGCCATTCCCATCTGCGCACAGGTGGTGGGCCTTGCGGATGTATACGACGCACTGACCTCCCAGCGGGTGTACAAGGAGGCGTTCACCTTCTCCAAGGCTGTGAATATGATCTTCCGGGGAGAGTGCGGCGTATTTTCTCCCAAGCTGCTGGAATGCTTCAAGCATGTGGTCCACAGGTTTGAGACCCTTGCCGGGGAATACGCCGACGGAAAGGCGCCGGAAAGCAAAACCATCCCCTCCCGGCGCACCCCTCCCCAGGAGTGGGAAACCGGAGATGCCATGGAGCTTCTTCAGGGCAAATACTTCTCCCTGGTGCACTATATCAACGGCTTTCTCATGGAGCTGGATATGGACCGGCAGCTGTTTCATCTGATTTACAATCCCTATCCGGAGCTGGCGTCCATTCAGGAAATGGACACCCTGGAGCAGATCGGCAATCTGCTGTGCAGCCGGTTCGTGCATCCTCTGGACCGGAAAAAAATGGAACGGTTCCTGGATGTGGAGATCAACGCCTTCCTGGACGCAGGCCTTCGCCGGGCCAATCACTATTTCCGCTTCAACAGCCAGTCCGCTTCCGACGGCGCTGTCTTTGAACTGTCGCTGCTGCGGATCAATCCCCTGGACAACAGCCGCCGAACTCTGGCGGTGCTGGCCAGAAAAGTGCAGCCGGACACCATGGCGAAGGATACATACCCTGCATCCTCCGTTCCCATGGAGGGAACTTTCAGCTGCCGGAACGATGCCCATTTCACGCTGCTGAAGCTGGGCAGGGCCACAGACCTGCTGGCAGGCTACAGCGCCGGAGAAATTGAGACGCGCTTTTCCAACCGGCTGCTGGAGCTGGTCCATCCGGAGGACCGGGCCATGGTCCGCCGGGAATTTACGAACCAGCTGAAAAACGGCACCGACGTCCGGCTGGAGCACCGGATCATTCGAAAAAACGGCGCGGTCCACTGGGTTTATAACAACAGCCGCCTGGTCACCGACCACAGGGGCCAGGAAGTGATCTTTTCCTATCTGGTGGATATTCAGAATCTCCACCGGGAGGACAATGCCCTCCGGCAGAAGCTGCAGCGCTATGAGATGATCCTGGCCCAGACGGAAAATGTTCTCTTTGAGTGGGACATGGTCCTGGATACCATCAGCTTTTCCGATACCTGGGAGAAAATCTTCGGCTACCGGCCCAGCGGCGGCGACGGACACTGGAGCCGCCAATGGATGGCCTTTCTGCATCCGGATGATATGCCCCTGCTGGCGGAGACCATCGGCAGGCTCACAAACGGTTCTCCCTATGAAATGACCGAGGTGCGGATCACCACCGCCCAGGGCCGGTATCTCTGGTGCCGGTTCCGGGCTACGGCTCTCCGGGATTCCCGGGGTAACCTGCAGAAGATCTCCGGCATTATCATCAACATCGACGCGGAAAAGCAGGCCGAACAGGTCCTGCAGAGCCGGGCGGAGCAGGATTCTCTGACAAGGCTTCTAAACAAAGACGCTGCCCGGAAGCGGGCGGAGGAGTACTTCTCACGCTATTCCGCCGGTGCCGGCGGCGCGCTGCTGATCATCGACCTGGATGATTTCAAGCAGGTCAACGACCGTAAGGGCCACCTGTTCGGGGACGCGGTGCTGGTGAAGGTAGCCCAGGAGATCCGAAACCTCTTCCGGGGCCAGGATATCGTAGCACGGATCGGCGGCGACGAATTCATGGTGGTCATGCGGGGCGTTACGGACAAGCATTTGCTGGACCAGCGCTGCCGGAAGCTGATCCATCTGCTGCAGACCGCCTTTGAAAAATACGCCGTATCTCTGACCTGCTCCATCGGCATCGCCCTGGCCCCCCAGCACGGCCAGAATTATTACGAGCTGTTCCGCTACGCAGACCAGGCCCTCTATCGGGCCAAGGATATGGGCAAGAACCGCTATGCCATCTACGCTCCGGAGGATTCCGGCTACCGCAACCAGGGCCGCACCCGCACGGTCAGCAATCCCATCGACTCCGATATCCAGCCGGGTCTGGCAAATGACAATGTGGTGCGCTATGCCTTCCAGAAGCTCTACTCCAGCCAGAATGTGGAGGCCTCCATCCATGAACTACTGGCTTTCATCGGCGGGCAGCTGAATGTCAGCCGGGTTTATGTATTTGAAAACAGCGAGGATAACCGCCTGTGCCACAACACCTACGAGTGGTGCAACCGGGGGATCACGCCGCAGATTCAGAATCTGCAGAATATCAGCTATGAAACGGATATTCCGGGCTACGCGGATAATTTTGACGAAGAGGGTATCTTCTACTGCCCGGATGTGGCGATCCTTCCGAAAAATGTCTATGACATCGTGGCGCCCCAGGGTATCCGGGCCATGCTCCACTGCGCCATCCGGGAGGACGGCGTATTCCGGGGCTACATCGGCTTCGATGACTGCACGGAGCCCCGGCTGTGGACCAAGGAGCAAATCGAGCTGCTGCGCTACTTCTCGGAATCTCTGTCCGTCTTCCTGCTCCGGCAGCGCCGCCAGGAAAAGCTGCAGCGGCAGGCGGAGGAGCTGCGGTTCATTCTGGACAACCAGGATGCCTGGATCTATCTGGTGAATCCCCAAAATTATGAAATGCTCTACGTCAACGCCCGGCTCCAGGAGAAATTTCCCCGGGATATTTCCGGCGACATCTGCTACCGGATTCTGGAAAACCGGGAAGCGCCCTGCGAAAACTGCCCTATGGCCAGGCTGGGAGACCGGAAGAATTACGCCTGCCTCTGTGGCAGCGCCCACATACCCGGCAGCATCCTGCTGGAGGCCACAAAAATCCGGTGGAACGGCGAAGAAGCTGTTCTGATCTCCGGACGCACCCTCCCCGGCAGCGACTAAAAAACACCGCCGCAGATCTTCTGCGGCGGTGTTTTGTTACGGTAGATGGTAATTGGGTGCCAGGGGCTGGACCAGATAGTGGATCCTGGCGGAAATATGGGGATGCTTCCGCTGAAAAGCGGCCAGGCACCGGCGGCATACCATACAGCTGTTCTCATAACTCGCTTTGCTCAGCAGGATGATGTACTGGGAGGTGGTGCACCGGGAGATCACATCGCCCCGGCGAAGGTTCACCCGCAGGGTCTGGCCAAACTGCTCCATGATCCGGTTTATGCTGCGCTTGCTCAGCACTTTCCCCGGAGCACCGGCGACGCTCAGCAGCGCCACATGGACCTCATCACCGCTGCGTTCCGCGCTTCTGAGCTCCGCGAAGCAGAGCATTTTGAAATAATCGTAGTCGCACTCCAGAGCCCCGGGTACGGTTTCGGGCTCCTGCAGGTGCTCCAGCACCTGTTCCATGGAAATGCTGTGATCCTCCGGCCCATGGACGACGGTGCGGTATACAGCCCGGGTCTCATCGCTGGGTTGGATCCCGAAATCCTCAAACAGCCGACGGCTCAGGTTTTCATAAGCTTCGGCGGCACCTCTGGTATCGCCTCCGGCGGCCAGCGCCTGCATCAGCATCCGGCAGGCCGGTTCATAATAAGGTTCCACCGCCAGGCAGCGGCGGCTGACCCGGACCGCTTCCTCATAGCGCTGCTGTCCGAGGAGCAGCTGGGCCGCCTCCATGGAACAGGTCAGCATCAGGTTCTGGAAATGGGCACTGATGGGAATCACCCAGCTGTCGAAGGACTGGCGGGTCAGAAATTCTCCCTGGTACAGGGAAAGGGCCTCCAGCAGTGCCTCCAGCCGCCGCTCCGGGTCCGGATGGCTACTCCGGCACAGCGTCTCAAACCGCTCGTAGTCCAGCTCCAGGGGAACATCCGGATTCCAGTAATATCCGCCGTCCTTGCGCAGGATGCATTCCCGTCCGGCGCCTTCATAAAGCTGGTCCAGCTGGCTCCGGGTCCGGTGGAGCAGGAGCCGCAGAGTATTTTCCGGATTGACCAGATCCGCGTCCTCGCCCCAGAGGTAGTCGATCAGCTTGTACTGGGACACAGGCTTCCCCCGGTGACAGATAAGAAAAGACAACAGGCCGAAAATCCGCCGGGAGCGATTGCCGCTCTCCCGCAGGACCTTATTTCCGGCCCGGAGGGTAAATTCACCCAGCATACAGATTTTGATCGGTTCCACGATACCACCTGTCTTCTTCATGTATTTGGGCGTATTATAGCATATTGTCCCCCATTGTGCAAGGAAGTGACCGGACCCAGGGACCCTTCCACGGGCTAAAAAAGATGGATTCCTGCGACCACTCAGCGCGGCTGCCACCACCCCTCCGGGGTGCCGTCAAATGCGCAGGGATTCTCCCACGGCCTAAGAAACAGTCCATCGGACTGTTTTTTGCCCCGGCTTTGCCGTGGCCGGCCTTTCGAATCCCAAATCCACAAATAAATAAAAGAGACACCCAAAGGGTGTCTCTTTTATTTATGGGGTGGATAATGGGATTCGAACCCACGACCTTCAGAGCCACAATCTGACGCGCTAACCAACTGTGCTATATCCACCATATGAAATTCGCTGAAAAAGTGTGGCACGCCAGAAGGGACTCGAACCCCTGACCTACT
>JAZQEP010000099.1:0-11287 GCA_045539075.1 Faecousia sp. | reverse complement strand
GCCAGAGGAGTCAGGCCCATGGTGGTATCCTGGCACTTGCCGTTCAGGACAGCGGACATGGAGGAACCGTTGCCCAGGTGGCAGTTGACCTGCTTGAACTCGGTGGTGCCCACCAGCTCAGCGGTACGCTTGGCCACATACTTGTGGGAGGTGCCGTGGAAGCCGTAGCGGCGGATGGAGTCGTTCTTGAAGTACTCGGTGGGGATGGCGTAACGGTAAGCCTTGGGGGGCATGGTCATGTGGAAAGCAGTATCGAACACGGCAACCTGGGGAGTCTTGGGCATAACAGCCTGGCAGGCACGGATGCCCATCAGGTTAGCGGGGTTATGCAGGGGGCCCAGGGGGATGCACTTCTCGATAGCGGCAATGACTTCGTCATTGATGATGCAGGAATCGAAGAACTCCATGCCGCCGTGCAGGACGCGGTGACCGACAGCGTCGATCTCATCGGTGGAAGCGATGACACCGTTGACGGGGTCAACCAGAATATCCAGAGTGGCTGCGATAGCCTCGGAGTGGGTGGGCATGGGGATGTCCTTGACGACCTTGTCGCCCTTACCGGTGTGGTTCAGACGGCCGTCGATGCCGATACGCTCGCACAGGCCCTTTGCGGACACCACGCCGGTCTCGGGATCCATCAGCTGGTACTTGAGGGAAGAGGAACCGGCGTTGATGATCAGAATGTTCATTGGAATCTGCCTCCTAAAAATAATATTTCATTTTTGGTCGCTATATGATATGATAGCCATAGCTATATTGTATTATATTTCATTTTCCCCAAATTCTCAAGCCCTGATTGGAAAAAATTTGTGAAAAGGCGTTGATATTTTGAAAGTCATCGGCATCATCTGCGAATATAACCCCTTTCACCTGGGGCACAAGAAACAAATCGACTGGTTAAAGGCCCATTTTGCCGGAGAATGCGCCGTAGTCTGTCTCATGAGCGGAAATTTTGTCCAGCGGGGCGCTCCGGCTGTTTTTGACAAATCCCTCCGGGCGAAGGCCGCCATTCTTTCCGGCGCAGACCTGGTTCTGGAGCTTCCGGTGACCTGTGCCCTGTCCAGCGCAGAGGGCTTCGCCCGGGGCGGCGTGGAGATTTTGGGCAAATTCTGCGATTATCTCTGCTTTGGCTGCGAAACCGGCGATGACAAGATCCTTATGAACACCGCCCGAGCGCTGCTCAGTGAAGAATTCAAGCCCCTGCTTTGGGCTGAGCTTGACAAGGGGCTGTCCTTCCCCGCCGCCCGGGCCGCCGCTTTGGAAAAGATGGGCCTGGACGCGGGGATTCTGCGCCGTCCCAACGACATTCTGGCTGTGGAATACTGCAAGGCAACGCTCGTCACCGGCACCGCCATGGAGCCCCTGCCCATCCTCCGGGAGGGCAGCTACCACGCCGAAACTCCGGACGCGGAGAACCCCTCCGCCACCGCTCTGCGGAAGCTGATCTGCGAAGGCGGCGACTGGAAGTCCTATGTGCCGGAATGTACAGGGCCGGTCTTTGAAAATGCCCTCGTTCACACTATGGAAGCGGGCCAGCGGGCCGTGCTTTCCCGGCTGAGGACCATGACGGACGGGGAATTTGAGTCCCTCCCCTATGGCTCCGAGGGTCTGTGGCGGAAATTTATGCACGCCTGCCGCAAAGAATCAGACCTCTCAGCTATCACCGCCGCCACCAAATCCAAGCGCTATACCGCCACCCGGATCGACCGGATGCTGTTGTGCGGTTTTCTTGGCATCACCGCTGAAATGCTGAATATTCCCGCTCCCTATGTCCGCGCCCTGGCATTAAATGATCGGGGCAGATCCATATTGAAGCGGATTCGCACGCATATCCCCTGCATAAACGCCGGAGAGGTCCCGGCCAGTCCCTATTTCGCATTGGAAAAGCGCTGCGCCGACCTTTACGGTCTGTTCCGCACCGACGGAATATCCGCCCCCGGTGCGGAAGAAAAGCAGCGCATTTATTACCACCAGGAGTCACCATGAAACTGAAATTTTCCTATTGCATCATCGCGTTTCTCTCATCAGCCTTTCAGGCCCTCGGCATGTACAATGTCCATGCCCTCTCCGGGGTCACCGAGGGCGGCGTTCTGGGCCTTGTGCTGCTCATCGACCACTGGACCGGAGTCTCCCCTGCCGTGTCCGGCTTTGTCCTCAACGCCGCCTGCTATGCCCTGGGCTGGCGAACCCTGGGAAGAAGCTTCATCCTCTATTCCCTGATCGCCGCCGGGGGTTTTTCCTCGGGCTACGCTATTTGCGAATTATTTCCGCCCCTCTGGCCGGGAATCGCCGCCCATCCTCTGCTGGCGGCCATCGTGGGGGCCCTGTTCATCGGCATCGGTGCCGGTGTATGCGTCCGGGTGGGGGGAGCAACCTCCGGCGATGATGCTCTGGCCATGAGTCTGAGCCATATGCTGAAAGCGCCCATAGAACGGATCTATCTGGTCAGTGATCTGACAGTCCTGACCCTCTCTTTAAGCTACATTCCCTTAAGAAGGATCATCTATTCCCTCATCACCGTCATCCTCTCCGGCCAGATCATCGGCTGGATCCAGAAAATCCACGCAAAAAAGCGGCTCATTTGAGCCGCTTTTTCTTATGCACTTACAGATGCAGCACCCGGTCCTTGATTTCCTGGGTTCTTCCCTGGTTCCAGTACTGGGTTCCGATGTAGCCGCAGGTCCGGCGGGCCACATTCATCTTGTTCTGATCGGTATTGCCACACTGGGGACAGGTCCACACCAGCTTGCCGTCGTCCTCCCGGATCTCGATCTCGCCATCGTAGCCGCAGCACTGGCAGTAGTCGGACTTGGTATTCAGCTCGGCGTAGATGATGTTGTCGTAGATGAACTGCATCACCTGCAGCACAGCGTCGATGTTCTGCTGCATGTTGGGCACCTCCACATAGGAAATGGCGCCGCCGGGAGAAAGGTGCTGGAACTGAGCCTCGAAGCCCAGCTTGGTAAAAGCGTCGATCTCCTCAGACACGTGGACGTGGTAGGAATTGGTGATGTAATTCTTGTCGGTGATACCGGGGATGATGCCGAACCGGTTCTGCAGACACTTGGCAAACTTATAGGTGGTGGATTCCAGGGGCGTGCCGTAGAGGGAGAAGTCGATGTTGTGCTTTTCTTTCCACAACTTGCACCCAGCGTTCAGCTTGTCCATGATTTGAAGAGCGAAGGGTGTTGCCTCAGGATCGGTGTGGGACTTGCCGGTCATGTACTTGACACACTCGTAAAGGCCCGCATAACCCAAGCTGATGGTGGAATAACCGCCGTAGAGGAGCTTGTCGATGGGCTCGCCCTTTTCCAGGCGTGCCAATGCGCCGTACTGCCACAGAATGGGGGCTGCGTCGGAAGTGGTGCCTTTCAGCCGCTCATGGCGGCACAGCAGCGCCCGGTAGCAAAGGTCCATCCGCTCGTCGAAAATCTTCCAGAACTTTTCCACATCCCGGCCGGAGGACAGGGCGATATCCGGCAGGTTGATGGTGACCACGCCCTGGTTGAAGCGGCCGTAGTACTTGTGCTTGCCCGGCTCGTAGTTCTTGGCGTTGGCAATGTTGCCCACGCCGGCATCGGTGAACCGGTCGGGGGTCAGGAAGCTGCGGCAGCCCATGCAGACATACACATCGCCCTTCAGTTCCAGCATCTTCTTTTCGCTGATGTAGTCGGGCACCATCCGCTTGGCGGTGCACTGGGCGGCCAGTTTGGTCAGATAGTAGTAGGGCGTACCTTCCCGGACGTTGTCTTCTTCCAGAACGTAGATCAGCTTGGGGAATGCGGGGGTGATCCAGACGCCCTTCTCATTCTTGACGCCTTCGTACCGCTGGCGCAGGGTCTCCTCGATGATCATGGCCAGATCCTTCTTCTCCTGCTCGTTCCGGGCTTCATTCAGATACATGAACACGGTGATGAAGGGTGCCTGTCCGTTGGTGGTCATGAGGGTGACCACCTGGTACTGGATGGTCTGGACGCCGCGGCTGACTTCCTCCCGCAGGCGGGTCTCCACCACCTTGGAAACAGTTTCCTCACTGGGCTCAATGCCGTAGATTTCCAGTTCCTTTTCCACGGTCTTGCGGATCTTTTCCCGGCTCACCTGGACGAAGGGTGCCAGATGGGTAAGGCTGATGGACTGGCCGCCGTACTGATTGGAAGCCACCTGGGCGATGATCTGGGTGGCGATGTTGCAGGCGGTGGAGAAAGAATGGGGCTTCTCGATCATGGTGCCGGAGATGACGGTTCCGTTCTGGAGCATATCGTCCAGATTCACCAGATCGCAGTTGTGCATATGCTGGGCAAAGTAGTCGGAATCGTGGAAATGGATGATGCCGGCGTTGTGGGCATCCACGATTTCCCGGGGCAGCAGGATCCGGCTGGTGATATCTTTGCTCACCTCGCCGGCCATGTAGTCACGCTGGACGGCGTTGATGGTGGGGTTCTTGTTGGCGTTCTCCTGCTTGACCTCTTCATTGTTGCACTCGATAAGGCTCAGGATCCGGTCGTCGGTGGTGTTGGACTGCCGGGCAAGAGAACGGGTATAGCGGTATGTAATGTATTCCTTGGCAACTTCAAAAGCACCATGGGCCATGACGGACTTCTCCACCAGGTCCTGAATCTCTTCCACGGCAGGGCTGCGGCCCATTTCCTCGCAGGCTACCTGGACCTTTTCAGAAATCCTCTGAATCTGCAGCGGGGTCAGCCGGTAATTCTCTTCCACCGCGTTATTGGCTTTGGTAACGGCATTAGTGATCTTGCGGATATCGAAAATCTCCTCCGCACCGTTTCTCTTGATGATTTTCATAGGGCGTCTCCTCCTGTGGGCGCATACTTTGGATTGTCTTTATGTAGCATCATTATACTATATCTTGTGTTTTTGTCAATAGTGCAGCACTAAATGTTGTATGCAACTTTTTCCATTTCTCTTTTTCTCTTTTCTTTTCAAAAAGGTTTGAAAGCTTGCGGAATCTATAGTATAATACACACAAAGCGCATTGCGAAATGTATCCTTTTCCCGAAAATCAGAAAGGAGCTCCCACCATGACTGAACTATTCGGCACCCTGCCCTCCGGCGAAAATGCCCACCTGTACACCATTTCCCTCGGCCCCATCACCGCATCCGTCACCGACTACGGCGCCGCCCTGGTGCGGCTCTTTGTCCCCGATCGAGAGGGAAATCCTGCCGATGTGGTCCTGGGCTTTGACGATTGCAACGGCTATCACCCCGGCGGTGCCTTCCTGGGCGCTACCGTGGGCCGAAACGCCAATCGCGTCAAAGGCGCCAGTTTCTCCATGAACGGCCAGACCGTTCACTTAACCCCCAACGAAAACGGCAACAACCTCCACTCCGGCCCCGACAGCTTCAATCTGCGGCTGTGGACCCTGGACACCCTCACCGATACCACCGTGACTCTCCGGCTGGACAGCCCCCATGCAGACCAGGGTTTCCCCGGTAACGCCGTCATTCGGGTCACCTACGCCCTGGAGTCCCAGGGAAAGCTTCGCATCACCTACGATGCCATCAGTGACCGGGACACCGTCTTCAATATGACCAATCACAGTTATTTCAATCTGGCGGGCCACCGTCAGACCGGCAAAGCCATGGACCAGGTCCTCACCATCCCCGGCCGCTTCTTCAACCCCGATGATGCCCAGAATATCCCCACCGGCGAACTGCGCAGCGTCGCCGGAACTCCCTTCGATTTCCGGGAGCCCAAGGCCATCGGCCGGGATATTGGGGAAGATTACGAGCCCCTGCACCTCCAGGGTGGCTATGACCATAATTTTGAGGTTTTCTGCGACCCCTGCGCAATTCTGAAGGATCCGGAATCCGGCCGGGTCATGACCGTCTCCACCGACTGCCCCGGCGTCCAGTTTTACGCCGGTAATTTCCTGAACGAACAGGGCAAGGAGGGCACCTACTACGGCAAGCGCAGCGGTGTGGCCCTGGAGACCCAGTTCTATCCCGACTCCGTCAACCACCCGGAATGGCCGCAGCCCTTCCTCAAGGCGGGCCAGCCCTACCACAGCGAAACTGTCTACCGCTTCTTCACCGAATAAGTCAAAGGGAGAGCCGACCGCTCTCCCTTTTTCCATGCACAAGCGGATACCGCCCGCATAAACTGACCTATAAGCGCATGTGCTTAACTATCAGTCTGTCAGGAGGTATTCCTATGGCCGAGAAATGCCGGGACACCCTGCACTGCAATCCGCAGGATTTGCAGCAGGCCATGTCCATCCACACCCGAAAGATTACCGACTCCTGTCGGGATAAAGACTGCATCGAGGACCTGCGGGTCTACTTAACCACCGGCAGCCAGCAGCTGCTGGATACCTGCGCCAACGCCAAGGTGCGCTGCGCGGAGCTTCTTTACACCTACATCGACGTGGAGAGCGTGGCCTTTGACCGGAATCACTACTGTATCGATGTGACCTTTTATTATAAAGTATTGGCCGATGCGGTCATCGGTGCCGCCCGCCCCGCCACGCTCTATGGTCTGGCTGTATTCTCCAAACGGGCGGTGCTCTGCGGCGAGGACAGCTGCGCCCACATCTTCCGCTCCGATACCCGGCTGGGCGAAAGCGACGGTGCCAGCACCATCCACACCAACCGCCCCACCGCGGTAGTGGAGGTCACTGCCCACAATTAGAGATGCCCAAAGGAAAACGCTTGTTTGGGTCAGTGACCAGGGTTGTTGCCTACAATTCGATAGGTGATGTACTGACCCATATCCAATATCTTACATATTGTGAAAAGCACCCACTTTCTCAGTTTGAAAGTGGGTGCTTTCGCTGTTCTATCGCAAAAACCATTTACAAACAGGTGTACTGTTTTCATCTTTTTGCCGATAGCTTCCGTTGTTCACCAGAACCGGATTTTCCAGTTCTGGTTTTTCCAGTCTTGGTTTTCCCTGTTCTGGAAAATCCAACGCAATTAAATATAGATTATATTAAATATATAAATAATTAAATAATATATATTAATTCTATCCTATCCCTTCCTATCCTACTGCTATCTAAAGGAGTAGGAAGATCAGATGGGATTGGAGCGGATAGCCGTTCTCAAAACGGCATTTTTGCCTTCTTAATTTTCTGTTTTGGGAAAATCCGTCATTTCGGGGTTGAACTCTCTGTTTTTGTGTAGCGTTTAGAGTGGAAAAACGGTGTTTCCTTCCCCTGTAAGCGGAGAAAAAGATGTGCCCTGTATCTTTTCTCGTCCGAGAAATTATCGTGGCATATAGCGGCTAAATCCTCAAAATCGCCACATAAACATACCCCATCCAAAGTTCTCTTTTTGTCATATCTTAATTTTTCGTAGCAATGTTCGTCCTTGCCATCTACAAGAAAGCGGAGTATAATTAGTTCAGCCATCTGTATTTCAGCGAGGTGATACCATGAATTTGCACGATCAGAAAGCTGCTTCTATTGAAGAGCATATCAGCACCCACACCAAGAATTCGGTTACTGATATCGCCGCAGTCACCACAATAAAAAACCTATTCAAAAGCGACAGCAAAGTCATCCCTGACTTTTCAGAGTATGATAAATGGCCAAATATCGACGGAAGATTCGAATTTATACCGAATCCTGACCTGTCAAGGAAACCGGAACACACTTTTGTTGTCCAGATTAAGGGAACTACCGACTATTCCGAAAAAGACGGAATTGTAAAATACAGTTTAAAAAGTCTTGCCTTTCCCGCCTTCATGCACCAGAGGAGCACTCTTGACCCTGGTATTCTCTTTGTTGTGCTCAACCCGGAAGATTTGGATTGCGAACGGGTTTTCTGGAAGTATATGTCGGTAGATTTCCTCAATTCTATCAACTACGAACAACAGAGCATAACAATCGCGTTCAAACCGGAGGAGGAGATCAAGAGGAGCACAGAAAGTCGTGATGCCTTCTATCGCAAACTGGAACACATCATGGTTCACCATAGTTTTGTCAGCAACCTTGATGAGAATGAATTGTCACCAGACGAAATAAAGCGGATTATCACGCTCTGCGATGAGGAAATCTGCGAGTGTATCGACCGAATGGAGCTATACAATGCCACCCGGGACGATGTGTCCCGGCGAATCCTGAACAGACTCTACAACCTTTGTACCTCTGCACTCCTCCTTAACCTGTTGCGTTTGGGTTTTTCCCGTGCCACTCTCCAATTGGCTTGGGAAAAAGCAATGCTCAATATTCACACCAAGTATCTGGGCAACTTTTTAAAAGCCTTGAAATATGTGGGTACTCGTACTCCCGAAACCGGTCAGTCTGAGCGGCTGATGCTGCACTATTATGATTTTCTCTGGCAGATCAGAAAAGATCTACTGGAGCATCATCATATTTCTGTTCTGAACAATCTGGAAAAATTCCCGATCCACACAGATGCTGATGATGTCGATAAGGAGTATTATGCCCTTGTTGCCCAGGCCGTAGATTCTGCAGCACCCGGACCACACGAACTCTGTGCCTCCAGATATTATGTGCAAAAGAAAACTCCGTTCTTCGTCTCCGGCGAACGATATTACGAAGTGACCCTGCAGCTCGCCGGCGTCCACGCATCTAAATTTGATCGGGTCACTGCATATACGAAAGCAGACATCTCTACAAATTACTCCATTCAGATCGGCTATACGAATGCGACGATTAAATTGTGGGGAATCGATTCCGATATCCGAGTCATTACAGACTGGTCCGTATCCATTGAGCCCAGATGTTTGAATCGACTTGCCAAAATACTGTGGCTTCCCTTAAAGCTGAACGCAAAATACGGTGAGTATACAGCATTGATGGATTTTCTCACGCAAACAGGTCTCAATCTGCTGGATCTAATCGACATGAAGGAAATCAGCTTCCAAGAAGTAGTTGATTCATTGTATGCATCCTCAAATACTCAACACTTCAAGACAGTACTTGAACTGCTGAGAAAAGAATACAACGACAGTTCTCAAAAGAAAGGCCGCAATGTTGTTCGGTATCTGCTGCTGGATCTTCGCTCCGACACGATTGAACGCGTCCTGCCCACCACATTCCACTCGAAAACGCTCAGTGATGATTTGTATCTTTCATCTCAGTGTTACCCGTTCGAGTGTAATCCGTTCATCTCCAACCTGACCGGCAAGAAAACTGCCGAAAACCATTCCCCTTCCCACATTGCCCTGGCTGCAGGCTATCGGAAAATGAAGCGGGTACAGCCCTACCTTGCGCTCAAGGGTGCAACAAATCAGACAGGCGAGATCTATTTCGAGAAGAATACCGTTGCCAGCGATGAATCCATCCGTCTGTTCAACAGCACTCTTGACTCTTGGGAACGCAAACAGGGACACACGATCCTGGAAGAGAACGGCATGGTTTACATCCAGCATTATGAACACCGCACCCGCTATATCCTTGAGCAGTTGCTCTTCCGATCCCGGATTGGAAACAAAGGCCAGAAAGAATTCAACCAGAAGTTTCTGAAGGACTGCGGCATCCAGTTCTCTGATGATTTGAAGAAGCTGGCTCTGCAAAATATCTTTGTGGATTCCCGGATTTTCCTGATCTATGGTGCCGCCGGAACCGGCAAAACGACACTGATTAACTATATTTCCCGGCTAATGGCAAATCACAGGAAACTCTATCTGACAAACACACACGCAGCCCTGAACAATCTGAAACGTCGGATCGAAAGTCCCGGAAGCAATGCCGCATTCATCAGCCTAAAAAGTTTCACAAACTCGGTATCCTTGACGGATTATGATGTCATTTTCGTGGACGAATGCAGTACCATCGATAATCGAACCATGGCACTTTTCTTCGATAAGGTCAATAAGCACAACCCCGAGGCCTTTATCGTTATGGCGGGCGATATCCACCAAATTGAATCGATTGAATTTGGCAACTGGTTCTATTATGCAAAAGATATCATTCATGCCCGCGGTGCATCTGTAGAGCTCCTGAGCACCTGGCGGACAAATGACCACAACCTAATCAGCCTCTGGGATGAGGTTCGAAAAAAGGACATCTGTATCACAGAAAAACTTGCATTGCTGGGACCCTATACCACGGACATTGGGCCGGAGGTACTGCAGCAGGAGATACAAGACGAAGTGATCCTTTGTCTGAATTATGACGGAAAATTTGGTCTGAATAATATGAACCGCTTCTTCCAGAACGCAAACCCCAATAGTCCTGCGGTGTCCTGGTATGAATGGTACTATAAAAAGGGAGATCGGATTCTTTTCACTGACAACATCCGTTTCCCTATACTCTACAACAATCTGAAAGGTGAGTTAGTCGACATCCAGAAATTACCCGATCAGATTACTTTCACTGTGGATGTGGAAACCGTTTTGACGGAACAGGATTGCCGAGGCACGGAGCTTACTCTGATTGATGTTCATGAGAATTCTTCCCGGATTCGTTTTACTGTGTATCAACATGATGACGGCGCAGACGATGATGACGAATGGGCGCAAATGCGATCCATCATCCCTTTCCAGCTCGCCTATGCGGTCTCCATCCACAAAGCACAGGGCCTTGAATATGATTCCGTGAAGATCATAATACCAAGCAATAATGCCGAACGTATTACACACGGTATCTTCTACACAGCCATTACCCGTGCCAAAAAGCATCTCAAAATTTACTGCAGCTCCGAAACATTGAAGACGGTCATAAGCCGTATTTACTCCGAGGAGCAGAACACGAGAAGTCTGGAAATCATCCGAGCCAAGTTATCTGAATCATGAAAAATTCCTAAAAAGCGCGAACAGGGATGCAGCCACTGAACTGCATCCCTGTTTCTTGATATATATTAATTTAAGCGTACTTTTTGACTTCTTCAAGCCGCTGAAGGAACATTTCTCGTTCCCGATCCATACCCTCAAAGATAGCCAAATCAACATCCTGAATCTGCCGCAGTCCAATTGCCTGAACCGCTTCGATGGCCGCTTCTCGCTGGGGCAGCCTTCTGGAGCCTGTGGTCTGACAGTTTGCTCCATCTAGCATATCGTATGTCTGGAAACTCATGTTAAGGTCCATAAGAGGATATAGAGAAACAGGCCGATTAGTGGCATTGTCAACCAAAAACCCCAGTTCTCAGGATGTCGGTCTGTGTTACCTGCAAGATAGTCCAGAATATTAATGCCATAATAGACGATAGCATGATAACTGTGTTAGCGTCGGGCGAGAATCGCCATTACGAGCCGGGCAGAAATCGCCAATCGTAGTCAAATAAAAAGAGCCATTACTTTTTCTTTCGAATCCTTTATACTGGAAAGCGCCAACAACCCAGGAAAGGAGCAACATGAAAG
>JAZQEP010000098.1:0-29283 GCA_045539075.1 Faecousia sp. | reverse complement strand
AGAGTGAAGGCTCCGGATTCCTCCGAGACGCCCACACCGTAAAAACTAACATACCAATCTGGGTTGTTGGCGATTTCTCTTTGACTCAAATTGGTTGTTTTCGCTTGACTCTAGGCGGTCATTTCCGCCCGTCCCGAACATTGGCTGCCTCCCGGAATTCGCAGCAGTATATTCCCAGTACTGATTGCCCCACATATTATTTCCCGTAGAGTAACACATCCCCTACGATACGGTTTACAAACCTCATCGTAGGGGATGTTTCGGTTGTGCAGTTACTGAAAGACGGTTCATGCATTGCTCTTAGTACTGTCTGCTGAGGGTCCAAACGGAGTTTTTGCAAACATACTTATTGTAGCATCTCATCCAGAAGTGGCCGATACTGTTCCGGCAGGGAGACCATCATGAGCTGATACCAGGTTTCTCTGGAGTAGGAGCCGTTTTCGATGCACCAGATTTTATAGTGCATGTCTTTATCCGCATAAAAATCAATGGGAGCACCAGGCGCGCAGTCGCTATACTTCTTTACGTAATCATCGTAGGGATATTGATTTCGCGTATAGTCGATGTGCGTAAAGCAGTCGTTATCCGGGTAGTACATTCCGTGAAGAAAAGTCGAAATTATGTGCGGGTATCGTGCTTTGTCTGTTACATATGGCAGTGCTTCCAGTTCGATATGGAGAAACGGTTGGTGCTTTACCGCATCATAATCCTTCTTTACAACCATCAGCAGCTTGTCGTTGGTTTTTGTGTCAATGTGGACAATCAAGGTTTTTGATTCCTGGAAATTGCAATTATCAAAATGAAACTGCGGCCCCCGGTATCTTTCGAATTCCAAAGCTGAATAGGAAATTGCCTGTTCTTTTGGGAGCGCCAGCCGCTCGTCCAGCCGGAGCAGGAGATCGCCAGAGTGTACCTGATCTGTTATGACGCGGGCAAAGCCGGGCATGGTATCCCCAAATTCAACCGGCGATGTATCCGTAAGCAAGCTGTATAGGTAGGCTTTTCCGTCAAAAATAAAATAATCCTGTCTGAATTCCACCTTCCGGACGGTTGAAAGATTATACTGATTTGTCTCATATAGAAAGGTTTCTTCGCCGATGATTTGGTTCAGGTCGATGATATTTCCACGGAAATTGTCAAACACAAAGCCTGTCATGATCAGAAAGAACAGATGCCCTTCCACTTTTACAGGCCCGGTTTGCGAAACCGGGTTAATCGCGATACAGTAGAAGTAATTTACCCAGCCGCGGGGATCATTGTCCAGCATATACTGCATCATTGCATCTGCAGAAATACTGCTGGAATCAAACCGGTCGGCAAGGAATTCCGCAAACGGCTTCAAAAAGGCTGGAATGCGAAAGCGATCCAATCTGGTTTTTGACAGATATTCCAGCAGAGTACTGCGGATCGTAAAAATCAGGTATTCCAGAGAATGGTATTCTTCGGAATCCGAAACAGAAAGAAGAAAGGTTTCAATTTTCTGGATTTGTGCGGAATCTAATGCCATAATGCGCCTCCTTTTTGTCATGAATGAGTTGAATGATCGAGTAGATCCACTGCGCCCTCTTGTCGTCCTCGCGGGAGGGGAATTGTTTTGCCAAGGCGGTGAGCGTCTGCACACAGCATCCGCCATCCGGCGGGTATTGCTTTTGGAGGATCAGAAGGGGTTCAGGTTTTGAAGATGGTGATTCTGTTTTTTTCAATACTCAGCTTGGTAGCTAATTTTTCGCAATTCTTCAGATCATTTACTCCGTGATAACCAATATACCAGTCTGCATCCGGGCAATGGCGATGGACTTCCATAAAATAATCCCAGTCAACAGGGGCCATAGAATGCCCGATAACAACGATTTGCTTGATGGAATGAAGGGAATCCAAAAAGCTTTGATGATTTCGAATGATGGAAGCACAGTCTTTCGTGGTAGCTTCGTCGTACCAGTTCAGATAATTTATGGTGGTATCGTAAGCTGCATCCAACAATGCGCCTTTTTTGCCCGTATGTAAGTGCTTGACTGCTTTGGGGGATTGTTCCCCATCGTATTCCCACACCGGTCGGTGGCCAAGAATGAGTTCTTCTTTTGGCTGTCCCTTCTGCTTCTTACGGCAGCCATGAATGTAGCATACGTTTCCGTGGGATACGCCATAAAGCGCTTCGATAAACTCTGTATAGTTGAAGCATAGAACTTTTCCATCGACAACGAGATCCTTCAGCGGTCGCGCACTGGTGGGGACGGACAGGCCCTCGACCCACATACGGAACCTGTGCGGAAGCTCCCGCGTGATGATATTTGCCGGTTCCATAACCGTTTCCGCTGCCATAAAGAAATCGGACGTCTTGGCATCAGGGCTATACGCATCAAACACATCCAGCCACATATCTACGGTAAGGTCGTTACGCATTTTTCCGACGTATAAATGTGCCAGCGCCTCTTCAAAATCAGACCACCATTCCTTGACGTTCAGATATTTGTCCAGCGCATAACGGAGCGGGTTGTTTCTGCCAATGGAATTCCGGAAATGCCAATAGGAGGATGGAACATCGTGCATAAGGTCAAACCCGTTGCCGATAATATAAAGTGTGCTTGCCACATCGCAGGAAATGTCATGCGACTCTATTTCCCGGAATTTCTTGCGAAGCACATCCAAATCCCGCGCATCCGCTGCCTGCTGCTTTAATTTGGCCGCCTGCTTTCGCTTATCCCGGCATGTCCTGCAACGCCTGGGTGGTTTCAGATTTTTACTTATGTAGAACCACTGCTCTCCAAGCATAAATTCAAATTCTTGCCCACAATCGGCACAAATCAGCACGATATCTTGCTTCGCTGCCATGTAAAACTCCTTGTACTGTTGCACCCTGCGTTTTATTGGAACGCAGGGTATTTTTTTGCTCTTTCCAGATTCCCGATTGAACACAAAATTTTATATTTCCTGATTGCGATGATCTACAAAACATTATATTGCAATTCTCCGGAATTGCAAACCGTTTTATTGGGTCTTATCTTCCTCCATGACAAGCGGGATTTCTATCACAATCCGATGTTTGCCAAGACAACGGAAAATCTCCCCGCGGGAGTGGTGCGGTTTGGACTATAATATGTAACGACTCGTACCACCAGGTACGAGTCGTTTTCTGCATTACCCAGTCAGTTCCTGTGCAAGCACCAATCCAATCTTTATCCCCTCAATGAATCCTGCCTTTTCGTGATCCCGACACAATTTACAGACTGGGTAGATGATCCTATCCATCTCCCGAAGCTCCATGCCGTTCATCTGCCGGTAGAGCTCGTTGAAGTCTTCCTTGATCTGCTCGTTGTCGTAGGGGTTGTTCTCGTTGTGGCATTCGTAGAGCATGGTCAATACAGACTCGCCGTCGCCGTAGTTAGGCGGGTGCTGTTCTATGTGTGTCTTCAGGGTTTTAATGAATTGTTTCATAACATCACCATCCTTTTAAGGTTTGGGTGATGTTAACTCTGCGTGGCGGCGGTTTCAAGTGTCAGATCTGACGAAATTTGGTCAAGCAGTTCGTCCTTTGTGGGAACATAGATAATGGCCATTGCTTCCTCCTCTGACAGTTCGCCTGCCAGGTATCGGTCTCTGGCATCCGTAGCAGCTGCCAGCCATTGCACATACTCTCCGTCGGTCAGATCAATGACCGACGATTTTTTATCTTCGCCTGCTCTGTCTTTCCGGTGGAAGAGCATATCCTTGATCCGCATAAACTCTGAGGTCACTTTGTGCGCCGCATCCCGCTCCCGCTTTTTCAGTCCCGGTGCGATTCTTTTACAGGTTTTGCTGTTGCGGGTAATGCGGTCGCAGTACTTGGTGAGCTTCCGTGTCTTAGGGGTGAAATACCTTCCGCAAAACTGGCAGGATATTAAATTGGGTGTCGTCAGAAGATAATGTTGGAGCAGGAAGATGTAATATTGTTCTTCATTCCGGAACTGGTACTCCTCTTCCATGGTGTCTTCCAGCAGGTAGTGTGTAACGCAGCTGGACTCCTTCAGAAAGTGGTGTTTTCCGTCCAAGTCAAAGGCGCCTTTTCGGCTGAGTGTATACAGTGTTCTGTCCACCACATAATCCGGCGCCATGGAGTCAGTAAGTAAACTGGCAATTTTCATAGCACCCTCCTGGGTTCTGTAGTCCGGTTTTTCTTCCAGATCTTCATAGGTGGTCATAAAGAGGGAATACCGGATCAGATTCCTGTTCCGCAACCAGTGCAGGTATGCGCCCAATACCCGTTCAAACTCCCGCAAATCCTTCTTACTTCTATCCACAAAAGATGAGTATGCCCAGATATCCTTGATGGCCTGGTACATGGGGACGTTGTTCGTGTCGATAAGGCCAATCAATTCCTCTGCTATGGTTGTGTCCGCCAAAGGCACCTCTCCCAGTATGGTAACGAGGCGCCTTTTTATTGTTCCATCCGGCAGCAGCTTGATATAAAGTCCTTCATTTTTCATTCTTTCCACCTCTGTCTGTAATCAATCTTTGGGAAAAATTGGGAAGATCACTTATTGATGTACTTCCCAAAATCCCTTTGATAGAGTGTATCACGAGGAGGATATATGAAATTGTTGAGAACTGTCGAGACATCTCAGGAAAGGTGGGAGAAGGTTGAAGAAACAATTGAATTCCGTGGATGGTGAAACTTTGTGGGATCTGGAGTTGGGCCCGCAGCAGTTTTGTATCAAAGGTCTTCTGCCCAAAGGATTGTGCGCCTTGGGCGGTGCGTCCAAGATCGGCAAGTCCTGGCTGGTGCTGGACTGGTGTCTCCGGATTGCCAGAGGTGAGCCCATCTGGGGTATGGAGACCAGACAGGGAGCAACCCTGTATCTGTGTCTGGAGGATACGCTCCAGAGGGTGCAGCACCGCATCTACCGTGTGTCTGATGAAGCCACACCCAATGCCCACTTCGCAACAGCGGCAGGCACGCTGGCGGATGACCTGGAAGAGCAAATTTCTTCCTTTCTGCTGTTACACCCGGATACGGTGCTGATTGTGGTGGATACCCTTCAGGTGGCACGTGGCAACAGTGGTGATCCGTCCTACGCAAGTGACTACCAGGATATGCAGAAGCTGAAACGGATTGCGGATGATCACAACATCACGGTTCTGCTGGTTCACCATTTACGGAAGCAGCGTGACCATGATCCGCTGAACATGCTTTCCGGCACAACGGGAATCAGTGGCGCGGCAGATGCGGTGTTTGTGATGGAGCGGAAGGAGCGGTCCCAGAACACAGCCTTAATGATCTGCACCGGACGGGATGTGGAGCACCGGGAACTGGAACTGAGGTTTTCCAAAGAACGGTGCGTCTGGGATCTGGTGTCCGACAGTTCTGAGAAGCCGGAACAGCTGCTGCCCCAGGAGCTGATGTGTTTTCTGGAGTACATGAAGGAAGCAAAATTCTTTTCCGGTGGTAATACGGAATTGGCGGAAGCGTTCAACACCCACACCGGAAACACCATCGAGCCGAAGCGCTTGAAACAGCTGATGAACCTCTGGAAGGAAAACCTCCGGGAGCTGGGAGTGACCTTCCGCAGCTACCGGAGCAACGGACAGCGGTTAGTGGACGTACAGTACACCGATCCAGTGACGTAAGTGCCGCAAGTGACGCAGAAAACCGCCCCCGGAATCTTGCGTCCCTTGCGTCCCTTGCGTTCCTTGCGGCACTGCCCAACCAAGGGAAGCCCCTGTGAACCAGTGTTGGAGCCGTAGCCGAGGCTTTGCGGACTTTTTCGGAAGCGGTAGGGTAGTAAACCCATCCGGGAGGAAACGCCGCCGTTGGCCCCAGTATGGCGGGGATTTCTGGGGAACCTCAAAATTACATACGATAAACACGCGCTTCGGCCACAATATAGAGGGCACCCGTCGCTCCGACGACGGGGCAAGCAGAGCGTCCGGCTGTCCGCCTGCCGCACCCCCTGCCCCTGAAGGGGAGAACCGGGCGGAAGCCCGGACCCACTTAGACCACTTACGAAAGCGAGGAAATCCATGCCGGAAAACCGAAAACGAAATGTGACGCTGACCATCCGGGTAACTCCCGGAGAAAAAGATGCCATCTTGCGAAAAGCCAAACAGGCGGATATGAACCTGACTGACTATCTGGTCACCTCCGCCCTCAGTGCCCGGATTTTTGTTGCCGAGGATCTGAAACCTGCCCTGACGGAGCTGAAACGGATCGGCAACAACCTGAACCAGATCACCACCAAAATCAACGTGGGTGCTTTCAAGTCCTACAATTTTAGTGATGTGATCCAGTGGCAAAACAGGCTCTATGAGGAACTTGTCCGCATCGGAGGTAAGGGTTGGCAACTGTAACCTACATCAAGGAAACCAAGCAGCACGTCAGCGCTATGAAAGCGGTGATGCGATACTGCCAGCGGGAGGACAAGACCACCGACCCGAAAACCGGCGTTCGATATGTGACCGGACTAAACTGCAACGGCACCAATTCCTTCACGGAATTTCTGGCCACAAAGACCGCCTATAACAAGCTGGACGGCATCAATTTCTACCAGTACGTTCAGTCCTTTTCTCCCAGGGAGAACATCAGCTACGAGCAGGCACACACCATCGGTCTGGAGTTTGCCGCCAAGGCTTGGCCGGGGCATGAGGTGCAGGTGACCACCCACTGCGATGCCCAGCATGTACATACCCACTTCGTGATCAACTCCGTCAGCTTTGAAACGGGGATGAAGCTCCGCCAGACCCCCACCACCCTGCGGCAGCTCCGGCAGGTCAGTGACGAAATCTGCATGGAACACAAACTCACCGTTCTGCCCACCTATAAGCGGGGCGGACGGAAGATGAGCAACCGGGAATACCGGGCAGCCCGAAAAGGACAGAGCTGGAAACTCCGGCTCATGTTCCACATCGGAGAAGCCATGAAAACCAGTGTGAACCGGGAGGATTTCATCCAGCAGATAAAGCGGCGGGGATACGAAGTCTGGTGGAGCGATGAACGGAAATATATCACCTACTCCTGTCCCAACGGGATGAAGTGCCGGTGCAACAAATTACACTATGCTAAATACTTAAAGGAGAACCTTGAACATGAGTTTGAACAACGAAAGCAAATCCTCGCTGGATACCTTTATGGAGGATCTGGTGAGAATGAACGGGGAAGCCATGGCGGCGCTGGAGGAGGTTCCCTACCAGCCTATCGTCTACGCGGTACCCAAGGAATGGGTGGAGAGTGGGAAAGCGCTGCTGGAGAACGCAGTGCAGTTCCAGCCCACCCTGTACAGCAAAATCTCCACCCTGGCAACCCAGAAGGATCTGCGGGATGTGGAGTCGGAAGTGAAGGCAGAGCTGAAAGTGGTGAAGCGGGAACTGGCGGAGAAATTAACAGATCTGAAGGAACAGGCTGGGAGCCTGAAAGAGAGTATTTCTACCTCCATGTCCGAGGAGCACACCACCGCCGTGAACGCAATCAAGGAAGAGTACGAAACACAGCAGACGAAAAGAAACCGGCTTATGTGGATCACGATCTTGGCCTCAGCGGCGCTGTCGGGGTTGGTATCCGGGCTGTGTCTGCTCTTGGTCGGCTGACGGAGGACGGCGATTCCGACGATCCGGAGGAGCAGAAGCGCAAGTACGAAGCCCAGCAGGCTGGCTCCAATGTGGGCGCAGTACTGGGACTGGCCATAGGAGCTATAGAAGCATTCACACAAAATAATCAATCCCTCAATCGGATACCTGATGAAGAACAGCAAATCGAGGAGGAAGAAGAGTTCAACGAATTCCTCGCCAGTCTGGATGAGGAATATGCGTATGAAGAACAGCAGCAGATGATGTAACCTACTGCGCGCCAGAGAGGAGGTACAAATGAAACGAGAAGTTCCCATCTGGGAGAAAAGTAACTTAACACTGGAAGAAGCGGCAGCCTATTCCGGCATCGGTATCAACAAACTCCGGGAAATCAGCAACGAGGAATCCTGCCCCTTCGTCCTGTGGGTGGGCACCAAGCGGCTGATCAAGCGCCGGCGGCTGGATGCCTACCTGGAAAGGGCCTATTCCATCTGAAAATGCAGGAAAGTCACATTCCCGTATAGCAAAAGGGGCTCCGGTGTGATACAATAGCGGTGTCATATTGGGGCTCCTTTTCGGCGCATTTTCAGAAAGGAGCAACTATGCCGAGAAAAAACAACACAGCAAAACGCAAGGACAGCAAGGGCCGTCTCCTGAGAACGGGAGAGGGTCAGCGCAAGGACGGCACCTACGACTACCGCTACACGGACAAGGACCACAATCGCCACAGCATCTATGCCCCCACCCTGGAGGAGCTCCGCCGGAAGGTGGACGAGCTGAATGCCTGCAAAACCCTGGGCAGGGAGGAGTGCACCAGTGTGGAGGAGCTTCGGAAGAAGGAAGCGGAGATGCTGATCTGTGCCGCCATGGGCATCGACCTGGCCAAGGGCAACATCACGGTCATCGACCTGGTGGAGCGCTACGTCAGGCAGAAGCGAAACGTCCGCTACAACACCCAAACGGGCTACCGCTTCGTGCTGGGGGTCCTTCACAAGTACGACTTCGGCGACCGGATCATCCGGGACCTCCGGGTCAGCGACGCCAAGGAATGGCTCATCCAGCTTTTTGATGACGGCTATTCCTGGAACACCATCGCATCCGTCCGGGGTGTGCTGCGGCCCGCCTTCCAGATGGCCTTCACCGAGGAGATCATCCGGCGGAACCCCTTCGACTTCCGCCTGGACTTCCTGCCCAACAACACGGTCAGGCGGGCGGCCCTGACGGAAAGGCAGCAGAAGCAGTTCCTGGATTTTGTTGCCCAGGACGACTACTGCCGCAAGTACTTAGACGAGATCATCGTGCTGCTGGGCACCGGAATGCGGGTCAGCGAGTTCTGCGGCCTGACCATCAGCGACCTGGACTTCGAGAACCGCCGGATCCGGGTGGATCATCAGCTGGTCTGGGACCGCAGCTGCAAGCGGTATGTGGAGAAAACCAAGACCGAAGCCGGCTGCCGCTTCATTCCCATGGATGACGACGTGATGCGAAGTCTCCTGAACATCCTGGCCAACCGCCCCAGGCCCCGGAAGGAATGGATGGTGGACGGCTACACAGGCTTCCTGCTGCTGGATCAGAACGGCAGTCCCAAGGTAGCCCTGCACATCGAGCATGTGGTCCGCCGGATCTGGGAAAAGTACAACGACACCCATGTGATCCCCCTGCCCAAGATCAGCCCCCATGTATTTCGCCACACCTTCTGCACCAACATGGCCAACGCCGGGATGGATTTGAAGAGTCTGCAGTACCTGATGGGCCACTCGGATGTGTCGGTGACCCTGAACGTCTACACCCACACGGAATATGCCAAGGCTGAGGCGGCCATGGCAAAGGTGCGCAGCTTTACGGACATCCAGCTGCCCCAAACCACCCGGCTGCGGCGGCTGGGCTGAGGAAGCCCACGCCGGTTTCACACCAAAAACGCGGAAACGGGCGGAGAATTACGTAGAGTCACGAAAACCCGAAAAGTTCTTACGCCAGCAAACTCGGCGTTTTCCGAACTTTGAAGGCTTATAAAGAGGTATAAATATGGTAAAAATCCTGTTTTTGTGCCACGGCAATATCTGCCGGAGTCCGATGGCGGAATATGTGATGAAGGATCTGGTGAAAAAGGCGGGGCGGGAGACGGAGTTTCACATCGCCTCGGCGGCGGTGAGCCGGGAGGAGATCGGCAATCCAGTTTATCCACCCGCCCGGCGGGAACTGCAGAAGCATGGCATCCGCTGCGACGGCCATGCCGCCCACCAGATCACCCGGGAGGAACTGGAAAGCTACGACTACATCTACTATATGGACCGCTCCAACGCCTGGTATCTGCGCCAGATGTTCGGTGCCGGTGCGGACAAGTGCCGTCCTCTACTGCCCAGAGACGTGGCGGACCCCTGGTACACCGGGGACTTCGACGAGACCTGGTATGACGTCATGAAAGGCTGTATCCGGATTCTGGAGGAACTGGCATGATGGATCTGGCATCTATGGAGAGCGCCCTGGCCCAGCTGCCGTTGTATGCAGTCTTTCGGATTCGGCCGGAGGAACTGGAGTTTACGGAGCGGGTCCGCCGGGTCTGCGAGCAGGAATGCCCCATGTATGGCCGTACCTGGGCCTGCCCTCCTGCGGTGGGCACGGTGGATGAATGCCGCCGGCGGTGCCTGGGCCATGAAAACTGCCTGGTGATGGCCACCGTGGCGGAGGTCAGCGATATTGGAAATCTGGAGGAGGCACTATCTACCCGGCCCGGTCACGAAGCGGTGACGGATGCGGCCGCGGAGATCCTGCGCTCCCATGGGGCAGTGCCTTATGTGCTGTCCACCCAGGCCTGCGCTCTGTGCCAACGCTGCGCCTGGCTGGATGGTGAGCCCTGCCGTTTCCCGGAGAAAATGCACCCCTGCGTGGAGAGCCACGGCATCAATCTGATCCCCACGCTGGAAAAGGAGGGAATCGAATTTCTCCTGGACCGGCAAACGGTGATCTGGTTCTCCCTGCTGTTTTACTGAACCAAAGGCCCCCTCTGACGAGGGGGCTGTCACCGCAGGTGACTGGGGGAGAGAAAGCCACCCCTCAGTCAGCCTGTTCGGCTGACAGCTCCCCTGACAAGGGAGCCTAGGGTGCTGCGAGCGTTAGGGCAACGAATAAGTAAATGCCAATTTGTCTAACAGCCGCAAGGGCGCGCTTCTATGCACCTATAGTATGGCGGAATAAGAAACGGAGCGTATCGGTATCGATACGCTCCGTTAACTTTTTTACGGACACGCGCCGGATGGCGGGGCCTTTCTGCGTCTTAACAGGAAATGGTAAGATTGAATTCCGCGCTGCTGTCAAATCCCAGAGCCAGACGGCAGATGCCCCGCAGGGGCACGGGATTGCCATTGGCATCGAAAACTTCCAGCATCTGCCGGGTCACCGGGAGGTGAATGCGGATACTTTCGCCGGGGGCAAGGCCCACCCGCTTCCAGCCGATAAGGCTGCGTACCGGGCGGATGATGGGGGAGTGGGGGACCCGGGCGTAGAGCTGTAACACCGTCTCGCCGAAGCGGCTGCCGGTGTTGGTCACCGTGGCGCTAACGCTGGCGCCATCGCCCAGGGTGTCGGCGCTGACAGACAAATCGCTGAGAGCGAAGTCCGTGTAGCTCAGGCCGAAGCCGAAGGGGAAGAGGGGCTCATTTTCCTCGTCCACGTAGCGGTTGGAGTACTTGTGGTCCTCCTTCCGGCGGCAGGCGGAGAGCTTGTCGTGGTGGATGGGGACTTGGCCCAGGCTTCGCGGGAAGGTCATACTGGTGTGGCCGGAGGGGTTGGCATCGCCCATCAGCAGGCTGCGCACAGCTTCCGCGCCCTCGCTGCCCGGGAACCAGGCGCACAGCACGCCGCCGCACAGGGGCAGGGTCTCCGTGAGGATGAAGGGCCGTCCGATGAACAGGATCAGAACGATTTGCTTGCCCATATTCCGGAATGTCCCCAGTTCCGCCATTTCTGCCGGGCTGAGCCAGGGGCGAGTACGGCTGCCGCCCTCGCCGGTCTCAAATTCATCCTCGCCGGCGGCGTAGAGGATCACATCCGCATCCTCAGGCCCGGTCAGGGCGATGTTGGGCTCCCGGGAGAAGGCCTGCAGGAGGGTCTCGGTGGCGCTGACATCGCCGTCCATGCTCCAGCCTCCCAGAATTTTGCCGGTATTGGCGTGAGTGCCCAGCAGAGCAACCTTCGTTCCGGGCTTCAGCGGGAGAATACCGTCATTTTTCAGCAGCACGCAGCTTTTCTGAGCTGCTTCCAGGGCGGCTTTCCGGGCCTCGGGGAGACCCTGGACGGCCTTCTGCACTGTGGGATCCTGGTTTTTCACGGGGTTTTCGAAGAGGCCCAGCTTGTTTTTCAGCTGCAGCACCCGCAGTACCGCGGCGTCCACATCCGCCTCCTTGACCTTGCCCTCGGCCATAAGGCCGGGCAGCTCGGCAAGATAGGCAAAGCTCATCATATCCATATCCAGTCCCGCGTTCATGCAAAGCTGGGCCGCTTCCTTCAGATCCTCCGCGACCTCGTGGATGGTCAGCTGCATGGGATCGGCGTAGTCGGAGATGACCATGGCGTCGCTGCCCCAGCGGCGGCGGAGAATGTCCTTCAGCAGCCATTCATTGCACACGCAAGGCACCCGTTCAAAGCCTACGAAGGAGGGCATGACCATATCGCAGCCGGCGTCCAGGGCGGCCTTGAAGGGGGGCAGGTAGACGTTATACATCTCTGTTCTGCCGCAGTCGGCGGGGGCATATTCCATGCCCGCCTGGCAGAGGCCATAGGCGGCGTAGTGCTTGACACAGGTGGCCAGGGTATCGGGGGATTTCAGATCATCGCCCCGGAAGCCCCGGACCATGGCGGCGCCCATTTCCGCGCACAGGGTGCTGGCTTCGCCGGGGGATTCCATACAGCGTCCCCACCGGGGGTCCCGAACCACGTCCACCATAGGCGCGAAGGTGGCATGGACACCGGCGGCGGCACCCTCCCGGGCGCTTAAGCGGCCCATTTCCTCGGCCAATCCTTCATCGAAGGTGCAGCCCAGAGCCAGGGGGATAGGAAAGATGGTGGTAAAACCGTGGATGATATCCCGCATGAGAATGGGCGGGATTCTGTGGGGGTGGGCATCCCGCATTTCCCGGACGATCCGGGCATACTCCGCCGCATTGGGTATCGTGTCGCAGATGAGGCTTCCGCAGAGCACCACCTGCTCCGGGGTCAGATTGTAGCGGATCATGGGGCCTGTGGGGTCGCTGATACCGCCGGCGCAGGCGGACAGGGGGATCTGAGCCAGCTGACCGGCTTTTTCCGCCGGGGACAGGGCTGAGAGAAGATTTCGCAGTTCCTGCTGGGTCATGGGGATGCCTCCTTATCGCGTTTTTCTTTTATCATAGCATAGGAACCGGGGGAAATCCATAGGATTTCCCCCGGTTCCGAAGAAATATCAGCCAAACAGCCGGGCATCCAGCCTGCGCTTGCGGATGGCGCAGTACAGTCCCCATCCGAAGACCACCAGCACCACGACCTCCCCGATGGCCACATACAATGCGTTCAGCCAGAAGCCGCCGCCAATGTAGATGCTCAGCTCCAGACCCACCAGAACGGCGTTGAAGAGGGCTGGCATGAATAGGCCCCAGAAGGGACGGCTGCGCAGGGCACGCATGGAGCGGACAGCCAGATAAGTGGCCAGACTGCCCACAATCCAGTCCGGAGGCAGGGCTGCGCCGGAGGTCAGATTGAACACCATACAGCCGATGGTCAGGCCAGGCAGGGCAGCGGGGGTGAAGTAGGCCAGCACGCACAGCGACTCGGACAGACGCAGCTGGATTGCCATGGAGGCGCTGTTGGGCAGCAGAATATTCTGCATATGGGTCAGCACCGCGTAGAGGGCTGCGATGATGGCAGCGTGGGCAAGGTAACGGGCTTTTCGGCGCAAGGGGTTCACCTCCAAAAGAAAAATGGGCACAGCTCCGCCTGTGCCCAAAACAAAAAACGGGCGCAATGCGCCCATCGGATTCCCTAGTTTTGTTTACCGACAGGATGGTCACGAACTGTCCTATGAATTTTGAGTCATTATACCCATTTCCGGGATGCTTGTCAAGCGGCAGGAAAAGGAAGTTTAAGTTTTTGTTTCGTTCATTGATTTTGGCGGCGGGTTCTGCTAGAATGGTGGCACATGACTGCGCAATGAAGGGATCTGTATGAAACACAATACCTCTGCTCCCAAGCCTGGGAGATATCTGAAAAAAACTGCACCGAAGATGCCGGTTCTGGGCTCGCTTCTCTGGACCCAGGGAATGGCAGTAGCCTTTGTCTGCTTCTTCGCCGCCCGGTGGTATCTGGATACCTACGGCGATACGGGCTTCGATTCTATCTTGTACACCCTGTCCTCCGACCTGGGGGGCGTCCAGGGCGGACTGATCCGCTCCTTCTGCCTCCATGTTTTCCTGCCCGGGGCCCTGTGCAGCGTCGGCACCTTTGCTGTCCTGTATCGGCTGGGCCGGAGCAAGGGCAGCCGCCGGATCAGCCGGGCCACGGCTCTGGCAGTGAGTCTGGCGCTGCTGTTGCAGGCGGCTTTTGCCACAGGCCTGCCGGAGTATATCTACGGCCTTTACAACGAGACGCCGGTCTTCGACCAGTACTATGTGGAACCGGAGGGCAACGTCACCTTCCCGGAGGAGAAACGGAATCTCATCTACATCTTCCTGGAATCCATGGAAATTTCCTACCTGTCCCAGGCGGAGGGCGGTGCCATGGAGGACAATCTGATTCCCGAACTCCGGAAATTGGCGGAGGAGAATATCAACTTCTCCCACAATGAAGCGGTGGGCGGCTTCCTGCCGGTCACCGGAACCACCTGGACCATCGGCGCCATGGTGGGCCACACCTCCGGTGTGCCCTTGAAGCTGCCAAACGATGTGGCGGAGAACGACTATGGCCAGGGTGATGACGGTTTCCTTCCCGGCATCACCGCCCTGCAGGACATCCTGGCGAAGGAGGGCTACTACCAGACGCTGATGGTGGGATCCGTTGCAAGCTTCGGCGGCCGGCGGCAATACTATCTGCAGCACGGTGCCGACCATATCTACGATATTTCCACCGCCCGGCGGGATGATATCGTGGCGGACGATTATTTTGTCTGGTGGGGCATGGAGGACAAGTACCTCTTTGAATACGCCAGGGAGGAGTTGACGGAGATCTCCCAGCGGGAGGAGCCCTTTGCCTTCACCATGCTCACGGTGGACACCCACCACATCGGCGGCTATGCCTGCGAGTACTGCGACAATGAGTACGAGGAGCAGTATTCCAACGTCATGTCCTGCTCCAGCCGGCAGGTGGCGGAGTTTGTACAGTGGCTGTCCCGGCAGCCCTTCTATGAGGATACCACCATCATCATCACCGGCGACCACCTGTCCATGGACAATGGCTATTTCCAGCGGAATGTGGACGAGAATTACGTACGGCGGAATTACAACTGCTTCATCAATGCCGCCGCTGCCACGGAGTTTGACAAAAACCGGCAGTTTTCCGCCCTGGATATGTTCCCCACCACCCTGGCGGCCCTGGGCTGCCGGATTGAGGGGGAATACCTGGGTCTGGGTGTGAACCTGTTCTCGGGAAAGCCCACACTCATTGAAAAGCTGGGCTATGAGAAATTCGACCGGCAGCTAAGTATGGCATCAAACTACTATGCGGAAAATTTCCGTCTGGAAGAGCCGGAGACCGAATAAAAAATGCCGCTTCCCATTTTGGGAAGCGGCATTTTGCTCTCTATTACTGGGCGCAGTAGGCAACGGCGGTCTGGGCGGCCACCTTGGCGTTGTTGAACACCAGCTGGATGTTGGAGGCCAGGGAATCGCCGCCGGTGAGCTCAGCGACACGGGCCAGCAGGAAGGGCGTGGTCTCCTTGCCCTTGATGCCCTTTTCATTGCACTCGGCGATGGCCTGGGCAATGGCGGCGTCGATGACGGCCCGGGGCATAGCGAACTCCTGGGGGATGGGATTGGTGACCAGCATGCCGGACTTCAGACCCATCTCGTGGCCTGCCTTGAAAGCGGCGGCCAGTTCCTCGGGAGTGTCGATGCGGTAGTCCACACCGAAGTCGGACTCACGGGTGTAGAAGGCGGGCAGGGTGTCGGTGCCGTAGCCGATGACGGGCACGCCCTTGGTCTCCAGGTACTCCAGGGTCAGACCCAGATCCAGGATGGACTTGGCGCCGGCGCAGACGACCATGACGGGAGTCTGGCCCAGCTCTTCCAGGTCGGCGGAGATGTCCATGGTGGTCTCCGCACCCCGATGCACACCGCCGATGCCGCCGGTGGCGAAGATCTTGATGCCGGCCATGTGGGCGATGATCATGGTGGTGGTGACGGTGGTGGCGCCGTCCTCACCCCGGGCGCAGAGGACAGCCAGGTCCCGGCGGGAGGCCTTGTGGATGGCCTGGCCCTTTTTGCCGAAATACTCGATCTCCTCGGCGGTGAGGCCTGCCTTCAGCTTACCGCCGATGATGGCGATGGTGGCGGGCACAGCGCCGTTGTCACGGATAATCTTCTCCACAGCCAGAGCGGTTTCCACATTCTGGGGGTAGGGCATACCGTGGGAGATGATGGTGGATTCCAGAGCCACGACGGGTTTGCCGGCGGCAATGGCTTCGGCAACTTCGGGGTTCACATCGAGGTATTTGTTCACGATCATGTTGTTCACCTGTTCCTTTATCATTATTTTTAGAATTTTGAATTACACATTGCCCATCCGCTCTTTGAGCGCTTGGGCGGACATATGGGGGTTGATGGTCTGGCCGGATTCCATGGCAATGGAGCCTGCCGCAAGACCCGCCCGGGCGCTGCCGCGCAGATCCAGCTGCTCCAGCCAGGCCCAGACAATGGCTGCCATGGAGGCGTCACCGCAGCCGGTGGTGTTGACCATGCTGCCGGGGATATTCTCCATCCGGAGCTGTTCGTCCTGGCCGGCGGCATAGATGCCGTCGGCACCCAGGGAGATGAAGACCCGCTTCAGTCCCGTGGAGAGCAGCTTGTCAGCGGCCAGCTTCACATCTCCAAGATCGTGGATGGGAATTCCGCTGAGCAGCTCCGCTTCCAGGCGGTTGGGCTTTAAGGTGTGGATCTTCCCCAGGATGGGCCGGACCTTTTCGGCCTTGGTGGTGGAGACCGGGTCGATGAACAGCGGTGCTGTGACATTCTCCGCCAGGTAGCGCAGGGACTCCGCCGGAATATTGGTGTCGGCTACCACCACCCGGGCATTCTGCAACAGAGAAAGATGCTCCGCCAGGTACTCGGGGGTGACCTTTTCGCAGATGGACATATCGGACACCGCCAGGGCCATTTCGCCCTGCTCATCGGTCAGATAGAGGTAGGTGGAGGTGGTGCCGCCAGGAACCTTCAGCCCGTGGCTCAGGTCGATCCCCAGATTGGCGCAGGAGGTAACCACCTGCTGTCCGTAAAGATCGTCGCCGTAGGCCGCCATGAGGTATACATCCGCCCCCATAAGGCTTAGGTTGTGGGCGATGTTCCGTCCCACGCCGCCCAAAGAGAGGGAAACGGTGCCGGGATTGGAATCCGCGGGGATCAGCGGAGCGAAGGACCGGCCGCCGATGTCGATGTTCACACCGCCGATGACCACGGCATAGCTGCCGGAGCGGAGTACATAACCCTTGCCGGCAATGTAGCCCTTCTTGATCAGATTGGAAATGTGGACTGCCACGGAAGACCGGGCAATTCCCAGAATCTCGGCGATCTCATGCTGCTGGATCATGGGGTCTGATTCGATCAGCCTCAGTATCTCCTGTTCCCGCTGGGTCATAGCATCACTCCCTAAACTATAGCTTATTTAAATAATCATAAGTTTATTATATGGAAGGAAAAAGAAAATGTCAAGAGGCGGAAGGGAGAGAAAAGGAGATTTTCTTTACGGAAGATTCGAGATTGAGAAACCGGGAAAGATATGCTATATTAAATACAAAGGGAGTGTTTGGCTATGATTCAATTCCATCGCGCATGTCTTGCGGACAAGGATTCTTACGAGGCCTGCCTGTTCTCCGAGCCGGAGCGGGGCTGCGAGTATTCCTTTGCCAATATTCTGATGTGGGGCCGCCAGGAACTGGCGTTTATCCATAACTGCGCTGTGATCTTTTCTCATTACAACGGACGTACGCTGTATCCGTACCCCATCGGCCTAGGGGATAAGCGGGCGGCGCTGGAGGCGGTGCTGGAGGATGCCCGGCAGCGGGGAATTCCCTGCCGCATCACCGGCATGCTGGAAGCGGACCGCCGGGATCTGGAAACCTGGTTTCCGGACCTGTTTGAGATCCGTGCTGTCCGGGATAATTTTGACTATGTCTATACCGTGGAGGCTCTGGCTGACCTCCGGGGTAAAAAGCTTCAGAAGAAGCGCAACCATTTCAACCGCTTCCGGACCGAACACCCGGATTACCGGGTGGAGGGCATCGGCTGCGGGAATGTCGCACGGGTGCAGCACATGGTCAACGACTGGTATGTGAATCGCCGCCGGTGGGATCCCCAGGGGGATTACCTGCTGGAGAGCCTGGCCATGGCAAAGGCCTTCCGCTGCTTTGACGCGCTGGGCATGGAGGGTATCGCGCTGCTGGATGGGGACCGGGTGCTTGCAGTGTCCATGGGCACCCGGATGTCGGTGAATACCTTCGATGTGCACTTTGAGAAAGCACTGGAGGATGTGCCCGGGGTCTATAATGCGGTCAATTGTGAATTTGCCCGGCACATCCGGCTGAATTACCCGGAAGTGGAATTTCTGAACCGGGAGGATGACCTGGGCCTTGAGGGCCTGCGCAAGGCCAAGCTGGATTACCAGCCCCACCATCTGGTGGAAAAATATTGGGCCTGTCTGAAGGAGGATATTTATGAAGATTGATTTCCCGGTTCCGGGTCAATATAAGCAGCTGCTGCAGCTGTGGCAGGAGGCCTTCGGAGATTCCGAAGAATTCATCGAGGGCTTCTTCTACACGGGTTTTTCTCCCGCGCGGTGCCGCTGTGTTACGGAAGACGGACGGGTGCTGGCGGCGCTTTACTGGCTGGAAGCGCAATATGAGGATCAGCGCTTTGCCTATATCTACGCCGTGGCGGTGGCGAAGGCCGCCCGGGGACAGGGCCTGTCCCGGCTGCTGATGGCGGACACCCATGCCCATCTGATCCTCCGGGGCTACGACGGCGCCATGCTGGTGCCCCAGGATGCCGGACTGCGGCAGATGTACGGCAAACTGGGCTACCGGGACTGCACCACAGTGCGGGAATTTACCGCCCGGGCAGGCGACGAGCCGGAAACCCTGCGGCGGATCGACCGGGATACCTATGCCCGGCTGCGCCGGGAACTGCTGCCCACCGGCGGCGTGATCCAGGAAGAGGAGAATATCGCCTATCTGGAGACCATGGCCTTCTTCTACCAGGGAGACGGTCTGCTGGTGGCGGCGAATGCGGTGAACGGAAAGCTCTGGTGCCCGGAACTGCTGGGCGATCCCGGCCGGGCCCCCGGCATTCTGACGGCGCTGAACTGCACAGAGGGCAGCTTCCGCGGTCCCGGCGAGGGTGTGCCCTTTGCCATGTTCCTGCCTCTGGTCCCCTGGGCCAGGGAACCCGGTTACTTAGGCCTGTCCTTCGACTAAAAAATATCCCCGGTTTCATTTGCTTCGTGTTCTTAACGGAGAAATGTGTGTAGTGCATTACCGGAAGGTCCTTTGACCTTCCGGTTTTCTGTTGCGGGTCTGGGCAACTGCCCGGTTTTCCGTATCCGGCGGACAGCCGGATGCTCTTCGCAACCAGTTTGCAAGAGACGGAACTTTTGAAATGCCCGTCATCAGAAAGACCAAGTTGGACCTTGATAACATTGAACTCATCGGTTATGATAAACTCAGCGAGGGTCAAAAAGAGAAAATTGTACATTTCTTCCTGGATGATTACAAATTTGAAGTTCTCTGGAAAGACCCGGAACCTCGTGTGGAAAAGTTAAAAGAATACCGGGCTATTCTTTCTCCTCAGTTCAGTATGTACACGGAAATGCCTGTGGCTGTGCAGATTCATCAAACATTCAAGAACCGTTGGTGCGGTGCTTATTTCCAGTCAAAAGGATTGAAAGTTATCCCGTCGCTGGTCTGGGGTGAAGCGGATACTTTCTGGTTCAGCTTTGACGGGGTAGATGAAGGCAGCGTTGTTGCTGTTTCAACCGTTGGTATGCGGACGGAAAAGCAGCTCTTTATGGCTGGCTACAAGGAAATGCTGAGGCGAATCAAGCCCAAAACTATTATCTGCTATGGTGAACCTTTCGAGGAGATGGAAGGTAAGTTGATCGTTGTTGATTATGCAAAAACAAATAATCTGACACACGAAAAGACTTTCGCAAAACCAATTATCAAATATGTCCGCAGCTTCATTGAAAAGGGTGGCGGTGCTGCTGGTGGCGGTAACAGCGGTCAAAGAAGTTTTCCTAAGTTTCCTGGCTGGGACCCAACCAAATGCCCCGGAGAAGGCTATGAATGGCGCGGCCGTGGTGAACCTGGATCAGGAAAAGGAAGTTGGTATAATCCCGAAACGAAAGAAATGCTATATCCTGACTTAAATCATCCTGAACCGTTACCTCCACATTGGGATTACTTCAATGGAGACGGATCGAACGGATATAGAATTTTCGAGGATGATAGCTATGCGCCAAAGGCATTTGAACAGGAAGGAGTTGTATTGAAATGATCGAAAAAAACGACTGGCGCTTAATGGGACAAGAGAAATATCTAAAGGGTAGAAAGATAATGAAAATTCCTTATTTTCGCTGGTCAAAAACTTGGGATCACGAGCACTGCGCATTCTGCTGGGATAGATTCAGCGAATATGAGGGAGATCTGCATGAAGGATATGTAACTGCTGACGATAAGTATACATGGATTTGCTCCGAATGTTTTGAAGATTTCAAAGAAATGTTCCAGTGGGAGCTTGTAGACGCGGAGGAAGAAAATTAATAGATAAAGGCAAGTGGCCGTCGTGGTCACTTGCCTTTATTTATCCGTTAAGAATATCGCGCTTATGAAACCGGGGATTTTTCAGTTCTTGGCGGGGAGGGTGAAATCGGGCAGATCGATGGAGAGGTCCGCGGCGTAGCCCCAGACCACATAGTAACCGCCGGCGGAGAAATCCGTCTGCTTGAAGGTGATATCCTTGTGCAGCAGATGGGAATTTTCAAAGGCACCGGTATTCTGGGCATCGCAGCCGGCGTCGGTGAAGATCTTGCTGAGGGTGCCGGCGGCGGACTGGGCCACGGTATCGGAATTGGATTTGACCAGAGCGGCGATCATAAACTGGTACTTACCGCCGTCGTCATTGAGCTTGCCAAAGGCGGTCTTGATCTCCGTGACCTCCAGCTTGTTTTCCTCCAGGACCCTGGCAACCTGGTTTTTCAGTTCCTTCATGGCAGCGTCCATGACACTGTCCGCAATCTCACCCACGGTGCCGCCGCAGCCGCAGAGGGTCAGCAGCATGGCCGCGGCGAGAAAAAGGGATAAAACTTTCCGTTTCATAGAAAACCTCCGGAGAATTCAAATTTTCCGCTATTGTCGCATAAAGATTATCCTTTGTCAATGGCGGGTTGTGAACGATTGGTGAAACTGTCCAGAAAGCTCTTGCATTGGGCAGTGTTGTTTGGTACAATAGTAGGACTGACAGAGAGGAGAAAGGAAATGGCAAAGCTTTATTTCAAATACGGTGCCATGGGCTCCAGCAAATCCGCCCAGGCCCTGATCACCAAATACAATTACGAGGAAAATGACTTAAATGTCTGGCTCATCAAGCCCAGCGCAGATACCCGGGACGGCGCCACCGTCCTGCGCAGCCGCATCGGCCTGGAGGCCCGGGCGGAGGTGATCGCCCCCGACGCGGATGTGTATGAGCGGTTTCGCCAGACCCAGGCGGACAGCTGCAGCGTGATCATCGTGGACGAGTGCCAGTTCATGACCGAGGCCCAGATCGAGCAGCTGCGCGCCATTGTCAATGATTTTTCTATCCCGGTGCTCTGCTTTGGCCTGCGTACCGATTTCCAGACCCGGCTTTTCCCCGGCAGCCACCGGCTGATGGAGCTGGCCGACTGCATCGAGGAGATCAAGACCATGTGCGACTGCGGCGCCAAGGCTACCGTCAACGCCAGGATCAGCGATGGTTACATCGTCACCGAGGGCGCCCAGGTGGTGCTGGGCGGCAACGACAGCTACATCGCCATGTGCCACCGGTGCTACGTAAACGGCATCCGGGAGCATAAGAAGATCAGACTCCACGGACAGAATTAAGTACATTTATTTCAAAAGGAGATTTATATATGGAACTGAAAGACATTCTGGCCCGCTGCGACCACACATTGCTCGCTACCACTGCTACCTGGGCTGATATTAAGGCCATCTGCGACGACGGTATGAAGTATCAGACGGCTTCTGTCTGCATCCCTGCTTCCTTCGTCAAGCAGGCAAAGGAGTACGTGGGTGACAAGCTGGCTATCTGCACCGTCATCGGCTTCCCCAACGGCTACGCCACCACCGCAGCTAAGTGCTTCATGGCTCACAACGCTGTTTCCAACGGCGCTGATGAGGTGGATATGGTCATCAACATCGGCTGGGCCAAGGAGGGCAAGTGGGCCGAGATCACCGAGGAGATCGCCCAGATCAAGGCTCACTGCATGGGCCGGATCCTGAAGGTCATCATCGAGACCTGCCTCTTAACGGACGAAGAGAAGATCGCTCTGTGCAAGTGCGTCTCCGACTCCGGTGCCGACTATATCAAGACCTCCACCGGCTTCTCCACCGCCGGTGCCACCTTTGCTGACGTGGAGCTCTTTGCCAAGCACGTTGCCCCCCATGTGAAGATCAAGGCCGCCGGCGGCATCTCCTCCCTGGAAGACGCTGAGAAGTTCATCGCCCTGGGCGCCGACCGCCTGGGTACTTCCAGAGTCGTGAAGATCGCCAAGGGCCTGGCAAACGACGGTACCTATTAATTCCCGAAAGGAGATACTATCATGTCCAACTTCCCCACCACTCCCCATATCAATATTCAGAACGAAATCGGCTTCGGTAAGACCGTGCTGATGCCCGGCGATCCCCTGCGGGCCAAGTTCATCGCTGAGAATTTCCTGGAGAATCCCGTGCTGGTGAACAATGTCCGGGGCGTCAACGGCTACACAGGCTACTACAAGGGCGTGAAGGTTTCCGTCATGGCCTCCGGCATGGGCATGCCTGCCATCGGCATCTATTCCCACGAGCTGTTTAACTTCTTCGGCGTGGAGAACATCATCCGCGTGGGCTCCGCCGGTTCCATCCAGGAGCATATTAACCTGTATGATCTGGTCATCGCCCAGGGTGCCTGCACCGACAGTAATTTTGCCAATACCTTCCACCTGTCCGGCACCTTCGCCCCCATTGCCTCCTGGGAGCTGCTCAGCGAGGCCGTCAAGGCCGCCGAAGCAAATGGCGCTACCTACCATGTGGGCAATGTCAACTCCTCCGACATTTTCTACAACGATCTGAAGGACCTGCCCAACGGCCTGACTGCCGTGTACGGTCTGAACAAGATGGGCGTCATGGCTCTGGAAATGGAAGCTGCCGCTCTGTACATGAATGCCGCCCGGTCCGGCAAGCGGGGCCTGTGCATCTGCACCATCTCCGACCATGTGCTCACCGGCGTGGAGACCACCGCCGAGCAGCGCCAGAATTCCTTCACCACCATGATGAAGGTTGCTCTGGACGTGGCCGTGGCCATGGAGAATAAATAAGCGGGCAGGGCCCGCTGCCAATGCGTGCTCGGCTGGGTGGTATTCGCTACGCCTCCTGGGTACCGCTCGGTAACGAGACTGCTGTAAAAGACCGAATAAAGAATCAGACAAAATGCAGAATGCAGAATGCAAAATTTCCATTTTGCGGCTGTGTTCTGCATTTTTCAGAGGAAAAGCCTATGTATGAAGAAAAAGAACCTGTGATCCTGCCCTTTGCGGTGGACAAAAAGGATACGACAGTCCAGTGCGTCGCGTATTTCGCTGTGTTTACCGGCCTGGCTGCAGTGCTGATCAGCCTGATGACTTCCCGGAATTATGATGCCGGAAAATTCAGCTTGATTCTGGGTATTTATGCCCTCATCGCCCTGGCCACCTGGCTGCCCATGCTTCTGCGATGCGTGGCGGTGCTGCACTTAGAGCCGGATTGCGTCCGTATCACCGCCTTCGGAGCGACGCTGCGGCGGTATCCCCTGGGCAAAATCCGATTCATCTCCGCTATGGAGTGTTCCGGCAAGAACCGCACCGCAGGCCGTTCCCAGATCCTGCTGTCTGCCTATACTTTCGAGGAGCTGGCGAAAAAGGGAGGCTGGCAGCGTGGCGGTGAGAAGCCTGCTGACGAGTGCGCCCGGCAATACCTGAACCGCTATGCCGGCGCCTATTACGCCCGGGAGCTAAATCTGACCCGCCGCATCCTCTGGCTGGACTGGAGCCCGGACCGGATCCGTCTGATCCGCTGGCTGTACCCCGATGCCCAGTGGATGGATTTTTCCCATAACCGTATCTTTGAAAAGCAAATGAATGACTGAGGTGAACCCTATGAAACGTGTATTTCTGATCGTGCTGGATTCCTTCGGCATCGGCGCCATGCCGGATTCCGAAAAATTCGGCGATGTGAACGTGAACACCCTGGCGGCCTGTGCCTCCTGCCCGGAGCTGAACATCCCCAATATGGTGGCTGCCGGCTTGGGCAATATCGACGGCGTCTCCTGTCTGACCAAAACAGACGCTCCTGTGGGTGCCTTCGCCCGGCTGACGGAGAAGTCCATGGGCAAGGATACCACCATCGGCCACTGGGATATTGCCGGTGTGATCTCTCCCGAGCCTTTGCCCACCTATCCCGAGGGCTTCCCCCAGGAGGTGCTGGATGCCTTTGAAGCCGCCACCGGCCGGGGCTGCCTGTGCAACCTCCCTTACTCCGGCACCGACGTGATAAGGGACTACGGCCAGGCTCAGTTGGATACCGGCAAGTGGATCGTCTATACCTCCGCCGACTCCGTGTTCCAGGTGGCGGCCCATGAGGAGCTGATCGGCCTGGATGAACTGTACGATGCCTGCCACAAGGCCCGGAACATCCTCCGGGGCAAGCATGGTGTGGGCCGTGTCATCGCCCGCCCCTTTGTGGGCAACGCCCAGGATGGCTTTAAGCGCACTTCCAACCGCCACGACTATTCCCTGGAGCCCCCCAAGGCTACCATGCTGGACGCCATCAAGGCCGCAGGCCTTTCCTCCATCGCCGTGGGCAAGATCCACGACATTTTCGCGGGCTACGGCGACACCGAGTACGTCTACAACAAGAGCAACGCCAACGGCATGGAGCACGCCCTGCGCTACGCGGACCGGGACTTTACCGGCCTGTGCTTCGTGAATCTGGTGGATTTCGACATGCAGTTCGGCCATCGGCGGGATATCCCCGGCTACGCCCGGGCTTTGAACGAATTCGATGCATGGCTGCCCTCTCTTCTGGAAAAGCTGGGGGATGAGGATGTGGTCATGATCACGGCCGACCACGGCTGCGACCCCGCCTACACCGCCACTACCGACCATACCCGGGAATATGTGCCGCTGCTAGTGCTGGGTAAGGCTGTGAATCCTGTCAACCTGGGTACCCGCAAGAGCTTTGCCGATATCGCCGCCACCGTCACAGAACTGCTGGGTGTGGCGTACGACACGGAAGGTCAGAGCTTCGCCAAGGAGGTGATCGCATGACCCCTGAGAAGTTAGTCGAACTGGCCAAGGAGGCCATGATGAAAGCCTATGCCCCCTATTCCGGCTTCCAGGTAGGAGCCGCGCTGCTGTGCAAAGATGGCACTGTGTACCAGGGCTGCAACATTGAGAACGCTGCCTACGGTCCCACTAACTGCGCTGAGCGCACCGCTTTTTTTAAGGCGGTCTACGAAGGCCACAGGGATTTTGTTTCCATTGCCGTCTGCGGCGGTAAAGAAGGCGTTATCACCGGCGCCTTCCCACCCTGCGGTGTCTGCCGCCAGGTGATGCGGGAGTTCTGCGAGGATGATTTTATGCTGTATCTGGTGGATGAGAAGGGGTTTGAGACCCATACTCTGGCAGAAATCCTGCCTTTCAGCTTCTCCGCCAAGAAACATATGCAGCCTTAAGGCAGATAATTGACCGAAAATTCCGATAAAATTTGGAAAAACAGTTGATTTTTTGCTGCAAATATGCGACAATATCCCAGGTATGTGAAAAAATACCGAAACACAAATTCTTTTGGAGGAATGAAACATGAAGAAGATTCTGTCCCTTCTGCTGGTTCTGGTCATGGTTCTGTCTCTGGTTGCCTGCGGCTCCGAGAAGCCCGCTGAGACCAAGGCTCCCGCTGCCGAGAACAACGAGCAGGTTGAGACCAAGGCTCCCGTTGCTGAAGTCGAGTACAAGGTCGCTATGGTCACCGACTACGGCGATATCACCGACCAGTCCTTTAACCAGACCACCTGGGAAGCCGTCGTGAAGTTCGGCGAGGACAACGGCGTTGAGTACAAGTACTACAAGCCCACTTCCAACGACACCGCTGGTCGTGTGGCTTCCGTGGAACTGGCTATCGCTGAGGGCTACAACGTCATCGTGATGCCCGGCTACGCCTTCGGCGGCACTGTCGCTGAGGTTTCCGCCAACTACCCCGATGTCAAGTTCATCGCTCTGGACGTCGCTAAGGGCGACCTGCTGGAGGGTGGCGTTGCTCTGAAGGGCGAGGCTTACGACTACAACCCCGACAACTGGAACCTGACCGACTACGTCTACATGGACAATGTCTACTGCGCTATCTACCAGGAAGAGCTGGCCGGCTACATGGCTGGTTTCGCTGCTGTCAAGCTGGGCTACACCAAGCTGGGCTTCCTGGGCGGCATGGCTGTTCCCGCTGTTCAGCGTTACGGCCACGGCTTCGTGCAGGGCGTTGATGCCGCTGCCAAGGAGCTGGGCATCAATGTGGAGATGAACTACGTCTACGGCGGTCAGTTCTTCGGCGATGCCGACATCACCGCTGTGATGGACACCTGGTATGCTGCCGGCACCGAGATCGTCTTCGCCTGCGGCGGCGGCATCTACACCTCCGCTGCTGAGGCTGCCAAGAAGGTCGGCGGCAAGGTCATCGGTGTTGACGTTGACCAGGCTGCCATCATCGGCGGCATGTACGGCGAGGGCATGACCGTGGCTTCCGCTATGAAGGGTCTGGCTCCCACCACCATCGACACCCTGACCGACGTTGTCATCAATGGCAACTGGGCTGCCTACGCTGGCCAGATCGCCAACCTGGGCCTGGTCTCCGGCGACGATGCTTCTCTGAACTACGTTCAGATCCCCGTGGCTACCACTCAGTTCGAGGACGGCAAGTTCACCAGCGATGACTACGCTGCCATGGTCAAGGCTATGTTCGAGGGTACTCTGGTTGTCTCCAACGACATCTCCGCTATCCCCGCTACCACCAACACCACCGTCAACGACCAGGGCTCCATCAAGGGCTAATTCGTAGATTGGTAAATTCCAGGAGGGCGAGCTTAGGCTCGCCCTCTTTTTTGCGTTGGATGGTACTGTAACCAATCATTCTCCTTCCCACAGCTTCCGAAACGGCCGGTTTTGGCACGTCCGGAGGCTTTGTACACTTTCCTCAAAAAATATCATATTTCCATGCGATTATGTTTGAAATCTGCCTATCCATCGTGTATAATGATAGGGCAGTTACGAAAAAAGGAGGTAATTGGATTGAGCAGCTATCCCTACGCAATCGAGATGGTGAACATCACCAAGAAGTTCCCCGGTATCATTGCGAATGATAATGTGACCCTGCAGCTGAAGCAGGGCGAGATCCATGCACTGCTGGGCGAAAACGGCGCCGGCAAGTCCACCCTCATGAGCGTTCTGTTCGGCCTGTACCAGGCGGAAGAGGGCGTCATTAAAAAGAACGGTGAGGTCGTTCAGATCAACAATCCCAACGATGCCAATGCCCTGGGCATCGGCATGGTGCACCAGCACTTCAAGCTGGTGGAGTGCTTCTCCGTCCTGGACAACATCATTCTGGGCGTGGAGGACACCAAGAACGGCATCCTGCAGCGTGACAAGGCCCGTGAAAAGGTCATGGCCCTGTCCGAAAAGTACGGCCTGCAGGTCAACCCCGACGCGCTGATCGAGGATATCTCCGTTGGTATGCAGCAGCGTACCGAAATTCTGAAGATGCTCTACCGGGACAACGAAATCCTGATCTTCGACGAGCCCACCGCTGTGCTGACACCCCAGGAGATCGAGGAACTGCTGCAGATCATGAAGAATCTGGCAGCTGAGGGTAAGTCCATCCTCTTTATCACCCACAAGCTCAACGAGATCAAGGCCGTGGCCGACCGCTGCAGCGTTCTGCGCAAGGGCAAGTATATCGGTACCGTGGATGTCAAGGACTGCTCCAAGGACGACCTGTCCCGTATGATGGTGGGACGTGATGTGGAATTCGCCGTCCAGAAGGCTCCCGCCAATCCCACTGACGTGGTGCTGGAGGTCAACGGTCTGACCCTGGCCTCCAAGGTCAGCAAGAAGGACGCCGTCAGCAATGTGTCCTTCCAGGTCCGTGCCGGTGAGATCGTCTGCATCGCCGGTATCGACGGCAACGGCCAGACCGAGCTGGTCTACGGTATCTCCGGTCTGGAGAATCCCACTGCCGGTACCGTGAAGCTCTGCGGCAATGACATTACCCACGCTCCCATCCGCAAGCGCTCCACCATGGGCATGTCCCACATCCCCGAGGACCGCCACAAGCACGGTCTGGTGCTGGACTACACCCTGGAGGACAACATCGTCCTGCAGCGCTACTTTGAACCCGAGTTTACCAACAAGTTCGGCTTCCTGCGCCGGAAGAATATCCGCTCTTACGCCGAGCGGCTCATCGAACAGTATGACGTTCGCTCCGGCCAGGGCCCCATCACAATCTCCCGGGCCATGTCCGGCGGCAACCAGCAGAAGGCCATCATCGCCCGTGAGATCGACCGCGACCTGCCGCTGATCGTCGCCGTTCAGCCGACCCGCGGCCTGGATGTGGGCGCGATCGAGTACATCCACCGGCAGATCGTCGCCCAGCGCGATGCGGGCAAGGCGGTGCTGCTGGTATCCCTGGAGCTGGATGAAGTGATGAACCTGTCCGACCGCATCCTGGTGATGTACGAGGGTGAGATCGTGGCAGAGCTGGATCCCAAGCAGACGACCGTGGAAGAGCTGGGCCTGTACATGGCCGGTGCAAAACGACAGGGGAAGGAGACACAGGCATGAAGAATTTCTTTGCCAAGAACGGCACAAAAGCCGTCATTGCCTCGCTGATCTCCATTCTGATCGGCATGGCGGTAGGCTCGGTCATCATTCTGATCTCCGGCCTGACCAATGAATCCATGGGCGCAAAGACCGCCTGGGAGGGCATCCAGCTGGTGGTCGGCGGTCTGTTCAACACGGGCCGCGATGCGGTGAGCAACAACCTGACCTTCGGCTTCAATCCCCAGCTGATGGGCAACATGTTCTTCCGCGCAATGCCGCTGATCATGACCGGCCTGAGCGTGGCGCTGGCCAGCAAGACCGGCCTGTCCAACATCGGCGCGCCCGGTCAGTACCTGATGGGCACCGCAGCGACGCTGCTGATCGCTCTGAGCCTGCCTACCGGCACAGGCGAATCCCTGCAGCGGGTGACCGGCGAATGGGCCACCC
>JAZQEP010000097.1:0-10385 GCA_045539075.1 Faecousia sp. | reverse complement strand
GGCGTTTCAGGCGAATTCCTCCTTTTCAGTAAAAAAGTATATTTATGATTTTCTCATTTTACCACGCACCCGGGGAAATTGCAAGGAATTTAGCGGATTTGCCCGGGAAATATCAGCGTTGTCCAACAGGCCGCAAAAACCATCCCCGGCTGGCCGGGGGCGGCGGATTGTTTATGAAAATCAGCTCTTGCGGACGAATTTTTCCCGGCACCGGGGGCAGGTGATGGCGATCTTGCCCTTACCCCGGGGGACCCGGACGGTCTGGCGGCACTTGGGGCAGTCGAAGTAGCGGTGGTCCCGGTCCTTGAACCGGTCCACGAATTTCAGAAACTTTCGGTTTTCCTCATAACGCTTGTAGGTGTTCCGGGAAAAGGTGCGGAAAATGGACCAGAACATCAGCACATAGGCCACACCGTGGGCAATGAGATTCATCAGCGGATTTCTGATGAACAGAGCCAGAATGACCATGACCATGGCGGCGCCCAGAATCGCGTTGTTCAGTTTGTCGTTTCCGTAGCGTCCTTCCATGAACCGGCGCAGCCCCACAGAGAAATTTCCCAGGGTCCGCCGCAGCCAGAATTTGAATCCATTCATACACTTCACCCTTGTGTGATACAGTTTGTTCTATCCATTATATTGCAAAATATGAGGATTTCAACCCAAAAAATCAATGTTAACGGATTGTTTAAGATTTCATTAATCTGCCCGTTCCACACAATTCCACTTGGCGAACGGAAGAAAATATGATATACTGTATCGAAAATAAGAGAAAGGAGTCCAAAACATGACCGAACCGACGATTTTGGATCATCCTGAAAATCCGGAAACCCCGGAAAGCCCCAAAAAGAAACACGATTACCGCTTTGAGAAAAAGCTGGCCCTGCTGGCCGCGGTGCTGCTGGTGCTGACCGCTGTGCTGGCACTGCTGAGCCTGCCCTACCTGGGACAGGAGGCGGATGACCCGGAGCTGCTGCTGCAGAACCGGCCCCGGCCCACCATGCCCCCGCCCACGGAGGAGGCCCCGGCCCCCACGGAGCCGGAATTCCCGCCCCCGGAGAAAAACCCCTACGGCAAGCTGGACTTTCAGTATAACGGAAGGTACTTAGGCTGTCTGAAGGCAGATACCGTTCCCGGCATCGACGTCAGCTACTACCAGGGCGAAATCGACTGGAAGCAGGTGAAGGAAGCCGGCATCCGGTTTGCCATCATCCGTCTGGGTTACCGGGGCTACGGCGAGGAAGGCAAGCTGGTGGAGGATAAGAACGCCTTTGACAATCTGGAGGGCGCGCTGAAGGCCGGACTGGATGTGGGCGTGTACTTCTTCTCCCAAGCCATCACAGTGGAGGAAGCCCTGGAGGAAGCGGATTTTGTGCTGGAGCGGATCAAAAAGTATGATCTGACCATGCCTGTGGTCTACGACTGGGAGTACATCAGTGAGGAAGCCCGCACCGCCAAAATGGACCGGCGGACACTGACAGACTGCTATAAGGCCTTCTGCGGCAAGATCGCCGAGGCCGGCTACACCCCCATGCCCTATTTCAACACCTACCAGTCCCGGGATCTGATGATCCTGTCGGAGCTGGAGGACTACCCCTTCTGGCTGGCCCTGTATTCCAGCCGGATGACCTTCCCCTACCGGATCGAGATGTGGCAGTACACCGATTCCGGCAAGGTGCCCGGTATTGAGGGCAATGTGGACATCAATATGTACTTCACTGAGGAATAAGCGGCAGTGCCGGAGCGGATGCTCCGGCACTTTTTTCTTGCGCTCTTAGCGAACTGACCAAATTTCTGTTGCGTATTTTAGGAATATCCGCTATGATAGATGTGTGAAATTATCATCCACAGGAGGCTTCTTATGATTACATTGGAGGCAACTGAAGAATATGCCCTGGCGCTGAAGCAGGGCCAGCGGGAGGCCAAGGAACTTTCCGCCCTGGGACTGAATCCCAACCCGGAGGTGCTGGACGAAATTCTGGAGGACAGCGCCGCGGAGACCGTGCTGGATGTGGGTCTGGTGGAGATCCCCGCGGAGCGGATCGTGGGCACCAAGTCCGCCGGCCGGATCACCGCCTTCTCCGCCAGCTTCAAACCCCTGCTGGGACCCGATACGGAATTCGCCACCAAATGGAAGAGCCTTTGTGCCGACCATCTGGGGGACGTGGGTATCCGGGAGCCCATTGTCTGCTTTGAATATCTGGGCAATTTCTACGTCCAGGAGGGCAACAAGCGGGTGTCCGTTCTGCGCTATTTCGGCGCCGCCCGGATCCCCGGTACCGTCAAGCGGATCCTGCCCCGGAGAAGCGAGGACAGCGCCATCCGGGCCTATTACGAATTTCTGGACTACTATAAATACAGCAAGCTCTATGTGCCCCGGTTTACCCGGCCCGGCGATTACGGAAAATTCTTAAACGCCCTGGGCAAGCAGCCGGACGAAAACTGGACCGATGAGGAGCGCAGAACCTTCAACGCCCGCTTCCACTACTTCACCGCCGCCTTCGAGACCCTGAAAGACACCACCCGGAGGGTATCGGCAGAGGAGGCTCTGCTGTTGTGGCTGCAGCTTTACCCCTACGAGGATCTCGGAAACCTCTCCTCTGCCGAACTGCAGAAGACCCTGGAGGCGCTGAGCTTTGATGTGGTGTCCGCTGCCCGGGATGAGACGGTCCAGCTGGAGACCCTGCCGGAGGATAACCCTAAGTCCGGCCTGCTGAGCTGGATGATCTCCCCGGACCACATTCATGTGGCCTTCGTCCACCAGCTGACCAGCGGCGCCAGCGCCTGGGTCACCGGCCACGAAGAGGGCCGGAAGTATATCGAGGATGTATTCGGCGACAAGGTGGTCTGCAAAAGCTATTTTGACGCCAACACCCTGGAGTCCGCTGAGGAAAAGATCGAGGAGGCCATTCATGACGGGGCTACGGTGATCTTCACCACCTCCCCCATGCTGAGCCGGGCATCGCTGAAACTGGCGGTGAAATATCCCAAGGTCCGCATTTTCAACTGCTCCGTTTCCCAGCCCTATTCCTCCATCCGCACCTACTACGGCCGGATGTACGAGGCAAAATTCATCTCCGGCGCCATCGCCGGCGCCATGGCCCAGAACAACCGGATCGGCTACATCGCCTCCTACCCCATCCTGGGTACCATCGCTTCCATCAACGCCTTCGCCCTGGGCGCCCAGATGACCAATCCCCGGGCCCAGATCGAGCTGGGCTGGTCCTGCTGCGAGGGTACCCCCCAGGCGGACTTCTTCACCGACGGTATCCGGGTGGTCTCCAACCGGCAGGCCCCCAGCAAGAACCGGATGTACCTGGAATTCTGCAGCTACGGCACCTATCTGATGGCGGAGCACTCCACCCTGATCCCCCTGGGCATGCCCGTGTGGGTCTGGGGTAAATTTTACGAAAAAGTTGTGAATTTCTACCTTTCCGGTGGAAAGAAGATCAATAAAGACCCCTACAGCGCCATCAACTACTGGCTGGGCATGGACAGCGGTGTCATCGACATCGAGCTGAGCGACAAGCTGCCCGCCGGTGTCCGGGCCCTGGCGGAGCTGCTGCGGAAGAATATCATCGACGGCACCCTGGATCCCTTCGCCCGGAAGATCATCGCCCAGGACGGCAGCGTAAAAAATGACGGCAGCCGCACCCTGGATCCCAAAGAACGGCTGCACATGGACTGGCTCTGCGAAAACGTCATCGGCAAGATCCCAAGCTTTGACCAGATCCTGCCCATGTCCCGGACCATGGTTCGGGAGCTGGGTGTCTACCGGGACGCTATCCCCACGGAAAAGGAGGTGGCCGCCCGTGAAGGTCTTGATCGTGTCCGATGAGGAATCCCCCGCCCTGTGGGACTACTATCAGCCGGGCAGATTGAAAGAATACGATCTGATCATCTCCTGCGGTGATCTGAAATCCAAATATCTGAGCTTTCTGGTGACCATGGCCCGGTGCCCCCTGCTCTACGTCCACGGCAACCACGACACGGACTATGTCAAGGAACCCCCGGACGGCTGCGACTGCATTGACGATCAGCTGATCGAATACAACGGCATCCGGATCCTGGGGCTGGGCGGCTGCAGACGCTACCATCCCGGCCGGTACCAGTACACCGAGAGGCAGATGCGCCGCCGTATCCGCAGGCTCCGCTTTCACCTGTGGCGCGCCGGCGGTGTGGATATCGTGGTGACCCACACGCCCCCGGAGGGCGTGGGCGACGCGGATGATCCCGCCCACTGGGGCTTTGAATGCTTCCGGGATCTTCTGGACAAATATAAGCCTATGTATCTGGTCCACGGACATGTCCATTTCAGCTACGGCATGGAGCGGATCCGTGTCCGGGAGTATGGCCAGACCCAGGTCATCAATGCTTCGGAGCGGTATGTGCTGGAGATCCCCGACCGGGACTATCCCGAAAAGCGGAAAAACCAGGTCTTCTGGCGGACCAGATACCGGGATCCCTACCCCGAGGATTGATGCGAATCCGAACAATACAACAGAAAGAAGAATTGCCTATGTTTACCGGCTACAGCCCCGAGACTGTGGATTTCCTCTGGGGAATCCGCATGAACAACAACCGGGAGTGGTTCACCGAAAATAAACAGAACTACGTCAAATACCTGTATGAGCCCACCAAGGAACTGGGCCAGTATCTCTTCCAGCCCTTCCTGGACAAGCCCGGCAACCTCTTAAAGGTCAGCCGCATCTACAAGGACGCCCGGCTGCACCCGGCGGTTCCCTATAAGGAGAGCCTGTGGATCTGCATCCGGCAGGATGTGCAGTGGTGGGCAGAGAACCCCTGCCTGTATTTCGAGATCAACCCCGAGGGCGTCCACTACGGCTTCTTCATCTGGAAGATGCGGACCTCCGTCATGGAGGATTTCCGCCGCCACATTGCCGCAAAGCCCGATGAATTTCTGAATATGATCGCGTCTGTGGAAGAATCCGTCGGTCAGAAGGTAACCGCGGAGCTCTATAAGCGGCCCAAGCCCTGTGAGAATCCGGACCTGCTGCCCTATTTTGCCTGGAAGGAGCAGATCGGCTGCACAAGACACGAGGACTTCAGCGAAAACACCTTCGGCCCGGAGCTGGCCGACCGTGTGCGGGACTTCTTTGTGAAGCTGATGCCCCTGTACGAGTATTTCAACCGGTTTAAAGTATAAGGAGAATCCCTATGAAAAAGACAATCTTTACCGGCATGGCCACCGCCATTGTGACCCCCATGACCAAAGACGGCATCGACTATGAGGCTCTGGGACGGTTTCTGGAATTCCAGATTGAATCCGGCATCAACGCCATCGTGGTCATGGGCACCACCGGCGAGAACGCCACCATTGAGCCTGCGGATCAGAAGGAAGTGATCCGCTTCACCGTGGAAAAAGTGGCAAAGCGGGTGCCCGTCATCGCCGGAACCGGCACCAACAACACCGCCCACGTGCTGGAAAACACGAAAAATGCCTGCGAAGTCGGAGCCGACGCGGTGCTGGTGGTGACCCCCTACTACAACAAGGCCACCCAGAAGGGCCTCATTGTCCACTTTACCGCCGTGGCCGACGCTTCCACCGTGCCTGTGATCCTCTACAACGTCCCCGGCCGCACCGGCTGCAATTTGCTCCCCGAGACCGTGGCGCAGCTTGCGGAGCATCCCAACATCGTGGGCATCAAGGAAGCCACCGGCAATATGGCCCAGATGGTGAAGATCCGCCAGCTCTGCGGCGACAAGATCCACATTTACTCCGGTGAGGACGCTCTGACGGTTCCCATGATGGCCATGGGGGCAAAAGGCACCATCTCCGTGCTGAGCAACGTGGTGCCGAAGCAGGCCGTTGCCATGACCGACGCCTGCCTCCGGGGCGACTACGAGACCGCCGCGGCTATGCAGTGTGATTTACTCCCTCTGATCGACCTGCTCTTCTGCGAGGTCAACCCCATCCCCGCCAAGGCGGCGGTATCCGCCATGGGCTATGGCGAAGAGAATCTGCGGCTGCCCCTGACCCCTATGGAAGCGGGCAATCGTGAAAAGCTGTACAAAGAAATGAGAAAGCTGGGTATTAACGTATGAAAGTGATTCTGTGCGGCGCCAACGGCGCCATGGGCAAGCTGATTGACAATATTTTCGGATCTGAGATCGTGGGCCGGGTGAGCCTTGACGGCGAGAACAACGTGCCCAAGACCTTCGAGGAGCTGGGCGAGGTTCGCTCCGACGTGATCGTGGACTTCTCCCATCACAGCGCCACCCCCGACGTACTGGCCTACGCCAAGGCCACCGGCGCTGCCGCCGTCATCGGCACCACCGGCCACACCCCCGAGGAAAAGGCTATGATTTTCGAGGCCGCAAAGGAGATCCCCGTGTTCTACGCAGGCAACGTGAGCCTGGGCATCGCGGTGCTGTGCCGCCTGGTCAAGCAGGCCGCCGCCTTCTTCCCCGACGCGGACATCGAGATCGTGGAGACCCACCACACCCGTAAGGTGGACGCTCCCAGCGGCACCGCCCATATGCTCTTCAACGCCATCAAGGAAGTGCGGCCCAACGCCTGGGAGAACTGCGGCCGTGCCGGTGAGGGCAAGCGCACCAAGGATGAAATCGGCGTCCATGCCCTGCGTTTGGGCAGCGTTGTGGGCATCCACGAGGTGCACATCCACACCCCCAACCAGTCTTTGACCCTGAAGCACGAGTCCGGCTCCCGGGCCATGCTTGCCGACGGCGCCGTAGCCGCCGCCCGCTTCATGGAGGGCAAGGAAAAGGGCCTGTATGACATGGAGAGCATCCTGAATGCTATGTAAAAAGCTTCCCCCCAGGGGGAAGGTTTACTCTACCCATTGGAGGACAAATCTATGACAATCCACTACATGAACGGCGCGGGCAATGACTTCATGGTCATGGATGCCCGGGGCGGAAAATACGATTTTGAAAAGCTCGCTATTGAGTTATGTAAACTGACCGGTGCCGACGGCTTCATGGCCGTGGACGACTCGGACAAGGCCGATTTCCGGCTCCACTTCTACAATTCCGACGGTACCCGGGGCGAAATGTGCGGCAACGGTGCCCGGTGCATCTGCCGCTATGCCCACGATATGGGCATCGCCGGCCCCGAGATGACTGTCGAAACCGACGCGGGCCTGGTGCCGGGAAAGCGGATCGACGAAAACCAGTACCGGGTGAAGCTGAACAACCCGGAAGTTCTGGATCTGACCCGGAAGGGCCCCATCGCCTATGTGGAGCTGGGCAATCCCGGCGTGCCCCACGCCGTTGCGGAATACGACGGTGACCTCTGGGCCGACGCCGACTGCATCTGGGACCACATGAAGACCCTTCGCTGGGATTCCGCCTTCCCCAAGGGCGCCAACGTGAACTTCTACCAGTGGGTAGGGGAAGCAGAGGTCCGGGTGCTGACCTTTGAGCGGGGCGTGGAAGACTACACCCTGGCCTGCGGCACCGGCACCGGCAGCGTGGCTGCCGTGATCTGGAAGCAGGGAAAGCTTCCCGGCAAATTCCTCACCGCCCACAGCCGGGGCGGCACCCTGAAAGTCACCATCGGCGAGGATGACGGCATCATCCACACCCTCTTCCTGGAGGGCCCCACGGAGATCGTGCGCACTTATGAGGTATAAAACAGGCTCCCCTTTTCAGGGGAGCCTTCAAAAATCTATTTGATTTTTAACAGCGGGGGTAGCATTCTCTCCCCCAGTCAGCTTCGCTGCCAGCCCCCTCGTCAGAGGGGGCCTTTTCATACTCCATGGATCAGTCCAGTGCGTGGAGCAGATCCAGCAGGCTCTCGGTCTTATCCTCCACGAAGCTGCCCAGGGTGATGGTCACGGAGTACGCACCCAGGTCGAAATCAAACAGCTGCAGGATGTAATAGGGGACGCCCTGGGTCTCAGCCACGGTCTTCAGAGCCAGATGCTCCTGGCCCATGTAGGTGACGGTGACCTTATCCATGGAGCTGACATTAATGCCGCCCTGGGCATAGACGGTGATCATGCTGTCCTTCTGGCTCAAAAGGGTATCCACCAGTGCCTCTTCGTCCATCAGCTTGTAGACGATGCGCTCCTGGGTGCTGAGCTTCTGCATCACCAGATTGATGGTGGTCAGCTCATCGGCGTTTTCCGCCAGCACGTCGGTGATCTGCTGGACGCCCTCCAGGGCCTGCTCCATATCGGTACCCTCAGCCATGTCCTTGAGAATGTCGGGCAGCTCCTGGAGCTGCTCTGCAGGATAGATGGTCCAGCTGTCATCCAGGCGGATCTCCAGACCGGCGTAGCGGTTTGTATATGTGGTTCCCTCGATGACGCCCAGAGAGAGATTTCTCTCCTCGGCAGGAGCGGTAGTCTCCACGGGGACAGTGGTCTCCACAGGGGCAGCGGTCTGCACGGGAGCCTTCGTCTCGGCGGGGGCCTTTTCACCGCAGCCAGGCAGCAGCACGCAGGCCACCATGACCAGTGCCAGAAGCAGGGCAAACTTACGATTTTTCATGGTTCTCTTCCTTTCTTTTCGGGCTCTTTCGTCCCGGTATTTTTGAGACAGGGGAAGGCCCGGACAGGAGCTCCCCCGTTCAGTATATCACAGATTCCAGGAAATGGATAGTGATTTTCAGTTTATCCTTCGGCCAGCCACCGGAACGTATCCTCCATGGCTTCATTCCAGCATTCCCAGCTGTGGGCACCCGGCAGCTCGGTCAGTACCGCATCCGCCCCGGCACCGCGAAGCTTCTCCGCCAGGGCCCGGTTGGCCGCCAGCAGATCATCCTCCCTGCCGCACACCAGACGCACAGGTCCCAGCTCGCCCCGCCTGAGGGCCTCCAGCGCCCGGGCCTCCGGGTCCCGCTCAGAGCCCAGGAGGGTATCAAAATCCCCGAACACATCACAAAAATACAGATAGTTGGCATTCTTCAGGACATGCTGGTTCCAGACCACTACATCGGGCAGGATGAACGCACCGCCGAAGGAAGCGCAGCGCCCGTAGACCCGGGGAAAGCTGCCGCAGACCAGCAGCGCGCCGAAGCCGCCCATGGAGACACCCATTACCGCGGTATCTGCCGGATTTCGGGAAAATCCCGGTTCCCGGGACAGATATTCCGGCAGCTCCCGGCCCAGAAATGACAGCATGGGCTCTATTGTATCCTCATAATAGCCGTCGCCGCAGCCGGGCATCACCAAATGCATACCGAACCGCTCCGCCAGAGCGGCGGCGCCGCTGTGCTCCAGCCAGGAATTCTCATTTCCACCGAAGCCGTGGAGCAGAAGGCACCAGCGCTGCGCCGGCTGTTCCACCCGGAGGATCCGGCAGGGAACTTCCCTTCCCAGCAGCGTGGATGGGATCCGGACAAGGGTATCATGGCACATAGTCCGCTACCTCCTTTTCGCATTTTTCTTTCACTGTAGCATATCCCCGCCCCAAAGGCAACCTTCCCGCCAAAAAGCCCCGCCACAAAGGCGGGGCTTGCGCTTACTCCTCCCGGAACATGTCCGCGGGGATGATGTCGATATTGGCCCGGTGGACATATACCATGGCGCCGTCGATGTGGATCAGCGTGGTCTTTGGCAGGTCGCCGGGGATCTCGGTGTAGACATTGTTGCCCTGGAACAGGGCCACGGGAGTGCCGTTCTGGCTGGAGATCAGAATCACCAGGTCCTTGCCGAAGTAGTTGGCGTACTCATTGATCCGCCGGTCCACAGCCATAAGGCCGGTGCCGGTGCCGGAATTCTGCATTTCCTCCGGCAGCTGGAAATCGGTGATCATATCGGCGTTCTCCTGGGCAAAAACCAGGGTGGAGCCCACATGCTTCCAGCTGTCGCCGTCGATGGTGATGTCGATATAGGAGCTGACTTCGCCGTATTCGTCCAGCTCGCAGTCCATGGTCACCTTGTTGCCATGAACGGTAAAGACCAGATTTCCGTAATTATCATACTGGCGGATGTCATAATCGTTGCCGATCAGTTCACCCTTGAGCTTGCTGATGTAAGAGCTCAGGGCCGCGCAGCCCGCAAAGCAGCTGACACACAGCGCCGCGCAGAGCACCAGCACCAAAACTTTCTTCTTCATGAATGCATCATCCTTTCTTTGGTGATAGGGCTATTATAGCGGAATTCTTCGAAAATACAAGTATCCTGTTTTATGCGCAAAACGGGCGGGTCAATGACCCGCCCATACATTATATATAATAGTATCACGCTACGCACTCAGCGATCTTGGCTTCGATGCGGCTGCGCACCAGATTGGCCAAATCCTGGGGCTTCATATCCTTGTACTCTTCATAATAAATGGCGGGCAGATAGTGCAGCTGCACCCGAACCGGCTTGCTGCCTTTCTCGTCCATGGGCTTGAAGCAATCCACGAAAGCCAGGGGCACCACGGGGCACTTGGTCTTGGTGGCGCAGCGGAAG
>JAZQEP010000096.1:0-5107 GCA_045539075.1 Faecousia sp. | reverse complement strand
TCCAGGTTGATGACCTTGGCGTAGCAGCCGCCCTCGAAGTTGAAGACGCCCTCGTCGTCCCAGCCGTGCTCGTCGTCGCCGATCAGCAGACGCTTGGGGTCGGTGGACAGGGTGGTCTTGCCGGTGCCGGACAGGCCGAAGAACAGAGCGGTGTTGCGGCCCTCCATGTCGGTGTTGGCGGAGCAGTGCATGGAAGCCATGCCGTTCAGGGGCAGGAAGTAGTTCATCATGGAGAACAGGCCCTTCTTCATCTCACCGCCGTACCAGGTGTTCAGTATGACCTGCTCCTTGGAGGTGATGTTGAAGATGGCAGCGGTCTCGGAGTTCAGTCCCAGCTCCTTGTAGTTGGTGACCTTGGCCTTGGCGGCGTTGAAGGAAACGAAGTCAGGCTCGAAGTTCTCCAGCTCCTCAGCGGTGGGGGCGATGAACATGTTCTTGACGAAGTGAGCCTGCCATGCCACTTCCATGATGAAGCGGACAGCCATGCGGGAGTCGGGGTTGGTGCCGCAGAAGACGTCCATGACGTACAGCTTCTTGTTGCTCAGCTGCTCGACAGCCAGACGCTTGCACTCGTTCCATGCCTCGATGGAAGCGGGCTTGTTGTCGTTCTTGAACTCGTCGGAGGTCCACCACACGGTGTTCTTGGAGTTCTCGTCCATAACGATGAACTTGTCTTTGGGGGAGCGGCCGGTGTAGATACCGGTCATGACGTTGTCAGCGCCCAGCTCAGTCAGCTGGCCCTTCTCGAAGCCTTCCAGGGAGGGGTCCATCTCAGCCTCGAACAGCACCTCGTAGGAGGGGTTGTGCAGGACTTCGGTAGCGCCGGTAATGCCATACTTAGTCAGATCAAGCTTTGCCATAATGCATTAACCTCTTTCATAATAAAATAGATTATTTCAATGGGATTTCCTTATTATTCTGCTCTCTTGAGCGTTATGTAAAGGTATCCCATATCTTGCAATTTTATCATACACTATGGATTCCATAAAATCAATTCGTAATTTCAATAAAATTATACATACCCGCTATTGCCGGCTGTGAAAGGATATACAAAAATGCCCCGAAAATAATATTCGGTTAAGCTTTTTGTCATCAGACTTATATTTGGTTAAGCTTCTTCCCAAGCGGTTTACTTCATATTTTTCATCAGCTATCATTGACAGGGTTTGCCGCGGATTGTCTTTCCCGCGGCATGCCCTTCGCTATTTTTCCAATTCAGGAAAGGAGAATATTAATATGCTGTTTTTATCCGTTGCCGGAACACACCAGCCGGACTATGTTGCTCTGGCCATGGTGGTCGCGATGGCTGTGATCGTGGCAATTATGACTCTGCGCAAGTATCTGTCAAAAAAGAATCCTCCGCAGAAGGCTCATATCCCGGCACTCAGCCCCGCCGCTCCGGTGGCCGCTCCTGCTGCTGCCCATGGGTCTGGGCACCATTCTGGTAAATATCCCCGGCTCCGCCGCTCTGGCAGGTCCCATTAAGGAGCTGTACAATGCCGGTATTGCCAACGAACTGTTCCCCCTGCTGCTGTTCATCGGTATCGGCGCCATGATCGACTTCGGACCCCTGCTGACCAATCCCAAGCTGATGCTCTTCGGCGCAGCCGCCCAGTTCGGCATTTTCTTCACCCTGTGCATGGCATCCGTCTTCTTCCCCGAGGCCAAGGATGCCGCTTCCATCGCCATCATCGGCACCACAAAGCTGGTCAATTACCTGTTCTCTGAATAACAATTTTTACAAGAAACCGGCTCCGGCGAAGGAAAATTTCGTCGGAGCCGGTGTTCTTTTTCGGTAAGTTTATATTTACATTTGCATTTTCATATGATATTATGTATTTGGTGAATGTTGGATATTGCAAAGAAAACGCTCGCATTTTGTCCACTTTCCCCACTTTCGACCAACGAATTTTGTATTTTTCTACAAAATTTTGTCTCTAACCAACTTTTTTCGTTGGTCATATATATTTTTGGATGTTTTTCCTGTTAAAAAAAGGAGCATCCATTGAAAATCCATCTACGGAGGTTATACAAAATGGCACAAAAAGTTCAGTTTGTGGAGACTGTGCTGCGTGACGCAAACCAGTCTCTGATCGCAACCCGCCTGCCCTTCGAGAAGTTTGAGCCCATGCTCGAGACCATCGACCAGGCCGGCTACTACGCCATCGAGTGCTGGGGCGGCGCCACCTTCGACGTCTGCCTGCGCTACCTGAACGAGGATCCCTGGGAGCGTCTGCGCAAGATCAAGGCTGTGGTGAAGAACACCAAGCTGCAGATGCTGCTGCGCGGCCAGAACGTTCTGGGCTACTCCCACTATCCCGACGATTTCGTCAAGCTGTTTGTCAAGAAGGCTGTTGAGAACGGTATCGACGTGATCCGTATCTTCGACGCTCTGAACGACACCAACAACCTGAAGGTCGCTATGGAGGCCGCCATCAACGCCGGCGCCATTGCTTCCGGCTGTATCTCCTACACCACCTCCCCCGTTCACACCCACAAGAAGTATGTGGAGATGATCAAGGAGCTGAAGGAGATGGGCGCCGAGACCATCTGCATCAAGGATATGGCCGGCATCATGGGCCCCCAGGAGGCTTACGACCTGGTTTCCGCCATCAAGGACGCTGTCCCCGGCATGCCCATCGACCTGCACACCCACTCCACCACTGGTCTTGCCTTCATGACCTATCTGAAGGCTGTTGAGGCTGGCTGTGACATCATCGACACCGCCATCTCCCCCATGTCCGGCGGTACTTCCCAGCCCGCTACCGAGACCCTGGCCTACGCTCTGCGCCAGCTGGGCTACCAGGTTGACCTGAATGACGCCGCCACCAAGAAGATGGCCGACTACTTCAAGGGCGTTCGTGACGAGTTCGTCAAGGACGGCACTCTGATGCCCAAGTCCATGGCCACCGACACCCAGTGTCTGACCTACCAGATCCCCGGCGGTATGCTGAGTAACCTGCTGAGCCAGCTGAAGCAGATGAACGCTCTGGATAAGTTCGACGAGGCTCTGCTGGAGACTCCCAAGGTCCGTGAGGACATGGGCTTCCCTCCCCTGGTTACTCCCACCTCCCAGATGGTCGGCGTCCAGGCTGTCACCAACGTGCTGCAGGGTGAGCGCTACAAGAAGGTCTCCAAGGAGATCAAGGCTTACTGCCGCGGTGAGTACGGCCGTACCCCCGCTCCCATCAACCCCGAGATCCAGAAGATGATCCTGGGCGACGAGCAGCCCATCACCGGCCGCTACGCCGACTCCCTGAAGCCCGTGGTCGAGGATACCCGCGCCAAGCTGGGCGACCTGGCAAAGTCCGACGAGGATGTGCTGAGCTACATCGCCTTCCCCAACCTGGCTGAGAAGTTCCTGGAGGAGCGCAAGGCCAAGGAGGAGAATGTTGTCACCTACTCCATCGTGGAGTGCTAATAGGAGGTAACATATTATGTTAACTTCCAACATTCCCGAGCATCTGATCCACATGTCCTTCGGCGACGCCGCTGTCATCGCCCTGCTGGGCTACGGCGTGGTATTCTTCGGCCTGATCCTGCTGATGTGCGTGGTCACCATCATGGGCAAGATCTTCATCGCCAAGGATGCCAAGATCAAGGCAGCTGCTCCCGCCGCTGTTCCCGCTGAAGCCGTTCCCGAGGCTCCCAAGCCCACCGCTCCCGGCACCGCCGGCGAGCTGAAGCTCCACGACGTGGAGCCCAAGACCGCAGCTATGCTGATGGCCATCGTGGCCGACAAGATGGGTAAGCCCCTGAACGAGCTGCGCTTCATTTCCATCAAGGAGGTCAAGTAATCATGAAGTATAAGGTAACTCTGAACGGCCGTACCTATGAGATCGAGGTCGAAGCCGGCAAGGCCATGCTCCTGGATGAGTATGAGGCCGTCGTTCCCAGCGCTCCCGCTGCACCCGTGGCTGCTCCTGTGGCCGCCGCTCCCGTAGCCGCTCCCGCTGCTGCCCCCGCTCCCGCCGCTGCCGCTCCCGTGGCAGGCGAGGCCGTGAAGGCTCCCATGCCCGGCAACATTCTGAAGGTCAACGTCACTGCCGGCCAGGCTGTGAAGGAAGGCGACCTGCTGGTGGTCCTGGAGGCCATGAAGATGGAGAACGAGATCTTCGCTCCCAAGGCCGGCACCGTAGCTCAGGTTCTGGTTTCCAAGGGTTCCACTGTCGACACCGGCGCAACCATGGTCGTCCTCAACTAAGGAGGGCTACTATGAGCATCAATATTGGTGAAATTCTGTTAAACCTGTGGAGTGATTCCGGCTTCGCCCGGATCATCTCCGGCATGGTCTCCGACGGCGGCTGGCAGAACCTGGTGATGCTGATCATCTCCTGCGTGCTGCTGTACCTGGCCATTGTCAAGAAGTTCGAGCCCCTGCTGCTCACCGGCATCGCCTTCGGCTGTCTGCTGACCAACCTGCCCGGCGCAGGACTGTACAACCAGGAGCTGTGGACCAACTTCATGGACGCAACCCATGAGGCCTACCACTCCTATGGCACCATTCTGAAGGAAGGCGGCCTGCTGGACTTCTTCTACATCGGCGTCAAGACCTCCATCTACCCCTGTCTGATTTTCATGGGCGTTGGTGCCATGACCGACTTCGGTCCTCTGCTGTCTAATCCCAAGTCCCTGCTGCTGGGTGCCGCTGCCCAGATGGGCGTGTTCGTAGCCTTCCTGGGCGCCATTGCCCTGAACGGTCTGAATGACATTCTGGGTGTGACTATCGGCTTCACCGGCCCCGAGGCCGCTTCCATCGGCATCATCGGCGGCGCCGACGGTCCCACCGCCATCTTCCTGACCAGCCAGCTGGCTCCCCATCTGCTGGGCGCCATCGCCGTGGCGGCGTACTCCTACATGGCCCTGGTGCCGGTGATCCAGCCGCCCATCATGAAGCTGCTCACCTCCTCCAAGGAGCGCAAGATCAAGATGAAGCAGCTGCGCACCGTCTCCAAGACCGAGAAGATTTTGTTCCCCATCGTGGTCACCATTTTCGTCTCCCTGATGCTGCCCTCCGCCGCCCCCCTGGTGGGCTGCCTGATGCTGGGCAACCTCATGCGGGAGTGCGGCGTGGTGGAGCGCCTGAACAAGACCGTCCAGAACGAGC
>JAZQEP010000095.1:0-12313 GCA_045539075.1 Faecousia sp. | reverse complement strand
ACGATACCGAGTGGTCCGAATAACATCCCCGGCATGCCGCCCTCCCGAGGGCTTCTTTTTGCATGTGCAGGCAGGAAAAACGCATGCAAAAATGGAAATATACACCCTGACTTTTTTGTACTCAAAGGATGTGCTTTATGGATCTGATCAGCATACTGGCCAAAGAATTTTCCCTCCGTCCCGAGCAGATCAAGGCTGTGATCGAGCTCATCGACGCAGGCAACACCATCCCCTTCATCGCCCGCTACCGCAAGGAGATGCACGGCGCCTTGGACGATACCACCCTGCGGAATCTGGAAACTCGCCTTACCTACCTGCGCAACCTGCAGCAGCGCCGGGAAGAAGTGAAGAAATCCATTGAAAACCAGGGTAAGCTCACGGAGGAACTCTCCGCAGCCATCGACGCCGCCGCCACCATGACCGAAGTGGAAGACCTGTACCGCCCCTACAAGCAGAAGCGACGCACCCGCGGCTCCATGGCCCGGGAGAAGGGTCTGGAGCCCCTGGCCGCCGCCATCTATGCACAGGACGGGACCGATCCTGCGGTTCTTGCGGCGGGCTATATCGATTCCGAAAAAGGAGTCAATACGATTGAGGAAGCCCTCCAGGGCGCCAATGACATCATTGCGGAGGATCTTTCCGATAATGCGGACATCCGCAAGGCCCTCCGGGAACTGGTCACCCGAAAAGGCCTGTTTATCTGCAAGGCTGAGGACCCGGAAACGGACAGTGTGTACAAGCTCTACTATGATTTCTCCCAGCCGGTTTCCCGGATTCTGGACCACCAGATCCTGGCCATCAACCGGGGCGAAAAGGAGGGCATTCTGAAGCCCAATGTCACCCTCCCCGGCAACGAAGGTGCAGCCTGTGTCTGCCGCTATGCGCTGAAGCCCACCAGATTCGTCTCCCAGTTCGTTCGCGCCGCCGCCGAGGATGCCTACGAACGGCTGATCTTCCCCTCCATCCAGCGGGAAGTCAGAAGCGACCTCAGTGAAAAGGCCTACGCCGGTGCCATCCACAATTTTGCGCTGAACTTAAAGCCCCTGCTGATGCAGCCCCCCGTCAAGGGCTTTGTTACCATGGGACTGGACCCCGGCTACCGCAACGGCTGCAAGGTGGCAGTGGTGGATCCCACCGGCAAGGTGCTTGCCACCTCTGTGGTCTACCCCACGTTTAGTGAGAGGAAAAAGCAGGAAGCCATCGCCACGCTCTCCGCTCTGATGCGAAAGCATAATGTCCGGCATATCGCCATCGGCAACGGCACCGCCAGCCGTGAGACGGAAGCCATGGCTGTGGAAATGCTGAAATCCTTCCCCGAGGCATCTTATGCCATGGTCAACGAAGCCGGCGCTTCCGTCTATTCCGCGTCCCCCCTGGCCGCGGAGGAATTCCCGGAATTTGACGTGAATCTCCGCTCCGCCGTATCCATTGCCCGGCGGCTGCAGGATCCCCTGGCAGAGTTGGTGAAGATCGACCCCAAGGCCATCGGCGTGGGCCAGTATCAGCACGACTGCCCCCAGAAGGAGCTGGACGCCGCCCTGGGCGGCGTGGTGGAGGACTGCGTCAACTCTGTTGGCGTGGATGCCAACACCGCATCCCGAAGCTTACTCCAGCAGGTCTCCGGCCTGACTGCCACCACTGCCAAGAATATCGTTGCCTACCGGGAGGAAAATGGTCCCTTCACCTCCCGTGCCCAGCTGAAAAAGGTCCCCAAGCTGGGCCCCAAGGCCTTCGAGCAGTGCGCCGGCTTTCTGCGCATCCCCGAGAGCAAGGAAATGATGGACAACACCGGTGTCCATCCGGAGTCCTACGCCGCTGCAAAAGCACTGCTGGCCCTGTTTGGATTGAAGAAGGGGGACGATCTTGCCGGTCTTCCCGCAAAGCTGGAAAACTACGGTCTTGCCAGGGCCGCAGCGGAATGCGCCGTGGGTGAGCACACCCTGCTGGACATCGCAAAAGAGCTGGCCAAGCCCGGCCGTGATCCCCGCGAGGATCTCCCCGCCCCCATCCTGCGCAAGGATGTGCTGGAAATGAAGGACTTAAAGCCCGGCATGATCCTCTCCGGCACGGTACGCAATGTCATTGACTTCGGCGTATTCGTGGATATCGGTGTCCACCAGGATGGCCTGGTACACATCTCCCAGGTGGCTTCTCGTCGTCTGCGCCACCCCAGCGAAGCTGTAAAGGTGGGCGATGTTGTCAAGGTCATGGTTCTGGAGGTGGACGAAAAGCGCCACCGCATCAGCCTGAGCATGAAGCAGGCAATCGGAAAATAAGTCCATGCGCCGCGGTTAAACCGCGGCGCATTCTTTACGATTTTGTAACTTTTTTGTATTCCCTTGACATATTTCGTAATATGTCGTATAATTCAGAAGAATATACCCTCTATAAAGGAGTTATTATATGAAACGATTCTTAAAGCGGCTGGTTCCCCTGTTTCTGGCAGTGGGCATTCTGGCCAGTGTAGCCTGGTATCTTCTGGTTTACGACCGGGAATTCACCCGTGACCTACTGATCAGCCAGGCCCGTCAGTTCGATGCCCGGGGCAACGCGGACTTTGCCGCCATGCTCTACGACCTGGCTTATGACTATACCGGCAAGGATGAGGACGTGGCCATTGAACTGGCCAACCAGCATCGAAACGACGGCAACTATACCAAGGCAGAATATACGTTGACCCATGCCATTTATGATGGCGGTAACGCGGATGTATATGCCGCCCTGTGCAAGATCTTCGTCGAGCAGGATAAGCTTCTGGACGCGGTGGCGCTTTTGGATGGCATTACAGACCCCTCCATCAAAGCGGAGATTGATGCCCTGCGCCCCTCCGCCCCTGCGCCCAACGTAGCCCCCGGTTACTTCACCCAGTACATCACCCTGGAGCTTACCTCCAACGGCTCAATTTACGCCACCACCGACGGTGACTACCCTTCCACTGCTGACGGAATCTTCTCCGAAAGCTATACCCTGTCCGGCGGCGAAACTGTCATTACCGCATTGAGTGTCTCCCCCAACGGCCTGGTCAGCCCCCTGTGTGTTCTGAATTACACTGTGGGCGGTGTCATTGAAGAGGCGGTCTTTACCGATTCTGCCATGGAGCAGACGCTTCGCGCCGCTGTCGGCATGGAAGCTGATACCCCTGTCATGACCGACCAACTCTGGGAAGTTACGGAGCTGACCCTCCCCGAACATGTTCAGGTGTACGATGATCTGAAGCTGGTTCCCTATTTAAAGACATTGACCATCTCCGGTGTCCGTCTGAATGATCTGGGATTCCTCGCCTATCTTCCGGAGCTGGCAGAGCTGAATCTCACAGGCTGCCGCTTTCCCAGCGACTCCATGGCGGAAATTGCCGCTCTGCCTAATCTGAACCGGCTGACCCTTTCCAACTGTGCGCTGTCTACCATCGCCGGACTGGAAAACGCCGGAAACCTGACTTATGTGGACCTGAGCCACAATACCCTGCGCAACCTTCAGCCCCTGTCCACTCTAACCAAGCTGCAGGAGATTCACCTGGAGCACAACGCCATTACGGATCTAACCGATCTTGCCGGACTGGCAGAACTTTCCAAGCTGGATATCTCCTACAACTCCGTTTCCAGCCTCACTTCCCTCTCTTCCGCATCCAATCTCAGCTGGATCAACGCAGGAAATAACGCCATCGCAAATCTGGAGGGCATCGAGGCATTCCCCATGCTGAGCCATCTGGATCTGAATCACAATTCCTTGACCTCTGTATCCGTCCTGGCTCAGTGCACCGGTCTGACGGAGCTGAATGTTTCCAACAATGCCATCAGCAATATCGATGACCTCTCCGCTCTCACGGAGCTGACCGCGCTGAATGTTTCCTACAATACCATTGCCAAGCTCCCCACCTGGCCCGAGGGCAGCAAGCTGAGCATTCTGGAAGGCTCCCACAATCAGATTGAATCCGTATACCCCCTGCACAACCTGGAAGAACTGACCTATGTGTATCTGGATTACAACCAGCTGCATACCATCGACCCCATCGCCGACTGCTTCCGTCTGGTAATGGTTAATGTCTACGGCAACGAGATCAGCGACGTATCCAAGCTGAAGGAGCACAACATTATCGTCAACTACGATCCCACCTAATCGCAATCAAGCCCGCTCGAAAGAGCGGGCTTCCTTTTTTCTTGACATACCTAGATTGTCTATGTATAATAAGCATAGATAATCTAGGTATAAGGAGGTACATATTCATGAAAATAGAAAAGAGCCTGCTCTCCGGTTCCACCCCCCTGCTGGTGCTGTCGTTGCTGAAAGATGGGGACAAATACGGCTATGAAATGGTTACGGAACTGGCAAGGCGCTCCGACGACACCTTTCTTTTAAAGGAGGGCACCCTCTATCCCCTGCTTCACACCCTGGAAAAGAACAAATTTGTTATATCCTACCTGCAATCCACCCCCAGTGGCCGGGAGCGCAGATATTACCGACTCACCAGCGCCGGCCGGGAGCAGCTGGAATACAAAGAGAAGGAGTGGAAGCTCTTCTCCGAGAAGGTAAACGCAGTCCTAGGCTGCGCCGGCTGCTGAGGATGCTGCTATGAGCAATTCCTTCGACTGGTGGTGCAAAACCGCCGTGTCCCAAATCCGCTACGGTCCGGACCATGAAGCGGTCTATAAGGAGCTTTATGCCCACCTGGAAGACCTGTATGATGCTGCCACGGACCGGGGCCTTTCCCCTTCAGAAGCCCGGGAGGAAGCGTTGAAAGCCATGGGAAGCGCCTGCGAAATCGCTCCCCAATTGGGTGCCATCCATCGTCCCTGGCTGGGATATCTGCTGGATCTGACCAAATGGGTCATCTGCCTAGCCTGTGCTGCTCTGGCAATTCAGCTCTTCGCCTTTTTCCGCAGCAATTCCTTCTCCGAAGGATACATTCCCTGGTATTACGAAAATCCGGGAGAACCCCTGACGGTCTACGCCCAGGACGGCACCTGGGAATCCCGGCGTCTGATGGATTACGACCCGGACAGCCGGGACAGTTCCGATGGATTTACCTTTGATGTATCCCGGGCGGTCATGAGTTTTCACGATCACTACACCGACGATGACCAGGATGCCTACTATTTTCAATGTCAAGTTGATGTCACCGGGCTTTTCCAGTGGGCGGAGCTGGATGATATCCCCATTCATGATTTTTGGGCGGTGGACAGTCTGGGAAATACCTATTCATCCTACCGCAACGACGCCCACAGCTATCAGCGTGCCCTCAGCGGCAATCTGGACAAAACAGGCTATTTTACTTACACCATGGACTTGTGGCTGAATAACTTCTGCTCCCAGGAGGCCCGGTGGATCGAACTGCGCTATGACCGGGATGGACGGGATATCCGCCTCCGGATCGATCTGAACGGAGGTGAGGGAGCATGAAGCGGACACCTTCCAAAAAGCTGCGGATCCTCAGAAATCTTCTGATCCTCACGCTTATGATCGGTCTGATGGATTTTCTCAGTGCGGATTTCTTTCTGATCCCGGAAAACCAATTCCGCCGGGAAGAGCGGGGAAATCTGGTGGGGCCCTCCTCCATTCTGGGCCAGGAGGAGATCGACCTGGGGCCCTTCCAGGGCATGATCATCTCGGAAACCGAAGAATGTGTCATCCTCTGGCTTTACGGCGAGGATATTGGCAGGACCCAGTTTATCTGTCGGGATAAATATGATGACAATATGCTCATCGCCCCACCTGGCTCCGGCGGCTTTTCGCTGGTCACGGATGAGATCCACCTGCCGATCGTGCTCTTCGACAATACACCCAGTGCTGCCCGGGCAGAAATTGAATTTACCCTTCGGGAAATGTGGGACGGAATTGATTTTGAGAAAACCTATCAACTGGAGGCCCCACGGGACAAGGCCGGTTATTTTCTTTTCACTTTGGATGCGCAGGGCCAGTGGCCCGGTCTGGGGGCCGAGGGCGCTGCCCTGAATACGCTGACCAATATCAGTTCTAACCGGGATACCTATGTCCACCGCTCCATTCCAGTGGAGCTCCGGTTTTATGACTTCACAGGAACGCTGATGGAAACCGACACCGTTACCATTGTTTCCGAAGCGGCTCTTTATCTGGAAGAAAGCGGGGTGAACCCATGATTGATTTTGATGATTGGTGCTACCATGCAGTGGCTGAAATTCGTTTTAAGCCCGACCGAGAAGCGGTTTTTCGGGAGCTGAAGGATCATCTGGAGGATCATTACGATGACCTGATCGCCCAGGGGCATACCCCGGAGAAGGCAAAACACCTTGCCATGGAAGCCATGGGCAATCCGGAGGAGATTGCGCCCCAGTTGGGACAGATTCATAAGCCCTGGCTGGGCTACATCTACCGGATCATCAAGTGGGTCACCATTCCCGCCTGCGCCTGGGCAATCTTCCTGTTGATTGCCTTTACAGTCAGCCATATTCACAGTCGTATTTCCACAGCCAACTACGATTCCCTCCGGGCTGAGGGCGAGGGCGGCTACTACTGCAAGCCCAATGTAACGGACAGCTCCGACGGCTACCGGTTCAAGGTCACGGAAGCGGCGGTGAATGCCGAAGGCGACACACTGTACCTGGAATTGCAGATCACCTACTGGCCCTGGATGCCAGAGCCGGGCATCGTCAACTATTTCTGGGCTGTGGACAGTCTGGGGAACCACTACGGCTGCCGGAAGGACTTTATGTACGATGACGTTCCTAAGGTTGCCTATCAGGGCGGCTTCTACAGCCAGGGTTTTGAATCCAACCAGCTGGAGGTCCGGCATTTTGACAGCGGTGCCCAGTGGCTGGAGCTGCACTACGATCGGGACGGACGGGATATTGTCCTGCGGATCGATCTGACAGGAGGTGACGAAACATGAAAAACTGGTCCAGAAAGAAAAAACTTCTGCTGTGCATTCCCATCCTTCTGATTTCCCTGTTTTTCATTGCTTCCATTTCCGAATGGCCCTCCCCCACGCTGGAAATCGCCATACGCAGAAAGGAAAAGCAGCAGCTGATCGGCCCCAGTGAGATCATTGAAAAACTGGACTTTGCAGGCAGCAGTTGGGATCACCTGATTCTGAGCAGGACGGAACACGGCTACACCACCTACGAATACCAGGACGGCCTGGGCTGGGACAACGGATACCTTCGGTATTTCGAGGAAACCCCCGTGGCTACCATGTTCACCACCGACTATCGTTACAAACAGGCAAGCGGACTGCCTATCATTCCCATTTTCCTGTTCCCGGAGAATCAAACTGCACACTCAGCCCGGATGTCCTTGATCATAGAGGGGTCCGAATCCTCCGCCAGCTTCAACCAGCTCAGTTACCGGGAACCGGGAAGCGGCTTTATGTTTTCGCTTCCTGCGGGGTCGGAGCTGGAAAGTGAGTGCTACTGGCTCCTGCAGCAGGCCATCACCGGAGCCTGGCAGGAATATGTACTTACCGGCACTGTGGAAATCCAGGTAAATCTCTACGACCGCCAGGGCAATCTGGTGGATACCTATTCCAAAACCGTCACAAAATAACGCACAAGCCCCCGGCGGAATTTCCGCCGGGGGCACGTTTCTTAATTCAGTTCCAGGATCAGCTTGAGGGCTTCTTCCACAGCCTGCTTCCGGACTTCCTCCCGGTCGCCGGAAAAGACGAAACGGCGGCTTAAGATCCGCTTCTCGTCCACATAGCCGATGAACACAAGGCCCACGGGATTTCCCTTATCATCGCCGCCGGGGCCTGCCAGACCCGTGACAGACACAGCAATGTCCGCGTTCAATGCGTTTCTGGCACCGATGGCCATGGCCTCGGCGATGGGCGCGGACACAGCGCCCAAGTTTTTCAGTAGAATGGGGTTGATACCCAGCAGCTTCTGCTTGATCTCATTGGTATAGCTGATAATTCCGCCCTTATATACAGCGGAGCTGCCGGGGATGGCGGTCAGCGCCGCGCCGATACCGCCGCCGGTACAGCTTTCCGCCGTGCAGAGGGTCTTGCCCTCCAGCTTTTTCAGAGCATTACAGGTAAGGTGCGTCATCATAGGTCACCTTGATCTTCTCAATATTCTCCAGAGCCCGGGCGATCAGTGCCTCCCGGTCCAGATTCCGCTCAGCATTTATCACCTGTGCCAGAGTGGGTTTGGTCTTGGGGTGCTTGGGGGTGAAAACGGTGCAGCAGTCCTCGTAGGGCAGAACAGCGGTGTCAAAGGTGCCGATCTTCCGGGCGATGGTCACGATTTCCTCCTTGTCCATGCCAACCAGGGGCATGAAAATGGGGATATCCACTACAGCACCGGTGACGGTCATGGCTTCCATGGTCTGGGAAGCCACCTGGCCCAGGTTCTCACCGGTGATCAGCGCGCCGCAGCCGTCCCACTTGGCAATGCGGGCGGAAATCTCCATCATGAAGCGGCGCATGATCAGGGTGAAATATTCCTCGGGGCAATTGTCACGGATGGCTTCCTGGATCTCGGTGAAGGAAACCACATTCACGGTCATCTTGCCGCAGTACTTGCTCACCAGACGGGCCAGCTCAATGACCTTGTCCTTGGCCAGCTGGGAGGTGTAGGGATAGGAGAAGAAGTGGACAGCCTCGATCTCCACGCCACGCTTGGCGATCATGTGGGCAGCCACAGGAGAGTCGATGCCGCCGGAGAGCAGACACATGGCTCTGCCGCCTACGCCGGTGGGCAGACCGCCGGCGCCGGGGACCGCGGGACCATGGACATAGGCAGCCAGGTCACGGACTTCCACATACACAGTATAATCGGGCTTGTGGACATCCACCGTAACGTCGGGATGTGCCTCGGCCAGGCGGCCGCCGATCTCCTGGGACAGCTGGATGGAGGTCAGGGGGAAGCGCTTGTCAGAGCGCTTAGACTCCACCTTGAAGGACTTGGCGCAGTCCAGATCATCGCCCAGATAAGCTTCGATGGTCTCAAAAATGGCATCCAGATCCTTTTCACAGGGGCGGCAGCGGCACAGGGACACTACACCGAAGATAGTGGAGCAGGCCTCCCATGCGCCGTCCACATCGCACTCGTCGTCCATGGGTTCCACATAGACGGTGGACTGCATGATATACACGTCAAAATTGCCGTAGGACTTCATCCTGCGGCGGACATTCTGACGCAGACGGTTTTCAAACTGGCGCTTGTTGGCGCCCTTCAGGACGATCTCGCCCAGCTTCAGCAGAAAAATCTCTTTCATTGTATTTCCTTCCTTAATTCACACGAACCAAAATCTCAAAAGGTTCATAAGTGTATTCCAGCAGATAGCCGTAGTAGTAATCCACATTTTTGCTCAGCAGCAGCCCGTTTTCATCGTAGGTATAGATGGTCATATAGTCTGCCTGGGTTTCCGAGCGGGAATAGTTGCCCTCACGGAGGAGCTTGCCGGATTCATCATATTCCCAGGTCTGGGTACGCTTCCAGTTTCCGTTGGCGTCATGGACCGTGGAACTCAGTACCTGCCCGGCAGCATTGTAAGTTTCCACCGTTTTGCCGTTGGGCTCACCGTTCTTAAACTGCTCAATAGAGGCTTCGGTGTGGTCATCATTATAGGTTATGGTGAACGTATAGGTCGTTTCTTCGCTATAGCGTTCAATGCGGGTTTCCGCAACCACATAACCCTGCTCGTCGTATTCGTAATGTTTTTCGTTCTTCTTTTCTTCCTTGTAATAGGACACCTTGCTCAGCAGATGACCCGTTTCATCATAGGTCATCACATTCACGCTGTCACCTGTACTTTCTTCAATCATATTTCCGTTATCGTCATAACTGTATTCGGTGACCCAGCCCCGTGTACCGTCATCCTGAATCTGGAAATATTCCGTCGCCCTTCCGTACTCGTCATAGGTATAGCCCTTACGGAAGTTTCCGCCTTCATAATTCTGCAGATACTCTTCCACGCACAGGTAGACGGTCTGAAGTTCATATGCAGGCTTCGGTTCCGTAGGCTCCATGGTGGGCGCTTCGGTGACTGCCTGGGTCTGGACAGGTGCAGTGGTTTCCGCAGGCTTCGCCTCCCCGCCGCATGCGCTAAGCAGACCTGCCATATAGACACAGAATACTGTTATTATAAGTAATCTATACATTTTTTTCACAGCTGTACACCTCATTATCGATTTCCCAAATTCACAGACCGGTACTGGATGGCTTCCGCGATATGCTGGGGCTGGATTTCCTCACTTCCGTCCAGGTCCGCGATGGTTCTTGCTACTCTCAGAATCCGGTCATAGCTTCTGGCGGTGAGGCCCATAGCTTCGAAGGCGTCCTTCATGAGCTGGGCGCATTCCTCGGCCAGGGCACAAAACTCGCGCATCTCTCTGGGGCCCATCCGGGCGTTGCACATGACTGAATCTTCCCCAAAACGGGCGTTCTGAATCTTACGGGCGGCGTCAACCCGCTCCTTAACAGCTTTGGAAGGCTCCGCTTCGGCCCGGGCGCGAAGTTCTTCAAACTTTACCGCCGGAACCTCCACCACAATATCAATTCTGTCCAGCAGCGGGCCGGAAATCCGGCTTCTGTAATTCTCCACCGCCCGCTCGGAGCAGGTGCAGCGGCCGCTGGGATCACCGTACCAGCCGCATTTGCAGGGATTCATGGCGCATACCAGCATAAATTCGGCGGGATAGGTCACAGCGCCGGAAACCCGGGAAATGGTCACCTGGGCATCCTCCAAAGGCTGACGCATCAGATCCAGCGTGTCCTTGTGAAATTCCGGCAGCTCGTCCAGGAACAGCACACCCTTGTGGGCCATGGAAATTTCGCCCGGCTTAGGGTTGGTTCCTCCGCCGGCCAGGCCTGCGTTGGACACGGTATGATGGGGCGACCGGAAGGGACGGCGCATAATCAGGGGCTTTTTCGGGGTAAGCAGACCCATAACGGAGTAGATGCGGCTGACCTCCAGGGCTTCCTCCCGGGTCATATCGGGCAGGATGGAGGGCAGACGCTTGCTGAGCATGCTTTTGCCGGAGCCCGGCGGTCCGATGAGCAGCACATTATGGCTGCCTGCGGCAGCCACTTCCAGGGCGCGCTTCACATTCTCCTGTCCCAGCACATCCTTGAAATCCAGAACCGCTTCATCTTCGGCGCTGGGTACCCAGATAGGCTCCTCGGTCAGCTGACGTTCGCCGTTGAGGGCCTTCGCCAGCTCCTTTACATTGTGAATACCATAAACGGCAGGGCCATGGGCAAGGGTCGCCTCCGCAGCATTTTCCGCAGGCACAAACAGAGCCTGGATCCCCTCTTTTTTCGCCGCCAGTGCCATGGGCAGCACACCGGAAACCGGACGAAGCTGACCATCCAGGCTCACCTCACCGATAAAGGCGCTGGTGGATTTGGGACGGCGGACAGAGCCGCAGGCTGCCAGAATGCTCAAAAGAATCGGCAGGTCATAATGGCTGCCCGCCTTTTTCAGGTTGGCAGGCGCCAGATTCACAGTGATCCGGCTCACCGGAAATCCCAGGCTGCTGGACTTGGCTGCGGCACGGACCCGTTCCCGGGCCTCCTTCACAGCTGCATCCGGCAGGCCCACGATATCGAAGCCCGGCAGACCATTGGAAATGAAACACTCGGCAGTTACGGAATTTCCCTGAATCCCCGAAATACCCAAGGTTCTGACACTGCAAATCATTGCCCAACACCCCTTTTTCTGAATCTATACAATCATACTCCATGAAAGGAAAAAAGGCAATCTTTATTTATTTTTTGCAAATTTTTCTGTTGTTTCTGCAAGCTGTACAGTTTTTCCACATTCTTCTTGTGCAAATGTCCAATTTTGAAATTCTGGATGGTATTGACGGCTTTACAAAACGACTAGAAAGTGATATGATATGTGGGACAAAATTTGTAATACTTTAGGAGGTATTCATTTTGGCTAGAAAATTTAAAACCATGGACGGCAACACCGCTGCCGCCCACGTCAGCTACGCCTTTACCGAGGTTGCTGGCATCTACCCCATCACCCCTTCCTCCCCCATGGCCGACAACGTCGACCAGTGGGCCGCTGCTGGCCGTAAGAACATCTTTGGCGACACTGTCAAGGTCGTTGAGATGCAGTCCGAGGCTGGTGCTGCCGGTACCGTCCACGGCTCCCTGGCCGCCGGTGCTCTGACCACCACCTACACCGCTTCTCAGGGTCTGCTGCTGATGATCCCCAACATGTACAAGATCGCCGGCGAGCTGCTCCCCTCCGTGTTCCACGTGTCCGCACGTACCGTCGCTGCTCAGTCCCTGAACATCTTCGGTGACCACTCCGACGTCTACGCCTGCCGTCAGACCGGCTTCGCTATGCTGGCTGAGACCAACGTTCAGGAAGTTATGGACCTGGG
>JAZQEP010000094.1:0-9583 GCA_045539075.1 Faecousia sp. | reverse complement strand
TCTTGATCTTTTCACGGTAAGCGATCTTAGCAGGGAACAGCTCGGCATCCACACCGAAGCGGCTCTTCAGCTTGGCAACCAGAACATCCAGCTGCTGATCGCCGGCACCGGACAGAACCAGCTGATGGGTCTCGGCGTTGTTGACCAGAGTGAAGGAGGGATCTTCCTCGTTCAGGCGGTTCAGGCCGGTACCGACCTTTTCTTCCTGACCCTTGGTCTTGGGGGCGATGGCCATGGAGTAGCAGGGCTGTGCGTAGGGGATACCCTTCAGGGAAACGACCTTTCTGGGATCGCACAGGGTGTCGCCGGTCTTGACCTTGTCCATCTTGCCGATGGCGCCGATGTCGCCGCAGGACAGGACCTTGACTTCGGTGTTCTTCTTGCCGGACATGGTGTACAGACGGCCCAGCTTCTCGGTCTCGCCGGTGCGGGCGTTGACGAGGGTGGTATCGGGGGTGATCTCACCGGAGAGCACCTTGATGTAGGAGTACTTGCCGTACTGGTCGGAGACGGTCTTCCACACGAAGGCGGCGGGAGCAGCCTGGGGAGAGACCACGAACTCTTCCACCTTGCCGTCGGCGGTGGTAGCCTTGTGGTAGTTGCCCTGGACAGGGTTGGGCAGCAGGTCGGTGACGTAGTCCAGCAGCAGGGTGGTGCCCAGAGTAGTAACGGCGGAGCCGCAGAGCACGGGGAACAGGCTCAGCTCGCGGACGCCGCTGTACAGGCCCTTGATCATCTCAGCGTAGGTGAAGTCGTCACCCTCGAAGAAGCGGTCCATCAGCTCCTCGTCGGTCTCGGCAACGGCTTCCTTCAGAGCGTCGTGGAACTCTTCCACCACGTCCAGCTTGTCCTCGGGAACGTCGATCTCGGCGCGCTTCAGGCCCACAGACTCCCAGGCGCGCTTGTTCAGCACGTCGATGACGCCGGTGACCTTCTTGGAGGAATCCCAAATGGGAACCACCACGGGGGCGATCTTGTTGCCGTACTTCTCGCGCAGAGCCTCGAAGGTTGCGTTGTAGTCGGAGTTGTCCTCATCCACCTTGGAGATGAAGATCATGCGGGGCATATTGCGCTCTTCACAATAGCTCCATGCCTTCTCGAAGCCGACGGTGATGCCGTCCTTGGCGGAAAGGACCAGGATGGCTGCGTCAGCGGCCCGGAGGGCTTCCATCACGGCGCCGGAGAAGTCGAAGGCACCGGGGGTGTCCAGGATGTTGATCTTGGTGTTCTTGTATTCCAGGGGAGCCACGGCGGTGGCGATGGAAATATTACGGCGGATCTCCTCGGGATCGTAGTCGCAGACGGTGTTGCCGTCGGCGTTCTTACCCATACGGTCGATGACGCTGGTGATGTAAAGCAGACTCTCAGCCAGAGCGGTCTTGCCGCTGCCGCTGTGGCCCAGCAGACAAACGTTACGGATAGCGTTAACAGAATACATGGTTGATAAACTCCTTTCGGAAGGCCTGGCCTTCGCTTGTTGCACTTGGGTGCTTGGACACCGCAATACGGACATTATACATGAATACGGTATAATTTTCAATGGATATTTTCGTCACAATGCAAAATTGTGTAAAGTGTACGGCGGACACTTGTTTTTCTGTATAAAACACCTAAAATTTTGGTGGTATTTTCTACACCGTGCACAATGCCGGGGCGGAAATCGCTCTTTTTAGACCGAATTGGAAACGTTAACAATTTTGATGAATTGTGCACAGTGTCGAATTTGTCTCGGGGACATTTTGAATGAGAAAAGGGGCGCCGATTTTCGGCGCCCCAATAAGCGATATAGCTCTACAGTGCTCTTACAATGTCCTTCAGGGTATCCAGGAACGTCTCCTCGCCCCAGGTGTTGACCTTGAAGAACACCGCCTGGCTGCCGCCGGAGGTGATGGCGCACAGCTGAACAGGTCCGCTGCCCTGGAAAAGGGTGACACTCATGCTGACCCGGTTACCTCCGGCGTAGCTGTAGCGTTCGAAGACCCGGACGGCGCAGCGGGAACCGGGTTCCCGGACGTCCCAACCGTCCTCCAGGGTGGCGGAGGCGCTGGCATCCAACACGCCCTGCTCAATTGTCTTCAGAATCCGGCCAAAATCTCCGGTCAGTGTGCAGGTGAATTTTGCCATAGTGTACCTCCTTATCCGATGACCACCACCATACCGGTTTCCCGGTTCAGACCGATGGTGACGGTTGAGTTTACATAACTTTCAACCAACGGCTCCATAACGCCGTGGCAGGCGAAGATAGCGTGGGTGTCCTCGATGCGCTTGCTGCCATCCGGCTCTTCCAGGACAACGGTGAAATACATCATTTTCAAGGGAAATTTTTGGTGGAAGCTGCCCAGGGTGGTTTTGTAGAAGGTGTAGCCCTCCGGTTTGCGCAGAATCTGAATTCCACGCCAGATGTAGAAAACCGCCACGGGGCCAAAGCCAAGGCAGTCTATTACCAGCGCCACTGCCCAGGTCTGCGCTTCCCAGGTAAACAGCAGGAAGATAACCATGGCGATGAGAATCATGATCAGATCCCGGCGCACAACGTGCATTTCCAGGGAGTACCACAGCCTTTCTTGAATTGTTTTCTTATCCATAGAGATACCTCTCGACTTTTTGCTGTCATGGTACCGGGGGCTTCCCGCGGGTCTTTGCTCCCGAAATGGCAGCGGCTGGGTGTATCAGATGATGCAGTATATTAGTCCCAGAACGGCCGACAGGACCCCGCCGATTTTGGACCAGGTGATGTACGCGTCGCTGGGCACGGCGTTTTCCACCGCCCAGCCGTAGCGCAGGTAGAAGGGCAGCTCCGGCAGGAAGAATCCCACCGCGCCCAGGCCGATGAGCATCAAACCGACGACGAAATTCCCGTGCCTCTGCCGGGGCGCGGGGCGCTCCAGGGCATTGACCAGAAAGTGGCCGGGGAGATATTTGCTTTCGTCGTAGCTTTCGTTTCCGCCGCCCACGCCGCTAACCTCTGTAGTGGTCCAGTGGTAGATGCCGCCGTTGGGGTAGCGGATCTCATAGCTTGTATAATTCCTGCCCTCCTCAACAGTGTAGGTGTACACATTCTCGTCGTGGGTGATGGTGCCGTTTTCCGGGTCAACCGTGACGGTATTGCCGCCCTGGGAATAGGTATAGGGATCCTGTGCCTGTTCGGCGCAGCCGGACAGCAGCAGTGCCAGGATCAGCAGGGGAAGAAGAACGCGAAAATGTTTCACGGGAAACACCTCATTTCGTTTTTACTGTGGGGGAGGGCCGGCGGCCCTCCCCTGTGGGGTTAGTTTGCGCCCATGAGGATCTGGGCCAGCTCGGAATCGGCGTCCAGAATGACGGTCTTCTCGGTGCCGGTGAGGGACTTCTTCAGCGCGTCCAGGGCCAGGGTGAATTCGTAGAATTCCTTCTTGTCGTCGGTGTTGTAGGCCTCTGCCAGCAGGCGCATGTACTCGGCTTCGCCCTGGGCTTCCAGCTGGGCGGCCTCGGCGTTGGCGTTGGAGACCAGAATATTCACCTGCTTATCCACATCGTTGCGGATGATGCTTGCCTCATAGTTACCGTCGGCGGTGTACTTCTCCGCCATCTGGTTACGCTCGGAGATCATGCGGTTGTACACGGCGTTCAGGTTGCTCTCGGGCAGGTCGAAGCGCTTGATCTTCACATCCACCACTTCGATGCCGTACTTGTTGGCCTCGGTATCCACGTCAGCGGCGATGCCTTCGTAGATGTCGTTGCGTTCGGCGCCGTCATTCATGTTGATGATGTCGGCCTGGGCCATGGTGGACATGGTGTTCTTCAGAATGGTGTAGGTGATGGCATTGAGGCGGTCCTCAGCCTTGGCGGTATTGTCCAGAGTCTGGAAGAACTTCAGGGGATCCTCGATCCGCCACAGCACGTAGCAGTCCACGGTCATGTTCTGCTTGTCGGAGGTAAGCACCTCGGAAGGAGGAATGTCGTAGAGGGTGGCGGCCTTGGAGAAGTACTTCACACTGTCCAGGAAGGGGACCTTGAAGTGCAGGCCGGCGTCGCCGGTGGTGTCGATGATCTTACTGAAGCGGACGGTGCAGGCGTACTCGTTTTCCCGGACGGTATACATGGAGTTTGCCAGACACACGATCAGCAAACATACGATGACGATAGCGATGGTTTTTTTCATAGTCTTATCCTCCTTAACCGGCGTTGTCCACGAGGCTTTCCAGAGGCAGGAGCATCTGCACGTCATCGGCGCCGGAGGAGGTGTTGATGAACAGCTTCACACCGGGCAGGATGTCGGAAACGGCTTCGTAGTACATGCGGGAGCGGGTGATCTCGGGGTTCAGAGCGTACTGCTCATACATGGCGGTAAACATGGCCACCTGTTCCTTGGCTTCGTTGATGCGCTTCTGCTTCAAATACTCCGCGTTCTGGATCAGCTTGTCGGCCTGGGCCTGGGCGGCGGGGATCTGGGCGTTTTCGTAGGCCTTGGCCTGGTTCACCACGGCCTCGGCGTTCTGCTTGGCGGTCTCCACGGCCTTGAAAGCTTCGATAACTTCCTGCGTGGGAGGTTCGGCATCCTGGATGCGCACATCCACCAGGGTCAGACCGATGTCATAGTCCATGAGGATCTCGGTGACCAGGGACTTGACCTGCATCTGGATGTTCTCCTTGCCGTCGGTCAGAACGCTGTCGACACTGGAGGAGCCCACCACATTGCGGATCTGGCTCTGGATCAGATTACGCAGGATCAGCTCCGCGTCGTTGGAGGCGAAGAGGTAGCGCTCGGGGTTGGAGATCCGGTACTCCACGAAGAAGTCCACATTGACGATGTTGTAGTCGCCGGTGATCATGGTGGATTCTTCCTCGTTGACCTGGTAGGAGTTGCCGTTGCCGGTGTAGCCCAGCTCAATCTTTTGGTATACGTTTACATCCACCTTCTGGACCTTCTGAATACCGAAGGGCAGTTTAAAGTGGACGCCGGCGCTGGTGACGTCGGTGTCCTTGCCGAAGGTGGTGACCACAGCCTGTTGCTTGTCGTCCACGGTGTACCAGCAGGTCATGGCGGCCATGAGCAGGACCAAGGCCAGCAAAATCAGGGGGAGCGACTTGCCCAGCTTGCCGAAATCGGGCTTTTTCTTATTCTTGATGGGTTTGGACCCCTTGGGGGACCAGGAGTAGGTGCCGTTTTCTTCCATAACGATATCTCCTTTATAATAATGTATATTATGTGCGCTGGAATTCCAGGAAGCGGGTGCCCTGGAAGGTGAGCTTGCCCTTGTCGCCCTCCACCAGATAGCCGAAGCGGCTGTGGGGGATCTCCAGCTCCAGACGGTCGCCGGACTCGAACTGGAAGGTGGCGAAATAGACGGTGCGGGAATGGTCGCCCCAGACCTTGGTGCGCTTGGCCACCACTTCTGCCTCGCTGGTGATCCGGGGAGAATTGTTGTTTGTGTGGTTTTGTTTGGCGTTTTTAAAAAGTGTGGAGACGATCATGCCAAACACAAGACCGAACATTGCGAGAAACAGAATGGGGAAAATGCTGAACATCAGATCCATAGGATTGCCTCCTTACTGCAATTCGTCCACCATGGCATCCACCTGATCCTTGAAGCGGGAGGAAATATAGGCCATCAGCATCACCCGCAGCACCTTCTCAACCCGAGATTTGGCGCCGGGGAGGGGCTCGGTGTAGGCGGACATGGCGTTTTCGATGGCGTCCTCCCAACTTTCGTTGCCGCCGATGTGGCGGGCGCGGGCTGCCAGCTTCACAAACATGAAGTAGAGCACGGCGTCATCGATGATGTCGTCGCTCTCGTCGGTGAGATCACCGTTGATGTACTGCATCAGCGAGCAGATCTTCTCCAGGGGCAGCGCGCCCTTGAGCATATTGATGGTGATGATCCGGCAGACCTGTTCCTGGTCGTACTTTTTGTTTTTGGGCGGTGCCAGGAATCCCCGCTTGACCCAATTCTGGATGGTGTATGCCTCCAGACCGGTGATGCTGGAAACCTGGCTCAGAACCATGCCGCCGGCCAGGAACATGGAGTGAAACATAGCGTCCACACGGTCGGCGTTATCCCGCTGGTCAGTGAGTGTGGTTCCGGGTATTGTCCAGTTCATTGGTGGTACCTCCTTTGTTTTCTGGTATAACGATAATAACACATGGTCATATGACTGTCAAGAGGGGTTATATAAAATTATATGAATTTACAAATCGTTCACAATCCTTGATTTCTGGATAAAAGGGCTTTACGAATGGAGAAAAGTGTTGTACAATGAGGAAACAAAATGGGAGGTGTGGCCATGGAGAGCAAAGAATGCATGAAATGCGGCCGGGAGATCTGTGCCGAACAGGTGTTCTGCGACGAATGCCTGGCGGAGATGGACAAATATCCCGTCAAACCCGGCGTGGTGGTCATGCTCCCCCGCCGCAGGGCGCAAGCAGCAAAGGAAAAGCCTGCCCGGCGCCGGCAAAACCAGGTTCCTCCGGAGGAACAGATCAAGCTGCTGAAAAAGCGGCTGCGGATCCAGCGGATTGCTCTGGCGCTGTTGGGGCTGCTGTTGGCGGCTTCCATGTGGCTGCAGATATCCTATCAGCTGGAAAAGAAAGAGAACAAGCTCCTGCCGGGCCAGAATTACTCCGCGGAGACCACGGCCGCCGGCGGCAACAGATAATCATCATGGACATGTTTCACGTGAAACATGTCCGGCAAGAACTGTTTCACGTGAAACAGGAAGAATCATAAAGGAGACGTGAAATGGGAAGAATAATAGCAGTGGTGAACCAGAAGGGCGGTGTGGGCAAAACCACCACCGCCGTGAATCTGACAGCCGCACTGCATGAACTGGGCCTGAAGGTACTTCTGTGCGACTTTGATCCCCAGGCCAACGCCACTTCCGGCATGGGACTGGACAAACGAAAGATCAAGCACTCTGTCTATGACGCAGTGATCAACGAGGTGCCGGTGAAGGATGTGATCGTATCCACAAAATACGGCGACGTACTCCCCTCCTCGGCGGATCTGGCCGGCGCGGCAGTGGAGCTGATCGGGGTAGACAGCCGGGAGCGGAAGCTGGAACAGATCCTGCATCCTCTGAAGGAAAATTATGATCTGATCTTCATCGACTGCCCGCCCTCCCTGGAAATGCTGACCCTCAACGGCCTCTGCGCCGCGGATGGCATTCTGGTGCCGGTCCAGTGTGAATATTACGCCCTGGAGGGGCTCAGTGATCTGATGGGAACGCTGCGTACCGTAAAACGCCGCTTAAACTCCCGGCTGGAGATCTTTGGCGTGGCACTGACCATGTTTGATGGCCGGACCAATTTCTCCACCCAGGTAGCCCAGGAGGTGCGCCGACACTTCCCCGGTAAGGTGTTTTCTGCGGTGATTCCCAGAAATATCCGCCTGGCGGAGGCACCCAGCCACGGTGTGCCCGTGACCCACTACGACAAGCACAGCCGGGGTGCCAAGGCCTATAAGGCCATGGCCGAGGAGATCAAAGCAAAACTGTAAAACCAGGAAAAGCGAAAGGAATGATGAAATGGCATCAAACAAGGGCCTCGGAAGAGGTCTGGGAGCCTTGCTGGGAGATTTTGATGATTTTTCACCGGAAAATACACCCTACAAGCTCCTTCCGATATATAAAGTAGAACCCAACGCGGACCAGCCCCGGCAGGACTTCGACGAAGAAGAACTCCAGGCGCTGAGCGAATCCATTGCCATCCATGGCGTCATCCAGCCTCTGACCGTCCGGGAACTGCCCAGCGGATACTACCAGATCATCGCCGGTGAGCGCCGTTGGCGGGCAGCCCGGATGGCGAACTTAAGCGAGATCCCCGCGGTGGTCATCGAAGCCGATGACAAGAAGGCAATGGAGCTGGCACTGATCGAAAACCTTCAGCGCCAGGATCTGAATGCCATGGAAGAAGCCCTGGGCTACCAGAGTCTGATCCGTGACTATGGTCTGACCCAGGAGGAGGCCTCCGGCCGGGTGGGAAAGTCCCGTTCCGCGGTGGCCAACGCCCTGCGGCTGCTGCAGCTGCCGGAGCCAATTGCCCGAATGATCCGGGATGGCAAGCTCACCGCCGGCCACGCCCGTGCGATTCTGAAGATCAAAGCGGAAAAAAAGCAGCTGGAAGCCGCCCAGAAAATCGCTGCCCTGGACCTGTCTGTCCGCCAGGCAGAGAATCTCTGCGCCAATATGGCCAAGGATCCCATGAAAAAAGAGGAGACAGTCACGCTGGCTGTGGACTATGTGGCCGAGTGCGAAAAGTCCCTGAGCAAACACCTGGGCCGTGGCGTAAAGATCGTCAACGGCAAGCGCAAGGGCCGCTTTGAACTGGAATTCTACGGCCAGGAGGATCTGCAGAACCTGCTGGACGCACTGATGAAGCTGCAAAAATAAATAACCATTTCAATTATGAGAGGTAATCAATATGTTAGACATTCGTAAGATCAAGGAAAACCCCGACGCAGTCAAGGCTGGTCTGAAGGCCAAGGAAGTGGACTGCGATGCCATCATCGACAAAATCCTGGAGCTGGACGTCAGCGTGCGCGGTCTGAAGACCTCCACCGAGACCAAGACCGCCCAGAAGAATAAGATCTCCAAGGAAAACGGCAAGCTCTTTGGCATGAAGAAGGGCCTGGAGAAGAAGGGCGAGGATACTTCCGCAGTGGAAGCCCAGATCGCCGCAAACATGGCCGCATCCAGCAAGATCGACGAGGAGATCGCCGATGACAAGCTGAAGCTGAAGGAACTGGACGAGGAGCTGTACACTAACCTGCTGGCCCTGCCCAACCTGCCCGACGCCGACCTGCTGCCCGGCGGCAAGGAGAACAACGAGCCCCTGCGCTACATCGGCGAGAAGCATTCCTTCGACTTCGAGCCCAAGCACCATGTGGACCTGTGCACCAACTTAGGCCTCATTGACTACGAGCGGGGCGTCAAGCTGGCAGGCGGCGGCAACTGGATGTACACCGGCATGGGCGCAAGACTGGAGTGGGCACTGCTGAACTACTTCATCGACACCCACACCGCCGACGGCTACGATTTCATCTTGCCCCCTCACATGCTGGAGTACCAGTGCGGTCTGACTGCAGGCCAGTTCCCCAAGTTCGCTGACGAGGTGTTCAAGATCGCCAACCATCCCACCGAGGGCGGTACCTTCTACATGCTGCCCACCGCCGAGGCCGCTCTGGCTTCCGTGTACCGCGATGAGATTCTGACCGAGGCTGACCTGCCCAAGAAGTTCTTCGCCTACACTCCCTGCTTCCGCCGTGAGGCCGGTTCCCACCGTGCCGACGAGCGCGGCATGGTCCGCGGCCACCAGTTCAACAAGGTGGAGATGTTCCAGTTCTGCAAGCCCGAGGATTCCGACGCTGCTTTCGAGGAGCTGGTGACCAAGGCTGAAAAACTGGTGGAGGGCCTGGGTTTCCACTTCCGTACCGTGAAGCTGGCTGCCGGTGACTGCTCCGCCTCCATGGCCAGAACCTATGACATCGAGATCCTGATTCCCTCCATGAACGGCTACAAAGAAGTTTCCTCCGTGTCCAACGCCCGGGACTTCCAGGCCCGCCGCGGCAACATCCGTTACCGCCGTGCCGACGGCAAGGTGGACTAT
>JAZQEP010000093.1:0-17969 GCA_045539075.1 Faecousia sp. | reverse complement strand
GCTGCAGATGAGCGCCGACCGGGTTCCCGTGGAAGCGGCGAAGGCGCTGCCTGACCCGGAGCACCGGGAGGCTCCTGTGGGGCTGCATCTGGGCTCCATGATCGGTCATGTGCGGGATATTCTGGGCCTGGAGGAGATGAGCGTCCTCTATGTGGAGGATGAGGAGCTGTTCAGGGAAGTGGTCAATACCATCTGCGGCCTTTGCTATGACTGCGCAAAGATCATGCTGGAAAGTGGAGCGAAGTTCGATTATGCCCATTTCTGGGAAGATATGGCCTGCAAGAACGGCCCTCTGATCTGGCCGGATGTGTTCCGGGAGCTGGCCGGGCCCTGGTACCGGAAAATTACCGGTCTGGTAAACAGCTACGGTATCGATATCGTGTCCGTGGACTGCGACGGTCTCATTGACCGCCTGGTGCCCGTCTGGCTGGAAAACGGTGTGAACACCATGTTCCCCATTGAGGTTGGTACCTGGGGCGCATGCATTGCTCCCTGGCGCGAGAAGTACGGACGGGAGCTACGGGGCGTGGGCGGCATGAACAAGAACGTCTTTTCCCGGGACAAGGCTGCCGTGGAGGCAGAGGTGGAGCGCCTGAAGCCTCTGATGGACCTGGGCGGCTACATTCCCTGTCCTGATCATCGCATTGCCCCGGATGCCAAATTCGAGCTGGTGCAGTATTACTGCGAACTGATGCGCAAACTCTAAACAGGAAAGGGGACGGCTTCTGCCGTCCCCTTTGTCCACCGTCCATCAGTCTGCCGGACGGTTATTTTTCATCGTTCGAGCCTCGTTGGGACAAAAGAAAAGACCAGCCTTTTGGCTGGTCTTTTATGGAGCGGGTGACGAGGCTCGAACTCGCTACCTCCACCTTGGCAAGGTGGCGCTCTACCGGATGAGCTACACCCGCGAGGAACATGGCCTATTATAGCGTGTTTTTCAGAAAAGTCAAGTCCCTTTTTTAGTTTTATTCCGGCAAATTTGTTTTGGCCGGATTGGTTTCGTCAACTGCAGGTACGGTGGTAGCTTCTGTAGGGGTTTCCGGTGTCTGTCCGGCTTCCGTGGGAGCTTCGGGGGTGGTGGGTTCCGGTGCCCCGGTACAGGCGGGATATGCGGAGTAGTCCCACACATAGTTGGCCATCATGTCATCGGTCATTTTCCGGTAGCCTCCCCGCTGGATGCAGGACAGAAGGTCTACATGGTAATAATAGCCGCCATCCTGAACGATATTCCACCACAGGGGTTCACCGTCCCGGGTGCCTACCACCACCATGCATTCCAGTCCCACCCGGCGGCACATCTCGGAGAAGACAGAAGCGAAGGCGTGGCTATCGCCTACGCCGTGGTTCAGCAGGCTGTAGGCGGGGGTAATGGAGGTTTTGATCTGATATTCACCAAAACGCTCTGTCAGGAAGGCATACAGCTGAGAAAGCTTCTGGCTGTCCTGGGCATCATGGCTGACATAGAGTGCGGCGGAATCGAAGATACGCTTCACCTGCTCCGCCATAATGCGAAGACTGTCACGGCTGGACTGATAGGAGAATTTCAGCTCCAGTATGCGCTGACGCCCGGTGGCGGGATAAGTCTGCTCCGCAATGTCGGGAGTCTGCATGACCTTACTGGGATTTTCTTCTGCGTAATCTTCCGCCACCTGGTGAACGTCGGTGGGCTGATAGTCGTCAATGAGGAGAACCAGCGAAGTATCATAGTTTGTCAAGGCCTTTCCAATCTGCGTCCGGACCTGCTCCATATCCTGCACATGGCGGATCTTCTGCAGCTCCCCCCGGTCATGGCGGTATACGACGTCTACTGCCACCGCTGTAACACCGCCGCTGGTGCCCACCTGGCAGGTGATCTCATCCACCGCGTAGGCGCCGATGGGATAGGAATTTTTAATGTGGCGCATGGCCATATCCATATTGTGCTGCAGCTGATTCTGCTCAAAATTGGCAACAGAAATAACCCGGGAAGTGTCACCGGTGCTGACCATTTCTTCCAGAGCGGTCCGCAGCTGCAGGTAGTTCTCGGCAGTGACTACCTGGGTGTCTTCACTGCCGGAAGGGGGCTGGTGGGGCGTTACGGATACATGGTAGCCATCCATCCAGCCGCAGCTGCCCAGCAGCAGGGCGATCGCCAGGATCAGTAATACAAGGCGCTTCATAACGCCCCTCCTCTCTTACAGGGATTCTTTGGAGTAACGGGAGAAGCCGTCGCCCAGCACCTGGTGCGCTTCCTGGACGATGATAAATGCCTTGGGATCGATGCGGATCACCAGCTCCTTCAGTTCTGCCAGCTGCTGCTTCTTCACAGCAGTGAGGACAACCTTGGTCTGGTTGTGGTGGTAGGTGCCCTCGCCGTGGAGGAAGGTAGCGCCGCGGTACAGCTCTTTGCCGATGGCCTGGGCAATGGCTTCATATTCGCTGGAAATGATCAGCGCCACCTTGGAGTAGTCGAAGCGGTAGACCACCGCGTCCACCACATGGCTGGTCAGATATACGGCGATGCCGGTATAGAGCGCCTTGGTAAAGTCCTGGAAAACCAGGCCTGTCAGCGCCACCACGACTGCGTCAAAGCACAGGGAAATCTGTCCGATGGGCACATTGCGGTACTTCAGCTTCAGCAGCCGGATGAGAATATCGGAACCGCCGGTAGAGGTGCCGGAGATAAACACCACACCCAGGCCAAGACCGCAGATCACACCGCCGTAGAGCACACAGATCAGCGGCTCCATATGGATCGCGGGCAGTATGGCAAACAGGTCGATGAGCACGGAGCTGAGCATCATACCCAGCAGGGAACCGGCAAAGAAGCGCTTACCGATCTTGATGCCGCCAAGAATAAACAGGGGCAGGTTGATGAGGATGGACAGGGTACCCACGGAACCGAAGCCGGTCACTTCGACCACCACCTGGGCAAGACCGGAGATACCACCGGCGTTCATCTCATTGGGCATGAGGAACATGGCGAAGCCCAGTGCGAACACTGCACTGCCCAGGACCGTCATGACGACCCACTCTATTTTTTTCCACACAGTCTGCATAATTCAGTCCTCCTGATTATCTGTAATGTATTAAGAAATGGGGATCAGACGTCAAAGCTGGTCTGTTTTTCGGGAGAATCCTCCGGCTTCAGCAGTGCGCCGGCGGAGGGGATGGTCTTACTGCGGTAGCGGCTCTCATTTACGATGCCGCTGTCCTGCAAGGGCTGGGCATCCGTAAGCACAGCCTTCTTTTTCAGTGTCATGACCGCCACGCCCTGGGTGTTTTTGGTGGTCTTGGGCAGCAGCTGTGCCGTGGAGAACACAGCACAGCGGCTGTCAGAGGCGTAGAGCGCTATCTGGGTATCCTCCTTCAGCGCTGCCACCTTCACCAGGGGGCTCTTGTCGGAGTAAGCACCCACCAGCTTTTTCCGGTTGGTCTTGGTCTCATAGGCGTTCAGCGGAACCTTTGCGGCCTTGCCGTTTTCAAAGAAGAAGAGCACAAAGCCCTGGTAACCGTCGGCCAGAATCACCTGGACCACCTTTTCCTCCGGATCGAAGGCCAGCTTCTGGGGGAGATAATCGCCCAACTGGGACGCTTTGCCGTCTGCAAAATCCGAAAGCCGGCTCTTGTAGCACTGGAATTTGTCCGTAAACACCAGAATTTCATCCCGATTGGTGGTGTCTACACTGAAAGCCAGAGAGTCACCCTCCTTGAATTTCTGCTCGCCGGACATACGCAGGGACTGCTGGGTGATCTTTTTCAGATAACCCTCCCTGGAGACGAAAACGGTAACGGGATAGTCGGGGATCTCCTCCGCCTCGTCCTCTGCCACAGTCTCGGCAGCTTCGTAGACGATCTCGGTCAGGCGGGGCTTGCCATACTTGTCCGCCACGGCCTGAAGCTCCTTGATGATCAGATTCTTCAGCTTCCGGGAGGAGTTCAGCGTGTCCCGCAGGTCGGCGATTTCCTTTTCCAGCTGGGAAGTTGCCTTGGTCTGCTTGAGAATGTACTCCTTATTGATATTGCGCAGCTTGATCTCTGCCACATAATTGGCCTGGATCTCGTCAATGCCGAAGCCGATCATCAGATTGGGCACCACTTCGCTTTCCAGCTCCGTCTCCCGGATAATGGCGATGGCCTTGTCGATATCCAGCAGGATCCGTTCCAGACCTTTCAGCAGGTGCAGACGTTCCTCTTTCTTGCCGATCTCATGGAAGAGCCGGCGCTTGACGCAGTCCGTGCGCCAGGCAGTCCACTCCTCCAGAATTTCTCCCACACCCATGACCTTGGGCATGCCGGCGATGAGAATATTGAAATTGCAGGGGAAGCTGTCCTGCAGGGGAGTCAGCCGGAAGAGCTTCTGCATCAGCTTCTCCGGCTCTGCGCCGCGCTTTAAGTCAATGGTCAGCTTCAAACCGCCCAGGTCCGTCTCATCACGCATATCGGAGATCTCTTTTATCTTGCCGGACTTAATAAGATCTGCCACCTTGTCCATGATGATCTCTGTGGCGGTGGTGTAGGGAATCTGGGTGATTTCGATGAGGTTGCCTTCCTTTACATAGCGCCATTTTGCCCGGAGTTTGAAGCTGCCCCGGCCGGTACGGTAGATCTCCCGGGTGGTTGCTTCGTCAAACAGCAGCTCCGCGCCGGTGGAGAAATCCGGGCCGGGCAGGGTCTCCAGGATATCATGATTGGGGTTCTTCATCAGGGCAATGGCGGTATCGCAGACTTCTTTCAGATTGAAAGAACAGATATTGGAGGCCATACCCACGGCAATACCCTGGTTGGCGGACACCAGCACATTGGGGAAGGTGGTGGGGAGCAAACTGGGTTCCTTCATGGAGCCGTCGTAGTTGTCCACCATATCCACCGTGTCGCTGTCAATGTCCTTGAAGATCTCTTCGCAGATGGCGTCCAGTTTCGCCTCGGTGTAACGGGAGGCTGCAAAGGCCATGTCCCGGGAGTAGACCTTGCCAAAGTTACCCTTGGAGTCCACGAAGGGGTGCAGCAGCGTCTCATTGCCCCGGGCAAGGCGCACCATGGTCTCGTAGATGGCGGCGTCGCCGTGAGGGTTTAGCTGCATGGTCTGACCCACGATGTTGGCGGACTTCACCCGGTCCTTTTTCAGAAGACCCATCTTGTACATGGTGTACAGCAGCTTCCGGTGGGAGGGCTTGAAGCCGTCGATCTCCGGAATGGCCCGGGAGACGATCACGGACATGGCATAGGGCATGTAGTTGATCTCCAGGGTCTCGGTGATAGCCTGCTCGGTGGTGCTGCCCACCAGGCCAACCACGTGGTCCGTGTTTACCTTGTGCTTATTCAGTTCGGAATCCTTCTTTTTTCGTGCCATTGTGCACCTCTTTTAGGAAATATCCGCCAGCTCCAGATACTTGGCGCCGTTTTCGGATATAAAATTCTTACGTTCTGCCAGAGCGTCGCCCAGCAGCATATCAAAGTAGTGGGCGGTCCGCTCCATATCCTCGGGCATGACCTTGATGAGCCGGCGGGTCTCCGGATTCATGGTGGTCATCCACATCATCTCCGGGTCATTTTCACCAAGACCCTTGGAGCGCTGGATCTTGGTGGGCTTTTTGCCCTGAAGGTCATCCCGGAGAATTCGGGTCTTCTCCTGCTCATTGTAGGCAAACCAGGTCTTGTCCTTGTAGGTGATCTCAAAAAGGGGAGACTCGGCGATATACACATAGCCGTCCCGGATCAGCGTGGGGCACAGGCGGTAGAGCATGGTCAGGATCAGCGTCCGGATCTGGGAGCCGTCCACATCGGCATCGGTACAGATGACCACCTTGTTCCAGCGGAGGTTATCGATGTCGAAGCTGCTCAGCTCCTTTGCTTTCTTACCCTGGACTTCCACGCCGCAGCCCAGAACCTTCATCAGATCCGTGATGATGGGAGAGCCGAAAATCTTATTGTAGTCGGATTTCAAACAGTTAAGGATCTTGCCGCGAACAGGCATGATGCCCTGGAATTCCGCGTCCCGGGACTGCTTGACGCTGCCCAATGCGGAGTCGCCCTCCACGATGTACAGCTCCCTCAAATTTACGTCCTTGCTGCGGCAGTCCACGAATTTCTGCACCCGGTTGGCGATGTCAACCTTGGCGGAGAGATTCTTTTTGATGCTGCTCTTGGTCTTCTCCGCGGATTCCCGGGCACGCTTGTTGATCAAAATCTGATCCGCGGCCCGCTCAGCCTCCTGCTTGTTCTCAATGAACCAGATCTGCAGCTTTTCCTTGAAGAAGGCGGTCATGGCCTCCTGGGTGAACTTGCTGTTCACGCTCTTCTTGGTCTGATTCTCGAAGCAGCCGATGGTGGAGAAGCAGTTGGTCACCAGGACCAGGCTGTCCTGGATATCCTGGAAGATGATCTTATTCTCGTTTTTATTGTATTTTCCGCTGTCCCGGAGGAACTTGTCGAAGGCAGCGGTGAAGCCCAGCCGCAGTGCCCGGTCGGGGCTGCCGCCGTATTCCAGCCAGGAGGAGTTGTGGTAGTATTCCGTTCTGGACACCTGCTTGGAGAAGCAGAAGGAGGTGGTGATCTTCAGCTTCATCTCCGGACGGTTCTCGGAATCCCGGCCCCGGCGCTCCGCTTCCCAGAAGACCGGCATGGTGAAGGCATTGTCGCCAACCAGTTCGTCAATATACTCCCGGATGCCGTTTTCGTAGAGAAATTCCTCTTCTTCAAACTTTTTGCCCACCTGGTTGCGGAATTTGAAGGTGATGCCCTTGTTTACCACGGCCTGACGCTTCAGCACATCCCGGAAATATTCCGCGGGGATATTGATGTCGGTGAACACTTCCCGGTCCGGGCGCCAGCGGAAGCAGGAGCCGCTCTTTTTCCGGTCCGTGGGAGCCTTTTTCAGTCCGCCCACATTTCTGCCCTTTTCAAAGTGCAGATCGTAGCGGAATCCGTCCCGGCGGATGGTAGCGTCAAAAAAGTCGGAGGTGTACTGGGTGGCACAGGCGCCCAGGCCGTTGAGACCCAGGGAATATTCGTAGTTTTCGCCTTCGTCGCCGTACTTGCCGCCGGCGTAGAGCTCGCAGAAGATCAGCTCCCAGTTGTAGCGCTTCTCTTTTTCATTGTAGTCCACGGGACAGCCCCGTCCGAAGTCCTCGATCTCCACGCTCAGATCCTCGTAGCGGGTGACGATGACCGTGTCGCCGTGCCCCTCGCGGGCCTCGTCGATGGCATTGGAGAGGATCTCAAAGATGGAGTGCTTACAGCCCTCTAAGTCATCGGAGCCGAAAATAACAGCGGGGCGCTTGCGGACACGCTCCTCGCCTTTCAGAACGGTGATACTCTCGTTTCCATATTGTTCCTGTTTTTTCTTAGCCATATTTTGGTACCTGCCATATTATTTCGAAAGTTAATCTATTCTATTATACCAAATTTCTATGCGAAGTCAACCAAGCAAAAATCCCGGCACAGGCCGGGATTTTTGTTACAGCTTATGAAAGATTGGTTTTCTATCTTCGAAGGTGCACACATGTCCGAAAATTTCCTTCAGAATTTCGCAGGCGTCGAAGGCGTACTGGCCCACCCGGTTGGCGGTGTGAGCATCGGAGCCCACAGTAACGATCTCACCGCCCAGCTCCTTAAACCGGCGGAAATAGTCCGCCGTGGGCAGGAAATCTCCGCATCGGTCCACGCCGCTGGTGTTCATCTCCATGCCCTTGCCTTTATCTGCCAGAACTTTCAGGATCTCATCGATCAGTTCCCGATGCTCAGAGAAGGGTACAGGCCGGGGGGCAGGGTGGCAGTGGGTCTTGGCGATGTAGGTCAGATGTGCCAGCACATCAAAATCATCGTGGAGCTTTACACATTCCAGCGTAGCCTCCAGATACCGCCGTTCCGCCTGAAATACGGTCTTGCCGGACCAGTATTCCGGGTAATACACATCCAGATCATCCACAAAATGAATAGACCCCAGGACAAAATCAAAGGGTCTCCGGGCCAGATCTGCCTTGAACTGCTCCCGGTTGTCCACGGTCATGCCGAATTCCATGCCGCGGCGGATCTTCAGCCCAGGCATCTCCAGCTGGTCATATTCCAGGTTGTAGCGTTCCGTGTCAAAGGCCAGCACGCCCATCTTTCCAAGCGGGTCATAATCCAGATGATCCGTGAAGCAGATTTCCTTCAGCCCCGCGTCCAGGGCGGCTTTTGCCATGTCGAGCCCCCGGTGGTGGCCGTCAAAGGAGACTACAGTGTGCATATGGTAATCAAACATAATCTCGCTCCTCCCAGAATTGCCGGAACGCGGTGGGCAGCGCGGCTCCGGTATTGACCTCAGCTTCCGTAAACCATTGGTAATCTGCGGATATTTCCTCCACTTCCAGATAAACACCAAGCATATTCCACTGAATGTGGGTAAAAATATGTTCTTTTTCCACCATCCGCCGGATATCCCTGGGCTTCATGCCCTTTTCCGACGCCCAGACCGTTGCCTCCTGGGCGGACAGCCGGCCGGATACATTGGGTAACTGCCAAAGCTCTGCCAGCAGGCCGGAGGCCGGGCGCTTTTCCAGCGCGTAGCGGTGGCCGCAGCGGAGGATGAAAACCGTGAGCGCCTCCTGCCGCCGGGGCTTCCGGGGTAACTTTACCGGCAGAGTTTCTGCCGTGCCCAGCTGCCTTGCCTTGCAGAAATCCCGGCAGGGGCAGCTTTCACACGCCGGTGCCCGGTTGGGACCGCATATGGTTGCCCCCAGCTCCATCAGCGCCTGGGTGAATGCACCGGCCTGGGTGGAATAGATTTCTGCCAGACGGCGCTGCACTTCCTTTTTTCGGGCGGGCAGGTCGATGGGGGTGGGGTCGTTTTCCAGTCTTGCCATGACCCGAAGCACATTTCCATCCACCGCGGGAGTGGGAAGATCAAAACAGATGGAGCAGATGGCTCCCGCCGTATAGTCGCCGATTCCGGGAAGCGCCCGGATATCAGTGTAGTTCCGGGGGAATGTGCCGCCGTGTTTTTCCACAATCACCTGGGCGGCTTTTTTCAGATTCCGTACCCGGCTGTAGTAGCCCAGGCCCTCCCATAGCTTGTGGAGCTTCTCGTCATCGCACCGGGCCAGAGCCTGAATCGTGGGAAGCTCTGTAAGAAATCTGGCGTAGTAGCCCTTCACTGCCTCCACCCGGGTCTGCTGGAGCATGATCTCCGACAGCCATACATGGTAAGGCTCCCGGTCAGCGCGCCAGGGTAGTTCCCGCTTATTAGATTCGTACCAGGGAAGCAGTGCCCCGGGAAGTGATTCCTTCCAGTCCATCCGTATCACCCACTGTTGTTTTAGGCTATTTTACATCAGAAGAGCGCTGCGTGTCAAGGTAAGTGCGCTTTCTCTTTGACAAGCGGGATTCCCTCTGCTATAATTAATTTTCAGAGATCAATAAAGAGGTGCCAATCCTATGAAACAGATTTTCAGGCGTTTTCTAATGACCCTTCTTTGCCTGTGCATGGTCTGCCCGATGCTGACTACTGCGGTCATGGGTTCCGAGGCCGACGGTTCCCAGCAGGAGGCGGAAGATATTTCCCGGCTGAAATACATAACCAAATGCGTGGGTTTTCCCAATTACGGCTACTTTTTTGATGGCAAGACCCTCTACGGCGGCAAATCCACCGGCGAAGGCCACTTCACTGTGGAGCATCCCGATGGCGTGGGCTCCATCTACATTATCTTCCAGCACGAGTTCGGCCCCTACAGCGTGACCAACAACGATTCCGGTGAGACGGTTACCGTGGGCGAGGGCTGGTTTCTCCATGATTTCCTGGATATGCAGGAGCTCTTCGGTGAGTGCCCCGGTTCTGTGACGGTCAACTTCTCCGGCAAGGTTGCCCACATCAATGAGGTGTATATGTACACCCCCGGCAAGGTGCCGGATTCCGTCCAGCAGTGGGATATGCCTGCCGACGGCGAGACGGATCTGGTGCTCTTCTCCACCCATGGTGATGATGAGCAGCTGTTCTTTGCCGGCGCACTGCCTTACTACGGCGCGGAGCTGGGCCATCAGGTCCAGGTGGTGTATCTGACCAACCACCGGAACAATTCCTCCATCCGGATCCATGAGATGCTGAACGGCCTCTGGGCCGTTGGTGTGAAGGCCTACCCGGTGTTCGGCGAATACGACGATTTCCGTACCGGCGATATGGCCTCCGCGTACAAGAATTTCCGTTCTCTGGGCTGGACAGAGGAAGAGATGCTGGGATTCGTGGTGGAACAGATGCGCCGATTCAAGCCCAAGGTGGTTCTGGCCCACGATTTCAACGGTGAGTACAAGCACGGCCAGCATATGGTCTATGCGGACCTGGTGGCCAAGGCGCTGGAAATCAGCAATGATCCTTCTTACTATCGGGAGACTGCTGACCGTTACGGCATCTGGGACGTGCCCAAGGCCTATTTCCACCTCTATGAGCAGAATCCTATTGTGATGGACTGGGACCAGCCTCTGGAAAGCTTTGACGGCGAGACAGCCTTTGAGGTGAGTATCTACCGGGGCTTCCAGTGCCATAATACCCAGGTCAAGGACTTTGCCTGGTACTACCGGGGCTGTGAGAAGGCCATTGAGATCGAAAAGTACAATCCCTGCTACTATGGCCTCTACCGCACCACCGTAGGCCTGGATGTGCAGAAGAATGATTTCTTCGAAAATGTGACGACCCATGCCCAGGACAAGGTTCTGGAGCAGGACCGTCAAACCCAGCTGGAAAAGGACCGGCAGGAGGCAGAGCGGAAGGAACAGGAAAAGCTGGACCGGGAGGAGCAGAAGCAGAATCCCACGGAGTCCGGGAACGATGTGGCCCAGCAGATGCAGGAGGAGGCCCAGCGCCGCGCCCGGGAGGCAAAGGCCCGCCGCAACCGGATCACATTTATCATTCTGGCGCTGGTCACGGCGATTTTGGCGCCTGTTTGCGCCGTGGTGATCCTTCGCCACAGACGCAAGCCCAAGCCCAAATACGCCCGAAAAAAATAATTTTAAATTTTTGAAAAAAATGCTTGCAATTTGAGTGAAGGTGTGCTATTATACCTAAGCGCTCAGGTCGTGAGCACATGCGCCGATAGCTCAGTTGGATAGAGTGACTGACTACGAATCAGTAGGTCGGGGGTTCGAGTCCCTTTCGGCGTACCAAAAAAAGACGGAGTGAATGATAGATTCACTCCGTCTTTTATTTATGCATGGAGGAGGGGACTCGAAAGATTCAATCGCAATATGCCGGTGGCATATTGCTGCAACCGGTTCAAAAACTGGTTGCTACCATAATTTTTGCCCGTCCCACGCAAGGGCAAAAATGCAAACGAGCCCCTTTCGGCATAGCGCAAAAAGACCGGAAAATTTAGTTTCCGGTCTTTTTGCTTATCTAAAAAAGAAGGCACCGTCGCGGACCATGGTCTGCAAGCGCTCAAATTCCTTTTTCAGTTCCTCCCGGCCTGCATCTGTGATGATGTAGGACTTTCGCCGACCGTCGGCGGCGGTGAGGCGGATAATATCCTTTTCCTCGAACTTTGCCAGCATGGCGTACAATGTTCCGGGACCCACGGTGACCCGCCCGCGGGAGAGGGTACGGACCTTCTCCATAATATCCACACCGCAGCACTCCTCGGTCAATGCCAGAAGGATATAGTACATGGGCTCTGTCAGGGTCTGTAACTGTTCTCTTGCCATTGCGAACCTACCTTAATCCAAATGCTTCCACGATGGAGGCAATGTCCGCTTCCGTCAAGGGGTGCCGGTCACAGCGGATGTCCAGAATGACATTTTCGAAGCGGACCTTATAATAGTCGGCGGTGCTCAGAATGGCGATTTCCGCATCCCAGAGCTCAGTGCAATCGGTTCCTTCTTTGGTGGCACGGCCTTTCATAATGTCCCGCCAGACACCATCCAGAACCCAGGCGTGATCGCTGCGGAATACCTCGTAGTAGAGCTCCCCATCGGCGTATTCCAGGTGACAGATATTCCAGGCGCCGAAGACGCTTTCGTAGCGCTTACTGTAAATATCCTCCGGTTCACCGGGATCATCCCAAATATCGGAGTAGACAACAGGTGGCTCCACCACGGCCTGGTCCAGCTGCCTTTCCGACTGTCCCAGGATTGTGAAAGCGGTGAGGGCAGCAATACAAATCGCAAAGCCCCCCAGTGTCTGAATGATGGCACTGACTGTGGCGTCCGGACGAAAATGGGCGATGAGGAAACCCATCAGTATTAGTGCCGCCGCCATGCCCAGAATGACCAGAGCGATCCAACCCTCGCCGATATAGGCAAGGGAAAGCGCCTGAATCCCCAGGATAGTCAGATACAGCCAGGAATCCCACTTGTCGGATGCATCCCTGCCGAAGAACAGCTTCCGTCCCTGTTCCATCCGGCGGACACAGCGGCGCTTCCAGAAGAGAAACTGTACGGCCCGGGCGGCGGCCAGGAGAAACAACAGGAACCAGGTGCCTGCAATGATCAACTCCCGGTTGCGGAAAATGCTGTACTTAAAGCCCGAGTGGAATTCCAGAAGCTGCATAATGCTCCAGGCAAGAGAAACGCCCAGCCAGCGCCAGACCGAGTGTCCGTCGGCTTCGGAGATGGCTTCAAAACGCTCTTCGTCCGTCATAATGGGCACCGCGTCGGGACGAATACGCTTAAACACGACAAATTTACGCCAGGCATCCACAAATTTCCAGCCCGCCGCTTCACAGTATTCGGCAAATTCCTCCGTCTCGGGCAGCGGACGCGTATCCGTTTCGTCCGCCTTGCTGAACACCTCCACCGCATAGACGGAATCCTCGGGCTCGCCCTGTTCAAAGATAAGCCCGGTACGGTGCTCCTTAAAATGCCACCCAAGCCTGGCCATATGGTTTAAGTAGGCGGCAAAATCATCACAGTTGCGGTAGCAGAAGGTCTTTCTGACCGTCTTTTTCTTCATACCCATGGTGTCCCTCCTTATCTTGTATCGAGTATCGATATTTCTTGCTATTATTGTACTATCGACACTCGATATTGTCAAGACATCATACAATAATTCACAGATTATTTGCGATTTCCATCAGAACCTGTTTTATAATACAGGTACTATGATCAAGGAGAGAGGAAAATCATGGCATCTCAAAAGCGAAAACGAAGCGGCAACAGCATCCTGCGGGCGGTATTTGTGGCGCTGAGTTTTTTGCTGCAGCTGGGCTGGATACTGGTGCAGATTCTGGCGCTGAATAATTCGCCCTATATTGCGGCGCTCACACAAATCATCGCGGTGCTGGCGGTGCTGAGGCTCTACAGCACGCCCACCAATGGTGCTTACAAACTGCCCTGGATCATGCTGATGATGGCCATGCCCGTCATGGGCCTGAGTTTATATCTGCTGACTCAGGGTGCCTTGACCACCAAGGCGACGCGGAAGCGGCTGCACCGGATGAAGCAGAAGCTGGCGCCTTATCTGGAAAATGAAAATATCCCCCAGGGGCTTGCACCGGAGGAGGAAAATCTGGCATATTATCTGCATAAATTCGAGGGTATGCCGGTTTGGGATGAAACAGAAACCAAGTACTACGGCGAGACTCTGGACGCGCTGGCAGACATGAAAAAAGATCTGGAACAGGCAGAGAAATTCATCTTCATGGAGTATTTCATCCTGGAGGACGGGGTGGCTTTCCGCCAGATCCGGGAGATCCTGGAGCGGAAAGCGGCAGAGGGCGTGGAAATCCGGCTTATGTACGATGACTTGGGCTCCATCGGCACTACCAGTTTGCGCTATGCTCTGGAATTGAACAAGGCAGGAATTCTGTGCCGCAGCTTCAATCCTGCGCTGCCATTCTTAAATCTGTTTCTCAATAACCGGGACCACCGCAAAATCACCGTCATTGATGGGAAAGTGGGCTATACAGGCGGCTATAACCTGGCGGATGAGTATTTCCACTATAAGGATCCCTACGGACACTGGAAAGATACCGGCCTTCGGCTGGAGGGCAGAGCGGTACGAAATCTCACAGCCACCTTCCTGGAACTGTGGAATGTGAACAGCCGAACCGAGGAGGATGTGGCGCCCTATCTGGCAATCGACCATCGGGTGTCTGCTTCCGGTGGCGCACAGCCCTTCGGAGACAGTCCTCTGGATGGGGAACGGTCGGCGGAGAATATGTATCTGACCATCATCAACCAGGCCAGGCACTATGTGTGGCTCATGACGCCTTACCTGATCATTACCGATGAACTTCGCCGCAGCCTGGAGCTGGCTGCGAAGCGGGGGGTGGATGTGCGGCTGATTACCCCCGGTGTCCCGGACAAAAGGACAGTTTGGGCTGTGACCCGCTCCTATTATGCGCCCCTGGCAGGGCAGGGGGTTCGGATTTTCGAATATACGCCGGGCTTCTGCCACGGTAAAATGTGTGTCAGTGATGGCGCTGTGGCCTCTATCGGCACTTCTAATCTGGACTACCGGAGTCTGTATCTGCATTTTGAAAACAATGTGGTGCTCTACCGCTGCGATGCGGTGAGTCAGATGGAGGCTGACTTCCGGGAGGTGTTTCCCATGTGCCGGGAGATGACAGACCAGTACCGGGGTGCGACCCTTCGGCTGTGGCAGTGTATCCTGCGGCTCTTCGCTCCTATGATGTAAAGAAAAGCGATACCTGAGCATTCAGGTATCGCTTTTTGTATCAGTGCAGCTCCCGCTTGCGGTAGAACACCACGGACAGGTACCAGCTGAGGGCATAGACCCCGGCGGCCAGCAAAACCCCCAGAGCCAGCACCGCCCCAAAGGGAATGGTGGCCTGAAGCTGCTCGTTGAAGGCGAAGCCTGCAATGGCGGCACCGCCGCAGACCACGCCGATCATTACATAGTAAGCCATCCGTCCCTTCTCCACACCCAATTTAAACATAAAGGGCAGGGTGATGGAGGAGGAGAACAGGGAAATCATGGCCATCAGACTCATGAGCACCAGATAGCTTTCCCAATCGAAGCTGCCCTGCAGGCTGATGCGCACCGCGTGTCCGATGGCGTTGACTGTAAATACAATGCCCTGAACCATCAGCCCCATCAGGTATTTGGCGGATACCACCATATCCCTTGTCACCGGCAGGGTGAGGCTGTAGATGTCCCAGTGGCTCCGCTCGTCGTATGCCAGCAGATTCACGGGAATCATGCCGCACAGCAGAAAGGGATAAAAGGCAAAAAACAGACTGTCCTTCTGGACAAAGGAAACGGCCATGAAAATAAGAAGAATCAGCAGATAGATGCGGAAATACTTGACCATCATGTACAGGTCTTTTAAAAGCAGTCCCTTCATTTATTTCGTCTCCTTTACCATGAATACGAACAGCTCCTCGATGCTCACGGGGCTGATTTTCCAGTCGGCGGGCACGGCATCCCGAAGCACCAGTACCTCAGCGCCGTAGGGATTCTCCTTTCGGTGCAGCACAGCGGCAGGGGAGAGAAGGGGCAGCTGCTCGTGGGTGCAGTAGACGATGCCGTATTTTGCAAGCAAGATATCTTTTTCTTCCAGCAGCATCAGTCTGCCCTTGTGAAGGAAGGCGATGTAGTCGCAGAGCTTTTCCAGGTCGCTGACGATGTGGGACGAGATCAGAATGGAATGCCCTTCGTTCCGGGTGAATTCGCTGAGCATGGTCACCACCTCATCCCGGACCACCGGGTCCAGGCCCGAGGTGGCCTCGTCCAGAATCAGAAGCTTAGCCCCATGACTCATAGCCACGGCGATGCCCAGCTTCATCTTCATGCCCCGGGAGAAGTCCTTGAAGGGCTTGTTGTCCGGCAGGGAAAGATCCCGGAGCAGGGTATCAAACCGCTGCGGATTCCAATTGCGGAAAGTGTTTTTCATCACCTTGCCCACCTGGGATGCGGTCAGGCATTCCGGAATGCCCACCTCGTCCAGCACCACGCCGATATCCTCCCGGTTCAGCTTGGTATGCGCCTGCCCCAGAATGGTGATGGAGCCGCTGTCTGCCCGGATCAGGTCTAAAATCAGCTTGATGGTGGTGCTCTTGCCCGCGCCGTTCTCGCCGATGAGGCCTAAGATGCAGCCGCTGGGTAGGGTCAGATTCAAATTATCCAGTTGAAAGCCCGGAAAGGCTTTGCATAAACTCTTAATTTCCAGTGCGTTCATGGCTGATCCTCCAGAATGAATTTGAACATATCCAGCAGTTCCGGCTTGCTCAGATTGCAGCTGGAAGCCAACTGTACAATGGCTTCCATATGTTCCTCGATGGTTTTCAGATTCTCCTCCCGCAGAAGCTCCACATTTTTCGGTGCCACGAAGCAGCCTTTGGCAGGAATGGTGTATAAAAAGCCGTCCTTTTCCAGCTCCTCGTAGGCCCGCTTGGTGGTGACGAAGCTGATCCGCAGATCCTTGGCCAGCCCCCGAATGGAGGGGAGCATCTCATGCTCTCTCAGGTCCCCCGCGATGATCTGCTGCTTGATCTGGGTGTAGATCTGGTCATAAATAGGAGCGCCGGACTTATTATCAATGAGTATATGCAATTGCGCACCTCCTAAACTGTATATGTATAGTATATACAGTCATAACAGATGTGTCAAGTGGAATTTCACTTCGAGACGAGTTCTGTATAATACAACATTGACAAGCCGGAGCAAATGGGTTATAGTATATTTGTGCAAAAAGCGTAAAACCCATTAAAATAATAAAGGACAAGGTGATATCATATGTACATGGATGATTACAAGCGCTGGCTGGAGGCCTCTCTGGAAGATCCCGCTCTGACCGAGGAACTGAAGAAGATCGAGGGCAACGAGAACGAAATCAAGGAGCGTTTTGCTGTCTCCCTGGCTTTCGGTACCGCAGGCCTGCGCGGCGTTCTGGGCGCCGGCTCCAACCGCATGAACATCTACGTCGTCCGTCAGGCCACTCAGGGCCTGGCCAACTGGGTCAAGACCCAGGGCGGCAATCAGCTGGTTGCTGTTTCCTACGACAGCCGTATCAACTCCGACGTCTTCGCCAAGGAGACTGCCCGGGTTCTGGCTGCCAACGGCATCAAGGTCCGCATCTACGACGCTCTGATGCCCGTTCCTGCACTGTCCTTCGCCACCCGTTACTATGGCGCCAACGCCGGTGTCATGATCACTGCTTCCCACAACCCCGCCAAGTACAACGGCTACAAGGCCTACGGCCCCGACGGCTGCCAGATGACTGACGATGCCGCCGCTGTTGTCTACGCCGAGATCCAGAACACCGATATTCTCACCGGTGCCAAGCTGATCTCCTTCGAGGAAGGTCTGGCTCAGGGCCTCATCGAGTATGTGGGCGATGACTGCAAGGAAGGCCTGTACGACGCCATCAAGGCCTGCCAGGTCCGTCCCGGCCTGTGCAAGACCGCCGGTCTGAAGCTGGTCTACTCTCCCCTGAACGGCTCCGGTCTGGTTCCCGTTACCCGGATTCTGAACGACATCGGCATCGATGACATCACCATCGTTCCCGAGCAGAAGTATCCCGACGGCAACTTCCCCACCTGCCCCTATCCCAACCCCGAAATCTTCGAGGCTCTGGAGCTGGGCCTGAAGTTGGCTACCGAGACCGGCGCTGACCTGATGCTGGCCACCGACCCCGATGCCGACCGTGTTGGCATCGCTATGAAGTGTCCCGACGGCTCCTATGAGCTGGTCTCCGGCAACGAAGTGGGCGTCCTGCTGCTGGACTACATCGCACAGGGCCGCATCGAGAAGGGCACCATGCCCAAGAACGTCGTGGCTGTCAAGTCCCTGGTTTCCACTCCTCTGGCCGACGCTGTCGCTGCCAACTATGGCGTGGAGATGCGCAACGTGCTGACCGGCTTCAAGTGGATCGGCGATCAGATCGCCCGTCTGGAGGCTGATAATGAAGTCGGGCGCTTCATCCTGGGCTTCGAGGAGTCCTACGGCTACCTGGCAGGTCCCTACGACCGCGATAAGGACGCCGTTGTCGGCTCCATGCTGATCTGCGAAATGGCTGCTTACTACCGCACCATCGGCCCCTCCATCAAGGAGCGCCTGGAGG
>JAZQEP010000092.1:0-112223 GCA_045539075.1 Faecousia sp. | reverse complement strand
CGAAAAGTATCCAGACTGCGCGATGGATGTTACGGGCGGCAGTGACGCGGAACTCTTTGCCGCAGGTCTTTTTGCTGCAAAGGCCAATGTGCGTGTTTTCACTTACTCCCGCAAAAAGAATCGGTTCTACAATATCTCCGGAGCGGAGTTTGCGGAAAATTTGCCATGCAATATTTTATATTCTGTAAAAGATTTCTTCCTTATGACAGGCGGCACATTGCTCCCCGGACGGGTAGATAACGGGATCTTAAAAGCGTATTTAGACGATATCGATCCGTTCTTTGATTGCTTCCTGCACTACCGCCGTAATTGGTCGAACATCATTACTTATATGCAGCGGGTGTCTCCGGCTGAATATGGACAGGCTCCTTCAATGGATGTGCGAGGTAACTATACCGTCAAGGGCGAACGGGGCGGAAAGATCAGCGCAAAAGAAGATGCATTGCAGGAATTTGAGCGGATTGGTTTCCTTCGTGATCTCGAAATTGTTTCCGGAGAAAGGGTCTCTTTCCGTTTCCGGGATGGAAATACCCGGGCTTGGCTGCGGGATGTGGGCAGTGTTCTGGAGCTTTATGTATATAAAGCCTGTCTGGACGCCAACATTTTCAACGATATTATCAGCAGTGCTGTGGTTCGCTGGAATGAAGTTCTTGGACACGCCAGTGTGATCAACGAGATCGATGTCATGGCTTCCAGGGGCGTTGTCCCGCTGTTTATCAGCTGCAAGGTCAGTGATATCAAGACAGAGGCACTCAATGAGCTTGCGATCCTGCGGGACCGCTTTGGCGGAAAGGGTGCGAAAGCTGCTATTGTCTCAACAGGACGGTGCAACGCTGCAGCCCGGCATCGTGCCGCGCAGCTTGGAATTGCTGTTATTGATAGAGATGAACTGGAAACTGGAAAACTTACCTATCGTCTGAAGGTGATTATGAAAGTCGAGGATGGAGAGTCCTGAAAAGATAGGTAAAACATAATGAATGACATAGAAGACCCCGCTGCATTTTGAGGTGCAGCGGGGTCTTCATTTGGTTTTGGAAAGAAGAGAGGCAGAAAAGAGGAGAAAGGTCAACGGCTCACGGCTTCCGCTGTCTTTCATGACATAATCATAATGTCAGATTATGACTGGACAATAAACAGAATTTAAATGTACCGAGAACAAATGATGAAAGATTTCCTTGAGGTTTTAATTTCTGCGATTTTTTGTTATGATGGGTGTAACCTTTCAAGACAAAAATCAATCATTAGGGTTGAGGAAGAAGAGTGACCGGAGGTGAACCTCATGACCGATTCTCAGATTATAGCGCTGTTCTGGGAAAGAAACGAAAATGCAATTCAGGAGACGGATGCAGTTTATGGCCGTAAGCTGTATGCGATCTCCGACAAGATCCTGCACTCCAATCAGGATGCAGAAGAAAGTGTGAGTGATACATATATGAGGGCTTGGGAAACCATTCCGCCTTTGATGCCGAATTACTTCTTTGCTTACTTGGCGAAGATCTGCCGTAATTTCTCGCTCAGCAAGCTGCAGTGGAATTCTGCTGCCAAGAGGACTGCTGACGTGGTCAGTCTGACACAGGAGATGGAAGCCTGTATCCCTGACCGGTCCCATGAGAGAAGGCTGGAAGGTGAAGAAATCGGGAGGGTACTGAATCGGTTTCTGGACAGCATTTCTGTGGAGAGCCGCCTGATTTTCATGCGCCGGTACTGGTATACCGATTCCGTTCAGGAGATCGCAGCCCGGTATAATATCTCTCAGAGTAAGGTAAAGACCCAGCTCCACCGAACTAGAAACAAGCTGCAACTGTTTTTGGAAAGTGAGGGGATCTACGTATGAGCGGAAAAGACCTCTTTGAAGGCATGAGCTATGTGGATGAGCGTTTCGTGGATGAGGCTGAGAACAGGGCCTATCCCAAGCGCGTTGTGTCTCCCTGGATCAAGGTTGCCTCCATGGCCGCCTGTCTGTGTCTGATCATTTTCAGTCTGTATAACCTGCAGCCCTACCTGAGAGGAGAAACTGAAGGCATTACAGGGGAGGGCGCTGCAGATGCCATGCCTGAAGGTGTAATTGAAGATAAAGTAGATCAGGAGTCTCAAATCAGCACTCCTGCAGAAGGCCCCGCGGAAGAAGTTCCTTCTGTGATTCTTTACGTCGAAGATATGACGGACCTTGGATTTATTGGTACCGTCGCTCAGCTGGTTGATACTGATATTTTTGAAATCGGTATGGAACTGAATGTGGTAGTTGCTGATGGAACACGGCATGAAACCGCAGATGGTAATCCTTCCATGTCTGCTGATTCCAAGACCGATTATTCCGGTTCCTATGTTCTCGTTCAGTTCATTGAGTATGACAGAGAAACCGGTACTATCATAGTAGATATTATTCAGGAGGCAGATGCACCTGAAACAGCCCCTTAGAAAGGATAATGAACATGAAAAAGTTGATTGCTTTATTGCTTGTGCTTGCTTTTAGCTTGGGTATGACAGCCTGCAGCCAGGTAAGTGCCAATGATCTTATGAAGGATGTTCCTGCCAAGGCAGTGGATGTCCTGCCCGATATGGACGCCGGAGCGGCTGCTGCAGCGGATTTCGGTGTCCGGCTGTTCAAAACCAGTATGGAGGAGGGGGAGAACACCTTGAGTTCTCCTTTGTCCGTACTCTACGCACTGGCCATGACCGCCAATGGTGCCGACGGCGAGACCCTTGCTCAGATGGAGCAGGTGCTGGGCATGGATGTCGATAACCTGAATTCCTATATGCTTGCATATCTTGACCTGCTGCCGGAAAGCAAGGACTACAAAATGAGTTTGGCAAATTCCATCTGGTTCAAGGATGATCCCAATTTTGCGGTCGAGCAGAGCTTTCTGCAGACCAATGCAGATTATTATGGTGCCGGAGCTTACAAGGCAGCTTTTGACGAGGGCACCCGCAATGACATCAACAACTGGGTCAAGGAGCATACCGACGGTATGATTCCGGAAATCCTGGATGAGATCCCTGACGAAGCTATCATGTACTTGGTCAATGCCCTTGCCTTTGATGCAAAATGGGCTGATGAGTATGAGGAACACCAGATTCGAGAGGGACGCTTCACCATGGAAGATGGCACACGCCAGGATGTGGATATGATGCACTCCGAGGAGCACACCTACCTGGAAGACATTCTGGCCACAGGCTTTATTAAGTACTATAAGGATAGAAAATACGCATTTGTGGCCATGCTGCCCAATGATGGTGTAACGGTTTCTCAGTATGTGGACAGCTTGACCGGTGAGCATCTGCGTGATCTCCTGAATAACCCTCAGGATCTTACGGTCTTTGCTTCTATCCCAAAGTTTGAAACGGAATATGGCATCGAGATGAGCGAAGTCCTGCAAGAAATGGGTATGACAGATGCTTTTGATTGGCAGGTCGCTGACTTCTCCGGACTGGGAACCTACAATGTGGACGGTATGAACATCTGCATTAACCGTGTACTGCATAAGACATTTATCTCCGTTTCTGAGCAGGGTACCCGAGCCGGTGCTGCCACCGCCGTGGAAATGGTTGCAGAAGGGGCCATGGAGATCGTGGAATTTAAGGAAGTTGTTCTGGATCGACCGTTCGTCTATATGCTCATCGACTGCGAGACCAATCTGCCCTTCTTCTTCGGCACCATGATGAATGTGAATGGTGATTGATATGAAGAAACTACTTTCTATTTTGCTTACGGTCATACTGATTTTAGCAATGACTGCTTGCCAAAGTTCCGGTCAAATCAGCTGCCCTGCGGAGGATGAACCGGATCCGGTAAATGCTCCCGGCAGCAACGGTGCCTCCAAGCCTACCTCTACTGAGCCTCCCGAATTGAAGGTCTTGGACAGTACCTGCATCGGTATTGTGGCTAATAAGGGTACATATTCCTGGACCTATTACAATGGCGACGGTACCCAAACCGGTGTCTGTGCAGACAGCTCCCATCCACTGGAATGGCAGGAGTTCCTGATTCCTATGACCACAGCCGATAGGACTGTCGAACTGTATTTCGATGTTGAACCTCAAGAAATTACTATTCGCTGTTGGAGCGATGCTTACTGGGGTAAGGTTGATGCTGAAGAAGAGAATGCTACCCTCAGCGGAAATAAGCTGGAGCTGAAGGATGGTGGCTATATTTATGAAGTTGTTGCCAAGTGGTCGGGGGAGAACCTGGCTGCGGAAGGTACCGTCCACTACGGTTTCTACGTGATCAAAGACGATCACAGCCATACTCTGGCAGAGAATCCTCAGACCGTCGATGATCCTGTCACTGGCTACTGTGGCAATACGATGACAACCATCGTCCTGGTTGACAAGGAATACACTTTCATGGGCAGTGACTCTGTGAACCTAACAGATATTCTGATTAACCTGAAGTATGATCCAATGCATGTTTGCCGCTGTGCGCCGGAGTTCACTGTTAAAACTGAGTTTGCTGAACCCTATGGTGTGAATCTAACTCAAGGCTATGCCCGGTGCGAAGAAGGTCAGGCAGATCTGACACCGGATCAGATTGAACGAATTCGGCAGATATTGGGCAATCAAACATAAGATTAACTGCAATGTGGACGCGTATTGCCGACATCTGCTTGAACTAGCCACTCATTTATTTTTCTTGCCATTCTGAAAAGAAAAAATGCTAACGAATCTCGACACTCGGACCAAATCATTAACAAATAACTTCGCATGTTGCTCCGGATGATATGCAAATCCCGGAAACAAAGGGCAGGATATATAGTATGAAAGCAAATCCAAATGAGAAGAGGAAGTTTGTGCTCAAATGCAATACGCCAAGCCAAAACAGGATGGCAGGAATCAGTGCAGCCACACCGGCAACGAGGAGCGGCACAGCCAGCCGCTTCCTTAAACGAATAGGTATGAACAGCTGAAGAAGTGAGGGGATCAATGCGCCAAAGGCAAAGGCTCCCACTACGGGAAGCACATAATGGCAGGAGAACAAGGCGCCTCCCCAATGATTGGTTGCGCACAGAACTTTGAACCGGGGCCAGATAAGAAGCCGTAATAGCAGCAGTATTGCTAAGGTCACGGCCCATGGTGTCGTACGGATTACAAATTTTCTCTGGAATTTGGTGTAAGTTTCTGGATTGCTGCCATAAATCAATTCCTGGATATCCGCATTCAGCACTTGTGCCAGTTTTTTTAAGGTGTCCAGGTCCGGCTGCCGCCTGCCTGTCTCCCATCCGCTGACGGTCTGGCGGGTTACGTTCATCCGTCGAGCCAGCTCATCCTGCGTCAGATCCCGACGGATTCGCATCATCTTTAAATTACCGTGAAACTGGTCCATAAGCGCGCCTCCTTTTTGAAAAATATACCATAGATGCGTCCGTAAGTCACGACGCATTTCGCGTCCTGCGAAGATCGCGCCAAAATAAGCTGGCAAACCATCTTTTCGTTGACTGAATTCATTCTGATAATTATAATAGATTTGTAATTGACCTCCGCAAAGAAATATGAGAGGAGTTTATAATATGAAAACCGTACAGGACGTTATTTCCATGATTCAGGAAAACGGCATTGAGATGGTGGACTTTAAGATGGTGGACATCCACGGCCAGTTCCGCCATGTGACCATCCCTGCCCATGACTTCGGCGAGGAACTGATGCGTGACGGCATCGGCTTCGATGCCTCCAACTACGGCTACGCTGTGGTGGAGAAGAGCGATATGGTCTTCATACCCGATCCCAATACTGCGGTCATCGACCCCTTCTGCACAGTACCGACCCTCTCCATGACCGGCAACGCTATGATCATCGATTCCCCGGAGAATCGTCCCCTGGCTCAGTATCCCCGGAACATCGTTCTGGCGGCGGAGCAGTATCTGAAGGATTCCGGTATTGCCGATACCATGCTGATCCTGCCGGAATTTGAATTTTACCTCTTCGACCAGGCCGGATGGGAGATCCGCCCCAATGCCATCGGCATGCACCTGGATTATGCCCAGTCCCACTGGAACAGCTATACGCAGGGCCAGGGTGTGGTTGTCCCCAAGCAGAAGAATTACCATATCGCCAAGCCCTTTGACCCCACCTATGAGTGCCGCAGCGAGATGGTTATGCTGATGGAGCAGGCGGGAATCCCTGTCAAGTACCACCATCCCGAGGTGGGTGCAGCCGGACAGTTTGAGATCGAACCCAAGCTGGGCCGGATGTCTGCCATGGCGGATGCCTCCATGATGATCAAGTACATTATCCGAAATACTGCCCTGAAGCACGGCTACAGCGCCACCCTGATGCCCAAGCCTGTCTACGGCGAGGCCGGCTCCGGCATGCACGTTCACATGCTCCTGCTGAAGGACGGTGAGCCGGTTTTCTCAGACGACAATGGATACTCCCATCTGAGCAAGGAAGCCCACTGGTTCATGGGCGGTCTCTTAAAGCACATTGCGTCACTCTGCGCCATTACAAATCCCAGCACAAACTCCTTCAAGCGACTGGTACCGGGCTTTGAGGCTCCCGTTACCGTTGGCTATGCCACTTCCAACCGTTCCGCGGTTATCCGCATTCCCGCCTATGCCAAGACCCCGAAGGAGCGGCGATTTGAACTGCGGAATCCCGATGCCACCTGCAATCCCTATTTCTGCTACGCCGCAATTCTGATGGCAGGCATCGACGGCATCAAGAATCAGATCGATCCCCATGAAAACGGTTGGGGTCCCTATGATATGAACCTCTTTAACCTCCCCGAGGAGGAAAAGAAGAAGCTGAAGGGTCTTCCCACCACCCTGGAATCGGCTCTGGACGCCCTGGAAGCAGACCATGACTATCTGACCGCAGGTGGTGTGTTCCCCGAGATTCTGATTCAGAACTTTATCAAAAATAAGCGTGCCGAGTGCGCAGAACTGGCAAAAATCCCCAATCCTGCTGAATTCGACCGTTACTACAATCTTTAAAAAGTAAGAGGAGCGCATATGCGCTCCTCATTTACTCCGTAATGGTATATTCCAGAATTTGCTGCATACGTTCGCTGACGATCACAATTTTGTAGGTGCCGGGGGTGGAATTTTCACCAACCCACCAGCTCCAGCTGACGTAGCCTGTCTCGTCAGACAGCTTGGGGTCCAGCCCCTTTGCCTTGGAAGCACCGGATTTCACATAAACGGTAATGGAGTAAAGGGTATCGGGATCACCCATGAATGCGAAGGTTGCGCCGGTATCCCGCTGAATGGTGCCGGGCTCCATGACGATCTCAAATTTAGGCAGCAGAGAAATGCCGCACCGCAGGCAGATATCTTCACCCTCATGGCCCAGGGCAAGGCCTTGCGTATATGCACAGCGGCTGCAGCGGACAGGAGCCAGGCAGTCCGCCTCCACCAGGTCGTGTCCCAGCGCCGGAAGCTCCGCATCACACACGGCACAGACGCCGAGGTATTCGCAGCCGGCAGGGGAGAACCAGTGGTCACCGCAGGCACCTTCCAGTCCGCATTTGATGCAGACGGAGCGGGTGACGCAGTCGGTCTCCTGCCAGAGGTGGCTGCATAGCGTCGGCTCCGGAACGGTGGTTTCCGCGGGAGAAGTGCTGCAGGCACACAGCAGCAAGGACAATGCAAATATGCAAAGAATAAGTCTGGACATAGTGTAAGCTCCCAATCAATTTCCTACATTATATCCCCGAAACGGACCTTTGTCAAATCAAGGAAAAATACCGAAAAAATGAGAAAAATTCTGAAAATAATACTTGATTTTTCGAAAGCGTTGTGCTAATATAAATCGGTCTGAAATCAAGGTGAGTCCTCTGGCACAAAGATGTGTTTATGAACGCCTAATACTCAAGGAGGACATTATTATGGATTTAGTTAAGGCTCTGAACAGCCAGTACATGAAGGAGCAGCTGCCCGAGGCTAAGGTCGGCGACACTGTCCGCGTTCATGTGCGCATCAAGGAAGGCTCCCGCGAGCGTATCCAGGTTTTCGAAGGCACCGTCATTGCCCGTAAGCACGGCGGCATCAACGAGACCATCACCGTCCGTCGTATCTCCTACGGCGTCGGCTGCGAGAAGGTCTTCCCCCTGCATTCTCCCAACGTTGCTATGATTGAGACCGTCCGTAAGGGCAAGGTCCGTCGTGCAAAGCTGTACTACCTGCGTGACCGCATGGGCAAGGCAGCCAAGATCAAGGAGAGAGTGTAATTTTCTCAACCGTAAAAAGAGAGGGCATTGCGCCCTCTCTTTTTATGTTTTCCGGAGGATTTTTCAGAGAAAACGATTTTTCGGCTGGAAAATCCCAGTTCCATGTGCTATGATTAATTGTAATATCTTTTTAAGTTTGAAATCTGGAGGGATGCTTTATGTCCCAGGAGAAACATAAAAAGCAGGAAGAGCCGATATCCACGGAAAAGAGCATTATCCTTTATCTGCATGATATCGTCTACCTGCTGTGTGTGCTGATGGTTGCACTGCTGCTTATTTTTCGTGTGGTAGTGGTATCCGGCACCTCCATGAATATGACGCTTCTGGATGGGGATTATCTGCTGCTGCTGAGCAACTCTTTTTATCATAATCCCCGGCAGGGAGATATTATCGTGGTCAGCAAGGATTCCTTTGACGATGGGAAGGCCTTTGTAAAACGGGTGATCGCCACGGAAGGTCAGACTGTAGATATCGATTTTGATGCGGGTATCGTCTATGTGGACGGCATCGCCATGGATGAACCATATACGAACACCTTGACCACAACCAACGGCGGCATGCAGTTTCCGCGGACTGTGGAAAAGGGATGTGTGTTTGCCATGGGTGATAACCGCAATATTTCCCGGGACAGCCGCTATCCGGAGATCGGATTGATTGATACCCGGGAAATTTTGGGAAAGGCCATTTTTTTGGTTATTCCCGGCACCAATGACATCCGCAACCCCCAGCCCCGTGATTATACACGAATTGGAGTTATTGAATAATGGAAAGAGAACAGATGAATATTCAGTGGTATCCCGGACACATGACCAAGACCCGTCGTCAGATCGAAGCAGATCTGAAACAGGTGGATGCGGTCTGTGAAATCGTGGATGCCCGGATCCCCATGTCCTCCCGGAACCCGGATATCGACAGCATCTGCGGCAGCAAGCCCCGTATCATTGTGCTGAACCGGATGGATCTGGCGGATCCCAATGCCACAAAGAAGTGGAAGGAATATTTTAAAAAGAAAGGAATGGCGGTGATCGCCACCGACTGCAAGACCAAGAAGGGTATCGCCGATTTTAACCCCGCTGCCCGGATTGCCTGCGCCGAAAAGCTGGAGCGGGATGCCGCCCGGGGCATGAACCGGCCCCTGCGGGTGATGATCGTTGGTATTCCCAATGTGGGTAAGTCCACCCTGATCAACCAGATCTCCGGCCGCAAGGGTGCGAAGGCAGAGAATCGTCCCGGCGTCACCCGGGGCAAGCAGTGGGTCACCGTGGACTCCACGCTGCAGCTGCTGGATACTCCCGGCATCCTCTGGCCCAAGTTCGAGGACCCGGAAGTGGGCATGATGCTGGCCTATACCGGCGCCGTGAAGGAAGGCGTTATTGACATTGAGGAGCTTTCCTGCCGTCTTATGGAGCTGCTGAATAAATTCTATCCCCAGACGCTGAAAGAGCGCTACAAGGTGGAAGCTCCCGTGGGTACTCCCGGCTGGGAGCTGCTGGAAATGGCAGGCCGCAACCGGGGCTATCTGATGGCCCGGGCGGAGGTGAATCTGGAGCGGATGGCCAAGGTTCTGATGGATGAATTCCGCAGCGGCAAGCTGGGTAAATTCACCCTGGAACTGCCCGAGGAGGAATAAAGATGGATAAGATCGATATGTGGGAAATCGAAAAAGGACTGATGTCTCAAGGCATTACCGGCATTTGCGGTGTGGATGAAGCGGGCCGCGGCCCCCTTGCGGGACCTGTCTGCGCCGCCGCCGTGATTCTGCCGGAGAATCTGGAGATTCCGGGATTAAACGACAGCAAGAAGCTCACCGACAAGAAGCGGCGGGAGCTGTTCCCTGTTATTAAAGAGAAAGCCATCGCCTACGGCATCGCCTTTGCCTCGGAACAGGAGATCGACGAGATCAATATCCTCCAGGCTACCTTCCTGGCCATGCAGAGGGCCATCGACCAATTGGAGGGCAAGGCAAGCTTTGCCATCATTGACGGCAACCGGGAGAAGGATTTTGGTCTTCCAGTGATGACCGTGGTGAAGGGCGACAGCCGAAGCGCCAATATTGCCGCCGCTTCCGTCCTTGCCAAGGTTACCCGTGACATGTATATGGAAGAATTGGCCGCAAAATATCCCCAGTACGGTTTCGAAATCCACAAGGGCTATGGCACCAAGGCCCATTACGCCGCACTGACCGAGCACGGTGCCTGCGAAGCCCACCGCCGGAGCTTCCTGAAAAAGTTCTATGAAGGCAGGTAATTTAAGCGGCGCCTGGGGTGAGGCCCTGGCGGCGGAGTATCTGCGGAAAAAGCGGTATAAGCTGCAGGCAGCGGGGTATTCCTGCCGCTTCGGTGAGATCGATCTGATCGTTGCAGACCGGAAATTTTTGGTTTTTGTGGAGGTCAAGCTGCGAAAGTCCCCGGATTTTGCCCGGGCCATGGAGTATGTGGATCGCCGCAAGCAGGACCGGATCCGCATGACAGCGTCCATGTATTTATCGGAAAATCCCACTTCGTTGCAGCCCCGCTTTGATGTGATCGAAATCTACGCCCCGGAGGGAACCGCCACGGTTCGTCCGGAGATTTACCATATGGAGGATGCGTTCCAATGAAATTTCCTGTTTTTGATTTTCACTGCGATACCGCCCTGGCACTGCTGGGCAAGGATATGAACACCCAGGGCAGCCTGCGTCGAAACGAAGGCCACATTGACCTGGAGCGGGCCTCCACTCTGGACGGTTATGCCCAGTGCTTTGCCTGCTTCACCACACCTTTTATGGAGCAGTGGGGCGGTGTGTCTCCCGTAACTGTCTTTGAGCGGGAGCTGGCCGTTATCAAAAAGGAGCTGGAAGCCAATTCGGATCTGATTCACCAGGCGTACAGTGTGCAGGAATTGCGGGATAACCTGGAGGCGGGGAAAATGTCCGCCATTCTGACCCTGGAAGGCACCGCCGGCATCGGATACGATGCATCCAGACTGGAAGAGCTTTATAAAACAGGCTTCCGGGTGGTAAGTCTGGGTTGGAACGAGAGCAATCCTCTGACCGGTTCCCACCGGACCGGCGGTGGTCTGACTGATCAGGGCAGGGAATTTGTCCGGGAGGCTCAGCGTTTAGGCTATCTTGTGGATGTGAGCCACATCAGCGATGAAGGCTTCTGGGATATCGTGAAGATCACGGAAGGTCCCGTCATCGCCACCCATTCCGATTCCCGTGCTGTCTGGCCCGAGAGCCGGAATCTGACGGATGATATGTTCCGGGCTATCTGCGAGACAGGCGGTGTGGCTGGCTTCAACCTCTGCGCGGAATTTGTGGGGGAGAAGCCTACGGTGGATACTGCCTGTGACCACATCCTGCATTTCCTGGAACTGGACCCCGACTGTGCACATGTGGCCCTGGGCGGCGATCTGGACGGTATCGACCGTATGCCTGAGGGCTTCCGGGGTGTACAGAGCTTTCCTGCACTGTCCCGGCGGCTGATTGAACGGGGCGTATCGAAGGCGACAGTCCAGGATATTTTCTGGAATAACGCCCTGCGTGTACTGCATCTGGCAGAACGTAAAGTCTAATTATTGAGAGGAGGTGCCCCATGGCACTGTACGCAATTGGAGATCTGCATCTGTGTCTGGGAGCGCCGAAGCCTATGGACGTGTTCGGCGGTGCCTGGGTAGGCTATATGGACAAGCTGAAACAGGGCATGTCCGTGATCACAGAGGAAGATACCACCGTGCTGCTTGGAGATCTGAGCTGGTCGCTGGATCTGGAAAACGCCAAAGCGGATTTTTCCTGGATCAACGCCATACCCGGAAAAAAGATCATCCTCAAAGGAAACCACGATTACTGGTGGAGCACCGCGGCCAAGTTCTATAAATTCTGTGAAGCCAACGGTTTCGAGAATATGTACATCCTCAATAACAATTGCTACGAATACGGCGACTGGGCTATCTGCGGTACCCGGGGATGGTTTTTTGAGGAGGAGCGCAGCGGCAGCCATGACGAAAAAGTCTTCAAACGTGAGCTGATCCGGCTGGAAGCATCTTTAAAAGCAGCAGGGGAGAAGGAGAAGATGGTTTTTCTTCACTATCCGCCCCGGTACAAGGGCTATATCTGTCAGGAGATTCTTGATCTGCTGGAAAAATACCAGGTACGTCGCTGCTTCTATGGACATCTTCACTCCGGAAGCCATAAGCTGGCTGTGGAGGGTCTCTGGGACGGGGTGGATTTCCGGCTGGTGGCTGCGGATTACATGGATTTTAAGCCATTCAAGGTAATTTCATAAAACTTTTTTCAGAAAAGTGTGGACAATCGCCTTCTTTTCTGTTAGAATAAATCGGCTAATGTAAAAATACAAAATGGTCTACTTATACGGATCAATTTTAGGAGGATTACTTAACATGACTGTCAAGAACATTGAAAGAAACGGCAATAAGGCTACCGTTGTCGTTGAGATCGACAAGGAACTGATGGAGAAGGGCGTCAACGCCGCTTACCTGAAGGCCCGCAAGCAGATCCAGATCCCCGGCTTCCGTAAGGGCAAGGCTCCCCGGAAGATGATCGAGAAGATGTATGGCTCCTACGTTTTCTATGAAGACGGCCTGGAGGAGATCTTCCCCGAGATCTACGACGGCGCAATTGCTTCTCAGGAGTTCAAGGCCATCGGCCGTCCCACCCTGGACAACATGGACATTTCCGAAGAGGGCATCGTCACTCTGACCATCTCCACCGAGGTCTACCCCGAGGTTACCCTGGGCCAGTATAAGGGCCTGGAGGTCGAGAAGGCTGAGGCTACCGTTACCGATGAGCAGGTCGCTGCCGAGCTGAATCAGATGGCTCAGAACGTTGCTTCCACCGAGACCGTTGAGCGCGCCGCCGAGCTGGGCGACACCGCCAACATCGACTTCGAGGGCTTCGACAACGGCGTGGCTTTCGACGGCGGCAAGGGCGAGAACTTCGACCTGAAGCTGGGCTCCGGCCAGTTTGTTCCCGGTTTTGAGGAGCAGGTCGTGGGCATGGCTGCCGGCGAGGAGAAGGATATTAATATCACCTTCCCCGAGGACTACGCCGCTGAGCTGGCCGGCAAGCCCGTTGTGTTCCACGTCAAGGTGAACAAGGTCACCGTGACCAACGTTCCCGCTCTGGACGATGAGTTCGCCAAGGACGTCTCCGAGTTCGAGACCCTGGATGCTCTGAAGGCTGACATCCGCGAGAAGGCTCTGGAGCGCGCACAGAAGCAGATCGACCAGGCTTTCGAAAACGCCTGCGTTGAGAAGGCTGCCGAGAACATCACCGTCGATATGCCCGTGGCTCTGATCGAGTCCGAGCTGGACAACCAGATGGAGCGTTTCGGTTATCAGCTGCAGATGAGCGGCTACTCCATGGAAGCTTACGCCAAGATGATGGGCGGCGATGTGAACACCATGCGCAACGCTTTCCGTCCCGCTGCCGAGAAGCAGGCTAAGATCAACCTGACCCTGGAGAAGATCGTTGAGGCCGAGGGCATCGAAGTGTCCGAGGACGAGATGAATGCTGAGTTTGATACCCTGGCAAAGCAGTACGAGCTGGAGGTTGCCAAGATCAAGGAAATGGTCTCTGCTGAGGAGGTCAAGGCTTCCCTGCAGACCCGTAAGGCTATCCAGGTCATCTCCGGCTCTGCCGTCGCTGTGGCTCCCAAGGCTGAGGAGAACGCCTAATCCGTATTTGAAACAGAATTTCTTGCCCGCCGGCTTTTGCCGGCGAGGCAATCTGTTTATTATCCCCATTTATTTCACGGCGAGGAATAACCTTCCTCATGAATGGTTAGAATGTTTCGTAACACCCTGAAAGGAGACATCACCATGGCATTAGTACCCTACGTTGTTGAGCAGACCAGCCGCGGCGAGCGCAGCTACGATATTTTTTCCCGTCTGCTGAACGATCGCATTATTTTCCTGTCCGAAGAGGTCAACGATACCACTGCTTCTCTTGTAGTGGCACAGCTTCTTTATCTGGAAGCTCAGGACCCCGACAAGGATATCCAGTTCTATATTAACAGCCCAGGCGGCTCTGTCACCGCAGGCATGGCCATTTTTGACACCATGCGCTACATCAAGTGCGATGTTGCCACCATTTGTGTGGGCATGGCTGCATCCATGGGCGCCTTCCTGCTGAGCGCGGGAACTCCCGGTAAGCGCATGGCTCTGCCCAACGCTGAAATCATGATCCACCAGCCCTCTGCCGGCACCCAGGGCCAGATTACGGACATGGCCATCCATCTGAAGAGACTGGAAACCATCAAGTCCCGCATGAACAAGATCATGGCTGAAAATACCGGTAAGAGTATTGAGGAAGTTACCGCTGCATGTGAGCGTGACAATTTCATGAGCGCCCAGGAGGCCCTGGAGTTTGGCCTGATCGACCGGGTGCTGACTCACCACTAATTTTCATCAGAAAGGCGACCTGAGATCATGGCGAACAAAACAGAGCAGCCGATTCGCTGCAGCTTCTGCGGAAGGCGTGAGGATCAGGCCTCCCGGTTGATTGCCGGACCCGGCGTGTATATCTGCAGTGACTGTGTGGATGCATGCAGGGATCTGCTGAAGGAAGAATACGATTTGGACGGCGGATTGACGCGGCCTGACCGGTTGCCCGCGCCCATGGAGATCAAAAACTTCATGGATCAGTACATCATCGGCCAGGACGAAGCGAAAATCGCGTTGTCTGTCGCGGTTTACAACCATTATAAACGCATTTATTTTGGCGCAGACTCCGATGTGGAGCTGCAGAAGAGTAACATTCTGCTCATCGGTCCCACGGGCAGCGGCAAGACCCTCTTTGCCCAGACCCTGGCCAAGATTTTGAATGTGCCCTTTGCCATTGCCGATGCCACCACTCTGACTGAGGCTGGCTATGTGGGCGACGATGTGGAAAATATTCTGCTTCGTTTGCTCCAGGCTGCGGATTTCGATGTGGAGCGGGCTCAGTGTGGCATCATCTACATCGATGAAATGGATAAGATCGCCCGCAAGAGCGAAAATACTTCCATCACCCGCGATGTCTCCGGTGAAGGTGTCCAGCAGGCGCTGCTGAAACTTCTGGAGGGGACTGTGGCCAATGTGCCCCCTCAGGGCGGCCGTAAGCATCCCCAGCAGGAGACCATTCCTCTGGATACCACCAATATCCTCTTTATCTGCGGCGGTGCCTTTGATGGTCTGGATAAGATTGTGGAAAAGCGTACCGACAAGAGCGCCATTGGCTTTGATGCGCCTGTGGAAAGCCGAAAGAAGCGGGATGTGGGCAAGCTGCTCAGCCAGGCGGAACCCCGGGACCTGCTGAAGTTCGGCATCATTCCCGAACTGGTGGGCCGTGTGCCTGTGATTGCCTGCCTGCAGAGCCTGAGCCAGGAGGATCTGATCCGGATCCTGGTGGAGCCCAAGAACGCGCTGACCAAGCAGTACCGCCAGCTTCTTAAGATCGACGGTGTGGAACTGGAGATTCAGCCCGCCGCCCTGGAGGCAATTGCCCAGAAGGCACTGGACCGTCAGATCGGTGCCCGTGGCCTTCGCTCCATCATGGAGCGGATCATGACCAAGATCATGTTCGTGATCCCCAGCGATCTGACCATCAAGAAGGTCATCATCACCGCGGAGTGTGTGGAGGGCGCAGATCCCAAAGTTGTGCGGGATAATGCCCGGCCCAGAGAAGCACTGGGCGGTATAACATAATTTTTCGCAGGGGGTAGTATGTCTACCCCCTGTTTATTTTCAAACAAAGGAGGGAGAATCCCTTGTCTGATTATATGATTTCCGGCAAACTGCCCATTCTGGCCCTGCGCGGTCTTGCAGTGTTCCCGGACCAGACTGTACATTTTGATGTGGGCCGTTCCAAGTCCATTCGGGCGCTGGAAGCGGCTATGAAAGGGGAGCAGAATATTCTGCTGATCCCCCAGAGGGATCTGATGGTGGATGATCCCGGTCTGGATGATCTGTTTACCATCGGCGTGGTTGCCAAGGTCAAGCAGGTTCTGAAAACCCATGGCGATAATCTCCGGGTTCTGGTCACAGGCCTTTGCCGGGCCCGTATCGCCAGTCTGGACCAGACAGACCCATACTTAAGCGGCATGGTTTGCTCCGTGCCCGAGACAGAACAGCTGGATTCCACCCGCTCTGTGGCACTGCGCCGTGAGGCAAATTCCCTCTATAGCAAATACGCGGAGTTGTCTGAGTTCCCGGCCCAGACCATTCTTCTGAGACTGTCCGCCAGCGAAAATAACGGCTTCACCGCCGATACCATCGCTCAGAATTCAGGCATCGACTTTACGGAAAAGGGTAAACTTCTTTGCCAGATGAATCCCACCCGCCGCCTGGAAGCTGTGATCAAGCTGCTTCGCCAGGAGGTGGAGGTTCTGAAGCTGGAGGCTCAGATCCAGGAACGCACGAAGGCGAACATGGATCAGAACCAGAAGGATTACTACCTCCGGGAACAGATGCGTGCCATTCGTGAGGAACTGGGCGAGGACGTGGACGCAGATGAGTTCGAGCAGTATACTGCCAGAATTTGCTCCCTGTCCCTGCCGGAGGAGCAGGAAAAGAAGCTGCTGAAGGACGTGGACAAGCTGAAAAAGCAGCCCTTCGGTTCCGCGGAAGCCAGCGTTCTTCGCAATTATCTGGACTGCGTGCTGGAAATTCCCTGGAATGTGAGAACGAAGGAAAGAATTGATATTCAGGCTGCCAGGAAAATCCTGGACAACGACCACTTCGGCATGGAAAAGGTGAAGCAGCGCATCCTGGAAACCCTGGCTGTGCGCCAGATGACCCCGGAGATGCCTCCCCAGATCCTGTGCCTGGTGGGTCCTCCCGGCGTGGGTAAGACTTCCATTTCCCATTCCATTGCCCGCAGCCTGAACCGGAAGATGGCCCGCATCGCCCTGGGTGGTGTGCACGATGAAGCGGAGATCCGGGGACACCGGAAGACCTATGTGGGCGCCATGCCCGGACGGATCATGCAGGCCATCGTCCAGGCCGGCTCCTGTAACCCCGTGCTGCTTCTCGATGAGATCGACAAGCTGGGCCACGATCACAGAGGTGATCCCAGTGCCGCTCTGTTGGAAGTACTGGATGGCGAGCAGAATGCCACCTACCGGGATCACTACCTGGAGATTCCCTTTGATTTGTCCGATGTGATGTTCATCACCACTGCCAATACGCTGGACACGGTGCCCCGGCCTCTGCTGGACCGCATGGAGATCATTGAACTGAATTCCTATACGGATGAAGAAAAGCTGATGATCGCCAAGAACCATCTGATCCCCAAGCAGCTGAAAAAGCACGGAATTAAAAAGTCACAGCTTCGCGTTACCGATGACGCCGTTCGTGAGATCATTGATGGCTACACCCGGGAATCCGGCGTGCGTACGCTGGAGCGCCGTTTCGGCGAAATTTGCCGAAAGGCAGCCATGAAGCTGCTGCAGCAGGAGCAGCCCAAGCGGATCACCGTGACACCTGCCAATGTGACAGAGGTGCTCGGCATCCGAAAATTCCACAGGGACAATATCTCCCGCAGCAACGAAGTGGGCCTGGTTACGGGCCTTGCCTGGACCAGCGTGGGCGGTGAAACGTTGGAAGTGGAGGTCAATGTGATGGAAGGCTCCGGCAAACTGGAGCTCACCGGCAATCTGGGCCTTGTCATGAAGGAATCCGTCCAAGCCGCTGTAAGTTACATCCGTGCCAACGCAGCCAAACTGGATGTGCCCACTGATTTTTACAAGACCAAGGATATCCACGTCCATTTCCCCGAGGGCGCGGTTCCCAAGGACGGCCCCTCTGCCGGCATTACCGTCTGCACCGCAATCGTATCGGCCCTCACCGGACGCCCCGTCCGGTCTGATGTGGCCATGACCGGTGAGATCAGCCTCCGGGGCCGTGTGATGCCCATCGGCGGTCTGAAGGAAAAGACCATGGCGGCTCTCCGCCACGGTATTGATACTGTGATCATTCCCTTTGATAATGCCTCCGATCTGGAGGAGATCGATCAGATGGTCCGTTCCAAGCTGCACTTTGTCGTCGCCCGGACCATGGACCAGGTTCTGGAAACCGCACTTGTGAGTATTCCTACATATTCCGGCGTGAAAGATGTTCTGATGAATCCCGCTGTCAACCGGGAGGAAATGAGAACCCCCGCCGGAATCCAGCAGTAAGGAGAGCTATCATGAATTTTCAAAAAGTGGATTTTCTGATTTCTGCTGCATCTCCCAAGGATTTTCCCAAAGACCGACTGCCTGAGATCGCCTTTGCGGGGAAGTCCAATGTGGGCAAATCCTCCGTGATTAATCGGATCCTGCAGCGGAAGAACTTCGCCCGTGTGGGTGACAAGCCCGGCAAGACCATCCATGTCAATTACTTCACGGTGGATAGCAAATGCTATTTTGTGGACCTGCCCGGCTATGGGTTCGCGAAGGTCTCCGAGAAGGAGAAGGCCCGGTGGGGTAAGCTGATGGAGGATTACTTTGCCGCGGGACGGATCGACCTGGGAGTTCTGATCGTAGACTACAGGCATCCGCCCACGAATAACGATATCACCATGGCCCGGTGGTTCCTGGACAGCGGCTGCCCCTTTGTGGTGGTGGCCAATAAGATGGACAAGCTGAAAAAGAGTGAGCTGGAGCCCAATTTGAAGACCATCCGCCAGGATTTGGAGCTGGATGACACCATTCCCGTGATTCCCTTCTCCGCGGAGAAGGGAAATGGCAGGGACGAGCTGGTTCGGCTGATCCTCACTGCAGCCGGAGAGTAAGATGCGGATTAAGCTGGCTGACTGGGAATTTCGGTTGGACGAGGAAGCCACCTGGGAGTATACCATGAAATGCTCCACAGACCACTGCACCTGTCCCTATTGTATGAATTTCTACGAAAACGCAGACCGGGCACAGCCTATGCTGCGCCCGGTGCTGGGTAAGTTCGGTATCTATCTGAATGGTCCCTGTGAGGTCATGCCCTTTGAACCCACGCTGGCGGCGGCATGCTACCGGGTCACGGGACAGATTGTAAAGCAGGGCAGATCCTTTCTCCACGTGGAGGATGTTCCCCTTCGACCGGAAAGGGCGGATGACCGGACATTCTTTATCTGGATCGGCCCTGTGGAGCTGCCCTGGACACAAAGTGTTCCCTGTGAGGATGTGGAATCACCGGCCAATCATCCGGAATTTCTGGAGCGCATGATGCAGCGGCTGCTGCTCTGGGCGGAGGAAGATACCCTTCAGTCATGACACGGGCAAGAAGGAGATATGTGATATGAAGAAACCTGTGATCGGCCTGACCGGATCCTTTGACCCGGAAAGCGAAAATCCCCGGCATTTTCTGAATGAGAGCTATTTCCATGCCATCCGGACCTTTGGCGGCATACCGCTGCTGATCCCGGTGAAGGCGACAGACGATGAGCTTGCATTCCTTATGGATCAGTGTGACGGTTTGCTCCTTACCGGCGGAAACGATATGGATCCGGCGTTGTTCGGTGAGGAAATATTGAATGATACCGTCTCCATCGCTGCTCAGCGGGACCGGGATGAGTATCGTGTGATGGATCTTGCAGTTGCGAAGAACATGCCTGTACTCGGCATCTGCCGGGGTATTCAGGTGATGAATGTCTACTTTGGCGGTACACTTTACCAGGATATTCCTGCTCAGATTCGCTCTGAGGTTGCCCACCGGATGGAAAAGCCCTATCACCGTACATCTCACCTATGTTATCTGGTACCGGGTACCCCGCTGCGTGAGTTGACCGGAAAGGATGTGGTTGGCGTCAACAGCCATCACCACCAGGCCATCAAGGATACCGCTCCGGGATTTAACGTTATGGGCCGCAGCGAGGATGGACTAACAGAAGCAATCTTTGATCCATCCAGGAAATTCTGCTGGGGTGTCCAGTGGCATCCGGAACGGATTTGGGACATTGAGGATTCCTCCGCCATTCTTTTCCGTACATTTGTGGAAAGCTGCCGTCAAGTGTAAAGAGGGGAAAAACGTTGTCACAAAAGAAACAAAAAATTGTTCTGATTCTGTCGATCGTTATTTTCCTGTCATTTTGCGTGGCTGCCGGGCTGTACATTGGCGTTCCCATGATCCGTCTTGCCAATCATCCGGAGATTTTCCGCTCCTGGGTGGATTCCCACGGCTTTTTGGGACGGTTAGCCTTTGTTGCCATGGTGACTATCCAGGTGTTGGTGGCTTTTATTCCCGGGGAGCCGGTGGAGCTTTTGGCCGGATATGCCTTCGGTGCGGTGGAAGGAAGCATCCTGGCCCTTCTGGGAATTGAACTGGGAAGCTGGATGGTTTTTGCTCTTGTGCGCCGCTTCGGTGTGGAAATTGTGGAAGTGTTTTTTCACAAAGACAAGCTTCGGGAGATCGGTTTTTTAAAGAATCCTCAAAAGGCCCGGATACTGGCATTTATTCTTATGTCCATTCCGGGAACACCCAAGGACTTTCTCAGCTATTTTGCGGGGCTTACGCCCCTGCATGTGTGGGAGTGGCTTGGGATTGTGGCGATCGCCAGACTGCCCTCGCTGCTAACCTCTACCATCACAGGTGCCGCGGCAGGGGAGAAGAAGTACCTGCTGTCTGCTGCGATGCTGGGCATCACTTTATTGATGAGTTTCTTTGGGGTGCTCTATTACCGCCGGATTAAAGCGCGGGAGAATCAAAATGTGTAAAAAGACCACAACCATTTTGGTTGTGGTCTTTTTTTGTGTCAAATTAAGCGTTCTTGGCGGCCTTCAGTGCCTGGGCCAGCTGGTCGGGGCAGGAGGTGGCCTTCATGCCGCAGCGGATACCCTCCACACGGGCAATCACGTCATCGGCCTTCATACCCTCCACCAGCGCGCCAATGCCCTTCAGGTTGCCATTGCAGCCGCCCAGAAACTGGACATTGGTAACGACGCCGTCATTGAGCTCAAAGTTAATGTACTGGGAGCAGGTTCCTTTGGTCTTGTAGCTGAATTCCATTTTTTATTTCCTTTCTGTTATAGAATAATATCACACAGTTTTGCGCCCACGAGATTCGCCAAAGCCTCCGGGGGAAGGAGCATCTGATGGCCCCGCTCTCCGGCAGACACGGCGATGGTGTCCCACAGGATTGCCGTTTCGTCCATATAGGTCGGATATTTCTTTTTCATGCCCACCGGTGAGCAGCCGCCACGGATATAGCCCGTGAGGCCCAAAAGCTCTTTCACACTGACCATCTCCATATTCTTGTCACCGGCTGCTTTCGCGGCCTTTTTCAGATCCAGTTCGCAGCATACGGGGATACAGAATACGTTTATGCCGGTTTTGGCGCCCCGGGCTACCAGTGTCTTGAACACCTGCTCCGGCGGCATGCCGATGGCCTTCGCGGCGTGATTTCCGTTGAGGTCATGCTCGTCGAATTCATAAAATTGTTCCCGAAGGGGGATGCCGGCAGCTTCTGCAAGCCGGACAGCATTGGTTTTTGAAGGCATATAAAATCACCATATTTATTATACGGCATTTGTCAAGAGGGTAGGAATGGTTTTCTTTGTATGGGGCAAGATATTGAAAAACAGGAGGTAAATTATGCAGGATATCAAGAACGCGGATATAAAAAAAGAGGAGCGGGAACAGGTGGTGGAGCTGGGCTCCGATATTACCCGATCCAGCAAGGGCAATATCTATACCCTGACCATCATCGGTCAGGTGGAGGGCCACCAGGTGGCGCCGGAGACAGCCAAGACCACGAAGTACGAGCATGTGCTGCCACTGCTGGCAGGCATCGAGGAAAGTGATGACATTGACGGGCTGCTGCTTCTTCTGAACACAGTTGGCGGCGACATTGAAGCGGGACTTGCCATTGCGGAGATGATTGCCGGCATGAAAAAGCCTACGGTTTCCTTGGTGCTGGGCGGCGGACATTCCATCGGAATTCCCCTGGCTGTGTGCACGAAACGTTCCTTCATCACGCCTACTGCCAGTATGACAGTCCATCCGGTTCGTATGACGGGGCTTGTGGTGGGCGCACCACAGACCTTCCGCTATTTTCAGCGGATCCAGGAACAAATCGCGGATTTTGTCACAGCCAATTCCGGTATTTCCCGGGAGCAGTTCGAGCACTATATGATGGCTACCGGGGAGATGGCCACGGATGTGGGAACCATCCTGTATGGTAAGGAAGCAGTCTCTTCCGGTCTGATCGATGAGCTGGGCGGTCTGAATGATGCGCTGACCTGCCTGCATGAAATGGTGAAGAATGCGAAAAGCGGAACGTAAATGTTCCGCTTTTTTTATTGCATAATAAAAAATTATACAATACATACTGGTAATTCCCTCCGAAGTATGGTATCATATAGTGTAATACTTTCATCTTGGAGGGATTATTTTGGAAATTAATTGGCTGCAAGGCCTTTTTCTGGGTTTCATTTCCGGCATGACGGAGATATTCCCTGTATCAGCGGAAGCACACAGGCTTCTGATTATGAAACTTTTGGGTGCGAAGGCGGACCCGGCGCTGCTGCGTCTGATGATCCATGTGTGCACTGTTGCAGCGCTTTATTATTGCTGCAGAAAGCATATTGCGGCTATGATGCGTGCATACAGACTGTCCCGGATCCCCAAGAAGCGCAGAAAGCGCCCGTTGGATATGAAAGCAATGAGCGATTTTAATCTGCTCAGAACCGCGCTGATTTCCAATATTCTGGCGCTGCTGCTGTACTCTCAGATCCGCTCCGTCGGCAGCAAGCTTCTCTGGGTGGCTGCTTTTATGGTACTTAACGGACTGATCCTTTACATACCCCAGTTCCTGCCCGGTGCCAATAAGCAGTCCGCTGCCATGAATCGGGTGGATGGCCTTGTTATGGGTCTGGCCGGCGGCACATCGGTGCTTCCCGGCGTCTCCTGCCTGGGCAGCGTCATGAGCCTGGGCAGTGTCCTGGGAATGGAGCAAAAATCCGCGCTGAATCTGGCACTGGTGATGAATATTCCGATGACTATGGGACTGGCTGTCTATGATCTGGTGGATATCGTCCGGGGAGGCTTTGGTGGCTTGTCCTTCGGCGGTTTCCTGGCTTCTGTACTGGCAGGTGCGACTGCTTTTGCGGGCGTGTTTGTGGGAATCAAACTGCTTCGTAAGATTGCAGACCGTTTTGGAATTTCCCTGTTTGCCTTCTACAGCTGGGGCTTAGCCCTGCTGATGTTCATTTTCTATCTGACTGCCGCGTAAAAGGAGGTAGCCTATGGCAGAAACGAAAAAGAAAACATCCGATAAGAAGTATGCTGCCTCTGTCAAGGCCGGAGGCAGCAAGTCCGGCGGTACCAAGCCCCGCAGCAAGGCAAATGCCGCTGTGGAGCAGAAGAAAGCGGAGCGTCTGATTCCGCTGAATTACTGGTTTGCGGTCATTTCCGCTGCGGTTTTTCTGGTGCTGCTGGTGGTCGTTATCAAACCGGAGGGTAAGCTGCCCCTTCTGATTCAGAAGATGGTGCTTGGACTCATTGGTAAGATCGGATTCTATATGGCGATCCCTGCATCCCTTTACTTATTTGTGATCCTTGCATTTCAAACCAAAACGAAGATTAAGATGCGCAGCTTCTGTACGCTGGGATTTGTCTTTGTCTGCGGCATTTCTATGCAGCTGCTGGTGGCCGAGCAGACCTTCGCAGGTGTATTTCCCTTCATTACCGGAATGTGGAAGGGCGGCGTGGACGGATCCACCGCGGGCTTGATCTGCGGCAGTGTTGGAATTCTTCTCCGGATCGCCCTTGGTGAGTTTATCTCCTTCGTGGTGCTGATCCTTGTGGCAGTACTGACACTGCTCGGTTCCATGCAGATCACCATCCCGGGTCTGATCCGGGCCATCGAAAACCGGCCCAGAGAGGAGCCGGAGGAATTTGACGAAGAAGAGGAGTCTTCCTACGAACCTGCCGCCCTGCTGGTCAACCATATTGCTACCAAGCGCATTGAGCAGAAGCGGCGCCAGAAGCAGCGCAGTCTGGATGAACACTATGAGGTGGAGTACTACGACCAGAAAGTCATTCCGCCCACTGTGGAATCCCAGGCGGCAGCAGGTGATTTGGTGTCTGTTACTGTCCCGGAGAAACCCAAATCGGCAATTACCCGGAAGCTGAATGATTTCATGAGTCAGATCGAGGGTGATATCAATGCCCCGGTGGCAGCAGCAGGATATGCCGGTGATACAACGGAGGAGGCTGTTCCTCAGACTAAGGAGCCTGCCCATAAAGTAACGCCGGTCAAATCTGCGAAGAAGGCGGAACCGGAAACAGGAATGCCGGTCTTTGTGCCCACCAAGGACGGAAAAGACGAGCAGAATTCCGAACAGAAATCCACAGAAAAGGTCACGGCGCAGGAGACTGCCGCGGCTGCTGTCCAGGTTGCTGCTGAAATCGCATCCGCCCAGGCAGATGCTCAGAAGCCCTACAGCTTCCCGCCGATCAGTCTGCTGAAGATCCCGCCCCGCAGTGCGGTGAACGGCACCGAGGAGATGAAAGAGAATTCCCGGCGGCTCAATGAGACGCTGGAAAGCTTCCGTATCGATGCCCATATCATCAATGTGACCCGTGGTCCCAGCGTCACCCGCTATGAAGTGGAGCTGGACAAGGGTGTCCGTCTCAGCAAGCTCACCACTTGCGCCGATGACATCGCACTGAGCCTTGGCGCTTCCGGCGTTCGAATTGCCGCAGTCCCCGGTAAGATCTCTGTGGTGGGTATTGAGGTGCCCAACCAGGTGGTTACCACGGTATCCCTGCGGGAGGTCATCGATTCTCCGGAATTTGCCAAATCCAAGGGTAAATCAACCTTTGCTGTAGGTAAGGATATCGGCGGCACCTGCATCGTGGGCAATATTGCCAAGATGCCCCACCTGCTGATCGCCGGTACCACCGGCTCCGGTAAGTCCGTGTGCATGAACTCCATCATCATCAGCTTGCTCTATAAGTCCAGTCCCGAGGACGTGAAGCTGATCATGGTGGACCCCAAGATGGTGGAGCTTGCAAACTATAACGGCATCCCCCATCTGATGATCCCCGTTGTGACGGACCCCCAGAAGGCTGCGGGCGCGCTGCAGTGGGCGGTGACGGAAATGATGCGCCGCTACAAGACCATGTCCGACGCAGGCGTCCGGGATCTGGAGTCCTACAATTCCATCGTGGAAGCCGAGGGCGGTGAAAAAGTACCCCAGCTGATCGTCATCATCGACGAGCTGGCTGACCTGATGATGGTGGCTGCCAAAGAAGTGGAAGATTCCATCTGCCGCATTGCCCAGATGGGCCGTGCTTCCGGTGTCCATCTGGTCATTGCCACTCAGCGTCCCTCCGCAGACGTGATCACGGGTCTGATGAAGGCCAATATCCCCTCCCGTATCGCATTCTCTGTGTCCTCCGGCATGGAGTCCCGCATCATTCTGGATACCCAGGGTGCGGAGAAGCTGGTAGGCAAGGGCGATATGCTCTTCGCTCCCATCGGATGCGGCAAGCCCCTGCGTGTTCAGGGCTGCTTCGTCACCGATAGGGAAGTGGAAGAGGTGGCAGCCTATGTCAAAGATAACTATGCTGCCAGCTACGACCAGTCTGTCTTGGATGATATTGAAAAGAAGGCACTGCAGAACGGCAAGAAGTCCTCTGGCGTTGCTGCGGAGCCGGAACCCAATACGGACGAGCTGGAAGGCGATGAGCTGCTTCCTCAGGCTGTTGATGTGGTGCTGGAAACCGGACAGGCTTCCGTTTCCATGCTGCAGCGGCGGCTGAAGCTGGGCTACGCCCGGGCAGCCCGCATTGTGGACGAGATGGAGGAGAAGGGAATCGTGGGACCTTTCCAGGGCTCCAAGCCCAGAACCATCCTGATCACCAAGGAGCAGTGGGCAGCTATGCAGTCCGGCACCGTGCAGATGACCATGGATGACCTGGACAACGCGCCAGTTCCGGAGGATCTGCCCTTTTAACGGTCTTTCGCGGGAATCCGCAGAAGATAAATATTTTGCATCCCATCCCCCTTTCGGGAGGGACAGCAAGGAGGAAAACAAATGAATACCAAAACAAAAAACATGGTTGGCGTCGGACTGTTTACCGCCATCGTCATGGTCCTGCAATTCCTTGGCGGCGGAATCAAGTTCTCGATGTTCTCCATATCCCTGGTGCTGGTGCCCATTGTGGTGGGCGCTGCGCTCTACGGCTGGAAAGCCGGTGCTGTGCTTGGCTTCGCCTTTGGTGTGGCCGTGCTTCTGTCCGGCGACGCCGCTGCCTTTATGGTCGTGAATCCACTGGCTACCGTGCTGGTGGTTCTGGTCAAGGGCACAGCCTGCGGCTTCTTCGCCGGCCTGGTTTTCAGGCTGCTTTCCAAAGCCGGCAATAAATTTGCCGTCTATGGCGCGGCAATCACCTGTCCCGTTGTGAACACCGGTGTGTTCCTGCTGGGCTGCCAGTTCTTCTTCCTGGATACGGTGGCAGAATGGGGCGCGGCTATGGGATATGAAAGTGTGGGTGCGTATATGTTCCTGGGCTTGGCAGGCATCAACTTTCTGGTGGAGCTGGGCACGAACATTCTGCTGGCCCCTGTCATTATGCGCCTGATCAAATTGGGCAGTAAGTAAATACATCTTCCAAAGCCGACAGCAAATGCTGTCGGCTTTTTTTATGCATTTGCCTCCTCTGGAAGCATAGAGTAATGCAGGAGTGATGCAAATGAAATGTTCGTGGACGGAACTATTAAATGTGCTGCCGATTTGGCTTAGGCCGGAGGTGGACAAACTGGGGCGGGATTGCAGTGAGGAGCTGCGGCTGAGGCTCAATTCGCCGCCGGAGCTGAGAAGGAAGGGGACGAGCCATTGGCTGAAGGGCTGCATAAGTCAGGAGGATCTGAATTACTGCGTCAATGCTGCGTCCAGGTTTTCTCCCTGGAGCGCAGTTGGAATCGGAAAAGGGTATCTGACAGCCCAGGGCGGACACAGGATCGGACTTTGCGGGGAAGCAGTAGTGAAAGACGGAATGGTGACCGGAATCCGAAATGTCAGTTCTCTGTGCATTCGTATTGCCCGGGATTTTCCTGGGATCGCTGCAAAACTGGGAAGTTTGTCAGGCTCCGTTTTGATCCTGGGGGCACCGGGCTGGGGAAAAACCACATTACTGCGGGATTTGATCCGCCAGCGGTCAGAGCAAGGATGTGCTGTCAGTGTGGTGGACGAGCGGGGAGAGATATTTCCGGCGGGATTTGACACAGGAAAGTGTACGGAGGTTCTGACGGGATGCCCGAAGTCACAGGGTGTGGAGATGGTACTCCGCACCATGGGTCCCAGGGTCATTGCGGTGGACGAGATCACGGCAAAAGAGGACTGTGAGACCTTGGTCCAGGCTGCCTGGTGCGGGGTGGATCTCATTGCCACAGTTCACGCATCGTCCCATGACGATCTGCACCGCAGAAGTATTTACGCACCCTTGGTCAGCCAACAAATTTTTCAGAATATTGTGATCTTACATCCGGACAAGACCTGGCACGTGGAAAGGAGCAGGGTATGAATCTTCAATGGACAGGAGCTCTGCTGATTATCACAGGATGCGCAGTGTTTGGCTTTTCCATGGCTGCGGAATTTATTCGCGAAGAATATTCTCTGCGGCAGCTGATCGCAGCGCTGGACTACATGTTCTGTGAACTGCAGTACTCGGTCTCTCCGTTGCCTCAAATATGTGAAAAGATCGGAATGGAATTCCGCGGTTCCGTGGGGAAGGTGTTCGCTGATCTGTCGAAAGAACTGGAAAGCTGTCCAGGACCCAATGTGGCCGGATGCATGGATACAGTACTGCAGCATGCGGGGCCTGTAATGAAACTGACGGACAAGTATTTTCGTGAATTGGGCGCGGTTCTCGGTAAATTTGATCTGGATGGACAGCTGAAGGCGCTGGAGAATATCCGTGCCCAATGCAGAAATTGCCTGAACGAACTGACCAAGGACAAGCATGCACGTCTTAGAAGTTATGAGACCTTAGGGCTGTGCGCCGGTGCGGCGCTGGCCATTATTCTGGTTTGAATATGGAAATTGATCTGATCTTTAAAATCGCGGCCATTGGCATCATCGTGTCCATCCTCAACCAGGTTCTGACCCGCTCCGGGCGGGATGAGCAGGCAACTATGACCACACTGGCAGGGCTTGTGGTCGTGCTCATGATGCTCACGCAGAAAATAGCGGACCTGTTTGAACTGGTCAAGCAGCTCTTTCACTTCTGATGACCGGGTATTTACAGGCCGTTGCCGGGATCCTGGTTGCGGTGGTGCTGACGTTACTGATGCAGCAGCAGGGAAAATCCATTGCCGCCCTGCTGGCAATGGCGGTATGCGTGATGGTGCTGGTACTGGGGGGGGAGTATCTTCGTCCTGTTCTTAACTTTGCGCAGAGTCTTGAAAATCTTGGCGGACTGGACGGGGATATGATCAAGGTGCTGCTGAAAACGGTGGGGATATCCATGGTCAGTGAGGTTGCGGTGTTGGTATGTAACGATTCCGGTAATCAATCCATGGGAAAAGCTCTGCAAATCCTCACCTCCGCGGTCCTGCTGTGGATGTCACTTCCGGCTTTTCAGGCCCTGATGGATCTGCTGGCGGGAATCCTGGAGGGGATATGAAATTAATTCTGATGATTCTGGTTATCTCCCTGGCGCTTCCGGCACAGGCATCGGAAATCACTGCGCCACCGGCACCGGAAACAGCGGAGGATTGGATGCCCCAACGTGCGGAAAGCTTTGGGGAAGGCCTGTGGCAGATACTAAAGCAGCTGCTTGACAATGTGCAGCCGGAACTTGTGCAGGCATCGGCGGTATGTCTGCGGCTTTTCAGCGTGACAATGCTGCTGAGTGTACTGCAGCTGCTTTATGGAAAGCCTGCGGCTACAGTCAATTTTATAGGCGCGGCGGGTATCTGTCTGATTCTGCTGGACCGGACCAATATGCTCATAGGTATGGGGACACAGACAGTGCAAACGCTGAAAGAATACGGTATGCTGCTTCTGGGTGTGATGACATCTGCATTGGCTGCCCAGGGAGGCGTGAGCACCTCTGCTGCGCTCTATGCGGGAACGGCTGTGTTTAACACGCTGATGATCAATTTGATCAGCTCTGTTCTTGTGCCGATGATTTATATGTATCTGGCTCTTTGCGCGGCCCATAGCGCGGTGGGGGAGGAACTACTGAAAAAAATGGCATCCTTTGTCAAGTGGTTATCTTCCTGGAGCCTGAAAATTATATTGTATGTCTTTACGGGGTATATGACTGTTACCGGTGTTGTCAGCGGGACGACAGACGCCGCAGCAATGAAGGCAGCAAAACTGACGATTTCCGGCGTGGTTCCCGTTGTGGGTGGAATTCTTTCAGATGCCACCGAGGCCGTTCTGGTGGGGGCAGGCGTTGTACGCAATTCCGCGGGGATATACGGAATGCTTGCCATTTTAGCTGTATTTGCAGAGCCCTTTCTCAAGATCGGCTTGCATTGTATTTTGCTGAAACTGACAGGAGCGGTGTGTGCAGTGTTCGTCCGGAAAGATTGCGCGGAACTGATCGAGGATTATTCCGCTGCCATGGGTCTTGTTCTTGGCATGATTGGATCGGTTTGCGTACTGGAATTGATCAGTACGGTATGTTTTCTGAAAGGAGTGGGATAATGGAAGGTGTGCGCGCATATCTATTATCCGTAACCTCCGCGGCAGTATTTTGTGCGATTGCAAAGTCTGTCGGCGCTATGACAGAATCCGGAGGAACCATTATAAAGGTCCTCTGCGGGCTCTTTCTAATCTTTACAGCCATCAGTCCAATTTCCAGTGTGGAGCTGGATGAAATGCTGGATGTAATTCCCCAGATTGCTGCGGATGGGGAGTTGGCAGTGGAAACTGGAAAAGACTATGCGTTTGAAGCCCGGGAAAGGATCATAAAATCCGAGGCAGAGGCATATATCTTGGACAAAGCAGCGAGCTTTGGTGCACAGATTCTGGTGGATGTTCGGATTTCCGATTCGGAACCCCAGGTGCCGGTGGGGGTCAGCATTTCCGGGCCGCTAACTGCCTACGCAAGAGAACAACTGTCGGATGTGATTGAAGAAGACTTGGGGATACCGAAGGAGGCACAGCAATGGAGTCCTTAGCGGAGAAAGTGAAATCTTTGGCAGTAAAAAACAAATATGCAATTCTGGTTGTACTCATTGGTGCAGGACTCATGCTGATACCATCCTCTCCCTCAAAAGATGCTCTGCCCCCGGAACAGGAGACGGTAGCTCAGAGAAATCCGCAGGAAGAACTGGAAGATATTCTGTACCAGATTGAGGGCGTTGGGAAGGTATCCGTACTGCTGACAGTTTTGGAAGGGGAACAGACATTGTATGCCTATGATGAAGATGATAATGACGCAAACGGAAGTACATCCACCCGCCGGGACGCGGTTCTGGTAACGGATTCACAGAGAAATCAATCCGGCCTTGTACTGCAGAGGATCCCTCCGGTTTATCAGGGGGCAGTGGTTGTGTGTCAGGGTGGAGACGATCCCAGGGTGCGTCTGGCTGTGGTAGACGCGGTGAGCAATGCCACAGGCTTGGGTGCTGATAGAATAACCGTGTTGAAAATGAAGTGAATGGAGGCTTTTTTATGCATAACTGGAAGAAGAATATGATTGCTGCCGCAATATTGGTGACGGTCTGTGCCGGTATCTATATCAACTGGCTCTATACGGAGGATGCGGCTGTATCGGATCTGACGCAGACACTGGATGCGCAGAAAGTAATGAATGATGAAACGCTGCAGCTCAGCGAGGATATGGAGGCTCTGGCTTCCGGCGAGGAGCTGCAAACCACCGCAGGAGACTACTTTGCCGCTGTTCGCTTATCCCGCCAGCAGGCACGGGATAATGCGGTGAACATGCTGGAAGAAGCCATGGCCTACAGCACCGACAGCAAGGCTTCGGAATCCGGCGCTCAGCTGGAGGACATCATTCAGACAGCACTCAGCGAAGCTCAGATTGAGAGTCTGGTCATCGCCAAGGGATATACCGACTGTGTGGCCTACATGACCGGCGAGGGAATCTCCGTGGCTGTGGCAGCGCCGGAGGGTGGACTTCAGGAGTCGGATGTAGCCGTAATTGCCGACATCGTCATGAGCCAGTCGGATTATCTGCTTACGGATATCCGAATTGTGGAGGTGCAATAATGAAGAGCGCCCTTCGGGCGCTCTTTTCGCTGGGTTGACAGCACAAATTGCGGTGTTTGGCTATTGTAATTTTCCTGATTTGTGGTAAAATATATGTAACTATGTGTTTCATAGGATTACTTTTTAGGAGGAAACCAAAATGGCTGAGTATAAGCAGTACATCACCCAGATCCAGGAGAACGGTAATGTGATGATCTCGGAGGACGTGATCGCCACCATCGTTGCTCATGCGCTTGCTGAAGTGGATGGTATTGGCTCCATGGGTTCCAAGCCCGGCATCGGTATTGCCGATTTCGCACTGAAGAAGAACTGGAGCAAGAGCCTGAAGATCCTGATTGCTGAAGACAACACCGTATCCATTGAGTGCGGCGTGATGGTTGCGTACGGAAACAGCGTTGTGGACGTGGCATCCGCCGTCCAGCAGACCGTCACCGCCAACGTAGAGTCCATGACCGGTGTAAAGGTCAGTCAGGTCAATGTGAATATTTGCGGCATTGTCCGTGCGTAAGGTATTGCCATGACCAGAGCAAATGCCAGAGAACTGGCTGTACATTTGATTTATGGTTGGGATTTCACCGGCGAAGAGCCCCAGCAGGTGGTCACCACCCGACTGAACAAGGAGTATTACGCGTCTCTTTCCGATGAGAATGAGGTCTACTCCGAGCGTCCTATCAAAGCCCAGGTGAACTATCTGGATATCGTGGTCTCCGGCGTTGCGAACCGCAGGGATGAACTGAATGAGCAGATCCAGAAGTATTCCATCGGCTGGGACATCAAGCGCATCTCCCGTCTGACCCGGAGCGTCATGCAGTTGGCCATGTTCGAGATTCTGTATCTGGAAGATGTTCCCACCGGTGTGGCGATTTCTGAAGCAGTCCGCATTGCCAAGAAGTACGACGGTGATGACACCGGCTCCTTCGTCAACGGCATTCTGGGTGCGTTTGCCCGGGGACTGAATGCGCCCTCTGAACCCAAGACTGAGGAAGAATAATATGAGCGTGATCGGCATTGATACCAGCAATTACACCACCTCCATCGCCTTTTTTGATGGTGAAGGCGGCGAGAATTGCTCCAGGCTGCTGCCCGTGAAGCAGGGTGAGCTTGGCCTGCGCCAGTCCGATGCTGTATTTGCCCACATCAAGAGCCTGCCGGAGCTTTCCGGCAGGCTGTTTTCCCATGTGCGGGCGGATCAGATCACAGCAGTGGGCGTTTCCACGCGCCCCAGAGCCCTGGAGGGCAGCTATATGCCATGCTTCATGGTTGGATACTCCCATGCCCAAATGCTCTCTCAGCTGCTTAAGGTGCCCCTTGTGGAGGTCTCTCACCAGCAGGGCCATGTGGCAGCGTCCCTTTGGAGCGCGGGGCATCTGGAACTGATGGATGAGCCGCACCTGGCCTGGCATTTATCCGGCGGCACCACGGAGCTGCTGCTGGTGGAGCCGGAAGGGAAGAACGTAAAGTGCACAAAAATCGGCGGCACCACAGATATCTCCGCCGGCCAGCTCATCGACAGGACCGGACAGCTTCTGGAACTGCCGTTTCCCTCCGGTAAGCATATTGACGCGCTGAGTAGGGAAGCGGAAATGAAGGAAGTCTTCAAGGTTAAGTGTAATGAGATGGCGTTTTCTCTTTCCGGTGTACAGAATAAGGTGCAGCAGTTCCACGCAGCCCACGGAATTCCGGCTGAGACTGCTGCCTATGCACTGCGGTGTGTGGCAAAGGCTGTTTATCTGGCTTCCGAGCAGGCGCTGAAGGCTTACCCCGGACTGCGGATTGTGTTTTCCGGCGGTGTAGCTTCCAATTCCATGCTCCGGGAGGTCATCAAACCCCTGAAGCCCATTTTTTCCGAGCCCCAGTATTCCACCGACAATGCCATGGGCGTCGCGGTGCTGGCACACAGATTACAGGAGTGATTCTATGGCCCAACAGGTCCTGACTATCACACAACTCAATGAATATATCCGGGGAAAGCTGGACGGGGATAACCTGCTGAATGCCGTTGCCGTCAAGGGTGAGATCAGCAACTATAAGCTCTATCCCTCCGGGCATCATTATTTCACATTGAAGGATGAAAGTTCCGCTCTGAAATGCGTCATGTTCAAGGGCAATGCTCTGCGGCTGCGGTTCCGCCCGGAAAATGGTATGAAGATCATCGCCATGGGCAAGGTTTCCGTGTTCCCCAGGGATGGTGCCTATCAACTTTACTGCACCGCCATGGCCATGGACGGTATCGGAGATCTTTATGCTGCCTTTGAGCAGCTGAAAAAGAAACTCCAGGCCCAGGGCCTGTTTGATCCCACCCACAAGAAGCCCATCCCGCAGTTTCCCGGCACCATCGGCATCATCACCAGCTCCGCCGGCGCTGCGGTGCACGATATGCTGCGCATCCTCAACAAGCGCTACCCGCTGGCAAAGGTACGGCTGCTGCCTGTCCGGGTCCAGGGCGTGGAAGCCCCCGGCGAGATCGCCGCGGCCATTCGCTACGCCAACTACCATAATCTGGCGGATCTTCTGATCGTGGGCCGGGGAGGCGGCAGTATTGAGGATCTCTGGGCATTTAACGAAGAAATTGTTGCCCACGCCATCTACGAATCCCGGATTCCGGTGATCTCCGCTGTGGGCCACGAGCCGGATGTGACCATTTCCGACTATGTGGCAGACCTCCGGGCGGCGACACCCTCCAATGCGGCGGAACTGGCAGTTCCCGACCGGGATGCCCTGGTGCAGGCATTGGATTCCATGGCAAACGCTATGGGAAACTCTCTGAACCGCCAGATCAAGGGCTACAGGCAGCACCTGGATGTGCTGAGCCGGTCTCCGGCACTGCGCAGCCCCACAGGATATTTGGAACAGAAGCAGCGGCAGCTGACGCTGCTGGCAAACCGCCTTGTTGCCGCGGAAAATCAGAATATTGCCCAAAACAGCAAGCGGTATATTGCCCTGACTGCCAAGCTGGATGCCATGAGTCCGCTGAAGGTGCTGACCCGTGGCTACTCCATGGTTCAGAATGCGGAAGGGAATGTGATCCGCTCCGTTTCTCAGGTGGAACCGGGGGAACGAATCACCGTATCTCTCAGCGACGGTATGGTATCCGCCACCGTAATGGAAAAGAAGGAGAATGTGCAATGAATCAGCAAAACGCATCCTTTGAACAGAATATGCAGCGTCTGGAGCAGATCGTCAGAACCATGGAACGGGGCGATGCACCTCTGGAAGAATCCCTGAAACTCTTTCGTGAGGGTACCGAACTGGTACGCAACTGTAATGAACTGCTGGAAAATGCCCAGCTGCAGGTGAAGATGATCATGACCGCTGCGGATGGCAGCCCCGTTGAGGAGGAATTTCCCCATGACATTTGAGGAAAGAAGCAGAGAATACCGGGAATTCATCGAGGATTATCTGAAAAATATCTACCCGGAATTTAAGGAGGAGCCTCAGCGGGAGCTCTTTGATGCCATGGAGTACAGTTTGCTTGCCGGCGGCAAGCGGCTGCGTCCCATCTTTGTGATGGATTTCTGCCGGATGTGCGACGGAGACTGGAAAAAGAGCGCACCCTTTGCGGCGGCGCTGGAGATGATCCATACCTATAGCTTGATCCACGACGATCTGCCCTGCATGGACAACGATGATTTCCGCCGGGGCAGACCCACAAACCACAAGGTCTACGGTGAGACTATGGCCATTCTTGCCGGTGATGCGCTGCTGACGGATGCTTTTTTACTGGCCGCTTCCTGTGAACTTCCCAATCCTGCGGAGCTGGGATTTGCGATTCAGGTGCTGGCCCAGAGCGCAGGTTCTCTCGGAATGGTGGGTGGCCAGGTTCTGGACATTCAGTCTGAAACCAGAGAATTGACCGAGCAGGAGGTCATTGACATCCAGTCCCGGAAAACCGGCGCGCTGATCAATTCCGGCTGTGTTCTGGGTGTTATTGCCGGCGGCGGTGACGAGAAGAAGATCGAGGCGGCCGCAACCTTTGCAGGCGCCCTGGGCATGGCCTTCCAAATCCGGGACGATATGCTGGACGTTATCGGAACCCAGGAGGAGATGGGAAAGGGCGTCGGAACCGATGAGACCAAAAATACCTTCGTGAGGCTCTATGGACTGGAAAAGTGCGAGGAACTGGTTCAGCGCTATACCAATGTTGCCATTGAAGCACTGAAGATCTTTGACGACAATACATATATGACCGCACTGGCCAGAAGCTTGACGAATAGACGAGTATAAAAACTCCCGCTCACGACTGTGAGCGGGAATTATTATTTATCCGATCTTCATAAAATCGGAGATCAATCCGGAAGAATATTCCAGGTAAGCCAGCACCAGACAGATGATGGCGGCGTATAGGTTCATGGAAGCGTACCAGGCCTTAGCCTTGTCGTAGAAGACCTGAAGGCCGAAGATGATGCCAAAGCCCAGGGCACAGGCCAGCATGCCGATCCACAGCTCTTCGAAGAGGATGAACACCACCAGACATGCGCAGCCCAGGACGGTGCCCATCCGGCGGCTCAGCAGGGGGTTCTGTCCCTGGGGATCCTGGCCGGGCGTGACTTCAACGGGAGTTACGGGACGTTTTGCTTTCTTTGCCATATGGTTTCACCTCAAATCTGATCTTCCGTACCAAAGCGGTCGCCGCATTCGGGGCAGAATCTGGGGGGATTCTTGGGGTCTTCCGGCTCCCAGCCGCACTTGTCACAGCGGTACTGGGGCTCGTTGGCGGGCTTTTTGGCTCCGCATTCGGAGCAGAACTTGCCCTTGTTCACAGCGCCGCAGGCGCAGGTCCAGCCGGCGGTAGCTCCGCATTCGGTACAGAACTTACCGGTGTTGACGGTGCCGCACTTGCACTTCCAGCCATTGGCGGGGGCGGGCTGCTGGACCGGCTGCTGGGGCTGCTGCTGGGCACCCATCTGGAAGAGCTGGTTGGCGTTGAGACCGCCGGCCTGCTGGGCCATGTTCATGCCCATGAAGCCCATCATGGCGCCGTTCGCGTTGGAGGCTGCATTCTTCATGGCTTCGGCCTGGGCCTGGACCATGTGGGCAGCGGCCATGTTGGCGTTGCGGAAGACAGCGGACTTCTGAAGTTCCTTGATGGTTGCCTCGTCCTCGGGGGATGCGGTGATGGAATTGACACCCACGGACACGATAGAGATGCCTCGCAGTCCGCTCCACTTGCCGGAAAGGACCTGGTTCATGGCGCCAGACAGTTCCATGGTGTGGCCGGGCAGGGCGGAGTAGCGGATGCCCATGGCGGAAATCTGGGCAAAGGCGGGCTGCAGGGCGGTCATGAACTCGCTCTTGAGCTGGCTGTCCAGTTCCTTGCGGCTGTACGCAGAGGAAATGTTGCCGGCGACGTTTTTGTAGAACAGCAGGGGATCGGTGATCTTGTAGGAGTATTCGCCGTTGCAGCGGACGGAAACGTCCATATCCAGACCGATGTTGGCATCCACCACACGGAAGGGGACAGGGGTGGGAGTGCCGTACTTGTTGCCGATGATCTCCTTGGTGTTGATGAAATAGATCCGCTGGTCCTTGCCGGTATCGCCGCCGAAGGTGAATCGGCGCTTCAGATTTTCCCAGCTCTTTTCGATGCCCTCGCCGAAACCGCCGAAAAGGCAGCTGCCTTCGGTAGAGGCATCCCAGGTAAATTCGCCGGCTTCGGCGGTGAATTCCACAATCTGGCCCTGCTGCACGATGAGCATGCACTGGCCCTCGTTGACGGCGATCACGGAACCGTTGGTGATCAGATTGTCAGAACCCTTGGTGTTGCTGCTGCGCTTGCCGGTGCGCTTGATGCCCTTGGCCATCAGCACATCGCTGTCCAGGCTGTCGCAGTAAAAATACTCTCTCCACTGGTCAGCCAGAATACCGCCCAGGGCGCCGGTTGCTGCTTTGATAAGACCCATAATTCATATCTCCTTTTTTGTTAGAATCTGCCGCCCCGGCCGCCATGGCTGATACCGCCGGAACTTCTGTGAACGGAGCTTCCTCCGCCGGAACTGTTATTTTTTGGCCGGGGTGTTTTTGTGACCCGGCTGTACAGATACATGTCGCTGCACTGACGCAGGTGGAAGGAGCCATCTTTCAGGTAATCGCTGGCACCCTGCTGCTTTTTCGCTGTGTTCATCCGGCCGCGCATGATTAAAACGGTGATCGCTGCCGATACCAGACCAATGATCAAGGCAATGGGAAAAGGACGGATTCCGATGCCCACATGGTCATCGTAGTAATAGATTTCCTCGCCGTAAGGAGACTCATATTCATCGGGCTGAACATATCCGTCAATGGGGGCGCCGTTGTGATATGCCTCTACATAGGGGTGAAGCTCGTTTGCCCAGATGTCAAAGGCTTCATAATACAGGCCCTCGGAGAGCCAGGGGAGAATCGTATCACCCAACTGGGACAGGGCGAAGTCTGTAAACATGTAGATGGCATCGCCGCAGGTACTCATATACCATTCCCGCCCCTCCATGTCCAGAAGCAGGAGAATACCTGTGTTGTTATCGCCATAGCCGTAGCCGCCCAGATCGTAGAAATCATCGGCATAGGCCTGTACGCCCTTTCCCTCCGTACCGTAAGTGGTGACGATGACAATCTCCAGCTCCAGTTCACTTCGCAGCGTCTGGAGTTTGCGGTTTAGCTCCGATACCTGGTCGCCGGACAGCAATCCCGCATTGTCCACAACCAAGGCTGTGCCGGGCTCTGTTGCAAAAGCGGAAATGGATAGGCACAGAAGGAGCAGGAGCAGGAGCGTGAAGGAACATAATTTCTTCATACCGCCGCCTCCTAACCCATCAGACCCAGAAGAAGGGTCGCGATCGCTGTAACGCCTGCCCAGATGCTGCCAAACCACAGTGCCGTCCGTTTCGGGCAGACCGGGAAGGAACCGGTCATTTTGCCGGTCTGGCCGTTCATGGCAAAGACGTAGGTTTTATCCTTATACTTGGTGTGAAGCATCCATACGGGGAGCAGTACGTATTTTGCCTTGCCATGTCGGACGTTCAGCTGCCGGGAGATGGGCATCACGGTAGAGTAGCCCAGCATGGTGCCGCTGATCAGAGAGTTGATGCTGGAATCCACCCGGTCCCATACACGCTGCTGGCCCTCCTGGGACTCTACATCGTACTTATCCGCCAGATAGCCGGAAAGATATGCCGTTTCGAAATCCACGATCTGGCTGTAATCGTAGGGCTCTATGGACTCCATAATGGCATCATTCATTTTTTGAGAGGCATCCATGGGAATGCTGATAAATTCCGCGCCTGCAGCTCTTGCCAGGTGGAAATATTCCGTCCGGGTATAATTGTAATTACTGTCTGCCCAGGTATGGATCCTGGTGGCTTTGTAATGGCCACGAAAATCACCCTCACAGTCGTACAGCCAGAAGGGGACGTACATACCTGTTATTTTCTCCACCCGCTGCTCCTGGGTAAAAAACTTCGGAAGCAGGGGCTTTCCCTTGCAGAGGTTTAGAAATGCGTTTTTTGCATCTTCTTTGGATGTTTTGAAGGGGATCACGCCGTCCGGCTTCAGACCTCCGCTGACGCGGCCGGGGAGAATGGTGGGATTTTCGCAATAGGGGCAGAAGGACGCGGCTGTGGTTTGCTCCGTGACAATTTCACCGCCGCAGCTGGGGCAGGTAAAAGTTTTAAGTGTTTCCTGCTCTGCTTCATCCCATTCCTGGGCGCTGTCTTGTTCCCATTGAAATTCCGGTTCCCCGGCGGTTTCCAGATTGGCGTTGTGCGTCAGAACCTGATCGACATCAAATACGCTTTCACAATAGGGGCATTGCATTGCCTGATTTTCCTGATCAAAATGCAATCCGCCACCGCAGCTGGGGCATTTATATTCCAATACTGTGGTTTCCTGTTCCATTGTGGCCCTCCTTTCATGCATAGATATAAATTATAATTTACTATAGCACAGATCGTGCAAAATTTCGATAGGTTTCTGCAAATTTTCTTTACAAGCATTCCGTTAGGCTGTATGATGAAAGAAAACCGGAAAGGACGGGCGATTTCAATGGAAAAGAGATTATACAGAAATGTAAAGAATGGCAAAATTTTTGGTGTCTGCAGCGGGCTGGCTGAATATTTCGGCATTGATCCCACTGTTGTCCGTTTGGCCTGGGCCATTTTTGCCTGTTTTGCTTTTACAGGCGTGATTGCCTACATCATTGCTGCGCTGATCATCCCGGAAAAGCCTCTGGGAATCGAAGAATAATTGCGTGACCCGAAGGGCGTCTCTTCGGGCGCTGTGAAAAGGAGCCCATTATGAGCAGATTTTCAATTTCCGCTTCACCTGCGGCGAAAAGTAATATTTACAAGACCAGGCATATGCGTATTACGCTTCTGACACCCTGTCTGCTGCGGTTGGAGACCGGTGAAATGACCGATGAAGCCACGCAGACGGTATGGAACCGTGATTTCCCAAAAGTAAAAGCAACCTGGGGGCAAAGCGGTGGTGTATTTACGCTGAAAACCGGGGAAGTGATCTTCCGGATCGATGTGCGCAGGGGAAAAATGCTTAGCATCACACTCCACGACGGCAGCGTTGTCCGGGATTTTGAGAAGGGAAATCTCATGGGCACTGCCAGAACATTGGATATGGCAAACGGTGCTGTCAAATTGGAAAAAGGACTCATGTCCACCGGCGGCGTCGCGGTAATGGATGACAGTGACAGTCTGATTCTTCTGGAAAACGGTGAAATCGCGCCCAGGGGAAAGTGCACAGATCTGTATTTCTTTGCTTACGGTCATGATTACCAGCGTTGTCTGCGAGATTTCTATCGGCTTACCGGGCCGGTTCCCATGATCCCCAAATATGCTCTGGGTAACTGGTGGAGCCGCTACAAGGCCTACACCCAGGAGGAGTACCGCCAGCTGATGGCAAATTTCATTGCGAAAAAGCTGCCCGTGACGGTAGCAACCATCGATATGGATTGGCATTGGGTGAATGTAACGGAGCGCTTCGGGCAGGATGCCGCCCCCGGAGAGGGTGTGACACCCCAGGAAAAATGGTTTAACATCAATTGTCCCGGTTGGACCGGCTACAGCTGGAATACAGAACTCTTCCCCGATCACCGGGAGCTGCTCTCCTGGCTGAAGGAGCGGGGCTTCCACGTGACACTGAATGTACACCCCTCCCAGGGAATCCGGCCCTATGAAGACTGTTATGAGGATATGGCGCTGCGCATGGGATATGATCCCGGAGCAAAGAGCCGCATTCCCTTTGATATATCGAATCTGAAGTTCACGGAAGCTTATTTTGACGCTGTCCACCATCCCCATGAGGAGGACGGTGTGGATTTCTGGTGGATTGACTGGCAGCAGGGTAAAACCACCTGCATTCCCGGTCTGGATCCCCTGTGGGCGCTGAACCACTACCACACATTGGACAGCGGCAGGGGAGAAAAGCGTCCGCTGATCCTTTCAAGGTACGCAGGCCTGGGCAGTCACCGGTATCCGGTGGGATTTTCCGGCGATACTTTCGCTACCTGGAAGAGTCTGGATTTCCAGCCTTACTTTACAAACACTGCCGCAAACGCGGGCTACACCTGGTGGAGCCATGATATCGGCGGGCATCAATTCGGAGTCCAGGATGATGAGCTCTATGTTCGCTGGCTGCAGTACGGCGTTTTCAGTCCCATCAACCGTCTGCATTCCAGCTGCAATGAATTCATGGGTAAGGAACCCTGGAAACGAAGCTTTGCCGCGAACGCAGTGGCTGAAAAATTCCTTCGCCTGCGGCATAAGCTGATCCCCTACCTCTACAGCGCGGCCTATGATACACATGTCGATGGCGTCCCTGTGTGTATGCCCATGTATTATCGGTATGATACCGAGCAGGCTTATGAAGCAAAAAATCAGTACCTGTTCGGATCAAAGCTTTTGGTTTGCCCGGTGACAAAGCCGGCGGATCCCCGTCTGAACCTGGCTGCGACGGATGTGTGGCTGCCGGATGGCCGCTGGACGGACTTCTTTACGGGGCAGATTTACCGGGGCGGACAGTGGGTGAAGATGCACCGGGATCTGGATTCCATTCCTGTTTTGGCAGGGGAGGGCAGCATCGTGCCTATGTACCGCAGTGCAAATACCAATGACCTGTCTCTCGAGCAGAGCCTGGATATCCATATCTGGCGGGGTAACGGCAGCTTCCGGCTGTATGAGGACGACGGTGTAAACCGGAACAGTGCCTATGCCATTACAGAAATGGAGGTTTCTGAAGATGCTGATCGGGTTCGGTTCAGCATCCTGCCTGCCCGGTGCTCCGGAAAGATCCTTCCGGACGTGAGAGATATCCGTCTTGTTTTCCGGGACGTAAATCAGGCGAAGGTGACTGTGAACGGAAGTCCTGTGGAATTTACCTCCGGTGGTATCCGGATAAATCTGGAGCCGGATAAGGGCCTTGAAGTGATTCTTGATTCCGTGGAAAGGGCTGTCAACCAGCCGAAGGAAGAACTGAGAACCAATCTTTTGACCCGGGTCCAGGGAGAGATCGTCTGGAAAAACGCAGTTCTGGATTCTCAGAAAAAGATGCCCTTATTTGTCCGGGACGCACTGAACGAATTGAACGCATTGCTTTATGAATAAAATGATCCCGGAGCCCAGTGGCTCCGGGATATTTTTGCTTATGCCAGAATTTTTGCTGTTGCCTCATCCTCGTACTGACGGGTGTAGAGCTCATGATAATATCCCTTCTGTGCCAGAAGGCTTTTGTGGGTTCCCTGTTCCACGATCCTCCCGTTTTTGACTACCAGGATCAGATCCGCATTGCGGACGGTGGAGAGGCGGTGCGCGATCATCAGCGTGGTGCGTCCCCTGGTGATGGATTCCATGGCGGTCTGGATTCGCTCTTCAGTCATAGTGTCCACGGAGGCGGTGGCTTCGTCCAGGATCAGGATCCGGGGATCCGCCAGGATGGCCCGGGCGAAGGAGATCAGCTGCTTTTCTCCGGTAGAGAGCAGGCCTCCGCCTTCACCAACGTCGGTATCCAATCCTTTTTCCAGATGGGAGATCACATCTTCCGCGCTGACGGTACGGATGGCGTCCATGATCTGCTGATCTGTGGCGCTGGGATTTCCCATGAGTAAGTTTTCACGAATGGTTCCGGAAAACAGGTGGGGGGTCTGGAGCACATATCCGATGGCACTGTGCAGCCACAGCTGAGACCGCTCCCGTGCGTCCCGGCCATCGATGAGAAGCGTGCCGGAAGTGGGTTCATAGAAGCGGCAGACCAGATTGACCAAAGTGGATTTGCCCGCGCCGGTCTCTCCGACGATGGCAAGATGGGTTCCGAAGGGGATCTTGAGCGAGAAGTTCTCCAGAACTGTTTCTTCACCGTCGGGATAGCGGAAGGTCACATCCCGGAATTCGATATCGCCCCGGATGGGCTCCCAGTTTTCCTTTTTGGGATCAAAGCAGTCGCCGTATTTTTCAATTATTTCCGGGGTATCCACCACATCGGACTTTACAGCCAGCAGATTGGTGAAACGCTCGATATTGACCTGCGTGGTGATCAGATCCGAGATGATATCCACGATCCATCGCAGGGGCTCCATCATACCCTGGGCGTAGGACATGAAGACGGAGAAGGTTCCCATCTCCTCCAGGGCGATATAGCCGCCTTTCCACAGTACGATGGCCAGGGCCGCGGAGGACGCAAAGGTCATGGTGCCGCTGAAGAGACCTCTTAAACGGGAAGCTTCCACGCTTTTGCGGCGCATGGTGTTGGTTTTCTCCCTGAAACGCTGCTCCATTTTCTCTTCAATGGCCAGGGATTTGATGGTTTTCGCACCCATGATGCCCTCATTGAAATTAGAGGTGATTTGGGAGTTGATCTCCCGGACATCCCTGTTCACATCTTCCAGACGCTTCTGGAAGATGGAAAAAAGAATAACCAGCAGGGGGACGGTGGACAGGACCATCAGCGCAAGCTTTGCGTTCATGCTCAGCATCATGGCGATGACGCCCACCAGGTAGGAAACACGCCAGGTGCAGTCCATCAGCGTCCAGCTGACAAGTCCGCCGATCCGGCCTGTGTCGCTCATGAGCCTGGCATGAATATAGCCCACACTGTTTTGATTGAAATAGGAGAAGCTGAGCGTCTGCAGATGGCGGAAGCCAGTCTGACGAAGCTCACGGTTCACTTTCATTTCCACAATGGTGGCAAGGGCGCAGGAGATGTAGTTGATCACTGCTGCAAAGATCAGTGTGGTTACATAGGCAAGGATGAAGGGGATAATGGTATCCATTCTGCCCAGTCCCACAAAATGATCCAGGGCATAGCGCTGATACAGAGGCAGCAGGATGTCCACACCGCTGCTCATAAGTCCCAGCGTGACCATGATCAGAATTTGTCCCCGGACATGAGTCAGAAAGGGCAATATTCTGCCGATGCCGAAAAATTTCAGATGTTTGATTTTCTTTTCCATTACACGGCCACCTCCCCGGAGCCGCTCTGTGCTTCGTAGATCTTTTGATAGATACCGCCGCCGGTCTTCAGCTGTTCGTGGGTTCCTTCTTCCACAATTCGTCCCCGGTCCAGCACGATGATCTTATCCGCGGCAGACAGTGTGGTGATCCGGTGGGAGATAAGAATGACGCTGGCCTTGCCGAACCGCTGGGCGATTGCCTGGCGGATTTTTGCGTCGGTCTGGGTATCCACAGCGGACAGGGAATCGTCGAAGATCATGATGGGTGTGTTCTGTGTCAGCATCCGGGCAATTGCGGCGCGCTGTTTCTGGCCGCCGGAAAGGGTAACTCCCCGCTCACCCACCATGGTTTCATATCCTTGCGCGAAAGATGTGATGGTTTCGTCCAGTGCGGCGGCTGCTGCGGCAGAGCGAATGGCTTCCATATCGATTTGAGGTGATACGATGCCGATATTCTCCGCGATGGTGCGGGAGAAGAGGAAGGGCTCTTGGAGCACCATGCCGATATTCCGCCGCAGATGGGATGTGCGGATCTTCCGGATGTCGGTTCCGCCAATGGTGATTCGTCCGACGCTGTCTTCCAGAGGATAGAGCTTGTCCAGCAGGAGCATCAGCGTAGACTTTCCGCTTCCTGTGCCGCCCAGAATGCCAAGGGTAGTACCGGCGGTCATGGTAAAGCTGATGTCGTGCAGCAGTTCCGGTGTACCCTCATAGGCGAAACTTACATGCTCGAAGCAGATATCACCGTCCATGGGGGCGTCCGTGGCTTCGGGATCATCGGATTCCGGGGGAGAGTGCATGATGTAGGCCACCCGGTCGATGGAGACACCTGCCTTGCTCATTTCGGAGATCATGCGTCCAAGCTGTCGAATGGGCCAGACCAGCATGGAATTGTAGGAAATGAACGCGATGTATTCACCCTCGGTCAGACTGCCCCGGATGCAGAAATACGCACCGAAGACCACCACCAGCATCACCTGGATGCCGGAAAAAATGTCGGATACGCTCCAGAACTTGCTCATGACCTTTGCCATTTTGATCCACAGGGAAGTGTAGTAGTCGTTCTGTCGGGTGAACTTATCCATTTCCGCACGCTCCTGGCCAAAGGCCCGGACCACCCGGACGCCGGTGAGGTTTTCCTGCGCCATGGCGGAAAGTTTACCCTCATTTTCATCGCAGTCGGTGAATCCATCGTGGATCTTTTTATGGAAGTGCATGGAATACCCGATAATCAGCGGCATGGGGATCAGCGCGATCAGCGTCAGCCGCCCATGCATGGATGCCATGAAGCCGACAGAGAGGGCAAGCAGGATCAGAATGCGGAACACACTGGTCAGCTGTTCCGACAGAAAGTTTTTGGTGGTTTCAATATCGGAGGTGCAGCGCTGGATGATGTCACCGGTTCGGTTTTTCATGTGCCAGGAGAAGGGAAGGCGCTGAATATGGGAAAACAGTTGGTCGCGCATGGATTTGACCAGTGTTTCGGAAGCTTTGGTGTTGAATACGCGGAAAGCGTACTGGCTGACCACCTGAAACACCGCCACCACCAGAATCGCCGCGGCCATGATCCACAAGTGCTTTCCGAGGTAGGAGAAGCCGCCGATGGCATTTACGGCATCCATTACGAAGGACGGAAAATCACCCTCCTTGCCCCCCAGGGCGCAGTCCACAGCTGCACGGATGATCTGGGGTTGCAGCATATCCGCCAGGGCTGTCACAGCGGCCGCAAGGATGGTTACAAGAAAATAACGTTTTGCTCCCTTCAGAAACTGCCAGAGAAGGCGGAGCTTTTCTTTACTCTGGGACGACAGTTTTTTGTGTTCCATGAATTATGTTATCTCCATTTCTTTTCGGGTTCTGCCGGTTGGGTCAAGCCGGCAGCCAGGTAAAATGAACGCAAAAAGGGCGCAGGCCAAAGCCTGCGCCCTGGAATACAGACTGAAACAAAATCAGCCAATAAGTGCCCAAGGAGCGAGACTTTCAGCGTATTGATTCTTAAAATTGACCTGATTGCGCATGAAGTTCACTCCTTTCTTTCTTTTTTGTTATCATAGCACCAAGTATTGGGAATGTCAAGAGAGTCACCGCTGTCGAATTTTTTGTTTTACATATCAAAAGCTGGGTTCATATAGTAGACATTTTTCTGGTTGAGCTTCTCCCGGAGCAGCTGCACAGCCTCACCGAAGCGCTGGAAATGGACCACTTCCCGTTCCCTCAGGAACTTGATTACATCATTCACATCCGGATCATCGGATAGTCTGAGAATGTTGTCGTAGGTTACCCGGGCTTTTTGCTCCGCACCCAGATCTTCGCAGAGATCTGCCATGGGATCGCCCTTGACCTGCAGCATGCCGGTATTATACACGCCGCCGGAGGCGGGATTGGGGAAGACACCTGTGGTGTGGTCCACAAAATAGGGCGCGAAGGCGGAATCCTGAATCTGGCTGTCCTTCAGATTCCGAGTCAGCTGATGGACAATGGCGCCCACCATCTCCAGATGACCCAGTTCTTCCGTACCTATATACGGGTCAAAATGGCATCCGCCTGCATAGAATACATGGGAGGCGAGGGAATGTCCGAACGAAGCAGACCTATACTCCAGCGGATCGACAAAAACGTATCGATTACCGATGAAGAGCACTATGAATTCCTGTATCATCTGCAAAACGCCTTGCTGCTGGCCATCCGGGAGAAGGGAATGCTCAGTCCTATGCAGCATCGCTATGCGCAGGAAAGCTTAAAGAAGCAGCGCAGGGAGAGAGCAAGGCGGAAGCAGGAGGAACTATGATCAGAGTAGCCGGATATTGCCGTGTGTCTACGGATAAGGACGATCAGGCCAATTCTTTCGATACCCAGAAGGCCTATTTCCGGGAGTACATCCAGCGCAACCCGGATTGGGAGTTATATGAGATCTACGCCGATGAAGGAATTACGGGTACCTCCACCAAGAAGCGTAAAGAGTTCAACCGGATGATAAACGACGCCTATGAGGGGAAATTCCAGATGATCGTCACAAAAGAAGTCAGCCGTTTTTCCCGAAATATCCTGGATACCATCTCCTATACCCGGGAACTGCGGACCATGGGAATCGGGGTCATCTTCGCAACAGACCGGATCAACACTCTGGAGCCGGAGTCGGAAATGATCCTTTCCTACATCGCCGCGCAATCCCAGGAGGAGAGTCGCCGGACATCCACCCGAGTGGTCTGGGGCCAGACCCGGCAGATGGAAAAGGGCGTGGTATTTGGTCGGAGTCTGCTGGGTTATGATGTGAAGGATGGGCGCATCACAGTCAATCCGGAAGGGGCGGAGATCGTCCGGCTGATTTTTCATAAATATGCGTTGGAGCAGGTGGGCACCTCGGAAATCGCCCGGTTTCTGACGAAAGAGGGGTACCGTACTCGCCTTGGCGGCAGCAAATGGAAATCCAACACCATCATCAAGATCCTGAACAATGAAAAATACGTGGGGGACCTGGTTCAAAAGAAAACCTATACCCCGGACTTTCTGACCCACGAGAAGAAATCCAACAAGGGAGCAGTGCCGCTGATTAAGATTTGTAATCACCACGAGCCCATCATCACCCGGGAAATCTGGAATATGACCCGGGAGCGTTTAAGCAGAAACAATAAGCACACAGCAGGGAAGAGCGGCCACTCCAACCGCTATGTGTTCTCCGGGAAGATCAAATGCGGCCAGTGCGGCAGCAGCTTTGTTGGGCGATTCAGGTATCTGAAAGACGGCGCCAAAATCCGTCGATGGAACTGCGCTACAACCGTAAAAGAGGGTACGGCGGGCTGTGATGTGGGCCGGCTCGTCCGGGATGATGATGTCTTGCAGATGCTGCGAACGGCCATTCGGAGCCTTCCTATGGACTTTGAGGCCGTGATCCGCAATGTGACAGATCTGGCCCTGGAAGCAATTCTGACGGGGCAGACAGCCGCCCGGGACGATTCCAACCGACTCCGGCAGGAGTTAGACCGGGTGCAGCAGAAAAAAGAAACGGTGATGGATGCCTACTTTTCCCGGGAAATCTCGATTGAGGATATGGTTTCCTTCACGGCAAAGTATGAGCAGCAGCTAAATAACATTCGGAAACGGTTGGAAGAAGCTGAAAAGCGGAAGGACAAAAGGCAGGATTCCGAAGAATTGCGCCTGCGAATTCAGTCAGAAGTCACAGCGATCCTGAATGGAGAAACCGAGAGTGAAGTGTTCTACAAAAACTTGCTTCAAAACCTGACCGTATTTAAAGATCGACATATGGAATTGCGGCTGAATCGGTTGCCGCAAGTCATCTATTTTATCGGATAAGTGTGGCGCTTCCGTCCGGAAGCGGCTTTTTCATTGCTAAATTGGCTGTCTTATGATAGATTATAAACAATAAGACAAAGGAGGGACTGCTGATGAGAAAGCCGAACATCGCCTTTATATGCGTCCACAATTCCTGCCGCAGCCAGATGGCGGAGGCTCTGGGTAAAAAGCTCTGCGCCGATACATTTGAAAGCTACTCTGCCGGCACGGAAACCAAACCCAGGATCAACCAGGATGCTGTACGTCTGATGAAACAGATCCATGGCATCGATATGGAGCGGACGCAGTACAGCAAACTTCTTTCTGAACTGCCGGAAATCGACCTCGTCATAACCATGGGCTGCAATGTGCAGTGCCCGTTCCTGCCCTGCCAGCATCGGGAGGATTGGGGGCTGGAAGATCCCAGCGGCAAAGAGGATGCGGCGTTCCTTTACACAATGAAACGCATTGAGGAAAACTTGATGGATCTGAAAAAGCGGATTCAGGAGGGGAATCTGTAATGAAAGTAGTCTGCTTTGGCGACTCCAATACCTACGGCTACGATCCCAGAGAATGTTTTGGCGGAGAGTATGACCATCCCTGGCCGGAAATTCTGGCTGGAAAAACCGGCTGGAATGTGGTCAATGAAGGCATGAACGGCCGGGAAATCCCTAAAAACCCCGTTTCATTCCCGGCGGATACGGATCTTCTGATCATCATGCTGGGCACCAATGATCTGCTGCAGTTCTGGCCCCCGGAAGCGGCCTGTGAGAAAATGGAGCGGTTTCTGAAAGATATCACCCTCGACCGGAAGAAGATTCTTTTGATCGCTCCGCCGCCAATGAAATTCGGTGCATGGGTGCAGGACCAGGAGCTGATCGACGATTCCATCGCGCTTGGCAAACACTATCAAAGACTCGCTGAGCGTCTGAGTATCCGGTTTGCTGATGCTGGGGCGTGGAGTATCCCTCTGGCGTATGACGGCGTACATCTGACCGGGGAGGGCCACAGCGCCTTCGCTGAAGGCGTGATCGAATATTTACACAAAGGAGAATGAGCTATGCTGGAAATTGGCATGAAAGCCCCTGACTTTACTTTAAGTGACAAGGACGGAAATACCGTTAGTTTATCCGACTTTCTCGGTAAAAAAGTGGTGCTGTATTTCTACCCAAAGGACAATACCCCCGGCTGCACCCGGCAGGCCTGCGCGTTTGCCGCTGCTTACGAGGGCTTTAAAGCAAAAGATGTGGTGGTTATAGGTGTGAGTCGTGACAGTGCCGCTTCCCACCAGAAATTCGCCCAGAAGTACGTTCTGCCCTTTATTCTGCTGTCTGACCCGGAATTGAAGGTAATTCAGAGCTATGGTGTCTGGCAGGAGAAGAAGCTGTATGGCAAGGTGAGCATGGGCGTGGTGCGGACTACGTTCATCATCGACGAGCAGGGTGATATTGAGCGAATCATGCCAAAAGTTAAGCCGGACACCAATGCGGCGGAAATCCTGGCATACCTCGGAGAGTAATCTATGAGAATCATTATTTCCCCAGCAAAGAAAATGAGGGTGGATACGGATAGTTTATCTTATCAGGACCTTCCAGCTTTTCTGTCCAGAACGGAGAAGCTTTGTAAAGTTTTGCAATCCATGTCCGACGCGGAGTTGAAGAAACTCTGGAAGTGTAATGACCAGATTGCGGCTTTAAACATCCAGCGGCTACAGAATATGGACTTACATAACCGTCTGACTCCGGCGGTGCTTGCTTACGAGGGCATCCAGTATCAGTACATGGCCCCGGGTGTGTTCACGGACCGGGCATTTGATTACATTCAGAAGCACCTTAGGATTCTCTCCGGGTTCTATGGACTGCTGAAACCTTTTGACGGCGTGACACCCTACCGGCTGGAAATGCAGGCGAAGCTGCGGGTAGGGGAGGCGAAGAATCTGTATGCCTACTGGGGAGACACCATTGCTAGGGCCCTCCTCGCCGAAACAGACTGCATTGTAAACTTAGCTTCAAAGGAATACAGCGTCTGTGTATCCCAATTTCTGCCCCAGAATGTGCGCTTCATCACTTGCGTATTCGGTGAAGAAAAGGGTGAAAAAGTGATCGAAAAGGGCACCATGTGCAAGATGGTCCGGGGTAAAATGGTACGATTCATGGCGGAAAACCAGGTTACAGATCCGGAACAAATCAAATCCTTCGACCGGATGAATTACCGGTTTGATCACACACGTTCTTCTGATAACTTATTCGTATTTATATCAAAAGCAACCGGAGGTTGACATGATTCCTTGTATTTCTGTTGAAAATATGCGGCTCAGCGATGCTTACACCATCGCCAATTTCGTGCCCGGTCCGGAGCTGATGCATCGGGCTGCAATGGGAGTTTTTAAGGCCCATCACTGGCAGGGTAGCACCGCCATCGTGGTGGGCTCAGGCAATAACGGCGGTGATGGTTTCGCTTTGGCCCGGATCTTGAAAGAAAAGGGCTTCGACTGCTCCGTGTTCACCGTCAGCCAGAAGATGTCCTCCGACAGTGCCCATTATGCTGCCAAGGCTAAGGAGTCGGGTGTTCCTGTCGTCCCTTTTGAAAGAAGCTGTCTAAATGGCTTTTCCACTGTAGTGGACTGCCTGCTGGGCACAGGTTTTTCCGGCACCGCCCGGGGTAATTACAGAGATGCCATTGAGGGCATCAACGAATCCGGTGCTTTCGTCATCAGTGTGGACGTCAACAGCGGCATGAATGGTGATACCGGCGAGGCGGAACTGGCCGTCCGGTCTGATCTTACCGTGACGATCGGCTTTGTAAAAACCGGATTGGTGACTGAAAATGCCGGAAATTACATTAAACGGCTGGTTTGTGCCGATATTGGTATTGTTTTGCTTCAGGAGGAAGGGTATATTACCGATGAAACCTGCCCACCCTGGCTGGATATGAATGTGATTATGTCACGGTAATCTTCTTCCGTTTTCGGTATTCTGTAAAAAACAAACTGGGAGGCTGATCCTATGCTTCGAAGAATCATTACCATCAATCAAGAACGCTGCAACGGCTGCGGTCTGTGCGCCAGCGCCTGCCATGAAGGTGCCATCGGCATTGTAGCCGGCAAAGCAACGCTGCTCCGGGAGGACTACTGTGACGGTCTGGGAGATTGTCTGCCCGCCTGCCCTATGAACGCTATTTCCTTTGAGGAACGGGAAGCTCCAGCTTATAATGAAGCCGCTGTACTGGATGCCAAGAAAGAAAAATCAACTGCTGTTACCCATCGGGTGGAGAGTCAGCTGAACAATTTCCCCGTCCAGATCAAGCTGGCACCTGTCAATGCGCCTTACTTTGATGGGGCGGACCTGCTGATTGCAGCGGACTGCACTGCCTTTGCCTACGGTAGCTTCCATAACGATTTCATGCGTAACCGCATTACCCTGATCGGCTGTCCCAAGCTGGATGGCGTGAATTATGCTGAAAAGCTGGCGGAGATTTTCGGCCACAACAATATCAGAAGCATCACTGTGACCCGGATGACCGTACCCTGCTGCGGTGGCCTGTCCTTTGCGGTGAAGAACGCCCTTGCCATCTGCGGCAAGAAGATTCCCCTGCATGTTGTGACCATCAAGCCCGATGGCACCCTCCTGCGCTGAGGTAGGCTATGACCATCTGGGAAGAAAAGCTCCTGGGCCAGCTTGTGGGCCTTGCCCGCGCTACGGACGGAAATGAGCATCTGATCACGGAGGCCGTCACGGAAATCATTGCGGAAATTCTGAGGGCTAACGTCTCCGGTGAAGCCCAGTATGTCGCCTACAGCGACAAAATCGATGCCGCCAAGAGGAAAATGGTGCCGGATTGTTTCCACTGTGCAAATCCCTGCGGAAGAACCGCTGCACTGGATTTGAAGACCCTGGAAAGGGAGCCTCCACATCTGAGGGAAACCAAGCTTGCCATTCTGGATGAAATCCGGACTCTTGCCGGTTCCGTACGCAACCAGGAACGGGATTTGAAGCTGTACCGGGGTCTGGTTCTCCTTGGTATGGAAGGCTATTCACCGGGGGAACTGATTGCGCTGTTTGCTGAATAACAATTGAGCCGCCCTTAAGGGCGGCTCTGGTTTATGATCGGGATATTCGCTTGAGGATGAAGATGTAACTGGGCACCAGGATCAGATCCGCGCCCAGCCAGGCGGACACCTCGGCAATGAAGATGCCATTTTCGCCCATCAGGGCAGGCAGGAGCAGCACACCGCCGGTGCGCATGATGAACTCCGCAATGCCGGAAATCATGGGCAGTACCGTATTGCCCATGCCTTGAACTGCCGACCGGGTCACGTGGAGGATGTAGAGGATTGGCAGGCAGATGCTCATGATTGTGAGATAGGTCACACCAACGGCTGTAGCTGCGGTAACTTCCTCAGCGGTGCCGGAAACAAATGCGCCAATGATAGGATGAGAGAAGGTGAGCATCACCACACTGATCAGGGCGGAAGTTGCAAGGGATACAACGATGGCCCATTTCATGCCGGTTCGGATCCGGTCGATCTCAGCCGCCCCCAGATTCTGACCCACATAGGTGATCATGGCGTAGCCATAGGAGGTTGCGGCGATTTCCAGCACGCCGTAGAGCTTGTTTGCCGCGGTAAAGCCGCCTATGAAGGTCACGCCATAGCCGTTGACCACCGCGGTGATGATCATTCCGCCCACAGCGATGATTGCGTTCTGGGCCGCCATGGGAGAACCGAGAGACAGCAGCCGCCCGGCCATGGCGGGTTTTAGTGAGAAATGGGATTTATGGAGCGTCAGGAACTCGATCTTTTTGATCTTCAGCAGGCAGTAAACGCTGGATATTCCCTGGGCGATCAGGGTTGCAATGGCTGCGCCTGCAATGCCCCAGCGCAGCACCAGCACGAACAGAAGATCCAGGACGATATTGGAGATTGCCGCCACGATCATGGCGTACAGGGGCGTCTGGCCGTCGCCCAGGGAGCGGAGGATGGTGGCCAGCAGGTTGTAGGCCATGACGATGGGTAGCCCTAAGAACATGATCCGCAGGTACAGCAGGGAACCGCCCATGATTTCCGCGGGAGTGTTCAGCAGCATAAGGACAGGCTCCGCCACCGCCTGTCCCAGGATTAGAAACAGCAGAGCGGACAGTCCAGACAGGGTAGTGGAGCTTCCCACCACGCTGCGCAGGCTTTCAAACTGCTTGGCGCCGAACTCCCGGGCCATCAGGATGCCGAAGCCCTGGGTTACACCCTGGATCATACCCAGAAGCATCCAGTAAAGCCAGTCGGTGGCACCCAGTGCCGCCAGGGCATCCACGCCCAAAGCTTTGCCCACCACCATAGTGTCCACAACAGTATATAGTTGCTGGAAAATATTGCCCACCATCAGCGGCAGGGCGAAGGAGACAATTAACGGCAACGGTTTGCCGGTGGTCATATCTTTGATTTTGGCTTTCATAACGCCATCACCTCTCTGGCCAGATTGTAGCACGTCGAAACCTGAAATGCAACGGTGTCATTTTGTGGCTTCTGTACCGATATCGGTGAGCAGACCTTTCAGCTCATCGAAGGGCATGGAATAGCGCTGGGAAAGGTAGCGCAGGGAGGCGCCAAGCTCCCCATCGGGGCCGCCATACTGGGAGATAATGATGGCTGCCAGTTTTGGGTTGGGCTTATCGATTTTTACAGGGTACTGCAGCTTCTTATTATACACAAACATGGTTAAGCCTCCTTATTCTTGCCGTATTCCCAGGGCCAGGGATCATCCAGCCATTTGTAGGGGCCGTCTGTGGGAATGCTGTGCTGCAGGGGGGTGCATTTTTGGGAGTATTGCGCGCTGGCATCGTGGTACATCCTCTGATAGGTTCTGTAAAGATCCAAAGCCTCCTGGTCATCACGGTGGGTATCCAGGTATAATGCCAGTTCCTGAAGCGCGAAACCCATAGCCTGAAGTTCCGTCATGGGGGTCACAGGTTTTTCGTTTCGGTTGACCATTCCCAGGAAGGGAAGATCCAGTCCGGGAAACAAGGTTCCGCGAACGAGCCCTTTTCTGGGTTCATATTTTGGTGGATTCTCCTGCTGGAAGGGCACGTAGGGATTTGCCAGAGGTGCCTGCGGGGGCAAATTGCCCTCATAGCCCCGGCGGTCGGTGCGGTTGTGATCCAAGGTGCATTCCTCCTATTCATAATTTCGAAGTGTTTGTCACTCCGTGTCATACTATGCCCCGTGGGTAAATTCCGTGCCCCGGAACACATAGAATCCTCATGAGGTGGTTGAATTGGAGAAACGGAGGATGCTTCGCGCGGCATACACACTGACACTGATCGGTGTCCTGTGCCTGATCGTTCTGGGGAGTCGGACCATTGAGGTGATATCTACCAATTTGCCCTACGAAAGGGTTGGCTGTTTCATCATCGATGCAGGACATGGCGGTGTGGACGGAGGTGCGGTATCCTGCTCGGGTAAATCTGAGAGCATGTACAATCTTGAAATTAGCCTGCGGCTGCGGGATTTGATGCATTTTCTCGGATATCGGACAAAAATGATCCGCACCGAGGATGTTTCTGTCTACACGTCCGGAGAGACTATAGCGCAGAAGAAAATGTCAGATCTGAAGGAGCGGGTGCGGATCTGCAACGAAACACCCGGGGCAATTTTGCTCAGCATTCACCAGAACACCTTTTCAGACAGTCGCTACACCGGAGCGCAGGTCTTTTACCCCGCGACGCAAGGCAGTGAGCAATTTGCGAAAAAAATGCAGGAAGCATTGGTAATGAACCTGAATCCGGGGAGCAACCGTAAAGCAAAGCGGGCACAAGGTGTTTACCTGCTGGAACATATTCGATGCCCGGGTGTTTTGATTGAATGCGGATTTTTGTCAAATCCCCAGGAGGAGGCGTATCTTCGTTCGGAAGCGTATCAGAAGCAGCTGTGCTGCGTGATTGCGGCGGTCGCGGCTGGATTTTCAAACACTTGACCGAATGAGGGAGACTTGGTATAATAAGTCCAAAACAGTACAAGGAGCATCACAATGGCAAAGACAAAGACGATCTTTTTCTGTACCGGCTGCGGCTATGAGTCCCCAAAATGGATGGGACGCTGCCCCGGCTGCGGTGCCTTCAATACCATGGAAGAGCATATTGAAAAGCACGTCCCCGCCGGGCGGGCTAAGGCCGCCCCGGTGGGCCAGTCCCGGACCCCACAGCGGCTTCGTGAGGTCCGCAGCGACGGGGAAGCGCGATTTTCCACCGGTATGGGCGAACTGGACCGGGTTTTAGGCGGCGGCGCTGTGGCAGGCAGTTTGGTGCTGGTGGGCGGTGCTCCCGGTATCGGCAAGTCCACGCTGCTGCTTCAGATCTGCAACAGTCTGTGCAAGGGACGAAAGGTCCTTTATATCTCCGGTGAGGAAAGCGAGCGGCAGCTGAAGCTCCGGGCGGAGCGGTTAAAGGTGGATCCCGAGGATCTGTACATACTTTCGGAAACAAGATTGTCCGATGTGATCGCCTCCACAGAGCAGATGCAGCCGGATATTCTCATCGTGGACTCCATCCAGACCCTCTACAATGAGGAAAATGAGAGTTCACCCGGCTCTGTCAGCCAGGTGAAGGACTGCACCATGTCCATGATGCAGTTGTCGAAATCCCAGGGCATCACCGTCTTTGTGGTGGGCCACATCAACAAGGACGGCAATATCGCCGGCCCCAAGGTCCTGGAGCATATGGTGGACTGCGTCCTGTATTTTGAAGGTGATCCCAACACTTCCTACCGCTTACTCCGGGCTGCTAAGAATCGCTTCGGTTCCACCAATGAGATCGGTGTCTTTGAAATGATGGATGTAGGTCTCGTGGAGGTGCCGAATCCCAGCCAGATGCTCCTGGAGGGCCGTCCCGAGGGTGCCTCCGGCACCTGCGTGGCCTGTGTCATGGAGGGCACCCGGCCGGTTCTGGCGGAAGTCCAGGCCCTGGTCAGCAAGACTACCTTTAATGTGCCCCGGCGTACCGCCGACGGCTTTGATTTCAACCGGGCGGTATTGCTGATGGCCGTGGCTGAAAAGCGGGCAGGCATGAAGCTGAGCCTGTTCGACGCCTATATCAACGTCATTGGCGGCCTGCGCTTAGACGAACCCGGCGCGGACCTGCCGGTGGTGCTGGCGGTGGCTTCCTCCTACCGGGATATGCCCATAGCTGACGACCTGGTGGCCATCGGCGAGGTGGGTCTGACAGGGGAGATCCGATCCGTGTCCCACATGAATCAGCGGCTGGCGGAAGCTGCCCGGCTGGGTTTTAAGAAGTGCATCATCCCCAAAGGCGGCGCTGAAAAGCTGGAAATCCCCCATGGACTCACCGTCTACCGGGTGAGAAACCTGAGAGAGGCCATTGAAACTGCACTGTAAACCAGTGGTTTAGTTCCATTGAAAGCCGCGCCATTGTGTTTCCTGGGAAATGCTGGTATGCTGATTCCGACGGATCCGGAATACACACGAGGAGAAACACTATGGAAATCGGAAATCAGATCAAAGCGCTCAGGCTCCGCCGGGGCGTGACCCAAGAGGCCCTGGCCCAGCATTTGGGCGTTACCGCACAGGGGGTGAGCAAATGGGAGAGGGGGGTGGCTACCCCGGATATCGGCATGCTCCCGGATATCTCCGCCTATTTCGGCGTCACCATCGACGAGCTCTTCGCCCTCAGCGACAATACCCGCATGGAGCGGATCCAGAACATGATCTGGGATATCCGCTTCATTCCCCAGGCTGATGTGGATGCGGCCAGGGAGTTCCTGCTGGAAAAGGCCAGGCGGGAGCCGGACAACGGACGGCCCCACGAACTTTTGGCGGACATGGAAAATCATCTTTCCCGGGAGCATCGGGAAATGGCTGAGGAATACGCCAAGGAAGCCCTGCGACGGGATCCTGACCTGCGGGATGCCCATGCGGAACTGAACGAAGCCATGGGCGGCCGCAATCCCGACTGGAACGGCTGCAACCACTATCTGCAAATTGCCTACTACCAGGAGTTCCTCAGGGAACATCCGGATAACTGGCATGCCCTTATGTGGCTCATGGACCAGCTGATCGATGATTACCGGTTGGAAGAAGCTGAAAGCTACTGCGAATACTTCGCACAAATCAATGATACCTACCGGGTCCCCCTGTATCGCGGCATCATCGCCTGGCAGAAAGGGGAGCGGGAGGAAGCGTTCCGTATCTGGGAAGAGATGGAGCGCAATTTCCCCAATGAATGGTGCGTTTACCACAATATTGCCGATCATTTGGTGTGGGCCGGAAGGGGAGACGAAGCGGAAATCTATTACCGTAAGGCCATTGATGTGCAGAAGGCGCCCAGATTCGTAGATCCCATCGAAGCACTGGCCCAGTATTACGAAGTTAAGGGAGATTACGCTGCGGCCATCAAAACACTTCAGGAAGAACTAAACGTTTTCGACACCGAATGGAATTTCACCACCGGAGAGACTGCTGACGTTGTCCGGTGGCATATCCAGCGGCTGGAGAAGAAGCTTTGATAAAACAATAAGGGTGCCGGTTCTTATGAATCGGCACCCTTATTTGCCTAACGACAACTTTTTACAGCAAAAAACCAATCAAAAGACCAATCAGAAAGCCACAGATTCCAATGGCAGCATATTCCAGCGGATTGCGTATATATCGTGTGCGGACCATTCGCCTGATCACCGGCTTTTCCACGTATTCCACCACAGGAACCTCCACCGGGACCTCCACTTTACGCTCAACGATCTTTTCGACCACCTGGACCACAGGTTTTTCTACGATTTTCTCCACTTCGACGGTTTGTACTGTGGTGAGTACAACGGGAGGACGGGTAGGGACGGTTTGGCGCCCGGTAGACAGGTACTCTACGTCCGTGTCGAGAAGCTGCGCAAGCTGTATCAGCTTGAGGGGATCCGGGGTGGAAAGACCGTTCTCCCACTTGCTGACTGCCTGCCGTGACACGCCCATAGCCTGGGCCAGCTGATTCTGATTGATATTTTTGTGCTTTCGGAGCTCTGTAATTCGTTCGCCTAATGACATAAAAAGACCTCGAAACCAGTCAACTATTAGTTGCGTTTAAGTAAATTATAAACTAATTGTCGGAAAAGTCAAGTTTTGACAGAGGATTTGCTTCCGCGGCGATCTTAAGTTCGGTGTTCTCAATGTGGGTATAGATCTGGGTTGTATTGAGGTTTTCGTGACCGAGGACCTCCTGTACGGTCTTCACATCCACACCACCGGAGAGCATCATAGTAGCGGCTGTGTGCCGCAGCTTATGGGCAGAAAACTGGGTAGAATCCAGACCTGCCTGCTTCAGTGCCTTTTCCACCAGCCGGTGAACTGCGGTTACACTGATCCGGTTGCCGTTCCTGGAGCCAAACAATGCCCGATTGTCCGTCAGAACCTTCTCATTACGCTCTGCCATATAGGCATCAATGGCCTTCCTGCAGGGGGTGCCGAAGTAGACAAAGCGCTCCTTATTGCCTTTGCCGACCACCCGAATGCGATCTTCGTATACATCTGTGATATTCAGGCCCACGAGCTCGCTTCGGCGGATTCCGCAGTTGAGAAACAGCATCAGAATCGCGTAATCACGCACCTGGTTTTGCCCGGAAACTGACCGCAAAAGTGCAGCGGATTGCTCCATAGTCAGGTATTTCGGCAAGCTTTTTCTTAATTTAGGATATTCCAGATCCGCAACCGGATTCTCCTGCAGTTGTTTCGTTCGGATTGTCAGATATTTATAAAAAGACTTGATGGCTGAGAGTTTTCTGGCCCGGGTGGACGCGGAAACACCGTGATCAGAAACAGGGGAGTCCGGATTGGGACGGTCGCTGGCAAGATATGACAGAAAGTCAAATATCTCGGATGTGGTGATTTCCCGGATAAACTCCAGATCAACAGACTGGATATTTATATCATCCAGATTTGTATTGATCGGCATATCTTCACGCATCAACTTTATAAATCGCAGGAACATGCGCAGGTCCAGATGATATTCTGTAATGGTCAGTTGGCTTTGACCTTTGATTGTTTCGTGATATGTTAGAAAATCCCGTAAAATTGTTGGACAATCGGAATATTTTCTCATAATTTCCTCCTGTTTATTGGGTAATTGCCCAATCCAGAACCTCTTTCGTAAAGGCGTGATAAGGCGTTTTTCCGTGAACAATACCCTCGAGCTCAGTATAAACCACATTGCCGCCCAACTCCTTGAGGGAATCACAGAGCTCCCGCATATCGTGGTTAAAAGGTGATTCCTTGGAACCCGCAAATCCCTGAATCGGTGTGGTGAGACATTTTTCTATGTCAATTATGCTGGTATCGGGGACACTGACAGGAATGGCAGCACTGTAAAAATCACCATAATGTTCGATTTGGCGGAAAACGCCGCTGGCGCCCATACTATGACCTGAGATAATGATTTTATCTCGATCAATATTGTACTCCGAAACGATATACTCGACCAGCGACTTAACCCGTTCGGGCATTTTTTTGGATGTCCAGGTCGAATTAAACATGGATGACGGCGTCAGAATGAGGAAAGGAAAAGATTCACCGTAGATTTCCAGTGCGCAGCTATGTAAGGGATTTGTTTCGATGTTTTTTACCGAGCCAACTGCACCGACGCCATGGAGATAGACGATCAGAGGCATATGTTCCGTAGCATCTTTAGGAATGTACAAATAATAATCTATGGATTTTCCCGCTATAGGATCGTCAAATGTATCCAGCAAAGTTTGCTGCGGAATCGGAGCGTAGATGATCTCTGATGGTGCGGAAGTTTCAGGAGTGGGTTTCTTATGTATGAGACTGCAGCTGGTCAATAGATATGAAATGATCAGCAGTGGGATCATAAGTCTGTATTTTTTCATATATGTGTCTCCTTGGATTGATCTCATTGTTTATACGCTTATTATAGCACATCCATAGCTTAAACGCAACAAAATTTTTATTTTGTTGCGTTCGGCCCGCCGTTACCGCAGGTGCTCCGGCAGGGCTGCTTTTTTTGAAGCCTCCCTAAAAACGCTGGTTTCGGAGCCCCTTCCCTGTTTTGGGATTTGCGCAATTGTCCGGGTTCGGCTGATTTATCTGAATCCAGATGAATAATTATCTTCATTCGTATCTTCAGCATTATTAGTAGTGCGTAGAAGAATACCACGCATATTCCTGTTCCATCATAGCGACATGGCCGCAATGGATTCTCTACTGTATTTCTCTTCCCTTTTCAAGAAGATACTCCGCATTCGGCTACAGCAAAGAGCTCCATCAAGACAGATGGAGCTCTTTTGCTATTTGCTTTTGGGATTGCTGCCGTAGCCGTATTTGGAGCTGTGTCCATAGCCGTAGCCATATCCATATCCGTAACCATAGCCATATCCGTTGGAGAGCGTTCTGACGCTTTGGTTCAGGACAGATCCGATAATGTTCAAACCCGTATCTCCCAGATGAAGAACTCCATCGATAATTTGATCTTTGGAGGCAAAATCCTGTCGGATGACGATCAGACCACAATCGGCATAGGCGGCGATTTCTGTTGCATCTGAAAGAATTCCGCACGGAGGCGTATCCAGAATCACATAGTCGTAGAGATTGCGTGCTGCTTTGATCAGATAAGCGGAGCGAGTGCTGGCCAGCTTTTCAGTCATGACATTTCCGCCGTTTCCGCCGGAGATAATGTCCAAATTTGCGATATTGGTTGTGTAGATCAAATCACGAATATTGCATTTTCCTGCAAAATAATCTATTAAAGAATAGGGCGTGTTGGCTTTCAGGTTCTTTGCGACGGAAGGATTGCGCATATCATAATCGATCAGGAGAACCCTCTTCCCTTTTCGTGCCATGTTGATTGCCAGATTCACAGAAATTGTGGTCTTACCCTCACCTGGAATGGCACTGGAGATCAACAATACTTTCTGACTGTTTTCTTCCATATATGTCTCCGCGCGCAGGCCGAGGAGTCGAACTGCTTCCGTGAATCCATGGTGATTCGAGCGGGATCCGATCAGAGGGCATAGAGCGTTTCTGCGGTGCTTTACCGTGGGAACCTGGCCCAGATAAGGCACGTTGAGAATATTTTTGAGCTCCTCCTCGTTATGGACTGTGCGCTTGCTGAAAGCCAGCAGAAGCGCTATAAAGGCCCATACAACTGCGCCGAGAAGCGCGCCTTTGATGGCGGTCGATTTCAGATTCAGAGAATTGGAAGGCGTGCTGGGAACGCCGCTTTCATCCAAAAGGATCAAAACTGTGGGTCCTACAACAAATTCCGCGATTTCAGGATAGAATTCCATAACGGCACTTAGCACATCATAGGCCAGTTGCGGATCTTTATCTGTGACTTGCATGGTAATGACACTGGTGTTGGGGTTTGCTGTGACAGATATTGCTGGCAGATACGCTATATCCATGTATCCCTTGATACGGTTCTGAAGCACGCCGCTGGTCAGAATATATGGGAAGGTTTTCGCAATCTGTTCCGCCGTTTTTGAATTGTAACCGCTTACACTGGAATAGAGCGGATTGGCAACACGGACTGTGAAGGTGGCTGTTGCGGCATATCTGGGCGTGTAGCCACGGTATTCCCGGATGCTCAGTACGGCGCTGCATAATACGATCAACGCCATTCCCAGGAGGAAGAGGCGTTTTAGCTGCTTGAAGAAATCCTCCAGGATTACGAAAAGATCTATTGGAGCAGGCTGATTCTGATGATCTTCAAAGCTTTCCATGGAAGCCTCCTTTCTCACCTCTTGGGTGTGGCTTTAGAGTGATAATGGCCATAGTGGCCGTATTTGCCGTAGCTTGTATATCCTCCGTAACCCTGACCGGACGAGAGGAAAGAAGAATACACATTGTTCAAAATACAACCAAGAAGCTTGGCGTGGCTCTTATCCAGAACCTGCACAGCCTTATTGACAGCGGGTGCAGGGGCAATATTTTGGCGTACGACCAGCACGCTGGCATCGGCAAATTTGGACATTGTCTCGGCATCTGAAACTTCTCCCATGGGAGGAAGATCCAGCACCACAAAATCAAAGTGCTCTCTTGCCCAAGTGATCAGTTCTTCCATTCCCTCGGAGGCAATCATATCGCCGGAGCTGGCGTGTCTGCGGTTTTCCAACATCAGGTACAGTCCTGTTTTCTTATCCTGAATGATTGCTTGTTCAGGCGGGACCTGGCCGGTTACCACATCCACAGTGGTGTGGGGAAAGGTGCGTCTTTCCAGCAGATGGAAACAAGCAGGTTTACGAAGGTCGCAATCAATCAACAGAACTTTGCTCTTCTTCTGTGCCATGGACAGGGCGAGATTGACCGCAATCGTGGATTTGCCTTCGTTTTCGAGAAGGCTTGTTACCATCAGAACTTTGTCGCCGCGCATACGCTGCTCTATCCGATGGCGCAGCTTTCGGATGGTTTCCACAAAGCGAAAACTGGTGATGGGATTGGTTATCAGGATACTGCTTTTCTTTTTGCGAAGCCAGCTGGACAGCGTTCTGTACTTGATCTCGTGATCCACCTTGCCCAGATAGCTGCAGTCGAGCTTATTTCGGGCTTCTCTGCCGCTTCGGATCTTATCCTGGGATATAGACAGCGCTGCAAACAGCACGGTTGCAGCCGCGGCGGCGAGAAGGACCGTTTTCTTGGCATTCGATGCAGCGGAAGACTGGTTGATGGGGGCGATTGGAACAGTGGGACGCATCAAAACCTCCATGGTGACGTTATCCACGACACGGTATGTCAGTTCCTCGTGATGATCAATGATGGCGCGGGATACGAGAAACGCGGTCCTGGGGTCTGATGCGGTAACCTTTACGTTCAGCAAATTTGTTTCGGAAACCGCGCTTGCGGAAATGGTACCGTCAAAAGCAGGGACATCCAGGTCCTGAAGGATTGCCTGGCGCATCAGAGAACTGTTCAGGAGTTCAGAAAAAACAGACGCCACGGATGAAGTGGAAGTGAGGTTGCTGAACACAGTTGAGGAACTGCCGCGGGCGGTCACCACAAAGGTGGTTGTGGTTTGGTAGATGGGTTTATAGCTCAGGTCGGAGGCGATATATGTGCCCACGGTTGCGACAACAGTGATCACGATGATCAGCAGCCACTTCTTTGCAACGTCTAAAAGGGGCACAATGGGATCGAAGGACAGAATGTCAGTTTCCTGAGAGGTAGGTTCTGTAGATTTATTCATAACTTATCCTTCCACTACGACAATAAGTTTGGAATGGGCGGGAATTACCTGGTCGGAGCCGCTGCCATTCACGCTGGGGATTCTGTAGTTTACGGTGTAGGATACCGAATAGACACCGGGTTTGTCGGTATTTACCGTTCCGGTTGTTTCCAGGGTGTAGTTTCTGGGAAGTCCGTGTTCCAGTGATGTGGTTTCCTGATTCAGCTTAAAGGAATGCAGATAATCCGACGGCTGGAACGCGTCGCCCTTCTGAAGATAGATAAGGTAATCGGACAGGGTGAGCTCACCGTATCCGGCGGAATAAGTGCGTGTTTCTACCGGCAGTATGATCTCAGCCTGATCACCCAGGGAATTGGTGACCTTGAATGCCACGTGATGAATTCCTTCGTCGGTAATACTGCCCTCAGATATGGAGACGGCGCGAATGTTGTGGGTAAGATCGCCGTCGATGCAGTCATCCGCGGAGATGTAATTCAGTACATCTACATTCAGATTTGCCTGGAAAATGAGTGCGCGGCTCAGTTTGAACCGGGGGCTGTGATAGTCGGAGTATTGTACTTGCGTTTGTGCTTTTGCGACGTTTCCGCTGCTGTCAAAAGCTGCCACACTGATCATGGCACTCCCCTTCTCGGGATCCGCAATCTTGATATCCTCCACGACAAGAGAATTTGTCACATCGCCATCCACCTTGTCCACTGCGGTGATGCCGGCAAGCAGCTGCTTGCGGTCCTGGGTGACGGAGAGCTGCGTGATTTGTTCGGGGAAACGGATTTCCGGGGATACGCTATCCAGGGAGAGCTTGTTCCAGGCGGAATATGCAAACAAAACACCCAGAGAAAGAATGATCAGGAATATGCATATTATGTTGTTTTTTTTCATAACGAATGCCTCTTTGTCTGTCAGAACCAATCCGGTGTTGCGGGATTGATCTCCTGATTTTGTAGTATGCGGGAAGGATTCCGGAGGAGCAAATCCTCTGCGGTTTCCGGGGAGTATTCTTCAGCAAGCAGCTCTCGCACATCGTCCAGCCAAGGCGTTCTGATGACGGGGCTGTGGGCATCACTGGCTACGATGGTAGCGAATCCCCGTCCGACCAGCTGCGCGGAGCAGCGCTGAGATACGGCACCGAACCGCCCCAGAAGGCTTCCACGGTTAATTTGAAACAGGCAGCCCATATGGAACCACTCATTGATGATGCCTGGATCATTCTGAATAAAGCTGTATCGTTCCGGGTGGGCGACAATGGGCCTGTATCCGTACCGAAGCAGATCACGAATGACCGTGGTTTCCTCTAAGCCGTCGGAATGAAATCGGAATTCTACCAGTGGATAGCGGGATTGATTTATAGTAAACATCCGGTTATCCCGAAGCAGCTGTACAGTGCGCCGGGTACCAAGAATCTCCATGCCCAAACCTATTTTAAGCGGAATATCCAGTTCCAGAAGCGCGGATTGAAGCAGTTTCCAGGTGCTGTATACTTCGTCTGTCCGGTCCTGCGCGCAATGGGGGGTTGCAACCACGATTTTGACGCCGCTTTCCACAGCGATGCGCGCCATTTCTACGGCTGCTTCTAAATTCGGTGCCCCGTCATCAATTCCGGGCAGGATATGACTGTGCAGATCGATCATACGTTTTTCCCTTTCCGATAAAGGCGATCCACCCTTGATAAGCCAGCTCGGATTTGTAAAAGCATCCTAAAAAGCAATGGGCATACTACTCCAATATCCTTACACATTGTACTCTTTTTTGCTTTTTCTGTCAATGGAATTTCCTGTGGTAATTGTACCAAACAGCATTTTTGAAGAAAACGACTTTTCTTTAAAAATATCTTTACAATGCATTCCTGCCAGAGTAAAATAAAGACATAGATAATTTCCACCAGGAGGTTTGTTATGGCAGTAAAAAGAATCGGTGTCCTGACTTCCGGCGGCGATGCCCCCGGTATGAATCCCTGCGTGCGGGCTGTGGTCCGTACTGCGCTGTATCATGGACTTGAGGTATATGGCATCCGCCGGGGCTGGAACGGTCTGATCCACGGCGATATTGTGAAGCTGGATCAGAAGAGCGTGTCTCATACCATCAACCGGGGCGGTACCATCCTCTACACTGCCCGGAGCAAGGAGTTTATGACCGAGGAAGGCCAGAAAAAGGCTGTATCCACCTGCAAATTCTTAGGACTGGACGCCATCATCGCCGTTGGCGGCGACGGTACCTTCCGGGGTGCCAGAGCATTGAGCAAGCACGGCATCCATGTGATCGGTATTCCTGCCACCATTGACAATGATATCAACTGCACCAACTATTGCATCGGCTTTGATACCGCTGCCAATACTGCAATCGAGTGCATCGATAAGCTCCGGGACACCATGCAGTCCCATGAGCGCTGCTCTGTGGTGGAGGTCATGGGCCGCAATGCCGGCTATCTTGCCATGTATGTGGGTCTGGCTGTGGGTGCTACTGCAGTTCTGGTTCCTGAGGAACGGATTGACCTGGAAAAAGATGTGGTGGAGAAAATTCGTCAGGCCCGGCTTAACGGTTTCACCCATTACATGATCGTGGTGGCGGAAGGCGCCGGTTCCGCAACGGATATCGCGGCAAAGATCAAGGATGCTACGGACCTGGATCCCCGGGTGACTGTGCTGGGTCACATCCAGCGCGGTGGTGTTCCCACCGGCCGTGACCGGGTCAATGCCACCAAAATGGGCTACACCGCCGTGGAGCTTCTGCTGGCCGGTAAGAACAACAGGATCGTCTGTACCCAGGAGGGCGGCATCACCGATGTGGATATCGATGAGGGCCTCGATATGAAGAAGGGTGTCCAGCAGATCGAATTTGATGTGCTGGCGGCTATGACGGGAATCTGATGATAGACCACCCAATAATTAGTAAGGAAATATAATTATGAGTAAAATAAAAATATCTGATGAAATCTTAAGAAAACTAGAGCTTTCGGAATGGACTGTAAAAGAATTATTCGTTTCTTGCTTAAGAAATGAAAAGTCAGATGCTTTTATTAATTCTTCATTTTATGATGAATCATCAAGTAGAAAAGCACCTATTATTCAATTTGATGGACCTATACTTTTTAAACACACTGCACTTATACGATATCTTTTAGGACAAATGAGAGCCGTACATGAAAATACAGGATATATAACTCCTGGTTCTGGTTCTAATAGCTATAATGGAACAAAATGGACAAAAGATAACAATGTATTATCTGCACTTTATTATATGAGCACAGCATGTAATGCTTTACCTCGTTTTATTGACGGAGAAAAGTATGCATATTCCAATTTATATTATTTACTAGCACCATTAAAGCCAACATATCCACCATCTGATCCAAACTTCAAATTGGAAGATGCTAGAGACGCATTAGAAGATTTAGGTGTAAAACTACCAGAAGATATTACTCGTTTAGATTAATATAGAACAGAAAAAAGGTCTGCCGTTTTCTCTTTCGGCAGACCTTTTATGCTTTTGGATGGCACTTGTCGTATACAGATTTTACTTTTTGATTGATCATCTGCGTATAGAGCTGCGTGGAGGAGATGTCGCTGTGGCCCATGAGCTCTTTTACGGAGCTCAAGTCCGCTCCGTTTTCAATCAGATGCACTGCAAAACTGTGGCGAAGTGTGTGCGGCGTGATTTCCCGGTCGATGTTTGCTTTTGCCTGGTAGTGCTTCAGGATTTTCCAGAAGCCCTGTCGGCTCATACGGGAGCCACTGACATTGACGAACAGAGCTGTTTCAGAAGGATCTGCCAGGAGAATGGACCTGGCCTCCTTCAGATATTGGTTCATGCACCGGATGGCACCGGGATAGAGCGGGACAGACCGGACTTTCTTGCCGGAGCCGACTTTGATCGCTTTTAGCTCCGGGGTGTAATCGCTGAGGTTCAGATCGATCAGCTCGCTTACGCGGATTCCGGTGGCGTACAGTACCTCGAGCATGGCTTTGTCCCGGATACCCTTGGGATCCGTGGCTGCGGGCTGGGCCAGAAGCAGCTCCACTTCCTTGCTGGTCAAAATCTGAGGCAGCTTTTTTTCTCCCCGCTGCACATGGATATGGTCGGTTACCGGGGATTCGGTAAGGAATCCGGTGGATGTCAAATAAGCGTAGAAATTTTTAAGACTGGCAAGCGTACGGGAAACTGTGGCCGCGCTGCGGCCCTCCTGCTGTAAATGCTCAAGATAGCCGCTGATATTCACTTGACCGGCATCCAGAACCGTCAGCTCCCCGTTACGGATCAGCCAGTCCGAAAACTGGCGAATATCACGAATATAGGAGAAGACTGTGTTGGCAGATGCCTGCTTTACCTTGGTCAGGTAATTTTCATAGGCGTTGATCAAATCCAACATGAGTTGTTCCCAAGTTTCCTTTCTAAAATGATACGACCCGCTGCAGCAACGGGAAAATAAAGCGATAGTCCGCGCAGACTATCAGAAAAAGAATAAAAGCATAGCCGCAAACGGCAGCGGGGGATAAATTGCGAAGCCCGGACCCAAATCTGAGCAAGAAGAAAATCAAAACAACGCTACCCAGCAGATCGCTGAACAGAAGAAGGGCATGCACCAGCCATGCTGACTGGCCAAAGGCAGCAAACACTGCGCAAGAGACGAAAATCAGCGAAGCTGCTTTGCACAGGCAGATAATGCCCAAAATAAACGGGGCATGAATGCGTATTGCGAGAGCTGAAAGTAAAAAGGGCATCCACACGCACAGCAGCAGGTTGAGCAACGACACAGAACCGGAAGCAGCGCTGCGCACAGATGCTGTAGCGGGGTTGTCTGAAGTGCAGAATAGCCATGTACCCAGGATCAATCCGGTGACCCAAAAGGACGCAAGATTAAAATTTGCATTCTTGCGATTGACGTATGAAAGTGACCTCTCTTTTGCATATACCATAGTCTCTTAACCCTCCGGAAACTGTACAGGATTATATTTCACAGTGGGGAGTATACCAGGTTTGGACATATGCACAGAAACGCACATTTACGAATACAACCATACTATACTCCAAAAATAAACAAAATTCAAGTAAATTTAGATAAAACGCCTATTTTTGTAAATTATGACGATTCTTATGTCAACAGGATTATGTTAACTGTGTTGGATACGAGTGTGCCCTATTTTATCATTTTCGACTAAAGTGACAACATCTTGGGTTCTTTGCTGATACGCCCTACTAAATATTGTCTTGCAATTTTTCCTGCATCCTGATTTCAAAGAGGTAAAAATTACTTACCCATATACAATGTGCACAACTAAGTTGTTCTGATTTTGTAATAGTGTCCGGCTCGTCTCCCCTTCCCTGCTGCCCCGCATAGTGCTGGGATTATGGATCCTGCCACTACCATCAGTGCCGTGGTGCCCATACCGGTATAGATACCCCCGAAAAATAAAGCAGTGATTCCTAATAAGGTAAGATAATATATCCCCCCTGCCCCAAGACATACGGTCAGCCTGTTTTTTCTTGCTCTGTGCCATGCGATCCATGCAGCCAGTATGGCCGCTGTCAGATGAATGATCATTGCTGCATATCCGATTGTGCCAAACCCTAATCTTTCTGATTCCACCAATTTTGCTGTGATCACGGCGCATAGTATGGACCAGGCCAGTGCAGCGGCTGCACCCAGCATAAGTGCGCCCGGAATGGTTCTGTTTGCGGTTTTGATTTTCGTAATACTCATTGTCCCCTCCCCTTTCCATACAAGCTATTCCCCTGGATAAAAAAATAGAACCGGAGCAATAGCTCCGGTTCCAAATAGACGGATTATCTTACAGCGCCACGTCGATTTGCTGCTGCTTCCGGTTGTTCTCCTGGTTCTCGGTGACAGTGCGGAACTTCTCGCGCACAGTCTGGATGTCACTCAGGGCCTTGGCAATCACGTCTTCAGCATCCTTCAGGGACCCGTCCATGTATTCGTTGCCAGCCTTGCGGATTTGAGCAGCACGGTTATGGGCATCCTGGACGATCTGCTCAGCGCGCTTTTTTGCATCGATGCAGATCTGCTGTTCGGATACCAGTTCCTTGGCCTGATCCTGGGCTTTCTTAATGATGTTTTCAGCCTCGCGCTTTGCCTGGCTAATCAGTTCGTTGCGAGACTCCACGATGGTCTTGGACTGCTTCAGTTCCACAGGCAGGTGGGCAATAATCTCGTCCAGCAGATCCAGAACCTTGTCCCGCTCCAGAATGCACTTATCCATAGCCAGGGGCATGGCGCGTGCGTCCTGAATCATATCATACAGGTTGCCGATAATATCTTCCGTGGTGCGCTTGCTCATTTTTTTCTTCCTCCTACGCTTTGTTTGATTCTCTCTTGGAAATCCTGAATGATCTGATGGGGCAGGAAGTCCTGCAGGTCCACATCATAGGTTCCCAGCTCCTTAACCACGCTGGAACTGAGGTAGGTATACTGGTGCTCCGCCGTGAGGAACATAGTATCCAGGTCAGAATTCAGTTTGTGGTTGATCATGGCCATCTGGAATTCGCTTTCAAAGTCCGAACCGGCCCGCAGACCCTTGACGATGACGCATTTGCCTTTCTTCCTGGCGTATTCAGCCAAAAGCTCCCCGGAGGCATCCACCTCCACATTGGGAAGATCCTCTGTAACCCTGCGGATGAAGTCCACCCGCTCTTCCAGGGTAAACATGGGGTTCTTGCCGGCGTTCACCATGACACAGACAGTCAGACGGTCAAAGATCTCCGCTGCCCGGCGAATGATGTTCAGATGTCCGATGGTGACCGGGTCAAAGCTGCCCGGATAGATGGCGTTTTTCATAACATTCCCATCCGATCATGCTTTCCTGTACAGGGTCAGCAGGATCTGGCCGTATTTATAGTCACGGGAACGGGTATAGCCCTCGAATTCCCAGGGCAATTCCTTTCCCAGCGGCCTTTCTGCCACTATTATACCACCGGATCGTAAAATGTCAATTTCCGTGATACATTTCAAGGCATTTTCCAGGAAAACCTCCGCATAGGGAGGATCCAGCAGAATGATATCATATTGTTCCCGGCAGCGGCGAAGGTATTCCATGTAATCGCCGCGGACAACTTTACCTGCGTTTTCAAATCCGCTGCGCTTCAGATTTTCACGGATCAGCCGGCAGGCGGGCTCCGCCTGATCCACGAATGTGGCACTCTCGGCGCCCCGGCTCATGGCTTCGATACCCAGCTGGCCGGTGCCTCCGAAGAGATCCAGAACTCTGGCGCCCGGCAGGTCAAAGTGAATGATGCTGAACATGGCTTCCTTCACCCGATCTGTGGTGGGCCGGGTTTTTTGGCCCTCGGGCGTTTTCAGAACGATACCCCGGGCAGATCCTGCGATGACACGCATATCAGCTTTCCTCCTGTTCTTCCCGCTTTTCACGGAAATGGTGATAAACTGCCGCAGCGGCGTCTTTCGGCAGCAGGCGTTCCAGTTCCGGAAGTGTGGCCTGGCCGATGGCAGTAAGGGATTTGAATTGTTTCAGCAGCTCCTGCTTCCGTTTGGGGCCGATACCGGGAATGCCGTCCAGCTCCGAATAGCGCAGGCGTTTGCTGCGAAGATTTCTATGGTAGGTGATGGCGAAACGGTGAGTCTCCTCCTGAATATTGCCGATGAGGGAAAAAATCGCCTGGTTGTTGTCGATCCGGATCTCCTGCCCTTCCGGTGTCACCAGCGCCCGTGTACGGTGACGGTCATCCTTGACCATGCCAAACACAGGAAAGCTCAGGTCCAGTTCTCTGAGGGCGTCCAGAGCCACCCGGGCATGGTTGATGCCTCCGTCAATGAGCAGCAGATCCGGTGCTTCCGAAAAGCCCTTGTCCTGCTGCTTGAAGTGGGCGAAGCGGCGTTTGATGATCTGGTGCATGGAGGCATAGTCATCCTGGTTAGTGAGACCTTCCAGCTTGAATTTTTTATAGTCGCTTTTCCTCGGTTTTCCGTCCAGGAAAACAACCATGCTGGCTACGATATCCGTACCGGAAATATTGGAAATATCGAAGGATTCCATTCTTCGGGGCAAACCGATGCCCAGCATTTTTCCCAGGATTGTCAGTGTTGCGCTGACACGCTCTTCCTTGCCGGTGACACGCTCCGCTTCTTCAAAAGCATTCTTATTAGCCAGTTCCACCAGCCGGACATTATCGCCCCGCTGAGGCACACGCAACTTGGGTCGGCATCCGTACTGCTGCTCCAGTAGTTCAGAGAAAAGCTCGCTGTCCTCCAATTCAAAGGGAAGCAGCACCCGCTTGGGAGCCAGTCCCCGGCTGAGATAATACTGCTTGAGCAGACTGGATACCGCTTCGGTTTTATCGTCCGGAACCGGAAAAACCTCATAATCCTTGTCCAGAAGATTACCGCCGGAGAAATGGAGCACGGCAAAGCAGGCCTTGGCTTCTGTTTCTCCATAGCCCACCACGTCCGTATCCGCCAGAGTGCCCGCGGTAACCAGCTGCTTGGTTCCCAGAGTTTCCACGGCTTTCAGCCGGTCCCTAAGGGCTGCGGCCAGCTCAAAATCCAGTGCATCGGCGGCGGTGAGCATCTGCTGCCGGATCTGATCAGCGACTTCTTTGTAGTTTCCTTTCATCAGCTGCCTGGCCTGTTCCATTCGCAGCCGGTATTCGCTGCAGGGAACGGTGGGTTGGCACCATCCGGTGCATTGGTTCATATGGTAGTTTAAACAGGGCCTGTCCTTGCCGATATCCCGGGGAAACTGCCTGCTGCAGCCCGGAAGCTTCAGTGTCAGACGGATGGCTTCCATAACGCTGTGTGTTACGGCACGTCCGCCATAGGGACCAAAATACTCCGCACCATCGTCAGCGATCTTACTAACCAGCTCGATTCTGGGATAGATATCCTTCATGTTCAGCCGCAGGTATGGATAGCCCTTATCATCCTTCAGCAGAATATTGTACTTGGGACTGTAGCGCTTGATCAGGCTGCATTCCAGCACCAGCGCTTCAAACTCCGAAGCGGCAACAATCACATCAAAATGGTGGATGTGGCTGACCATGATCCTGGTTTTCGGTGTATGGGAAGCTGTATCCTGAAAATACTGGCTGACCCGGTTCTTCAGTTTTTTTGCTTTGCCGACATAGATGACCTTGTCATCCTTGTTGCGCATAATATATACGCCCGGCGCGTAAGGAAGGCTCAGAGCCTTGTCTTTCAGTTCATCAAAGGTCATAATACTCCTAAAAAATCACCCCAATGCTGATTTTGTCCGCATTGGGGTGATCATTTTGAGAAAATCAATAAACGTCCCGCTGCAGCAGAACTTCCAGTGCGTCCACAGCAGCCTGCTCATCGGAGCCCTGTGCACTGAGTGTGACGGTGCTGCCGGTGACAATGCCCAGGGACATGATACCCAGCAAGCTCTTTGCGTTCATTTTGCGGTTGCCGGATTCCAGGTAGATGTTGCTTTCGAATTCGTTGGCCTTCTGCACGAAATATGTAGCTTGTCTGTTGTGCAGGCCGGACTCACAACGGACCACTACTTCCTTGTTGAACATAATCTACACTCCTTATTCAATGCCGTCTGGTCAAGACTGCATCGGGTCTGTGTATATCATAGCCATTTTTCACGAAAAAGTCAACTAAAATTCAGTCTGTTTCCACAATAGGGACAATATTACCATCGAAAACGATACCGCTACTTGAGTTTTTGATAAAATTAACCAAATTCGGCGATGGTCACGCCGTCTTCACCCTCGCCATATACGCCAAGACGATACTTTTTGACGAACTTATTCTTTTTCAGCGCGTCCTGAACTGCTTTGCGCAGGACACCGGTGCCCTTACCGTGGATGATCCGTACAGTGCCCAGGTTTGCCCGCATAGCGCTGTCCAGGTAATTATCCAGCACACAGATTGCTTCCACCGCGTCCATACCGCGAAGATCCACTTCATTGGACATTGCCTGAAGTTTCATCTCCCGGCCGGAGTGGGCAGGGCGTCCACCCTTGACTTTGTAGGGGTTTTCATTTTCCAGAAGGTAGATCTCATCTTTCTTAGCGTTCATTTTCAGAATGCCTGCCTGTAGCTGGTAGGTGCCGTCTTTGTTGATGGCGATGACACTTGCCTTTGTTCCCAGCTTCAGCAGTTCCACAGTATCGCCGATCATGATATCCCGCTTGGGCTGGGGCCGTTCGGCTTTGGGCTGTTTGGCGCGGATCTTATCCTCCATCTCATTAAGAGAACGGCGGACCTCTGCCTGGCGCTGATTGAGGTTGCTGGTGTCGGCGCTTTCGGTCAGCTGCTTGCGCAGAGCCTTCAGCTCCTCGGAAGCGGCATTGGCGGCGAACCTGGCATCTTCGATGATCTTCTGGGCCTCCCTGCGGGCGGACTCCATAGCTTTGTCCTTTTCCTTTTGCAGCTGGGCGGCGTATTCCTCGCTCTGCTGCTTGATTCTTTCGGTTTCCCGCTTCATCCGCTCGGCTTCCAGGCGGGCGGCTTCCATCTGCTGGCGCTGGGCTTCCAGCTGAGAAAGCACATCTTCAAAGTCTTTGTCGGACTTGCCGACCAGATCGTCAGCTTCCTTCAAAATCTCCTCGGAAAGGCCCAGCTTCCGGGAAATGGCGAAGGCATTGGACTTGCCGGGGATGCCGATGAGCAGCTTGTAGGTGGGCCGAAGGGTCTCCACGTCAAATTCACAGGAGGCATTGATGACGCCTTTGGTGCGCATGGCGTAGAGCTTCAGTTCGGCGTAATGGGTAGTGGCAACTACCCGGGAATTCATTTTCCGGCAGAATTCAATGATGGCCATGGCCAGAGCCGCGCCCTCGGCAGGGTCGGTACCGGCACCCAGCTCGTCGAAGAGCACCAGGGTCCGGTCATCGCACTGGGCCACCACGTCCACGATGGTCCGCATATGGCTGGAGAAAGTGGACAGGCTCTGGGCGATGGACTGCTCGTCACCGATATCCGCCAGTATGGCGTCAAATGTGGAAAGCTGGCTGCCGTCCCCTGCCGGGATGTGCAGGCCGCACTCGGCCATGAGGGTCAGCAGACCAATGGTTTTTAAGGTTACGGTCTTACCGCCGGTATTGGGGCCGGTGATGATCATGGTGTCAAAATCGCTGCCCAGGCGGACGGAGATGGGCACCACGGACTTGGGATCGATGAGAGGGTGACGAGCCTTCCGCAGGTCCACCCTGCCCTGGTCATTCATGATGGGTGCCCAGGCACGCATCCGGTAGGCCAGCTTGGCTTTGGCAAAAATTACATCCAGCTGTACCAGCATGGCGTAGTCCAGATTGATATCCTCCCGGTGGGCGGCAGCTTCGGCGGACAGCTCCGCCAGGATCCGCTCGATCTCCTTCTTTTCTTTCAGCTCCAGTTCCCGCAATGCATTGTTGGCGTTGACTGCGGACATGGGCTCAATGAAGTAGGTGCCGCCGGTGGCAGACACATCATGGACAAGACCGGGCACATCGTTGCGGCACTCGGATTTCACTGGCACCACATAACGGCCCTGACGAATGGTAATGATGGGCTCCCGGAGAAATTTGGCATAGGCGGGAGAGGAAATGACCTTCTGCAGGCTGTCCCGGATCTTACCCGCCTGGATGCGCATATGGCGGCGGATATCCGCCAGGGCGGGAGAGGCGTTGTCGGCGATCTCCTCCTCGGAGAGGATGGCACCGAAGATCTTGTCCTCCAGGTATTTGTTGGGGGTCAGGGCGCTGAACAGGGCGTCCAGCACCGTTGCTTTGTCGTCCTCGGACATATAGCCCTTGATATTCCGGGCGCAGCGCAGGACGCCGGCAATGCGCAGCAGCTCAATGGGCTGCAGACTGCCGCCCCGGTCTGCCCGCTCCAGGGAGGGGGACACATCGGTCACATCGCCGAAAACAGGGTTACCCTTCCGGGTGCAAAGATCCGAAGCAGCGGTAGTCTGCTCCAGCATTAAGTTCACATCTTCCAAATCGTAAACGGGACGGACCCGGAGGCAGGCTTCCTTGCCGCCGACGCTTCCTGCGCAGGCAGCTAACTGCTCCAGAACCTGATCCAGTTCCAGCTTCAGAAGAGATTTTTCGTATAATTCAGACATTTTTTGTCTCCTAATGTTAAGTCAGTTGAAAATGTGTTTCAAGAATCCGTAATGTTTGATCAATGGTGCTCTCATCTGTCCGCAGATGAGTAAAAAAACCACTCTCAGCAAACGCCCGGTAATTCTCCGGACCGTTGATCAATTCCAGACACCTTCGGTAATTCGAAATGGCAGCATCCGGGTCGGGACATTCCAGCAACTTCTGATAGAGAAATTGTTTTTCCGCATCCGGACGGTCAAAGAACTGTTCCACAGCCAGATTGGTAGGGCTGAGCATAATTGCTACATGATGGTAATCAGAAATCTTCCGGAGAACATCCACAGGAATGTTGGTATCCACAAAGATCTTCCTCCCCTGCTCCATCAGCCGCAGCAGAAGAATGATCTCCAATTCCGCAGCTTCCCGGGCGGTTCCGGTGAGCCAGACATTGTATTCCTCCGGTGTCCTGGTGACAAATTCCTGCCAACCGGACATGGTATCAAAATAGCACAGGTTCGGCTGATGTACCGGGTCGGCAGCGGAAAGCAAGCCCATATGGTAGTTTTCTCCACAGCAGATTCCATCATACTTTTCTGCCAGCAGCTTTACCATCGTGGATTTTCCCGCGCAGGCGGTGCCATTGAGGAAATAGACGTTTTCAAATAGCTTTTTCAGTATGTTATCAGAAATATTCATATCAGTAGGGATTTGTAAAAGTCCAGAGCGGAAAAGCCCCGTTCCAGCTGTGTGGATAAGTACCCCTCCGTCAGGGCGGAGAGCCGCTCGGCGGTATCACTGCCTATGGAGAAGGAAAAGAGCTTCTTCGGGTCGCATAGGCAGATGTAGCGCATGGCCTCCAGAAGACTGGGGGTAACCGGTATACGAATTCCGTTGGATTCGGCGCTGCGGCATTTCGTGCATTCCAGCTGTCCTGCCGCCAGGTCGAACCGCTCCGGATTTTGGCTGCCGCAGATATGGCAGCCATAGAGGTCCGGGGTATAGCCTGCGAGACATGCCGCCCGAAGCTCAAAGACGGATTTCACCAGGGGCTCCGGCAGATTCAGCTTTGACAGTGCGAAAAGCGAGTTTAAGAGCAGCGACTGCAACTCCGGGTTTGGCAAGTCCTCCTGGGAGATGACCTCTGCCACCTGGGCAAAATAAGTACCCAGGCTCAGCTTGGTCAGATCCCGCCGCAGGGGCGTAAACAACTCGATGGAATGGGCCTCGTTAATGGTGTACTGGCCCCGGTATTCAAACAGGGTAAACTCGCCGAAGCCCAGCAGCTGGCAGGGGGCGATCAGCGGTGAATTCTTCCGCCGCAGGCCCCGGGCCTTGATGGTCAGCTTGCCATGGTTCCGGCTTAAAACCGTCAGAAGCGCGTCCCGGTCATTGTAGTCCGTGACTCTGAGGACGATGGCCTGAATATTCAGATACATGTTGTTCCTCCGCTTCTTGTTTTTTGTACAGAAGATAGGCTTCCGGCGCTCCGGTGTCTAAGAATAACTGCCACAGTTCGTTTTTCATCCTCATCCCTCCTGAGGATAGGATTTGCAGAACGGACAGGCTTTACAACTGGGAATTATTCGCTGTAACCGAAGTTGCGGACCAGGAAATCGGAATCCCGCCAGTTTTCCTTGACCTTGACCCAGGTAGTCAGGTATACCTTGGTGCCCATGAACTTCTCGCAGTCGTTGCGGGCCATAGATGAGATCTTCTTCAGCATAGCGCCCTGCTTGCCGATGATGATACCCTTGTGGCTGGCCTTTTCGCAGTAGATGGTGGCATCGATGTCGATGATACCGCTGTCACGCTCGGAGAAGGTGGTAATTTCCACGGCGGTGCCGTGGGGCACTTCCCGGTCCAGGCACCACAGCAGCTTCTCCCGGATGATCTCCGCCATCACCTGCCGCTCCGGCTGATCGGTGGTCAGCTCCTCGTCAAAGAGGAAGGGACCTTCCACGGCGTACTTTTCGCATTCTTTCAGCAGCTGGTCCACGCCGTCACCGGACTTCGCGCAGATGGGAATGATGGCGGCGAATTCCATAGCCTGGGAGTACACGGCAATGACTTCCAGCAGGGCTTCTTTTTCCACGGTATCGATCTTGTTGATGCACAGGATAGCAGGAGACTTGCTTGCCTTGATCTTCTCGATCAAGCCCTCCTCCTGGGGACCGATGGAGGCGATGGGCTCCACCACCAGGATGGTGGCATCCACATCGGCGATGGATTCCCGGGCGATGTTGACCATGTAATCGCCCAGCTTGGTACGGGCCCGGTGATAGCCGGGGGTGTCAACAAAGACAAACTGGGTATCGCCACGGGTGACGATACCGCAGATGCGGTTGCGGGTTGTCTGGGGCTTATTGGAAACGATGGCGATCTTCTCGCCCACCAGATAGTTGGTCAGGGTGGACTTGCCTACATTGGGCCGTCCGGCAATGGTAATCATGGCGGATTTGGTTTTCATATATTTTCTCCTAATTCTCGATTAATCTCTTGTCATGTTGGGAATGGATGCCGCAATGGCCTCTTCTCTGAGGCGCATCTGCTTTTTCATCTCACCCTCGTCCAGGTGATCGTAGCCCAGCAGATGCAGCATGGAATGGATGGTGAGATACCCTACCTCCCGGCGAAGGCTGTGGCCGAATTCCTGGGCCTGAGCTTCTGCCCGCTCCAAAGAGATGCACATATCACCCAGGGGAACCAGGCCGGTGGCCGGGTCTTGATAATCCACCCAGTCGGAAGGCGGATTGCCCGGCTCGAACTCGAACATAGGGAAGCTCAGCACGTCCGTGGGCCGGTCGATATCCCGGCTGGTTTTGTTGATCACATGGATGCCCGCATCGTTGGTCACCAAAACATTAATCTCACAGGGAACGGAAATGCGCTCTGCTTTCAAAGTTTCGTAAATGCAGGTCTTTATGATAGAACCGATGGTAAAGCGGCGGAGACTCAGTTCCTCGAAAACCAGATTAATTTTATGTCTCATCAGAATTTCCTCTTGTATTTTCCGGTGTATTTGGGTGCAGGCTTCTCTTTTTCCTGCTTCTGGGCGGCTTTTTCGTAGGCGTTGATGATCTGCTGCACCAGGGCGTGGCGGACCACGTCCGCGGAGGTCAGCTTACAGATGGCAATATCCTTCACACCATCCAGCACCCGGATGGCATCTTTGAGGCCGGAGATCTTGTCATCCGGCAGGTCGATCTGGGTCACGTCGCCGGTGATGACGATCTTGGAGCCGAAGCCCAATCTGGTCAGGAACATCTTCATCTGCTCCCGGGTGGTGTTCTGGGCTTCGTCCAGGATGATGAAGCTGTCATCCAGGGTACGGCCGCGCATATACGCCAGGGGGGCCACCTCGATGGAACCCCGCTCCTGGTACTTCTGGAAGGTTTCAGCCCCCAGCATATCATACAGGGCATCGTACAGGGGCCGCAGGTAGGGGTCCACCTTATTCTGCAGGTCGCCGGGCAGGAAGCCCAGCCGCTCACCGGCTTCCACCGCAGGACGGGTCAGAATGATCCGGTTTACCTGCTTTTCCCGGAAGGCAGCTACCGCGGCGGCAACAGCCAGATACGTCTTGCCGGTACCGGCAGGGCCCACGCCGATGGTGACGGTATTTTTCATGATTGCCTTCATATAGGCCTGTTGGCCGACGGTTTTTGCCTTGATGGGTTTGCCCTTGGCGGTGATGCACACCACATCCTTTGCCATCTGGGCAACCTGGGCATCGTTGCCCTCGTTGACCAGCGTGATGAGGTAGCGCACCCGCTGCTCATCAATGGTTTCGCCCTTGGAGGCCAGGGCAAGCAGCCCCTCCATGGTGCGAACAGCCTTGTCGACCATCTCCTCATCGCCGCTGATCTTCAGTTCATTTCCACGGTTCACGATCTGAACTCCCAGAGAGTCTTCGATCTTACGAATATTTTCATCGAAGGAACCGAATACCGCGATCAGATCCTCCACACGTTCCACATTCATCATGCGTTCAATCGGTTTGGCCATTAATTTCTCCTATCTTCTCCCGCTGCATCTTCCCAATCAGTTCGACGCAGACGTACTCCCCTGCCAAAAGCATGGTGTTTTCCGTAGTTTGGATTTTGTGACTCTCCTGTCGAATCGTTCCGCCCACCATCTGGGTCTTCAGATAGTTCCGGGTCGATTCACGCAGAAATTGCTGCATTTCTTCGGCAGAAACAGGAGCTTCTTCCAGCGCACCTGCAACATACCGGTCTACACAAAGGGCGAGAGGAAGCACAAAGCCTCCCGGCAGGGTGACATAGTATTCCGAATACATTCTATCACAAACCATGTCGTAAATTCCACTATCTTTCCATAAATTTATACGTTTTTTTCCGACCAAAAGGCTGATTTTTTTCTTCACTCCCCCTGTGGGGACCTGTTTCTTTCTTGCAAGTGAAGATTTAACGGTCAGAAGGTGCTTTGTCATGCCGTATATCTCCCCCTGGGCCTGTTCCGCGCGAATGACAAGACCGCAGTCCGTGTAACCGGAAATGAGAATTTCTCCCTGGGTTACCGCCTGTCCGGGACTGCAAATCAGATTTCCCCGGGTTGCGTTGCAGGACATAATGACACCATCCCGAATCGCGACCACATGTCCAAAGTCACTTTCTTTATTTGCTGGCTCCTCCCCTGCCCGCTCCCGAACACTGATCACAGCGACACAGCCATAGGTATTGATGCCGACCCACTGAAGTGATGGAATCAATTGAAGCATGGCGTTCTTTACCCGCTCACTTCGCACATCTTTCCGGGATGCACCAAAGACAACGCCGCTTTGCTGTGCCGCATCCAGTATACTTCTGGTGGGAACAATGCTGTTTCCTTCGACATGCAGGAACAGAACCCTTCTGGGAAGGGCCCAGGTGACAAGCAGAATACAGACGATTCCCAAAATCAGAATTTTTCTGTTCAGCAATCCCTGAAGTGCGTAGCGAATACCCCACTGACTTAGGATTTCCAATTCCTCTCCATGGGCAGCTGCCATTTTCCGCAGGCTGGTCAGGTCCCGGGGATATACCGAAAAGACTACGGTCAAATCATTTTCGTATGTCACGTGTTCTATCGGGATTCTCAGCACAGCCATCCGGTAAAGCGCGGTGGAAAGGTCTGCGCTGGAAAATTTCACCCGGATCAGGCTGTTCAATGAAGCATTATGTGCCATCAGCTTTCCCTCCTCAACAGCTTGACTTCCCGGATTCTTCCGGTGATCACCAGCTGTTCTTTTGTCATCCTTGCAATTTCCAGACACTTGCCGCAGATGCATATTTGACCGTATTTTACCTTCACACGAATGCATTCCGGACCATAGCCCGATACACCGCCGTGGTTTTCTATGAGAACACGGTTCGTCCCGACGATTTCCACCAACGGAAGAGAAGGCGCTGACAGATCCATATCCTCTGTGATCCGGCTCAGCCACTTTTCTCCACGCTTCATTTGCGCCACCTCCCTTTTCCAAAGTATATGCCCCCGCAGGGATGTTTTTTACAGGACATGCATAGGATCTTCTGAGGTGAACGAAATGACGCGGAAAAATCTATCCGCCGCATTCGCAGCGGTAGGGATATTTGTCCTGATCCTGGACAGTGCCAATGCAGCACAATGGGCATCAGAGGGAATCGAACTGTGTATGTGTACGGTCATTCCATCGCTGTTTCCATTCTTTGTGGTTTCCGGCTGTCTTACGGGAAATATCAGTACTTCGCGGTTTTTATCCCCTGTTGCCCGGTGTTTTTCCGTCGGTGACTCCGGGACACCGGCGTTGATCTGCGGATTTCTTGGGGGTTACCCGGTAGGTGCCATCAGCATTGCGCAGCGGTGGAAACACAAAAGCCTATCCACAGACGAAGCCAGGAGAATGCTCTCATTTTGCTCTCAGGCAGGTCCGTCGTTCTTATTTGGTATGGTTTCCGGCTGCTTTACCCGCAGATCTGTGCCGTGGATTTTGTGGGGAATCCAGATTATCAGCGCCTGGATGGTATCCCGGATATCTCCCATGGGGGAAATATCCCAAGGAAAACAGGCACAAGGCAGTGGCATGAGTTTTGCGGAAGCACTTCACAATGGCCTTTACGCCATGGCAGGTGTCTGCGGCTGGGTGACTCTGTTCCGCGTGATCCTGGGTTTTTGTGGCAGATGGTTTTTCTGGCTCTTCCCCAGTTCCATCCAGGTCCTGCTCTGCGGACTTCTGGAACTTGCCAACGGCTGCTGCAAGCTCAACCAGATAGGAGATGAATCCCTTCGTTTCGTGGTTTGCGCCGTAATTCTGAACTTTGGAGGTTTATGCGTTCTGATGCAGACTATGAGTGCTGTGGGGCCCCTGGGAATTCGCGACTATCTCAGGGGGAAAATTCTGCAGACATTTTTCGCGCTGATGATCAGTCTGCCGGTTTCGGGGATCATTCCTCCCTGGAACTTGTCTTTGATTCTGCCTTGGATGATCTTTACCGGGAAAAGACGAAAAATCAGTAGATTTCCCGCAATTGTTGATGTATAATAAATGCAATATCGGAAAGAGAGATGAACGCTATGCTGTTTCGAAAAAAAATCGAGCGCTCCTGCTCCTACTGCGCCTACGGTACCCGACTGGATGATGACCTGATCCTGTGTTCCAAGAAAGGCATGAAATCTTCGGACGAGAAATGCTTCCGTTTTCGTTATGATCCCACGAAGCGGATTCCTGCCAAGCAGAAGCCACTGGATTTTTCCAAATATGACAAAGAAGATTTTTCACTGTAAAAAACGCCGGAAGGAGCTATTCCTTCCGGCGTTTTACTATTGGATCATGGCAAGAAAATCGTCCTCGCTGAGGATGGGGATCCCCAGTTCCCGGGCTTTTCGTTCCTTGGAACCGGCGTTTTCACCCACCACCACGTAGCTGGTCTTTTTCGATACACTGCCTGCGGCCTTGCCGCCGAAGAGTTCAATCTTTTCCGTAGCCTCGTCCCGGGTAAACTTAGACAGTGCGCCGGTGAGTACGAAGGTTTTTCCTGCAAAGCGGCTGTCGGCAAGAACCCGCTTGCTTTCAAAATTCACACCTGCGCTGCGCAGCTGCTCTACCATGTGGGCGGACTGTTCCTGACGGAACCAGCCGAAAATATTGGCTGCTGTAACTTCGCCAATGTCATTTATCTGGGTCAGTTCCTCCAGGGAGGCGTTCATCAGGGCATCGAGACTCCCGAAGGTGGAGGCGAGAACCTTACCGGTCTTTGCACCCACCTGGCGGATGCCCAGCGCGAAGATCAGTCGGGATAGGTCCTGCTGTTTGCTTTCTTCGATTGCAGTGAGAAGCTTCTCCGCTGCTTTTTTTCCGGATTTCCAAAGGGAAGCCAGATCCTCAAGCTTCAGATAATAGATATCCGCAGGGGTTTTGATCAGATCCTTTTCGATTAAAGCTTCCACGATGGAGCTGCCAAGACCTTCCACATCCATGGCATCCCGGCTGACGAAGTGGGCGATATTCCGGCTCAGCTGGGCGGGGCACTCGGCGCCTGTGCACCGAAGGAATGCGCCGTCCTCATCTTTTTCCACCCGTGCGCCGCAGACCGGACAGGTCATCGGCAGGCGGTAGGGCACGGTTCCCTCCGGACGCTTGGTGAAATCCACTTCCAGAATTTCCGGAATGATCTCACCGGCTTTGCGGATCAAAACCGTATCACCGATCCGGATGTCCCGCTGATCAATGAAATCCTGGTTGTGCAGTGTCGCATTTGTCACAGTGGTACCGGCCAGCCGAACAGGCTTTACCACTGCCTTGGGTGTCAGCACGCCGGTACGGCCCACCTGGACCACGATATCCTCCACCACCGTGGGTTTGATCTCCGGGGGATATTTATAGGCAACAGCCCAGCGGGGGGTCTTGGCGGTGGATCCCATGCGGGCGCGCTGAGCCAGATCGTTGACCTTGATGACAGCGCCGTCAATGTCACAGGTGAGCTTTTCCCGATTTTCATTGATGGAAGCCACATGCGCCACGATTTTCTCTGCCTTATTCAGCGTCACATGCGGAATCACCTTGAATTTGAGGGATTCCAGATAGGAAAGGGTTTCCTCATGGGTGGCAAATTCCATTCCTTCGATCAGCTGGATGTTGAAAATATAGCAGTCCAACCCACGGCTGGCGGCGATTTTGGAATCCAGCTGCCGCAAGCTTCCTGCGGCGGCATTTCTGGGGTTTGCGAAAAGCTGCTTGCCCTCTGCCTCCTGCCGCTCGTTCAGCTTGTGGAAGCTATTTTTTGGCATGAATACCTCGCCCCGGACGATAAGCCGTGCAGGGGCGTTCTCCAGGGTCATGGGGATGGATCGGATGGTTTTGATGTTCTCCGTCACGTCCTCGCCCACAGTACCGTCTCCCCGGGTGGCACCCCGGAGGAACCTGCCGTCCACATATTCCAAAGCAACGGATAAACCGTCGATCTTGGGCTCCACGGAGAAGGCGGAATCAGGATCACCCTCCAGGGTCTTTTTCAGAAATTCCGTCAGCTCTTCCGTGGAGAAAACATCCTGCAGACTCTGCAGTGGCACAGGATGCGCAACTTTCTCAAAAGCGCTGAGCGCCTCGCCGCCCACCCGCTGGGTGGGACTGTCGGCGCGAAGCAGCTGAGGATGCTTTGCCTCCAGCTCTTCCAGCTCACGCAGAAGCCGGTCGTATTCAAAATCCGGCATATGCGGGTCATCCAGCACATAGTAGCGGTAGTTGGCTTCCTGCAAGCATGCTACCAGCTCGTCAATTCTCTTTTTCGGATCCATAAGTTCCTCCGGTTTGTAAAAATGTATTGGGCACGGCCCCCACAATGACGGTTTCGGCTACCACTACCTGGCTTTCCATGGTAAAGGAGGTGGTTTGCCCCAGCACCAGCACAGCCACATCGATGGAAACGTCCATGGTGACCTGGTGGAGGGTCTGGTTGATGCCGGCCTGGGTGAAATTGCTGCTGAAATTGGCGTCGGAATTGCGAATGGACAGGATATGCACCGGGATCACCGGGCCTCTGCCGGAGAGTAATTCCGGCAGAAAGAGACTGCCGAGCGGAATTCCGATATCCGAATTGTCCAGGGACAGAATCTCGTCGTTGATAATGTTCAGAATGTCCGTTTTCAGACGGTTGACTTCTCCGATATTGGTTTTCAGCGCGGTGATGCGGCCGTCCAGATCCTTTTCAAAATAGACGATCCGGTCGTACTGGACCACACCATCTTCGATCTGCTTGGCAATGGCATCATTGGTCAGATCCGAGGTGGTGTTTTTCACCTGGGTCTCTGCCAGATCCCGGATCACATCCCGATAAGACCGGCGGAGCCAGAAAAACAGCCCCACGGCTGCAATCAGAAAAGCAGCGAACAGAATCATTATTCTGCGAAAGAATCTACGCATGCACACCCCTCCGCAGAGAGATTATGCGCAGTATTTTGAAAAATTACAGCTTTTTCATGTGAGCAGAGGCGGTTTTGGCCATCAAACGCTTGGTGCCAATATCGTCAAAGGCAATCTCAAGCAGTGCGTCGCCGCCCATCTTCATGACGGAAATGACCAGTCCTCTGCCGAAGGCGGCATGGAGCACCATATCGCCCTTGTTCAGCTCCAGCATGGCAGGAGCGGGTTTGGTTTTCGGTTCCGGTTTGCGGTATGTGGTCCTGGACTGGGCGGAGATGGGCGGATTCTGGTATCCTGCCCACTCAGAGTCCCTGGAATAGGAGGATCCCCAACTGGGGCGGGGCTCCTGCCGGGGTTTAAAGCCGCCTTTTCTCACAACGCACTCCTCGGGGATCTCCCGCAGGAAGCGGGATGCCAGAGCTGCGGAAGTACGGCCGTAGATCATGCGCTGCTTGGCGTGGGTGATGGTAAGAGTCTGCTTTGCCCGGGTGATGGCCACGTAGCAAAGCCGGCGCTCTTCTTCCATCTCTTCCTTATCGCCGATGGCCCGCATGCCGGGAAATAAGCCATCCTCAAAGCCTACCAGGAACACATGGGGGAATTCAAGACCCTTGGCCGAGTGCATGGTCATCATGACCACCGCGTCATCGTTTTCATTGTACTCCTGAATATCCGTATACAGGGCGATCTCCTCCAGGAAGCCTGCCAGGGTGGGATTCTCTGCGTTGTCCGCATAGGAATGGATGGAGGATTTTAATTCCCGCACGTTTTCCAGCCGGGTCTTATTCTCCTCCGTGTCCTTGCCCCGAAGCATATCTTCATAGCCGGTGCGTGCCAGAACCTCATCATAGAAGTCCGGCAGGCTCATACCTTCGCTCAGAAGCTGAGCAAGTCCCTCGATCAGTGCCGTAAACTGCATCAGCTTCATAGCCGGCTTTTCCAGAGGAGCATAGGAATAAGGGTCAGAAATGACACTGTACAGGCTCTTCCGTTCCGCTTCCGCAAGCCGCTGGGCGGTATCAATGGTCTTGGGACCAAGTCCCCGGGGGGGATTGTTGATGATACGTTTCAGCCGAAGATCATCAGCCCGGTTGTTGATGACACACAGATAAGACAGCATGTCCTTGACTTCGGCACGGTCAAAGAAGCGGGTACCGCCGATGACCCGATAAGCGATACCGTTACGTTTGAAGGCAAATTCCAGGGCGTTACTCTGGGCATTGGTCCGGTAGAGGATTGCAAAGTCCTTGAAGTTCTTTCCCCGTGACTTCTGGATGATCTGCCCGGCTACGTAATTGGCCTCCGCCCCTTCGTCCGCCGCTTCGTAGACAGTGATGGCATCACCCTGGCCGTTGGCGGTCCAGAGTTTTTTGCCCTTTCTGCCCAGATTGTGAGAAATGACGGCGTTGGCGGCGTTGAGAATGGACTGGGTGGAGCGGTAATTCTGCTCCAGACGGATCAGCCGGGAGCCATGATACTGCTGCTCAAAATTCAGGATATTTTCGATGGTTGCGCCCCGGAACCGGTAGATGGACTGATCATCATCGCCCACCACGCAGATATTCTCATAACCGCCGGCGAGCAGTGAGGTCAGAAGATACTGCATATGGTTGGTATCCTGGTATTCGTCCACCAAAACATAGCGGAATTTCTTCTGGTAATATGTCCGTACATCCTCATGTTCCTGCAGAAGCTTTACAGTCACGTAGATGATATCGTCAAAGTCCAGCGCGTTGTTGTCCTTCAGCTGGGTCTGGTATTTGGTATAGGCCCGGGCAATATGGGTTGCCCGGATATCCCCGGAGCGTTCTGCCCGCCGGGACATTTCCTCCGGGGAGACCATATTGTCCTTTTCCCGGCTGATGGCACCCAGAACATACTTGGCCGGGAATGTCTTATCGTCCAGCCCCATGTCTTTGATGATCTCCTTCATGACCCGCTCAGAGTCGGAGGAATCGTAGATGGTGAAGCTGCGGGTATAGCCCATCCGCTCAATATCCCGCCGCAGGATCCGGCAGCAGGCGGAGTGAAAGGTGCTGGCCCAGATATCCTGGGCTTCAGGACCCAGAAGCACGGAAAGACGTTCCTTCAGCTCATTGGCGGCCTTGTTGGTAAAGGTGATGGCAAGAATGCTCCAGGGAGCGGCGGCGCCCACTGCGCAGAGACTGTCGCCGCGCCAGCGATCATACTCCGAGGGTTCTTCCGGGAAATTTTCCAAGAATTCCACGTCCTCCTGGGAAATGGTCGCAGGGATCTCCGTAGTATCACTGCCCCGGCCGAAGCGCATAATATTGGCGATCCGGTTAATCAGAACCGTTGTCTTTCCGCTTCCGGCACCGGCCAGCAGCAGCAGCGGACCTTCCGTGGTGAGAACGGCCTGCCGCTGCATATCGTTTAATTGCTCAAATTCCCGACAAATATAGTGTTTCCGGGCGTTCAGAAATCGCTGCTCCAGAATTTCATTCATAGTCGCACACCTGTCCATTATTTAGTATGCGTCTATATTACAGTATTTTTCGCGAAATTTCAACTGTCCCGCAGCAGCTCCTTCAAAAGCTGAAGCGCTTTCTTTTCAATCCTGGAAACCTGGACCTGGCTGACAGACAGCACCTTGGAAACACGCTGCTGAGTCAGCCCGTGATAAAAACGCAGCTGGATCACGGTTTTCTCCCGCTGGGGCAATTGCTCGATAGCCTGCCTGAGCGCGATTCTCTCCACCATTTTTTCTTCGGATTCCGTATCGCTGAGCACATTTTCCAGGGAAAAGCCTTCTTCCCCGGTCTCCCGCTGAATGGATTCCGTGGCTGCGGTAGCGGTTTCCGCCAGGGCGATCTCCTCCGGAGTAAAGCCTGTTTGCCGTGAGATCTCCTGGATCGTGGGTTCTCTGCCAAGGGCATTTGTGAGAGCGTTGCGGATGGCTTTGATAGCGGCGGCCTGCTCTTTCAGTCCTCTGGGCACTTTTATCGCACCGTCATCACGAAGAAACCGGCGAATCTCCCCGGCGATTTTCGGTACTGCATAGGTGGAGAACTGTGTACCAAAATCCGGATCAAATCCTTCCACCGCTTTCAGAAATCCCAGGCAGCCCAACTGATAAAGATCGTCCGGTTCCGAACCACGGCCAAAATAACGCTTTGCCACTGCCCAGATGAGGCCTGCATTCTCTTCCACCAGACTTGCTGTGGCAGAGGTATCCCCGGCTTGGGACAGTCTGATCAGCTCTTCCGTTCTGCTCATTTCCGGCGCTGCAGTCTGCGGCGCATATGCACCGTGGTCCCCTTCCCTGCTTTGGAGCTGATTTCCAGTTCTGTCATGAAACTTTCCATAATGGTAAAGCCCATTCCGCTGCGTTCCGTTCCTCCGGTGGTGAATGCGGGGCGCCGCGCCTGCTCAACATCCGGAATTCCAACGCCCCGGTCTTTGATCACAATATCCAGTATGTTATCTTTGAGCATCCTGCAGCGAAGACTGATGATTCCGAATCCATCTGGATACGCGTGGACGATACAGTTGGTCACCGCTTCCGATACGGCGGTGCGAATGTCACCCAGCTCATCCAGCGTCGGATCCATCTGGGCGGCGAAGCAGGCAACGGCACTGCGGGCAAAGGCCTCATTTGCGGATTTGCTGGGGAACTCCAAGATCATATAGTTTTCGAATTTCATGATACTGCCTCCTTGATTTCCACGATTTTATCGATCCCGGATGCCCGGAAAACACGCATGGGCTGGCTGGCAATTCCGGTGAGCAGCAGACGGCCTTCGATCTGGTGCATGCTGCGCATGGCGTTGATCACTACCGCAATGCCGGAAGAATCCATAAACGTGACATCCAGAAAATCCAGAATGCACTCCTGCGGCGTGTAGGACTCTATTTTGGCCGTAATGGCCCGGATGTAGTGCTTGGCACAGTGATGGTCGATCTCGCCGGTCAAGGCTACAGTCAGTCTGCCATTTTCCAAAAAGCTGGTAAATTGCATTTCATTTCCTCCTTTGCTGTTTGCATGATCAGTATAAAAATTGACTGTTACGATTTGCAGTCGTAAACAGGCACAGAAAAAGAAATCCCTCAGCCTTGACGGCGTTGGGATTCCGGAATATAATGTTTTCATCTATTGCATCGAGGTGAGCAGCATGAAATTATCGCTGATAGTCCCCTGCTACAATGAAGCGGAGAATGTACGGGAATTCCAGGAAGCTGTGATTTCCGCGTTTGAGGGCTGCGGATATGAATATGAGATCATATTTGTGGATGATGGCAGTAAGGATGCCACGCTCCATAATTTAAGAAAGCTCCACACTGAGCAGAAATGTCCCGTGAAGGTCATCTCTTTTACCCGGAATTTCGGCAAAGAGGCCGGTTTGTACGCGGGATTGCAGCACGCAAGCGGTGAATATATCTCACTGATCGATGCGGACCTGCAGCAGCGGCCGGAAATTGTCCGGGATATGGTGAAAATTCTCGATTCCGAGCCCCAGTATGATGTGGTGGCAGCCTATCAGGACCGGAGAAATGAGGGGAAATTGCTTTCCTTCTTCAAAAAGAGCTTCTATGCCATCATCAACAAGCTTTCCAGAGTAACGCTGCAAAGCGATGCCAGTGATTTTCGGACTTTCCGGCGCTCTGTGGCCGAGAGCATTCTGAAGCTGGGAGAATACCACCGCTTTTCCAAGGGTATTTTTGCCTGGGTGGGCTATGAGACCAAATTTATCCCTTATACCGCCTGCCGGCGGGCCCACGGCACCACCAAGTGGAACTTCTGGAAGCTGCTGAATTATGCCATTGAGGGTATCATCGGCTATTCTACCGCTCCCCTGCGGTTTTCCGTCATTTTGGGCGGCATGACTGCCGTTGGCGCTGTGGTGTATATGCTCTGGACGATTCTGGAAAAACTCTTTTACGGCATCGATGTTCCCGGCTACGCCAGTATCATTGTTCTGATCCTGCTTCTGGGCAGCTGCCAGTTGTTCTGTATCGGTATCATCGGTGAATATGTGGGCAGAACCTTTGAGCAGACAAAGGACCGCCCCATTTACTTGGCGAAGGAGATTCTGGAGCCGCCTGTCAAAGAATAATAAGGGCATAAAAAAAGGAGAGGCATTTGCCTCTCCTTTTTTATACCAGCTGCTGCTGGTTGATCTCCAGGTGGAAGGCCAGTCCCAGCTTCTCCGAAGCTGTGCGGCACATGAGCATGCGCTTCATGAAGATTTCCAGATACTCCATCACAGGGGACACAGAAGTGTCAACTACCAGTTGCAACGTCAGAGATTTGGTATCGGAATCAATCAATATCTCAGATTGTGTAACAGAATAATTGACCCGGTCATGAATATCGTGGTGCACATCCTCGGCATTGCGAACACGGCTGCGCCGCACATCGGACTTGTCAGCGATGATCAGCGCCGCTGCCACAGGATTCACCGGAATGCCCGTCCCCTCGTCGTGGTTGCCGATGGCGGAGATGATCGTAGCGATCTCCTCCGGAGGGAAATCCATCCTGTCCAGGATCCGGAAGGCCATGACCGCACCGCTTTGGCTGTGGTCCACACGGTTGACCACGTTGCCTATATCATGAAGATAGCCTGCGATTTTGGCAAGCTCTACTGTGCGCGCAGGAAAATTTAGACATTCCAGAATGTAGCCTGCCCGCTGGGCAACCTGAGTCACATGGGGATAGGAATGCTCCGTAAAACCAAGGGCTTTCAGGGTTTCGTCCGCTTTCGCGATGTATACATTCACAGTACTGTCCTTGCGAATAGATTCATAAGTCATAAAATATCCTCCTGTTTATTTTTTATATCGTACCAAGGAAATGGGCGAATTTCAAGGCGCTGTCTGTAAAAAGATAGTGAAATATTTATGCTTTTTCCTTTACATAAAACGTTTCATATGGTACAATTTCACAGACAGGGCATATTATGCCCAAATAGAAGAGAGCAAGACATACGATAATACAATGAGAAACGGAGTTAGACATCTGTATGCCGAACACCTATTCAACTGCGGAATTTGAAGCGAAGTATACTTATCACGGCAATGACCTGGGTGCCGTCTGGACCCGGGAAAAGACCGCCTTCCGGGTTTGGGCACCTACAGCCACTTCTGCCCGGGTTAACCTCTATGCATCCGGTACCCCCGGCACGGACGATCTGATCCGCCAGGTACGGATGAAGAAAGATATCTGCGGTACCTGGTTTGTGGAGATTGCAGGGGATCTGAACGGGACTTACTACACTTTTGATGTAACTGTTCGCCGTAAGCGCGTGGAAGCCTGCGATCCCTATGCCAAAACCACCGGTGTCAACGGCCAGCGGGCAATGGTTCTGGATATGGAATCCACCAACCCCGCGGGCTGGGAGGATGATCAGGATCCTAACGGCGGTATCCCCTTCACTGATGTAGTCATTGCTGAAGCACATATCCGTGACTTTTCCATCGATGAAAGCACCAGCAGCTCCCACCGGGGCAAATATCTGGGCATGGTAGAGACTGGCACCAAGACCAAGAGCGGTATTCCCACCGGTATTGATCACTATAAGAAGCTGGGTATTACCCATATGCATATTCTGCCCATGTACGACTACGGCTCCGTGGACGAAACCCGGCTTGATGAGCCGCAGTTCAACTGGGGCTATGATCCTGTGAACTATAATGTCCCCGAGGGCTCCTACTCCTCCGATCCTTACCACGGTGAGGTGCGTGTCAAGGAGCTGAAGGCTATGGTCAAGGGCTTCCACGACAACGGCATCAGCGTGGTCATGGATGTGGTGTACAACCACGTATATGAAGCCAACGATTTCTGCTATAATATGCTGGTTCCCCAGTATTTCAGCCGCACCAACAGCCGGGGTGTCTACTCCAACGGCTCTGCCTGCGGCAATGATACCGCCTCCGAGCGGAGCATGGTCAGCAAATATCTGGTGGATTCCGTGGCCTATTGGGCAGATGAATATCATATCGACGGCTTTCGCTTTGATCTGGTGGGCCTGATCGATACCGATACCATCAACGCCATCATTGAGCGGGTCCACGAAAAGCACCCCAATGTGATCTTCTACGGCGAGGGCTGGACCATGGATACCGGCGTCACTAAGCCCGATATGCATATGTGCACCCAGCTGAACTCCAATCTGGTTCCCCAGTTCGCTTTCTTCAGCGACACCATCCGCGATGCCCTCCGGGGCAGCGTGTTCGATATGACAATCCCCGGCTTTATCACCGGTGCTGAGGTGGATAAGAATACGCTGCATGCCAGCTATATGGGCGTCCCCTTCTGGGCACAGGAACCCACCCAGTGCGTCAACTATGTCTCCTGCCACGACAACAATACACTCATCGACCGGATCATGCTGGCCGTGCCCCATGCTCCCCGAGATGTGCAGGTGAAGATGAACAATCTGGCTGCCGCCTTCACGCTCACCGCACAGGGTATCCCCTTCTTCCAGGCCGGCGAAGAGATGCTTCGCACGAAGCCCGACGGCCACGGCGGTCTGGAGCACAACAGCTACGCCTCCTCTGACGCTGTCAATTCCATTAAGTGGAACTGGCTGGACGAGAAGGACTGCATGAATACCTACCATTACTACCGGGGTCTGCTGAAGCTGAGAAAAGAGCACGACCAGCTGCGTCTGGCTACCCGGGAAGAAGTTCTGGAGACAGTCAAGCCACTGCACGTGGATAACCCCCATGTGGTGGCCTTCGGCATCGGCCGGAAGGATGACCACCAGATGCTGTCCGTATTCAATGCGGATACCTCTGATATCCAGCTGAATCTTCCCCAGGGTAAGTGGGGCGTGGTGGTCAACGGCGAAAGAGCCGGCGTTGAGCCCTTCGAGACGTTCGAGCGCAAGTTCACCGTCCCGCCTATCAGCGCCATGATCCTGGTGAAGCTGGCATGACGGACGTCGTAGCGGCTCTCATCTGGCAGGACGGCCGGTTTATGATCTGCCAGCGGCCCGCGCACAAGGCCCGGGGTCTTCTCTGGGAATTTGTGGGCGGCAAGACGGAACCCGGAGAAAGCTTGAGAGAGGCCCTGATCCGGGAGTGCCGGGAGGAACTGGACATCACCGTGTCCGTGGGGGATATCTTCACGCAGGTGATCCACGAATATCCAGATATCCTCATCCGGCTGACGCTGTTCCACTGCACCATTGCAGAGGGTGAACCGAAACTGCTGGAGCACCATGATCTGAAATGGATCCTGCCCGGTGAGATTCCACAGTTTGATTTCTGTCCCGCGGATAAGGATATTCTGGCTCTGATCCGGAAGAACTATGAATGATTTTTGCGGAATGCATAAGGAAAGCCCTTGACCGAATTGGTCAAGGGCTTTTTGCTTACCTCAGATCGATCCACATGGCAGGCCGGACGCCATTCTTTGAAATGTCCATCATATTCCTAATGCTTCCGGGCTTCGGGGGCGTATAATTTCGCTTTTTACTCGGACCGCCAATAACAAGTGTGTCACCCATCATTAACAATCCGTCTGTGAATCCATCATCGCCGCAATAGACATACAAAATATCTTCATGGGTCGTCACATTTCGAAGCCACCAGTCACCGGTTCCAAACCGTTCATAAGCTTCCGGTCCATCGGATAACATCCCTTTCGGAATTTGCTTGCCAACATAGGGGGTGGCCGGAGCGGCAGTCTCATACCCATCGAAATTGTACCAATATATATCGCTGGAAGAAATTTCTTTCTTTCCGTCGCAGAATCCTGAACTTTGGAGCATCGGAAGTTTTCCGTTGCACAAATAACGAATGATCTCATCCCAACTGGGAATAAAAATTCGGTCTGCTGTGTCCGGACAATTTATTGTGACGCGGGAAGGTTTGTCTGCATTTGCAGGAAGACTCTTTGCCATCAGATCATAGTCTGGGTGTGTAACTGTGTGTATTTGGGTTCTAAGAATTCTGGTTGTGTCAACTTCCTGAAAAGCCATATTCCAAAATTCTTCATGAAGCCATGTTCGAAGGGTAGAATTCTCCCATACAGTATGCTTGTCAGACACATTTTTAGCAAAGGGCTGTCGGTCCAGCACATACTCACTCAAAACAAGCATCTTATCCGCTTGTTTATCCAGAACCCGCCAAATGATTGGTTTATGCTGTCCGTCCTCGGTCTGGGGATAGGTTCCAAATTCAAAGCGGTCTCCGACTTCCATGCTTCTCAGATAATTACGCCAGTTACCGTCTGTCTGGGTAAGCAGCGGCTGCGCCGCGGAATCACCGTTTTGTACAGCCATCTTGGCCCAGTATTGGGTGGCATATAGATCCTTCTGTGTGCCAAGGCCATTCAGGTACATCCTGGAAAGCATGGTGTATGCCGGTCTATATCCCTTTCTGGCAGCTTTCAGCATCCAGTCAAATGCGGCTGCATAATCTTTCTTCCTGCCATAAAGCATGGATAGATTATACATGGCAGAAATAACATTCTGATCCGCCGCAATCTCAAAGAGGCGGATGGCCTCCTGCTCCCTGCCCTGCTTCATGGCTTGCACACCCTTTTCAAACTCTGCCTGCCCGGGGATACCAGATTTGGGCTGTGGCTGCGGCTTCGATGCTGGCTGGGCTGCGGGCTTAGACTGCGGTGTGACAGCCGGTTTCGGCGCGGGCGCTGGGGCAGCCGTTGCGGCTTTCGCCTGCTGATCCAAAAGACCGGCCAGAACATTCAGAAAATCCCGCACTTCCTTATTGTAGGAACCCGCAAAAAAAGTCACCGTGGTATTATCGCGGTATGTGACGATTATATTCTTTCCTTCAATTCTCGCAGCAACGATGTTGTTCAGAGGTACGACCGCGTCCTTGGACAGATGAACATACATATAGGGCTGGGTAATAATGAAGCCCTCTTTTCCGCTGTGAAAGCGTGTGGTATCCTTCATAGCCACGATGGATGATGAGGAGCCGGGGATGTGGGGAAAATGCTGGAGGGCGGTGATTACCTTAGATGCATTTAAATCCTTCTTCAATACAAAGTCGGTACTGAATTTGGCGTTGCATACGGCAATCGCTTCCCGGATCAGATCAGCATTCGGCATGTTATTTCCTCCTTTGATATGAATATGTATATTATAGTTTGTTCTCATATTTTTGTAAAGATGAATCATAAATGAAATCTCATCATGAAGGTTCAACAAAAATGTCACTTGATCGGTTGACATTTCCTGTGCATTTTACTATAATATAATCAAGAGAATGTTTCTCATCTCTAAAGGAGGTAATTGCATGGAAAAGAAAATCATCACCATCAGCCGTGAGTTCGGCTCCGGCGGCCGCACTATGGGCCGCAAGATCGCCGAAAAGCTGGGAATCCCCTTCTATGACAAGGAATTGGTTGACCAGATCGCTGTGGAATCCGGCTTCGCACCCAAGTTCGTGGAGGAACACGGTGAGCACTCCCCCACCGGCAGCTTCTTCTCCTATGCCTTCGCCCCTCAGGGCGTCCCTGGCATCATGAATGGACTGTCCACCGCCGACTTCCTCTGGAACATTCAGTGCAATGTGATCCTGCAGCTGGCTGACCAGGGTCCCTGCGTCATCGTGGGTCGGAATGCTGACTACATTCTGAAGGACCGCCCCGATGCGCTCCATGTTTACGTCTTTGCGGATGTCCCCTACCGCGCCGAGCGTATCGTACGCCTCTACGGTGAAAGCGAAAAGTCCCCCGAGCAACGCCTGAATGAGAAGGATAAGCGCCGCCGGGTCAACTATCAGCACTACACCGGCCGTACCTGGGGCATGGCTCAGAACTATGACCTGTGCCTGGATACCGGCGTCCTGGGCGAGGACTACTGCGCTGAGATTGTGGTCAACGCTGTGCTGAATTCCCGTAAGGAAGAAAAGTAAAGAATACATAAACGCCCTGCACCAAGGCGGTGCAGGGCGTTATTTTATACAGTGACCGTTTCCTTATCTTTGATATTGATGCTGACGCCGTTGACTTCCACATTCTCGTCGGCGCAGATCATAATGTACTTCACACCGCCGATGATCCTGGTTTCAATAAGATCACTGCGGGCAGGGTCCACCTTGATGACCACATCGGGTGTCTTGATCTCAAAGTGCTTGTTGTCGATGATATTTTTGGGATGCAGGTCTGCTTCAAAGCCAAAAGCCTCGTCATAGTCAACACTGAATTTGGACAGATGCTCCTCCTTCACACCGCATTCCTTCAGCACGTCCTTCACATCCTCCTTGGAGATCATCAGAGGATCGGGCACCTTGGCTTCCTTGTGCATTTCGATGCGCTGGCAGATCTGATCATGGACGGTCTGGACCACGTCCAGGCTGCAATCGTCCCCCAGAGAGGTGGTCAGCAGTGCTTCAAAGGTCTTCTTCTGCTCTGCTGCAGGCTGAGGTACGGGGGTATTGAACAGGGCTTCAATAAGAGCATCCTGGTTTTCCTTGGTGTTGCGGGTATAGTAGAGAGCATTATATATATTGGTGGCCCGGTTGTCGAAGGCCGGGAACAGGAAACCCAGCACCGGAGCGCTGACCTGGTCCAGCATGGCGCCGTCGTGGAAGAGTTTCTCCTCGTGGACGTAGTGCAGCGTTGCCTTGGTCTGCTTCACAGGGCAGATGGTGCACAGAATATAGCTGTAAACCTCCTCGGACTGGTCGTGCTGTGTGCTGTCATCCTTACTCTTGAAGGGAACGTCATAGCTGTCGCAGGCAAGAAGGATCAGATAATTTCCCTCTATGACCACAGAATCGATGACCTTTTGGAGGAACGTATCCACCATTTCCTCGTCACCCAGTCGGGACTTTCTAAGGTCCATCAGAAGCTTGTGTTCCTCGGAATTGGCTACCTGGCTGGTCTTGAAGGCGATATCGATGAGATTCTTTCCAATCGAACCGGAAAGTACTTTCCGAAGCAGGGCGAAGTATTTATCGGATTCGTTTTCCGGCATCATGCCGGTGGACATCCGGAATTTGCTGATAATCTCTTTATTGTCATTGACGTAGCAGCCGTGGATGGCGGTGATATTGCTCTTTTCCCGCTTCAGATGCCGGCGCAGCTCGCCGATTTCCTTATCATTCATAGTATTTCCTTCCTTATGTAAAGTCTTGCCGGGGTATTATAGCATAGTTCCCAAGCAAAATCCAGCAAAAAAGCTCCCCTTATGGGGAGCTTTTTATGCAGAAATCAATCCCACAGCACATTCCAGTTCTGGATGAAATACTCCACGCCGGAATAGACAGTGGTAATGACGATGCAGGCAATGACAACCAGATTGAGAATCTCAATACCGGGCAGAGCCATCATGGCGCACAGGCCCACCATGGTGGAGGCTGTCTTAAACTTGCCGCTCTTTCCGGCGGCGATGACCTTACCCTTGGGACCTGCCACCATCCGCAGACCGGACACGGCAAATTCCCGGGTCAGCACGATCATCAGTGCCCAGGCAGGGAAAATACCCCATTCGCAGTACATGGCCATGGCGGCAATGGTCAGCAGCTTGTCCGCCAGAGGATCCAGAAACTTACCGAAATCGCTGACCTGGTGATATTTCCGGGCGATATAGCCGTCAATGAAGTCTGTCAGACTGGCAATGATGAAAATGGCCAGGGAAATAAACATCCAGATTCCCGCTTCGCCGCGGCTTAAGTACATGGTCAGAAGATACGCCGGGATCAGCGCCACCCGGGCAAGGGTGATTTTACTTGCAGTTGTCATATTTAGTCCTCCAGCACATAGCCGCTGAGGTCGCCCTCAATGCAGCCGTCAATGTGGGCCATGACGAATTGGCCTTCCCGCAAGGGGGTTTCACTGGCCAGCCAAACCCGGCCGTCGATATCGGGAGAGTCGGCATAGGTGCGGCCAAAGAACTGCTCGAATTCCTCATCGTAACCGTCCACCAGAATTTCCAGGTCTTTTCCAATGAAGGATGCGTTGTAGGCGTCCATCACATCGGACTGGAGCATCTCAATGATCTCAGCCCGCTTCACTGCCACATCGTTGTCCACGAATTCCATCTCTGCGGCAGGAGTACCCTCCTCGGGGGAGAAAGCGAAAGCACCGACGCGCTCCAGACGAAGCTCCCGCAGAAATTCACAAAGCTCCTGGAACTCCTCCTCCCCTTCTCCGGGCAGGCCGGTGATGAGGCTGGTGCGGATCACAAGACCGGGAATCCGGGCGCGGAGCTTGGCAAACAGTTCCCGGAGGAAATCGCCGTCGCCCCGGCGATTCATCAGCTTCAGGATCTTGCTGTTACAGTGCTGGATGGGGATATCCAGATACTTGACGATCTTGGGCTCGGAAGCCATAACTTCGATGAATTCGTCGTCGATTTCATCCGGATAGACGTAGTGAACACGGATCCAGCGCAGTTCCTCGATTTTGCAAAGCTGGCGCAGCAGTTCGGGCAGGAGGCGCTTGTGGCCGGGCAGATCCGTGCCGTAACGGCTGGTATCCTGGGCCACTACGATCAGCTCTTTTACCCCGGAGGCGGCAAGCAGCCGGGCTTCATACAGCACATCATCCATCTGACGGGAGCGGAATTTACCCCGGAGGTAAGGAATGATGCAGTAGGAACAGCGGTTGTCACAGCCCTCGGCAATCTTGATAAAGGCATAGTGCTCGGGGGTGGTGAGAATGCGGCCGGTCTCCTGCTCGGGCGCATCGATGGATCCCAGATCCACGATTTGGTCCTCTGTAGTCAGCAGGGCTTCGATGGCAGGCACGATCTCCGTATAACTGCCGGTACCCAGAATACCGTCCACCTCGGGCATTTCGGTTAAGATATCGGTCTGATACCGCTGGGACAGACAGCCGGTGACCAGGATCTTACCAACCATGCCCTGGTCCTTCAGCGCGGCAACCTGCAGAATGTGGTCAATGGCTTCACTCTTTGCCGAATCGATAAAGCCGCAGGTGTTGATGACCACCACGTCAGCGCCGATGATGTCGGCCTGAACGCTGTGACCGGCTTCCTGGACACGGTACATCATCCGCTCACAGTCCACCTGGTTCTTGGCACAGCCAAGAGAAATAAATCCAATATTTGCCATATGTTACTCCTCTATGAATTCATCAGAGTCCAGTGAGATAATTCGTAAAGCTTCCCGGATGGTGCCATAGCTATGACCCCGCCGCAGCAGTGCGTCGATGGCCTTCTTCACTTCCCTGCTGTCAGATTCCTCGTCCAGTCGGGCGCGGAGAAAGGACAATACGCGTTCCATTTGATCCGGATAGTCTTCCAGCGCCTCGTCCCAGTATTCCTTGGGGATCCGCTTTTCGTAGAGGGCCTGTTTTGCCCGCTGCAGGCCGTAGCCCTTGGAGATACAGGCGTGTACTATCTGTTCGGCAGTATTCCGGTCATTGACCAGGTGCAGGTCTTCCATCCAGCGGACGGCCTCCCTGGCCTGCCGGGGGTCCTCCCCTTTCCGCACCAGCCGGTCCTCCAGATCACGTTTGGATACGGAAGAAGCGGAAACGATGCGAACAGCCCGCATTTTGGCAGACATCTGCCCGGCATGCTCCTGCAGCGCTTTCCATTCCTCATCGGACAATTCCTTTCCGGAATAGAGGGCAAAGTCCTCCACCGTTTGACGGTAAAGCCCCATTTTTTTACCGGTTTCCAGGGTGATCCAATAGCGCCCGGCCCGGTCGGGAGTGGTTTTTAAGGTATCAATCCTCATCGTCGAAGTCGTCGGCGCTGATGGCTACAGCTTTTTCAGCGGCCTTGGCGGGAGCCTTGGGTGCGACGGTATTCTGCTTCATCAGCTTTTCACGGACCTGAGCTTCCACAGATTCGGCGATCTCGGGATTGTTCATCAGATACTCCTTCACAGAGGCAGCACCCTGGCCGATACGCTCGTCGCCCATGGAGAACCAGGAGCCGGACTTCTGGACAATATCCATCTGGACAGCCAAATCCACCAGCTCACCCCACTTGGAGATACCCTGGCCGTACATGATCTCAAAGATTGCCTCGCGGAAAGGAGGCGCAACCTTGTTTTTGACAACCTTGACGCGGGTCTTGTTGCCGACCACGTTTCCACCTTCCTTGATGGATTCCACACGGCGCACATCCAGACGGACGGAGGAATAGAACTTCAGCGCATTGCCGCCGGTGGTGGCCTCAGGGTTGCCGTACATGACGCCGATCTTCATACGCAGCTGGTTGATGAAGATGACAACACAGTTGGTTCTGGAGATGGTACCGGCCAGCTTCCGCAGCGCCTGGCTCATCAGACGAGCCTGCAGACCCACGAAAGTATCGCCCATTTCGCCCTCGATTTCCTGCTTGGGAACCAGAGCAGCAACAGAGTCCACCACAATGGCATCCACAGCACCGGAGCGGACCAGAGCGTCGGTGATTTCCAGTGCCTGCTCACCGGTGTCGGGCTGGGAGACCAGCAGATTATCGGTGTCCACACCCAGGGCAGCTGCGTAGACAGGGTCCAGGGCATGCTCGGCATCCACGAAGGCGACTTCGCCGCCCCGCTTCTGAGCCTCTGCCAGAATGTGCAGAGCCAAGGTGGTCTTACCGGAGGATTCGGGACCGTAGATCTCAATAATTCTGCCCTTGGGCACACCACCAATGCCCAGGGCGGCATCCAGTGCCAGAGAGCCCGTGGGGATGGCCTCCACATTCATCTCAGGACGGTCGCCCAGACGCATGACAGTACCCTTGCCGAAGCTCTTATCCAGCTGAGAAAGGGCGGTCTGCAGAGCTTTTTTCTTATCGGACGCGGGGGTGGGGGCTTCATATGCAGTCTTTTTTGTAGCCATTATTCTTCTTCCTTCCCGCCGAGCTGAGCCAGCACGGCACGTTCTCTTTCGTTATAGTCTCTGGATCGTTCCAGGATTGTATAGCCGTTTTCCTTGAGTATTTTGCAAACATCGTCTCCCTGCCCTTCTCCGAATTCGAAGGCCAGGTAGCCGCCTGGTTTCAGAGCGGGCTTGTAGTTTTTTGCGATGGCGCGATAAAAATCCAGTCCATCCTCACCGCCGAAGAGGGCCAGGTGAGGCTCGAACTCCGCGACACTGATCGGCAGCTCCTTCATTTCTCCGGAAGTGATATAGGGAGGATTGGAAACGATCATGTCGAATTTGCCCAGAAACGCGGAGGGTTCTTTCAACGCGTCTGCCTGGACGCAGGAGACATGGGCAGACATTTTATTGAGCACCACATTCTTCTTGGCAACCTGCAGAGTATCCCGGGAAATATCCGCCAGCGTCACGCGGGAATCCTTTACCCGGGTGGCAATTGCCAGGCCGATACAGCCGGAGCCTGTACACAGGTCCAGAACACGGGGGCTTTCCGGCAGAAACAGTGCCTGGTTGATTGCCAGCGCTGTCACAGCACAGGTGTCGTCCCGGGGAATCAGCACATCAGGGGTTACATACAGCTTCAAACCGTAAAATTCCCATTCCCCAAGAATATAAGCCAGGGGCTCCCCTTTCAGCAGCCGTTCCATGGCTTTGTCTACAGCTTCACAAACCTCCTCGGGCGCGTAAAGGGGCATATCTGCCAGTAACTGGGCATGGTTCTTTCCGGAAACATGCATCAGAAGCTGCCGGGCGGTCATGGAGGCAATATCGATGCCATCCTGTGCGGCCAAAGCGCGACGTGCTTCCAAATACAGCTGAGAGTAGGTTCTTACCACAGGTCCGTGCCCTCCTCTTCGGGAATCACTTCTTCCACTGCCCGGATAGCTACTTCGATCATGGAATCATCCGGCTCGTTAGTTGTGAAGTTCTGCATCCACATACCGGGGGCAGAGATGATTCTGGAGAATCGATTATCCTTTCGTCCTGCCCAGCGGTTGATCTCATAGGTGATGCCCACCACCACAGGCAGCAGGAGCAGCTTAAATGCAATCATGATCAACCGGTACAGGAAAGTTCCCTGGATCGCTGCCAGGGCGGGGATCACTGCCAGCAGACCGGAGGATGCAACGGAGAAAACCAGGATGGAAATGACCATCACCACCAGCAGGAAGCTGGTTCCGCACCGGGGGTGCAGACGGGTCATCTGCCGGACATTTTCCACTGTCAGAGGGAGTCCCGCTTCATAGCAGCGGATGGTCTTGTGTTCGGCACCGTGGTAAGCAAATACCCTCCTCATTTCCTCCATTCGGGAGACCAGGATCATATATCCCATGAAGATGGCCATACGCACAACGCCCTCAAACAAATTCAGAGTTAGAATATTGGGGATCCAGCGGTCAAAAAGGAAGCTGATCACGCTGGGCAGCAGGATAAACAGTCCTATGGACATACCCAGGCCGAGAAATACCGCGATCCAGGTAACTGCCTGCTGGAATTTTTCATTTCCCAGCTTTTTTTCCAGCCAAAGGTCAAATTTGGAAGGCTCTTCATTATATTCTTCCGGAGCAAGATCCGCCGAACGCATCAATGCTTTCACACCGGCAACCTGAGCATCAAAGAAATTGAACATACCCCGGATAAACGGCAGCGTCTTAATGGATCCTTCCTGATTTAATTTTCTGTCACTGACCTCCACGGCAAGACCATCCTTCGTCCGGACCACGACTGCGTCCTTCTTGGGACCGCGCATCATGATGCCTTCGATCAGTGCCTGTCCGCCGATGGCGGTCTTAAATTTTTCGCAGCAGGGCTGCGCATCGTTCTGATTCATAGATTTCCTCACATTATTCGTTCACGGGAAGTGTGATGGTCACAAGCGTTCCCCCACCCTGGGCATTTTCCAGGGTCAGAGTACCGCCATGGAGCTCCACAATTTCATCACAAACCGCAAGGCCGATACCGGTTCCCCGGGCCTTGGAGCTTCCCTTGTAGAATTTCTTTTTGACCAGAGGAATCTCATCCTCCGGAATGCCGGGGCCATAGTCCCGGATACGAATAACAACCGCGTTGTCTTCATAGGAGATGGAAGCATCGATCTGCTTACCCTCACCTCCGTGTTTCGCTGCATTGTCGAGAATATTGAGATAGACCTGGCGAAGCTTATCCGTGTCACAACGGATCTCGGGAATTTCATCGTCATGATCCAGATAGTTCAGCGTGATACCCTCAAGCTTCAACCGGCTGGCGTACATGAAGACGGCATCCTCGAAAGAGGCCCGGATATCCTGCATTTCCATGGACAGTGTCACGTTTTCTCCCTGCATGCGGGAGAAATTCAGCAATTCTGTAACCATTTCGATCATACGGGCTGCTTCGGAGGAGATGTTTTTCAGACCCTGGCTGGTCATCTCATCCATACCTTCATCTCCCAAAAGGGTCTCGCACCAGCCCTTGATGACAGTCAGAGGCGTGCGCAGCTCGTGAGACAGTTGGGAGATGAATTCCGTCTGCAGCTTTTCATTTTGGCTGATTTTCGCGGAGAGTTCGTTGATTGTTTCTGCCAGGACTCCGATCTCATCCTGGTGTGCGGTCTTGATCTGGGCACCGTAGCTTCCGTTGGCAATACGCTGCGCCTTCTCCGTGATATCCTGTACAGGGTCCATAATGGAACGCATAAAATACTCGCCGCTGACGAGAATGATCGCAAGAATGATCATCAGTGCGGCAATGGAGGCCAGCGCGACCCGGAGTATCTGCAGGTCTACGGCGCGGGTAGCGGTAACAAACCGAAGAACACCGATCACCTCACCGTTGCTGTAGATCATGGGACTGGAAACCGCAATGATCCGTTCAGAGGTGGCAGGGTCCTTTCCCATATGGTATCGGATACCCCGGGTCTCCATTGCCTCAGAAATATCACCGGTGGTGGGTGACTGTCCCGCCCAGTGACCGTAGGAGGAGACCACGATCTGTCCGTATTTATTGATAAACTGTAGCTCCAGTCGGTCCTTGTCTTCAAAAGTCCGGGCATAGGTGATACAGGACTGGTAATACTCGTTGTAGCTCTGGTTGAGATAATTGGCAAAGAATTCCGCGGTGGATTCCGCGCGGTTTTGCAGGTCAGAGCGGATATTGGTATAGTAATGCATGGCGAAAACCGATGTGATCACCAGTACGCAGACCATACCAAGCGCAAACACGACGCCCATGGTATTGACCAGCCAGCGCTTTCGCAAGCTGCTTGTTCGTTTCATGGGCATCTACCCTCCTTACAATTGATCAGGCACCCCACTTGTAGCCCAGGCCCCAGACGGTGGTAATATAGGTGGGGTTGGCGGTATCGTCTTCGATCTTGATGCGAAGTCTGCGGATATTCACATCCACGATCTTCAGCTCACCCTCGTAATCCCTGCCCCAAACAGCGGAGAGGATATCCTCCCGGGACAGGGCCCGTCCCGGGTTCTGCATAAATAACTTCAAAATGGCATATTCCACCTGGGTCAGCCGAATACGTACACCGGCCTTCTCAAGGGTGTGGTTCCGGGTGTTCATTACGAAGGGACCCTGGGTCAGCAATTCCATATTCGCGGTGTTGTCACCACCGATGCGGCGGTACAGAGCGTCGATTCGGGCAGTCAGTTCCGCGGGAGAGAAAGGCTTGGTCACGTAGTCGTCAGCACCGGTCATAAGGCCGGTGACCTTGTCCATTTCCTGGGTACGTGCGGTCAGCATAATGATGCCCATCTGTTTGTTATTGGCACGGATCCGACGGCAGACTTCAAAACCGTCGATATCCGGCAGCATAATATCCAGGATCGCAACACCGATATCGGGGTTTCTGCTGATTTGGTCCAAAGCCTCCTGTCCGCAGGCGGCTTCGACCGGCTCATAACCTGCGCGCTTCAGATTGATCACAACAAAGGAGCGAATATTGGCTTCATCTTCCAAAATCAAAACTTTTTTCATAATCTACCTCTTATGTTTCTCCTGTTTTCCAGGCCTGATGAATCAGCCGGAAGCAGGGTATCAATTCATCCTGGGTAATCTGATGCGCAATGGCGCCGCCTTCCAGCTTGGCTGAATAGACCACACCTTCGGCGCGATAGAGAACAAAGCGGTTTTCGGCCACAGCCTGCTCTTCCCTGTCGCTGCCGGTAAATACATGGAGGCTCAGAAGAAGTTCCGCGGTGGTAAACTGGGGATCCCACACGTAGAACCAGAAGGTGGTTTCCGTCTGGATCACAGAGACCCGCTCCGCCCAATCCGCATCCAGTTCCAGATACCAACCGCCCACATAGTTGTGGAAGGTATGGAGCTTGGTGACTTCCTTGCCCTTGATATCCATGGCATACCACCGGATCAGATATTGCTGCTCAGCGCTGGTACTGTTTTTAATAGGCTGCATGGTGATCAGATCAGGAAGTTCCAGAACGCCGTCGCCATCAATATCGTCTGCATAGACGTAATAATTTCGAAGCGTCTGAACGCTGGTTCCGGAATCGTTGGAGAAAGAAATATTGGCGAAGCTGCCCCGGCGCAGGGAAAACACATCGGTAATAATGGCGTTTTCATCCACGGAGCTGGCCACATATACCGCAGGTTCGCCGCTGGAAAGGCGGCTGGTCATGATGCGTTTGACACAATCCGAGGGAGTGGACATCTCCGCCTCCCGGGACCGAACCATATGACCCTGGTCGTAGCTGTAGAGCACCGCGATACCCCTGTCCGCCTCCGTCTGTCCGGACTGGATCAACATGACTTCTTTTTTACCGTTCTGATCCAGATCACAGGTAAGAAATTTTTGATAATTGGCAGCAATCAGCTGCTCGGGCGCACCGGAAGCGAAGGAGTAGACTGACATGGATCGCAGAAGCTGGTCACTGACCTGGCGGCCAACCACCATCTCAAGACCGGGCTGATCATCGATGTCCACATACTCCACCTGCTCGAAGGCGTAGCCGGAAGTCTCAATGGATGCACCCAGAGTAAAGGAGTTCTCCTGGGCAAAAAAGATCAGAATGCGAAGATTCTTTGCGGAGCTGTCCCGGGCAAAAACCACAAATTCCACAAGGCCATCACCATTGAGGTCCACGGTCTGCACGGTCTGCTGGTTTTCTCCGGCAATGGGGGCGGAATAATCCAATTCAGCCATTGATTCGTCAATGACCGACTGCAGATAGCTGTCACTTTTGCTTCGCTTGGGAAGGCGGTACATTTCGTCGACGGTGTGCAGGGTACAGCCGCTCAAAAACGATGCCGCGCAAAGCAGCACAATAAGCATGCGTAACTTGGTTTTCACGGCATCATCTCCTTTCGACAAAATATTATAACACAATATATACGGTTTGAAAAGCTATTTCAGCACAACATTTGCTTCGCCCAGAACATTTTTCAATTCCGTCAGCATACTGTCCATGATGCAGCACCTGGTTCCTCGGCGGACTCTGGTATCTTCAAAGAAGATAACGGCACCGCTGTCTCCGGGGAACATGTTGAGGATGGCTTTGATCTTGGGATAGAGTTTCTGATCCTCGGTAGGAAGACGCAGGTACAGTGTTCCCTGGTGTATCCGATTTTCCTTGGTAACCTCCGGTTGCGGAATCGGTTCCTGGTTTGCAAAATCGGACATGGGACGTGCGCGGTTGACCACGATCTGAGGTTCCTTCTCATCCCGGATGGAGAGTCTGCCGGTAACCACCACCGGACTGTTCTCCCGTAGGTAACCGCCGTACTGATTCAGCACATTGGAGAAAGCCAGCATCTCAACGGAAGCCGTATCGTCCTCTACGGTGACATAAGCCATCATAGAATTGCTGCGGGTGGTCTTCATCTTCACTGACTGAACAATACCTGCAACGGATACGATCTGGTCGTCCTGGAAATTCTTTTCTTCATCCATCAAATCGGCGATATTGACCACATGGGTATTGCGCAGGAGGCTCCGGTAGTCATCCATGGGATGGCCGGAGATATAGATGCCCATGGTCTCCTTCTCCAGCGACAGCATTTCACTTCTGCTCATTTCGGGCAGCTTGGGAATGGGGATGGATGCTGCCGCGTCCTCGTCCTCCAGCAGGCTGAAAAGACCGATCTGACCTTCCAGATTCTTCTTGCGGGTGGAGGCAATGGCATCCATCATCCGGTCGAAAACTGCCAGCAGCTCACTGCGGTGATGGCCAAAGCAGTCCATGGCTCCGCATTTGATGAAGTTTTCCACGGCACGCTTGTTGATCTCGTCCCCCATCCGCTGGATGAAGTCCTCCAGGGATTTGAAGGGGCCGCCCTCTTCCTTTTTTGCGCACATGGCACGAACCAGGCCGTGACCCACATTTTTCACAGCGCCCAGGCCAAAACGGATGGCCTCGCCATCCACAGTGAAATGGTCCTCGGAGTGGTTAATATCCGGAGGCAGCACCGGAATCCCCAGTTCCTTACACTCGGCAATGTAGCCGGAAATTTTGGTTGCGGAATCCAGAACAGAAGTCATCAGCGCGGCCATATACTGTTTTGGATAATGGCACTTGAGGTATGCAGTCTGATAGGAAACCACTGCGTAACAAACGGCGTGGGCCTTGTTGAAGGCGTAGTTTGCAAAGGCAACGATCTCGTCGTACAGCGACTGGGCCACAGCTTCGGAGATGCCGTTTGCGATACATCCGGGGATATTGTTAGCCGGATCACCGTAGACGTAGACCTTCCGCTCCGCCTCAATGATCTTCATTTTCTTCTTGGAAATAGCCCGGCGGATATTGTCCGCCTGGCCCATGGTATAGCCGCCCAGCTGCCGGAAGATCTCGATGACCTGCTCCTGGTAGACGATGCAGCCGTAGGTGACCTTTAGAATCGGCTCCAGTTCCGGGCATTTATACGTAACTTTTTTAGGATTCAGCTTGCTTTCGATAAACTTGGGAATGGAATCCATGGGGCCGGGACGATACAATGCCACGATTGCGGTGATATCCTCGATGGAGTCGGCCTTCATGCCCACACACACGCCGGTCATGCCCTGGCTTTCCAGCTGGAACACGCCCTGGGTCTTGCCCTCGGCCAGCATTTGGAAGGTTTCCGGGTCATCATCCGGGATATTGTCCATGGAAAAATCGGGATTGAATTTCCGGATCTGCAATTCCGCATCCCGGATGACGGTCAGGTTCCGCAAGCCCAGGAAGTCCATTTTCAGAAGACCAAGCTCCTCGATGGTAGTCATGGTATACTGTGTGACGATGGTATCGTCGTTCCGGGACAGAGGAACATAAGTGCAGACCGGATCGGCGGTGATCACCACGCCGGCGGCATGGGTGGAGGTGTTCCGGGGCATACCCTCCAGGCTCATAGCGGTGTCAATGAGCTTCTTAACACGATCGTCGTTGTCGTACTTCTCTTTCAGCTGAGGTGAAACCTCCAGGGCTTCTTTCAGCGTGATATGTAGTGTGGTGGGCACCAGTTTTGCAACCACATCGGTTTCGGCATAAGTAAAATTCAGCGCCCGTCCCACGTCTCGGATGGCGCCCCGGGCTGCCATGGTGCCGAAAGTGGCAATCTGAGCCACATGGTCGGCACCATATTTGCGGACCACATAGTCAATGACCTCGCCACGGCGCTCCTGGCAGAAGTCCGTATCGAAGTCTGGCATGGAGACGCGCTCGGGATTTAAGAAACGCTCGAAGATCAGCGCATACTTCATGGGATCCACTTCCGTGATGTGCATACAGTAGGCCACAATGGAAGCGGCACCGGAACCACGTCCGGGACCCACGGGAATTCCCTGCTCCTTGGCGTAGCGGATAAAATCCCAGACGATCAGATAGTAGTTGACGTAGCCCATCCGGGAAATGACGCCGATCTCATATTCCAGCCGCTCCACATAGGACGCGGGAGGATCGGAATATCGCTCACGGAAGCCATCGTAGCAGAGCTTACGGAAATATTCCTCGTTGGTATAGCCCTCCGGTACCGGGAAAGAGGGCAAGTGGTACTCATGGAAGGTAAACTCCAGATTACACATATCGGCAATTTTCGCCGTATTCTCAAAAGCCTCGTCCATTCCGGGGAACAGCCGTCGAAGCTCCTCTTCGCTCTTTAAATAGAATTCCTCCGTGGCGAATTTCATCCGGTTCTCGTCATCGACGGTCTTACCGGTCTGAACGCACAGAAGCACATCCTGCATGGCGGCATCTTCCCTGCGAAGGTAGTGCGCATCATTAGTGACCACCATAGGCAGTCCGGTCTCCCGGGCAAGGCGCATGACGCCCTGGTTCACAGGCAGCTGCTCCTCAATACCATGGTCCTGCAGTTCCAGGTAAAAATGGTCAGGCCCGAAGATATCGGAAAGCTTCAGTGCGTACTGCTTGGCACTTTCAAAGTTTTCCTCCATCAGATACTGCGGGATCGCGCCGGCAAGACAGGCTGACAGCGCGATCAGTCCCTCATGGTATTGCTCCAGCAGAGCCATGTCCACTCTGGGCTTACCGTAGAAGCCGTTGGTAAAGGCTTCTGAAACCATGTAGCAGAGATTTTCGTAGCCCTTCCGGTTCTCACACAAAAGTACCAGATGGTACGGATCGTTGTCGATGCCGTGGACACGGTCGGACATATTCCGTCGGGCTACATATACTTCACAGCCGATGATGGGTTTGATACCGGCAGCCTTGGCGGCTTTATAAAAATCGATACAGCCATACATGACACCGTGATCGGTGATGGCGATGGCACTCTGGCCCAGCTCCTTCACCCGGTCCATCATACCGCTGATGCGGCACGCGCCATCCAGAAGGCTGTATTCAGTATGTACATGCAGATGCACGAAGCTCATGGATCATTCCTCCTGGAAAGCTCCAGCAGCTTTTTCAGCCGCTGGTTCATGGCTGGCTTGGTGATGGGCGGCTGCATCATGGCAGCCAGTTCGGAAAGAGACGATTCCGGGTTTTCCTCCCGGGCCGCGGCTGCCTGCTTCAGTTTTTCCGGCAGGGCATCCCATATTCCCCGCTCTTTCAAAATATGGATGGCATTAAGCTGCTCCTGTGCGGCTTCCACAACTTTGGAGATATTGGCATCGTCGCAGTTGCAGCGGCGGTTAACTTTGTTGTTCAGCTCTTTTTCAAGCCGGGCTTCCATGATGCCCATGGAGGCAATACCGGCTCCCAGCAGCGCCAGCAGCTCGGAAATATGCTCGCTTTGCTTTACGTAGAGCACCACACTGCCGCCCCGGGCAGCAGTTTTGGGCAGGAAATTCCGGGCATCATGGATTAAAACCCGGGTTTCCCTGGCCACTGCCTGGTGGGAGGTGGTAAGCTCAATATGGTAGCCCTTGGCAGGATCCGTCACCGAACCTCCCGCCAGAAAGGCCCCCCTCAGAAATGCAGTGCGGCAGCACTCCTCCTCCACCACAGGCAGGTTCACATGCAGTGACAGCGTATCAGAAATGTTAAAACCGAAGGAATCCATAATATGGCGGATCTTTCCCTCATCAAAGATCTGGAAGACCAGCTTTCCGGGGGAAGCCATACTGGGAAAGGTATCAAATTCCAGATTAAATGCCCGCTTGAAAAGCTTGGGAAGAATCTGGGCGAATTCACGGCTCTCTGTGATGATCTTAATTCCCTCAGCGGAGAAGCTGTTGCAAAACAGCAGAATACCGAAGCACTCAGCCAGGGCGCAGCAATGGCTGTGTGGAATGTCACGGCAGATTTCAGCTTTGGCCGCGGCTGAAAAGGACAGGGTCATAATGTTCCCTCCTGAAAATTTACCAAATACGAACTTCCGGTTCCAGACGGATCCCGGACTGATCGAACACGATATCAGATACCTGGGCCAGCAACTTCTTCACATCCTCCGCGGTGGCTCCTCCCACATTCACGGCGAAGCCGGCGTGCTTGGTGGAGATGGCCGCGCCGCCCACCTGGAAGCCCTTCAGACCGGCCTGGTCAATGAGGGCCGCCGCATAGCCGCCTACGGGACGCTTGAAGGCAGAACCGGCAGAGGGCAGATCCAGAGGTTGGGAAGCGGAACGCTTGCCCTGAAGCTCCTTCATTTTCGCCCTGATGGTCTCAGGTTCGGAAGGCATCAGCTGGAATACAGCGCTGACAACGATACCACCCTCGTCCTCCAGCACGCTGTGACGATAGGAAAACTGCATCTTGGTATTGCTTCGCTGGGTCAGATTGCCTGCCATGTCCATAACCTCCACGGACTCGCAGACCTGGACGATCTCGCCGCCGTAGGCGCCTGCGTTCATGTAAACGCCGCCGCCCACAGTGCCGGGGATGCCGTGGGCAAATTCCAGACCGGAGAGGCCCAGATTCGCGGCAAACACCGCTGCACGGGTCATAGTAACACCTGCGGCCACCCGGATCCGGTTGCCATCCAGCGCTTCCATGCCGTCCAGGCAATCTTTCAGGCAGATCACCAGGCCGGAGATACCGGCATCGGGTGCCAGTACGTTGGTTCCTGCACCTAAGATAGCAGGCTGTACGTCCAATAAAGCGGACGCTTTTAAAATTGCGGATAGTTCCTCCGCATTTTTGGGGAAGGCCATGACCTCCGCACCGCCGCCGATCTTAAAGGATGTGTGCTTTGCCATGGGCTCATTGTATTTCAGTTCAATTTCAGGGATTAAAGCAGAGATTTTCTGCTGAAAAACAGTCAATTCAGTCATAAACGCCTCCGGGCATATAGTCTAAGACAGTATATCACATTCCGAACGAAATATCAATTATGACGAAGATGAAATTTCTGTAACAAAAAAGAAAACCGCTCCGAAGAGCGGTTTTCTGATTAAACTGTTCTCTGCATATCAATTGACTTGATGGTAAAGCCGCACTTCTGATAGAAGGTAACTGCCGCATCGTTCTGGGGATACACGGTCAGCTGTAAATCCGTGCAGCCGAAGGCCTTGGCCAGAACCCGAAGCTCCTGCATCATCTGGGTACCGATTCCATGTCCTCTCGCGTCCTCGTCCACACAGAAATCATTGATGCTCAGGACCTTTCTGGGCACTGAACAGGTTCCGTTGGTCTCCCAGATCCAGAAAGCGGTATAGCCAACGACAGTGCCATTGAGCTTTGCCACGAAAATGGACTTCTCTCGAATCAGCTCCTCCACCACTTCCTTAGGGTAGGAATATTCAGCGGTGCGGAACAGGTCAGGCCGCCATTGTGTGTGCAGCGCGGCAACCTGATTACTCAGACGATTGATCACTTCCCAGTCGGAGAGGGTCGCCAGCTCCAGCATTAGTTAAGCACCGCCTTGTGGAAGACCTTCTTACCCTTGCGGATCTTCACACCCGCTTGCAGCATCTCCTCGGTTACGGCAAAGGTGGGGTCAGCCATCTTCTCGTCATTGACGAACACGCCGCCCTGCTGGACCAGCTGACGGGCCTGCTTGTTGGAGGGAGCCAGACCACACAGAACCATCAGGTTCAGGAAACCAATCTTACCATCCACCAGCTTGTCGGCAGGCACTTCGGTGGTGGGCATATTGGCATCGTCGCCGCCGCCCATGAACAGAGCCTTGGCGGAAGCCTGAGCCTTGGTTGCCTCTTCCTCGCCGTGGACCAGCTTGGTCAGCTCGAAGGCCAGGATTTCCTTGGCGGTATTCAGCTGGGCATCCTTCCAGTCGGACATGGCTTCGATTTCCTCCATGGGCAGGAAAGTCAGCATACGGATGCACTTCAGAACGTCAGCATCCTCAACGTTGCGCCAGTACTGGTAGAAATCGTAGGGAGAGGTCTTGTTGGGATCCAGCCAGACTGCACCGGAGGCAGTCTTGCCCATCTTCTTGCCTTCGCTGTTCAGCAGGAGGGTAATGGTCATTGCCTC
>JAZQEP010000091.1:0-14009 GCA_045539075.1 Faecousia sp. | reverse complement strand
CCAGGAGATGATGAAAATCCTGGAGGAGCGGAATTTCCCCGTTTCTAAGCTGATCCCCCTGGCATCCGCCCGGTCCGCAGGCAAGAAGCTGACCTTCAAGGGCCAGGAGCTGACCATTCAGGAGGCCTGCGACGAGGCCTTTGAGGGCGTGGATATTGTCCTGGGCGCTGCCAGCAATGCCCTGGCCAAGCAGTTCGCTCCCGCCATCGTGAAGGCCGGCGCTGTCTTTGTCGACAACTCCTCCGCTTTCCGCATGGATCCCAATGTGCCCCTGATCGTCCCCGAGGTCAACGCCGAGGATGCCAAGAACCACAAGGGCATCATTTCCAACCCCAACTGCTCCACCATCATCACCGTCACCGCCGTCAACGCGCTGAATAAGCTCAGCCCCATCAAGACCATGACCGCCTCTACTTACCAGGCTGTCTCCGGCGCCGGCGCCGGCGGCCCCATTGAGCTGATGGCCGAGGTGGAAGCCCTGCGGGAGGGCAAGACTTACGAGCCCAAGATCTTCTCCCACCAGATCGCCTACAATCTGATCCCCCAGATCGGCGGCGAAGCCTTCGAGGGCTATACCTCCGAGGAGATGAAGATGCAGAATGAGGGCCGGAAGATCATGCACCTGCCCGAGCTGAAGGTTTCCTGCACCTGTGTCCGTGTCCCCGTGGTCCGCAGCCACTCCATCTCCGTGAGCCTGCACTTTGACCGCCATGTGACCGTGGATGAGGTCCGGGAAGTCCTGGCCGATGCCCCCGGCGTGAAGCTGGTGGGTGGCCTCAGCAAGAAGATGTATCCCATGCCCCTGGAGACCTCCGACCAGGATCTGGTCTTCGTGGGCCGTATCCGTCCCGATCTGACCGACGACAACGGTATCTGCCTATGGTGCTGCGGTGACCAGGTCCGTAAGGGCGCTGCCACCAACGCCATCCAGATCGCTGAGCTGCTGGTGAAGTAATCATATATAATGTATAACGCGCCTGCGGGAATCTCCCGCAGGCGCGTTGGTTTATTTTTTGAAGTGGTCACGCATTTCTTTCAGTGCCGCTTCCACTTCCAGCTGCAGTTCCCGGGCGGACATGCGGAGCACGCCGCTACGGAAAGAACTCAGCTGCACCAGATTGTCCGAGGTGGCCACCCGGACAGCGTAATTGCCGCCGATGTCGTGGACCAGGGACTCGATATAGGCGTCGCCGGTCTCGCCCTCCCGGGTGTAAACCACCTGGATATTGTGGAACTGACTCTTTTCGCCGGGATTTCCGGTGCGCTTGTAGCCGTCAAAGACCACCACCAGCTTGACCTTGGTAAAGCCTGCGTAGGAGCTTAAGATATCGCAGAGCCTGCGCCGGGCGGCGTCGATGTCTCCCTGGGCAAGCTCCCGAAGCTCGTCCCAGCTGAAGATGATGTTGTAGCCGTCCACGATGATGAACTTGGGCTTCAGTGGTTTGATGGTCAGCTTTTCCGTGGCGGGGCGGTTCTCGGGCTGGCGGTAGAGGGTGGTGGACTGGGGGCCGAATTCCCGGAGCATGATCTGCTCCAGGGTCTTGTCCTCCGATGCGTAGTTCCGGGTGATGATCTGGGGCTCTTTCTTTTCTTTTAGTCCGCTTTCCAGGTGCATATAGTCCTTGACCTGGTCCCATTTGACGGTGAAGCCCGCGCCGTGGGCGCAGAAAACGGAGTCCGGGGTGTTTTCCAGGTCCGCTTCCGGATCGTAGTTTAATTTTTCCACCACTTCCGCCTGGTTGTGACAGGGAAGGTAGCCGTGAAGACTCAGCTGCAGACGACCCCGGCCCTGGGTATAGGCGGTCACGGTATCGGCGTAATCTCTTAGTTCGGAAGCGGGCACCAGACCCTTGAGGGTGGATATATCGCCGGCTTCCTCGGGAGGGTCGAAAGATCCGCCCATGGCCTTGATATCGGTGATGGCCCGGCCGATATATGCCCTGGGCATGGAAACGGCAAAGTCGTACCAGGGCTCCAGGAGTACGGACTGGGCCTGCATCAGACCCTGGCGGATGGCCCGGTAGGTGGCCTGGCGCATGTCGCCGCCCTCGGTGTGCTTCAGATGTGCCTTGCCCACCAAGAGCGTGATCTTGATGTCGGTGATGGGCGCGCCGGTGAGGACGCCCCGGTGGACCTTCTCAGCCATGTGGGAAAGGATCAGCTTCTGGTATACCATGTCCAGCACATCCGGGGAACAGACGGTGTCCGTGATGATGCCGCTGCCGGCGCTCAGAGGTTCCAGCAGCACATGGACCTCGGCGTAGTGGCGCAGGGGCTCGAAGTGGCCCACGCCCTCCACCGGACCCGCAATGGTCTCCTTGTAGAAGATCCGTTCGTCATCCAGCTGTATTTCCAGACCGAAGCGCTGGCTTACCAGGCTTCGGAAGACCTCCATCTGGACCTTACCCATGATCTGCACATGAATGGCATTTCCCTGGCTGATCAGATGCAGCTGGGGATCCTCCTCCTCCAGCTGCCGCAGCTTGGGCAGCACCACCGCCGGGTCCGCGCCCTTGGGCAGGTTCACCCGGTAGGTCATCACTGGCTCCAGGGCACAGGGCAGGCCGTTCTTCTCCGCGCCCAGGGCCTGCCCGGCAAAGGTGCCGGTGAGACCTGTGACGGCGCAGAGGGTGCCGGCGGCTGCTTCCTCGGGACTGATAAATTTATCGCCGGAGTAGAGACGCAGCTGCACCGCTTTTTCTTCGATATTCTCACCTTTTTGGTTTACATAACTAATAACGGAGCGGACTTTCAGTTTTCCGCCGGTGACCTTCAGCCAGGTCAGCCTTGTTCCCTGGGGGTCCCGGGTGATTTTGTAGACCCGGGCGGCAAATTCCTCGGGATAGGTATCTTCCGGGGCGTAGGTGTCCAGCAGCTGAAGCAGCTCCTCCACGCCCTGAATTTTCAGAGCGGAGCCGAAGCAGCAGGGGAAGACCTTCCGGCTCCGGATGAGACCCCGGATATTGCCAGCTGTCACCTCGCCGGTTTCCAGATAGCTTTCCAGCAGGGCCTCGTCGCACATGGCGCAGGCCTCGGCAAGTTCTGCCGCATCCGCGCCGAAGTCGATGCACCCGGCGCTGAGTTTATCCTGAAGTTCTGCCAGCAGTTTTTCTTTCCCGGTGCCCGGCAGATCCATTTTGTTGATGAACAGGAAGGTGGGGACCCGGTAGCGTTCCAGCAGATTCCACAGGGTTACGGTGTGGGCCTGGATGCCGTCGGTGCCGGAAATCACCAGCACCGCGCAGTCCAGGATGGGCAGAATCCGCTCCGCCTCGGTGGAGAAATCCACATGACCCGGGGTGTCCACCAGAGTTACGGCCCGGTGAACCGTTTCAAGCCTGGCCTGTTTGGAGAAAATGGTAATGCCCCGGCTGCGCTCCAGGTCGTGGGTATCCAGGAAGGCATCCCGGTGGTCCACCCGGCCATAGGTGCGCCGGGCGCCGCTGACGTAGAGCAGTGCTTCGCTTAAGGTGGTCTTTCCCGCGTCCACATGGGCCAGCAGACCGGCACTAATATGAGTCTTTTTTGCCTGTTCACCCATGCCAGACACCCCCGTAAATGGTTTTATGCAGGGATTATAGCATGAAAAAGGGTTTTCGTCGATAGGGGAAAACCCATTTGAAATAAAATTCTGGTTGTGCCCGCCTGTTGATAGTGCAACCTGAGCCGCAAAAGTGTCCGCCCTCCTGAATGCAAGCAGGAGGGCGGCTGTTTTATTGTAGGGTGTTGCGTTTGGGAAGCGAATACAGGCATAATTTAGGAGCGCATCAGCATGCCGATGCACGCCTTCTTATTATGCACTCACAATCCAGGAAACCACACTGACCAGAATCAGCACGGTTCCTGCGGTCAGACCCGCTATGCCGGTCAGCACGCCACCGGCAAGACCTGCCAGAATATAGACAATGTACAACATATATTATTCCTCCGCGTAAGCGGTGATTTCCGCCACCATATCATCCAGCGTCTTCTGCAGAACCACCACGTCCTCATCGGTACACTGGACAGCAACCGCCAGCACGCACTCGCCGTCGAAGCTGATAATGGAAATCTGCATGCCGGGCTTCTTCTTCAGAGGACCGCCGAAGATGCCAACCTTGGGTGCGATGCCGCCCAGAGCAAAGTCGGCGCACTTCAGATTACCCAGATTCGTGACACCCACAGGTGCGGTGCCGTAGACCCTGCCCATGATCTCCAGCAGCAGACCGATGGGAACATTCCGGGCTAAGGCATGGACGATGGGCATACCCTCAAGACCCGCAAGGGGATTTTCCTTTACCTTGGTGGTCTGCTCCGCAATGATGGCCAGGGTTTCGGCAAAGGACTGAGAAACACCATTTTCCAGCAGCGTCATAAAGGAGCCGGACATATTGCACAGGCCCTCGGATTCCCCGTGAACGCAATGCCGGCGCAGATCCATGTTCTCGTTCAGCTTCCAGTGGGCGCTGATGCCCTCGGTGAAAAAGGTTCCGTGGAGCACATCCACGCTCTCAACCACGGCTTTGATAGCCTTGCGCAGGATATCCACATCCACGATGCCGGGGTAATTGAGCACAAAGCGAACCGTGTTGTCATTAAATTCCCGGAGGATAAACTGACCGCGCTCACCGCCGCCGGCCTTGATGATCTTGGGTAATGCCATAAATAACCATTTCCTTTCCTGTTTGTGATTGTATGGCCTTATTCTAATTTCCTGTTATTTTTGGATTGTTTGCCTTATGTTTCCAAAATAATAAAAGCAGGGATTTAAGAAAAATCTTAAATCCCTGCGGTATTCACTTGAGCAATTCTTCCGACAGCCGTAAAATCTCCGGAGCGATCCGCTGGCGTTCCTTTCTCAAAACCGTATTGTATATCGGATACGCCAGGGCCACCATGACAAGTCCCAGAACACCCGTCAGAATACCGATCACCATTGCCAGATGGCCCAGTGATGCCCCTAAGTCCGTCATACACAGGCTCATGCCGGTGCCCAGAATCAGCGCCCCCAGAATGCCGATGGCAATGGAAGCCGCCTGGGCTTTCTGGGTGGGGACGGCATGGAGCCGGCGAAGCTGCTCCATTTTATCCTCCTCTTTGGGAAGATATTTTCTGCGGATGGCCTCCACCTCCTGTTGCTGCTGGGCGGAATAGCTATATTCAAAGGATTGGTTATTTTCCATTGCTGCTCTCCTGTAATTTTTTGATTTCCCGGTTTCCCCGGCGGATCATATAGATGCCGATGCTGACAATCAGCAGGCAGACGGTACAGCCGGTGAGAATATTCATCAGCTGCTCCCAGCGTTCTCCTGTGCCGAAGGTATGGAACATACTGGCCTGAAGGGAGAATATGGCGAAGAATGCCTGGGCAAGATTCAGCATCCGGATGGAAGAGTCCACAGGGTGAACATGCTTTCTGTCTTTGGCGATACTCATAAAACTGGATATCAGCTTATAAAAGGCAAAGAGAGCGGTTGTGATGACCATGATCTCCCCATGCTCTTCTGCCCGATTCCAGTTGACCATCTGAAAGACAATGCCAATCAGAGTCAGGTGCATCAACAGAATCAGGATGCCGCAGAAGCGATAAGATTTCCACTGCTGCTGCAAACTCTTTGCATGCTTTCTGCGAAGGATCTGAAACAGCTGGATCAGTGACAGGGTCATATTGTAGATACCGTCACAGCCGATCCAGGCAGAGCCCAGAATCACACCGGAAGCAATCTTAAAGCTTCCGTAGGCAAAGTTGATGATTTGTTCCCCGTAGAGTCCCATCTGAAAGTGGAGTTCTTTATTATCCAAAAAAGCTGTCAGCTTGGGATGACGGGAAAGCCAATGTTTTCCTGCACGAATCGCACCGGGAAGCTTCACACAAAGGACGGCCAGGGACCAGGCCGACAATGCGTATAGGAAATATGCCGGAATCCACTCCATCCGGTTTTGAACAAACACCCATATCAGGCCAGCTGCACATGCAATGCTGAGCAGCAGTACAATAGAAAAGGGAAGCCCGAAGAGGATATTCCATCCTGCCCAGTGTATCGTGGCCAGCCAGGCTTTTTTGCAGGCAGAAGCTGTGGCCTTCCAGCTCTTGACACAGAAGCGGGCTGCGGCTTTCCAGCCCTTCCAGTGGACAAAGGCTCCCCAGCTTTTTTTGAAATCCGGTTTCTTCATAGCCTATCTCCTGAACTTTACCGTAAAGGTACTTCCCTGCCCATATACGCTCTGGACACTGATTTCTCCGTTCAGGATATCCACCACCCGCTTCACCAGCGCCAGGCCCAGTCCGTTGCCCTGGGTAGCGTGGGAGGTATCTCCCTGATAAAATTTTTCAAAAATATGCGCTCCCACCTCCGGCTGGATGCCGCAGCCGGTATCACTGACAGAAATCACCACCAGTCTTCCCTCGGTCTTCAGGCTGACACCGATGGTGCCGCCCTCGGGGGTGAATTTGACCGCATTGGAGATCAGGTTGTTCCACACAAGGCTCAGAAGCTCCGCATCGGACCGGATCCGGACATCATCGGCGATATCCGTTTCAATATTCAAATTCTTCTTTTCCCAGATATCCTCAAACTGCAGTAAATTCTCACAAAGCTGTTCGCCCAGGTCATATTCATCCAGCTGGGGGAAGATCTGCTGGTTTTCCAGCTTGTTCAGCTTCAGAATATTGGTGATCAGCGCCGCCAGCCGCCGGGAGCTGTGGGAAATGGCTTTTGCGTACTCCACCCGGTCCTCCTCGGAGATACCTGGCTTTTGCAGCATGGTGGCATAGTTTCCCATGACCGCCAGGGGTGTTTTTAGCTCATGGGACACATTGGCGATAAAGTCGGTGCGCAGTGTCTCCGTGCCCTGCAGCTCTGCGGTCATCTTGTTGATGGCCTTGATGATTTCATTGAAGCCGGTTTCGCCGGCAAACTCCTTTACCGACTCGATGCGAACGGTGAAATCTCCCTGCATCACCTGATTCAGGGCATCCATAATCTGCTTCACCGGCCGGTCCACCATCCGTTTCCGGCGGATGTAGTCGATGGTGGCGGAAATAATGGTGATCAGCAGCACGTTGCCGAAGGTCAGTTTGGCAGCGGCGGCGATGTTGTCCTTGGTAAAAACGAGACCCATGGTATCCGCCAGAACCGTCACGAACAGCATCATGCAGCAGGAGACCACAAAGGCCACGATCAGGAAGAACACCAGGTAATTATTAACTGCCCGCAGGAGCTGCTTATATTTGGCCTTTTTCACCTGATCACCGCCTTATAGCCCAGGCCGTGAACAGTCTTGATTTCAAAATCCGTACAGTCAGCCAGTTTGGTGCGAAGCTTCGTCATATACACATCCACCGCTCTGGGGGCCGTATTGGTGTCCGCGTCCCAGAACTCGTCCATCAGCTGCTGCCGGGTGAAGGTCTTTTTCGGGTAGGACAGCAGCTTGTAGAGGATGTTGAACTCCCGGTTGGTAAGGGAAATCTCCTCCTCACCCAGCAGGGCAATATGCTCGTCCATATCCATGGAGAAGCTGCCCACCTCCAGCTTTCGGGAGGAGGCAATCTTGGCCCGGCGCAGCAGCGCGCCGATCCGCAGGAACAGCTCGTCTAAGTCAATGGGCTTGACCATGTAATCGTCCACGCCGATCCGGTAGCCCCGCTGCTTGGAAGCGAAATCATCCCGGGCGGTCATGAACAGAATGGGGATATTCTCGTTCAGACTCCGTACGGTTTTGGCAAACTCAAAGCCGTCGATGCCGGGCATCATAATGTCCGACACGATCAGATCGAACATTCTGTCATACATGGCATCGTAAGCTTCGCTGGCACTCAATGCCCCTGTTGCCCGGTAGCCGCTGGAATTTAAGAATGCGCAAACCGTATGGTTTAGGTCCCTATCGTCCTCCACCACTAAAATATGAAACATGATCCAAACCTCCGAATCGAGTAATTTAAATAAGTATAACACGGAAATGTTTCCGTTTTGTTTGCGTTTGCAAAAATTCAAGCCCATGAGAAAATTTTCTCACGGGCTTGCGGAAGAAATCAGTTTTTCGGTTCCCGGTATCCGGCGAAAATCATGCTGAAGGTCAGTACCATCACCAGACCGCAGAAGCCGCAGGCGATGACGGGAATATTGGCCAGGGTGGTGGTCTTCACAAAGGAGGATGCCATCATCATGAAGAACAGCATGGCGTTGGTAAGGATCAAACCGGGGATCATACGCTGCATGGGTTTTAGATTCCGGCAGACAGGAATCAGGGCGGAGATGAACACAATGTCCGCAGCAATGGCGATGAACAGCATGTCGGTAAAGTAAGGATTGGGGACGTATCCGGGGTTGAACCGCTGTCCGGCCCAGGTCAGCAGCAGGATCCAGGCAAGATAGATAAGCATCAGAATCAGGGACAAAAGGTAGCTGCTGATCACATCGGCAATCGCACTGGCTTCCCGGTCTGCTTTGGGGAAGCTCTTAAACAGACAGAAGAAAGGGACAATTGCCGCGCACACACCCACCAACTGAATGGAATTACCGGAAGTGAAGGTGCGGTAGGAAGCCAGAACCAGCAGGACCATAGCCGGAACGGACATGCGGACTTTTTTGAGTTTTTGCAGAACCAGAGTGATCATGGGATGTTCCTCCTGTTTATATTATATAGATATCTTGTACCACGTTTATCCGCCGAAAGCAAGTTCTTCCGTCAGACGAAGGATCTCCGGCGCTATTTTTTTCCGGTCCTGCCGGACAATACGGTTGTAAATGGGGTAGGATGCCGCAATACCCGCAAGACCGATACAGCCGATTACGATACCCGGCAAAAACAGCTTGCCTGCCCAAACCATGCAGCAGCTCATGCCCAGCCCCAGAATCAGGGAATACAAAATACCGTGGACCAGGGATACCGCTGTTCCCCGCCTGGTCACGCCCGCGTCCAGGGCACGAAGCTGATCCAGCTTTGTCACTTCCTTAGGAAGATATTTCGCGCGAATTTTCTGAACCTCGCTGCGCTGGGGCGCAGAATAGGTGTATTCAAAAATTTCTTTTTCTGCCAATGGGTTCAACTCCCCAAAATTACTTCAGTCCTAAGAACATGGGGATCAGCATCAGCAGCAGAACGATGCCGACAATGCCCACCAGAATACCGGGCAGCATCAGGTTCCAGACCATGATCATGCACATGCCAACACCCAGCACCAGGGCCGCAAACACACCGTACAGAACCTTGCCGGCAAGTTTCCAGTTGACTCTGATCTTTCGGCCGGAACGGAGCCAGGCCACGATGGACTGAACCAGCAGGGAGATGCCGCCGATGGCGGTGCAGACCACACCGAGCTTGAACGCATTCCACTCAGGCAGCAGGCACATGCACATACCCAGTGCAAACAGCAGGCCGCCGATGGTGCCAATGATCAGATTCACAAATGTAGACTTCTTCATGTATATATTCTCCTTATGTATTTTCCTTAGCGACGCTTACCGGCGCTGCGGCTGGCTGCGAGACTGTCTTCGATTCTGGCCTTCTGGGCAGCCTCCCGGGCCTCGGCATCTGCTTTTCTCTTTTCCTCCCGGGCCTTCTGATCTTCAGAGATACGGGCCTTTGCTTCCTCAACGGTTTCACCTTCCTTAGTCAGGAACTTGCCCACAAACTTATCGGTCATCTTGTTAAAGCTGCCGACAACACCGGACTCGATCTTCTGATAGCCGGTAACGACGCCTTCTTCAATCTGCTGGTAGCCGGTGACAACACCATCCTCGATTTTTTCCAGACCCTCGGTGATCTTCTCGGTAATCTCATTCATTTTAGACATATTTGTTTTCTCCTTTGGTTTCATTTGATGGCATCATTTTACTTATGCGTTGCTTCCGAAATGCTTATCTTATGTTTCTGAAATATTAAAAAACGCGTGTCATATTTATTTTTCTTTCAAACCGCCATCTGCTGTGCTCCTCTGAAGACCCCAACACGGTAAGATAATTGACGGAATTATGAAACAAAACCTTGGCGAAGGTGACGACACCCTGGGATGCTTAGTTCGCCTTTGCTTCCGATGGAAAAGAATTTATCCCCGCCTCGGTTTCACCTCTGAAAAATAACCACCATATGATGTGTTTCCTTCAGCAAATAAACCACAACATATGGTGGTGCTATTAACCCTTGAAATCATATTACCGTCACAGGGCATGAAAAATCCCCGGTTTTGGAACCGGGGATGGGGTGTTTTAGGGCATATATCAGTCCATGACGTCAAGACCCTTGGCCACGATGGATATAAAGTCCTGGACATTGGTCACGATGGTGGTGGCGCAGAGACTGCCCCGGTCCAACAGCTTATTGACTACAAATTCATCTGCATCCACGCAGTACAGAAACAGGGGCCGGACGCTGCCGTCTTCCAGGCATCGGAAGGAGGGGGTCATATTGCCGGTGGCGATGGTGTGCAGCATGGTGGCAAGACATATGACGGTGGTGGATTTTTTCACAAGGTCACGCATGGCCGCCTGCCCGGCGTAGGCATCGCCGATGACCTCCGGCAGGGGTCCGTCATCCCGGATGGAACCGGTGAGTACGAAGGGGATCTTGTTTTTCACAATGCTGTACATGATGCCGTTGTCGATCCCGTGATCCTGAATAAACTGGGGGATGGAGCCGCTGGCGCGGACCTTGTTGATCACGTCCAGGTGGTTGTAGTGGCCGTTGGGCTGGGACTTCTGGGTGTAGATGTCCTGGCCCAGGGCGGTGTGCAGCAGGGCTCCCTCCAGGTCGTGGGTAGCCAGAGCGTTGCCGGCCATAAGACCGTGGGCGTAGCCCGCGTCCACCAGAGCCTGCATGGCCCGGCGGGCGTCATAGTCAAAGGAGAAGGCGGGGCCCATGACCCACAGGATGTTTCCGTGCTCCTTCTCGTGGCGCAGCAGCTGGATCAGCCGGTCATAATCCCTGGCGTAGGAGGTTTCCCGGCTGCGGCTGGTGCGGAAGACAAACTGATCCTCCAGCGCCTGACCCGGCTCTTCAAAACCGTGGCAGTGCATGTAGATGCCCTCCTCGCAGTTTTCGCTGCGGCCCAGGATCACCCGGTCACCCTGCTTCAGATTGCGGTTTTCCACCACTTTCAGCTGGCCATCCGGGCCGATGACCACGCTGGAGTCCATGCGGCTCTCCCTGGCCAGAGTCCAGGTGCCGTCGAGTTTGAAGTATTCCGGGTACATGGAGGTGCTGTGGTAGTAATCCGGGGCGATGCCGTCCCCGGGGGCTTCGGCCCAGCGAACGTCGGGGGCGTCCAGAAACCGCTTTTCGGAAAAATCGGGCGCGTAATAGCGCGGCATTTCAAAAGACATAGGGATACCTCCTGAAATCTTGTTTCTGTATTCCGGCTGTGAGTTACACATATCATAGCACATAATTCAGCGGCAGTCGATAGGGCGATGGGGGATTTGGAAGATTTTTCCGGAAACCACAGCGGCCTTCTTGAAGGGGGCGGAATGAATCTTTGCTGTATCTTAGCCTGCTTTCCGAAGCTGAGACGAGGGAGGGGGATGCAATTAAAGGAAAAGAATGTTATAATGCTACCATGCGAAGTCTTGGGGGTGGGCGTATGGTAAGGAAAAAGCATTTGGCCGCAGATGGGCTGTTCACAGTGGTGACACTGATCGTGGTGTTTCTGGTAAACCTGTATCTGGTTCGGCATTATAATACAAAAACCATGACGCCTATGGTCTTCGTACTGGGTGTGTTTTTGGTATCCTGGCGTACGCAGGGCTATGTCTTTGGGGTTGCGGCCAGTCTCATCAGCGTGCTGGCAGTGAACTGGGCATTTACCTACCCGTACTGGGCTTTTGACCTGATCTCTCCGGAGTGTATCTCCTCTGCCGTGGTCATGCTCATCGTCTCCACCATGACCGGTGCGCTGACCACCCGGCTCAAGCAGCAGGAGAAGCTGAAGGCAGAAGCGGAAAAGGAGCGGATGCGGGGCAATCTGCTCCGGGCGGTGTCCCACGATCTGCGGACGCCGCTGACAGCCATCTACGGCGCCTGTTCCGCGATGATCGAGAATTATGACAGCATCCCCCGGGAGAAGCAGCTGTCGCTGCTTAAGGATATGCAGGCGGATTCCCAGTGGCTGAATCGAATGGTGGAAAATCTTCTGTCCGTCACCCGGGTGGACGCGGACAAGGTGCGCCTGTCCAAGCACGGCGTGGTACTGGAGGAACTGATCGGTGCCCTGCTGGTAAAATTCCATAAGCATTATCCGGACGCCCCGGTGCAGGTGGAGATCCCGGAGAAGTTTGTCAGCATCCCCATGGACCCGGTGCTCATTGAGCAGGTGCTGATGAACCTGTTGGAAAACGCCGTGATCCACGCCCGTGGGATGCGCAATCTCTGGCTGCGGGTGGAGATTCTGGATGAGAAGGCGGTCTTTTTAGTGGAGGATGACGGCTGCGGTATCTCAGAAGACAGAATGGCCAATCTTTTTACCGGACTGCTTGACAGCGAGAATCCGGTGGATTCCACCCGAAATAATATGGGTATCGGCCTGAGCGTGTGCAGGACCATTATCAAAGCCCACGGCGGTGAGCTGAGGACGCGAAACCGCCCCGGCGGCGGCGCGGCATTCCAGTTCGCCCTGGAAATGGAGGAAATAGACTATGTCGAACAATAAATACAAGATCCTGGTAGTAGAGGATGATCAGACGATTGCCGGCATGATCCAGACGCTGCTGGAGACCAACGGCTACCAGGTGCTCCTGGCCCAGCGGTGCCGCCAGGGCATCCTGATGCTTTCTTCCCATGTGCCGGATCTTGTGGTGCTGGACCTGGGATTGCCGGATCTGGATGGTGAGGAGTTCATCCGCATCGTCCGGGGCAGCAGCATGGTGCCCATCATTGTCCTCTCCGCCAGAGCGGATGAAAAGGACAAGGTCTATGCCCTGGACCTGGGCGCCAATGACTACATCACCAAGCCCTTCGGTACCGCCGAACTGCTGGCCCGGGTCCGGGCGTCTCTGCGGATCAACCGGATGAATCTCCAGGCGGCAATTCCGGAGAGCGTGTTTACCCTGGATGATCTGATCATCGATTATGACCGCCGGCAGGTTTCGGTGAGCGGAAAACCCGTCCATCTGACCCAGACCGAATTTAACATCCTGGCATACCTGAGCCAAAACTGCGGCAAGGTCATGACCTACACCACCATCATCCGGGCCGTATGGGGCGTGATGGACGACGGCAGTGTGAAGAAATTGCAGGTGAACATGGCCAATATCCGTAAAAAGCTGGAGTGCAAGCCCGGCGAAAGCCGCTACATCCTCAACGAACTGGGTGTGGGCTATCGGATGCAGGACCCTCAAAACTAAAATTTGCCGCCCTGTCTCATTTAGAGACAGGGCGGTTCTTTGCCTGTTTTTATTTATTCAAAGTCGGAGTGCTTTTTTCAATATTTGCGGCATAGGATTTATGGAGTCGATATCTTTACTGTACCTTAACTGGTTTGTTGTCTGTGTATATGATAAAATTATATCGGATAGATAAAGAAGGAGGAAAATTTTATGGAAAATCTGTCTGCAACTTTACTTCCCATTGTTCAGAAGATCAACGGCTATCTGGCTGACTATGTTCTGATCTTCCTGCTGGTTGGTGCCGGACTGTGGTTCACCATTAAGACCGGTTTCGTACAGCGCTACATCGGCCAGGGCCTGAAGAGCATTTTCGGCAACCTGAACCTGAAGGGCGGCAAGCAGGAGAGCGGCATGAGCTCTTTCCAGGCTGTGGCTACCGCCATCGCCGCACAGGTCGGTACCGGCAACATCGTCGGCGCTTCCGGTGCTATCCTGACCGGCGGCCCCGGTGCCATCTTCTGGATGTGGGTCATCGCCTTCCTGGGCATGTCCACCATCTACGCTGAGGCAGTTCTGGCTCAGAAGACCCGTATCATCAAGGACGGCGAAGTCCTCGGTGGTCCCGTGTACTACATCACCCACTTCGTGAAGGGCGGCTTCGGCAAGTTCCTGGCCGGCTTCTTCGCCATCGCCATCACCATCGCACTGGGC
>JAZQEP010000090.1:0-8706 GCA_045539075.1 Faecousia sp. | reverse complement strand
AAGGCCTCGTCGCAGGCCTCCTGAATGGTCAGCTCCTGGCCCTTGAAGGTCAGCTTCTTGCCTGCGGACCGGGCGGATGCCAGGGGGATCAGCTTAGAAACGGGGAAATTCCGCTCCTCCAGGATTTTCATCATCTCCTGGCCAACGGCGCCGGTGGCGCCTAAAATCGCAACGGTATAGAGTTTCATAGTCATTACCTCTCAATTTCGGATTTACATACTCACAAAGCTGTTGTACAGCACCTTGATGGCAGCCTTGAAGTCCCGGTTGTCGACACCGAAGATGATGTTCAGCTCGTCGGGGCCCTGGTTGATCATACGGATATTGATGCCCGCCTCGCCCAGCGCGGCAAAGATCTTACCGGAAATACCGGGGCGGTAGGCCATTTTCCGGCCCACAGCGGCCACGATGGCGATCTGGTCGTGGACATCCAGGGAATCGGGCTCCCCTTCCTTCTGGATCTCGCCCAGAATGGTGTACAGGGAGGATGCCACGGACTCGGTGGGCAGCACCACGGACACATTGTCAATGCCGTTGGGCACGTAGTCCACGGAAATATTGTGACGCTCCAGCACGGTGAGCACCCGGCGCAGGACGCCCACCTGGTTGCTCATGCCACGCTTGCTCAGGGAAATGATGGTGAAATCCTTCTTGCCGGTGATACCGGTGATGAACCGGTGGGGGTCGAAATCGCCGTCGAAGTGTTCCTGGATCATGGTGCCGGGGGCACTGGGATCGTTGGTATTGCGGATGTTCAGGGGAATGTTCTTCTCACGCACCGGGAAGATGGCGTCCTCGTGGAGGACGGAAGCTCCGGAGTAGCTCAGCTCCCGGAGCTCATCGTAGGTCACGTGGGGAATGGTCTGGGGATTCTCCACCAGACGGGGGTCAGCCATGAGGATACCGGAGACGTCGGTCCAGTTCTCATAGACCTCAGCATCCAGAGCGGCGGCAGCCAGAGCGCCGGTGATATCGGAGCCGCCCCGGGAGAAGGTGCGGATATGGCCGTCGGGCATCAGACCGTAGAAGCCGGGAATGACCGCGCCCATGCCCATGACCACCAGCTTCTGGAGGGCCTCATAGGAAGCTTCCTGGTCCACGGTGCCGTCAAATTTGAACTTGATCCAGTCGGCGGCATCGATGAACTGGAAGCCCAGGAAGGCTGCCATCAGTTTGGCGGAGAAATACTCACCCCGGGAAGCCACTTCGTCCGCATTCAGCTCCTTGTTGTCCAGGCGCTGCTTCAGATCGGCGAACTCGGTCTCCAGGTCCATATCGATACCCAGCTCATTGCGGATGGCAATATAGCGGGAGGAGATCATCTCAAACACGCCGCTGCAGTCCACGCCGTACTGGGTGTGGGCATGGCACAGGTATAACAGGTCGGTGATCTTGTGGTCATCCTTGGTTCGCTTGCCGGCGGCGGAGACCACCACCACCCGACGTTCGGGGTCTGCCAGGAGGATCTCCCGGATCTTGCGGTACTGACCGGCATCAGCCATGGAGCTGCCGCCGAATTTGACTACTTTCATATGTATTGTCCTTCTTTCCTGGATGCACTGTTATGCGCTGGGCAGGGCGGCGATAAACGCGCCGTCGTTTTCTTTCAGCCAGCTGTGGATATCCGCCACGCAGACAGGCGCCGTGACGATAGCGCCGTTCCAGTTCTCCTCCACCTTGCCGGCAAAGAAGCTCTGATCTCCGCCGCGGACATAGTAGCGCAGCTTTTCGTTGTTTTCCACCTTCACCTGCTTGCCGTAGGGGCAGTAGAAGCCGGTGCCGCGGGTCAGATCCACCAGGTCCTGCACCACATTATATGCGGTGGGATACCGGCCGGCACCCTGGCCGAAAAAGCTCTGACGGCCGGAGGTATTGCCAACCAGTGTGATCAGGTTGTAGTTGGTGGGCACCACGGACTCAGGCTCATTGGCGGTGAACAATGTGGGCTGGACATAGGCGTGGAACTTGCCGGTGTTATTCTTACCGGTGGAGACCAGCTTGCAGGTCAGGCCGTGGGCCTTAAAATTGGCAATATCCTCTGCCTTGATGTGGCGGATGCCGGCGGCGGGAATATTGGTCTTATCCAGGCTGACGCCGAAGGCCACATTGGCGGAGATGATCAGCTTGTGCCAGGTGTCGATGCCGTCCACATCGGTGGTGGGGTTGGCCTCGGCGTAGCCCAGCTCCTGGGCCTGGCGCAGGGCATCGGCATAGCTTAGATCCCGGCTGGTCATGGAGTCCAGGATGTAGTTGCAGGTGCCGTTCATGATGCCGCCCACCCGGCTGACGGATTCCACCCGGCGGACCCGCTCCAGCTCAGAAAGCCAGCCGATGCCGCCGCCCACAGCGGCGGTGCAGCGAAGCATCACACCCTTTTCCTTCACCAGGGGCAGCAGGTCATCATAAAAGTTCGCGATGAGAGCCTTGTTGGAGGTGACCACATTTTTGCCTGCCTCCACAGCGGCCCGGACGAAGTCATAGGCAGGGTGCAGTCCGCCCATGGCCTCCACCACGGTATCAATGGTATCATCACTGAGGATCTCGTCGAAATTTTTCACAGCCTGGGCGTCGGGGAGGGAAATTTCCTCCAGACACAAGACCTTGGTCACCTGCATGTCGGTGCGGGATTTGGTGATCTCATACACACCTTTGCCCACAACGCCGAAGCCCAACAATCCGATATTCATAGCGCTTCCTCCGTTATCCGCAAGTTTCTCCCGCCGGAAAAACAATTGTGTCCGCTTGGAAAACACTTGCTTTTTTACGAAAAACAGTATATCATATAGCTTATCAAATTTCAATTGCACCAAAAAGCCAAGGATTTCCGTGGAAATTCCCGGTTTTTGTGCAATAGGTAGAAGAAAGTTCACCCCTGGAGGCTGAAATTATGCTGTATCACTCTACGAGAAACCGAACCCTCACCGCCGACAGCGCACAGGCCGTGCTGGAAGGCCTGGCACCGGATGGGGGACTGTATATGCCCGCCGCGCTTCCTGCCTTTGATTGGCAGAAATGTTTGCGCGGAAGCGCCCAGGAGATGTCCGCGATGATCCTCTCCGCCCTGCTGCCGGACATCCCCCATATGGACAAGCTTGTGCACAATGCCTACCACGGCAAATTTGAAACGGAAGAGCTGACTCCCACCGTCGCGGTGGGTGATTTCCATGTGCTGGAGCTCTTCCGGGGCCCCACCTCCGCCTTTAAGGACGTGGCCCTTTGCATGCTGCCCCAGCTGCTCACCGCCGCCAAGGGCGAAAAGGGCCAGCAGAAGGACATTCTGATCCTCACCGCCACCTCCGGCGACACCGGCAAGGCCGCCCTTTCCGGTTTCCAGGATGTGCCCGGTATCAAAATCTGCGTATTTTACCCCCACGGGGGCGTTTCCCAGGTCCAGCGGGCCCAGATGGTCACCCAGGAGGGCGAAAACGTCACCGTCTGCGCCGTCCATGGCAATTTTGACGACGCCCAGACCGGCGTGAAGAATATCTTTGCCGCCTGCCGGGACCGGGAGCTGCCTGTGGCCCTGTCCTCCGCCAACTCCATCAACATCGGCCGTCTGGCACCTCAGATTATGTACTATTTCAAGGCATACCGGGATCTTCTGGACGCAGGCAAGATCCGCCTGGGCGAAACCGTGAATTTCTCCGTTCCCACCGGCAATTTCGGTGACATTCTGGCAGGGTATCTGGCAAAGAAGCTGGGACTGCCCGTGGGCAAGCTGATCTGCGCCTCCAACGCCAACAATGTGCTCACCGACTTCATCCGCACCGGTACCTACGACAAGCGCAGAAAGCTGCTGAAGACCACCTCCCCCTCCATGGACATTCTGGTCTCCTCCAACCTGGAGCGGCTGCTGTATCTGATGAGCGGCGATACGGAACTGGTTGCTGAGCTGATGGCGAAGCTGAACACCGAGGGCAGCTACACTGTCCCCGAGGCGCTTCTTGCCGCCATCCAGGCAGAATTCTGGGCCGGCTGCTGCGACGATGCCGGTGCCGCCGCCGCCATCAGCCGGGTCTTTGAGAAGCACCACTATCTCTGCGATCCCCACACTGCCGCCGGCTGGGCCGTGGCAGAGGATTATGTAAACCAGTCCGGTGACCGCCGGCCCCTGGTGGTGCTGTCCACCGCCTCCCCCTACAAGTTTCCCGCCGCAGTTCTGGAAGCCATCGGCGGAGACTTGGGCGGCGACGAATTCACCCTCATGGAGCGGCTGGAAAGCCTGTCTGGCATGGCAATCCCCAGGAATCTGGCCACCCTCCGGGGCAAGCCCGAGCGCCACACCGGGGTGATCGACAAGGAAAATATGCTGGAATTTGTATTGGGACTGTAACCCACAGGAGAGAGAATCATGAAACGAGTCACCATTCGGGTGCCTGCCACCACGGCCAACCTGGGCCCCGGCTTTGATGCCTTTGGCTGCGCCCTGAGCTTATACACCGACGTCACCTTCGAAGAAACGGAATACGGCCTGGAGATCACCGGCTGCCCGGAGGAGTTCACCGGCCCGGACAACCTGGCATATGTGTCCTACTGCGCCGTGCTCACCTCCATGAACGAGGAGATCCGGGGTCTGAAGATCCATATCGATGCCCACATCCCCATCTGCCGTGGACTGGGCTCCTCCGCCGCCCTGCTGGTGGCCGGTGCCATGGGTGCCAACGTGCTCCGGGGCAACAAGCTGTCCGTCCAGGGCCTTTTAAACATCACCAACGCCATGGAGGGCCACCCGGACAATCTGGCCCCCGCTTTCCTGGGCGGTCTCACCGCCTCCATGGTGGACAACGGCCTGCCGGTCTGCGTCAATTTCCCCCTGCATCCGGACTGGGAGTTCCTGGCCCTGGTGCCGGACTTCACCCTCTCCACCGAGAAGGCCCGTGCTGCCCTTCCCAACGAGTATTCCCGGGCTGACGCGGTGTACAACATCGCCCACGGCGCCCTGGTGCTGAAGGCTCTGGAAACCGGCGACGAAAAGCTGCTGCGCACCGCCATGCAGGACCGGATCCACCAGAATTACCGGAAGAAGCTGATCCCGGACTACGAAAAGATCGAAAGCCTGGTCCGCACCTGCGGCGCGGGCTTCTGCCTCTCCGGCGCCGGCCCCACCCTGCTGTGCATCACCCAGGATGAAAAACTGGATGAAAAGCTGGCAAAGAAGCTGGACACCATCACCGAGCACAACTGGGAAATGATGCCCCTGCACATCGAATTCGAGGGCGCGCGGGTCATCGCCGCCGAATAAAAATGAAAGTCGCTTTTTAGCTACGTCCTCATAGGAAAACATAGATTTAGGCCATCTGCCAAAGGCAGATGGCCTAAATCTATGTTTTCTTATTCGGACTCCGCTTTCGGGCGGCTTTTTTTGCGCTTTACTCGATCTCGACCATCTCTTCCTTCAGCTCGCTGCGGCGGATCAGGAAGCGGCGGACGGCGAAGAGACCGGCGATGCAGGCGATGCACACCAGGTTGGACCAGTAATCCTCATGCTCCAGGATCACATGGCGGGTCAGTGCCAGGGTCAGCACCTCCAGAATGTTGGCGGGGGTGGTGTCGATGAGCATTCGGACAAACTCCAGACCGATGACAATGGTCAGAATATTGTGGAGGATGTGGCTCAGGTCATGGAGATGATCCGGCTGGGAAAAGATGGCATAGACCTCCATACACAGCGCCACCACCAACACGATCAGGGTGATTCCGGCAATGGCCTGCTCCAGCAGGTGCAGGCACCGGCGGAAGATGTGCTCCACGGTGCGGTCACGGCGCTCCAGCCGCTCAATATGGGCCTGAACTTTCGGATTGTCGGATTTGATATACTGGTGGCTCACGGCAGATCCTCCTTAGGTTTGGTGCATTTATTTTACAGGAAAATCCGGGAAAAAGGAAGTGCTTTTCCAGGAATCCACCTAAAATTTGTTTAATCTGTCACTTTCATTCCGGAAAAACTGGTAAAGTATACAAAACTTTGTCCGCCACCGGTGGATTCCTAAGAATTAGGCTGATAAATTCTTATGATTTTATGAACTCCATTGACTTTCCAGGTTTCTTGCGGTATAACTGCCTCCATCCAAACCGGCATTTTGCCAAGAAAGGAAGAGACCTGAAATGAAATGGGGATTTTTCACCCCCGCCCATATTCAGACCCTGGTGCTGGCCGCGGCCATGGTGCTCGCGCTGTACTACGGTCTGAAAAACAAAAGTCAAAAAGTTCAGACAATGGTGCTGTTCCCCCTTTCCTTAAGCGGAATCGCCGCCATTGTGTACAATCTGCTTCGCTGGGGTTCTCCCCTGGAATACCTGCCCCTGCACCTGTGCTCCGTCAATGCGCTGATCCTGCCCTTCGCGGTGCTGACCCGGAGCAAACGACTGGGTAACCTGCTGCTTCTGTGGTGCCTGGGGGCGCTGGTCGCCCTGGTGGCCAATTTTGAGATGGCCGACGCCACGCTGTTCAGCGAATCCTTTAATTTTTACTTTTTCCCCCACGTCTTCGAGTTCGGCATTCCTGTGCTGCTGTTTAAGCTGGGCCTGGTGGAAAAGGACCCCCGCTGTATCGGCTCCACCCTGCGCATCACCCTGGGACTGTACACCTTCGTACACCTGTGCAATGTGGTCATCAACCACTGCTGCGCCGCCGCCGGAAACGGCATCCGGGTCAATTACATGTTCTCCGTAGATCCCAGCAATCCGCTGGTGGCCCTGTTCCACCGGGTGATCCCCTACCCCTACTGGCATATGTATCTGGTGATCCCCATCGCAGTGCTCTATCTGATGGTGCTCTACGCCCCTGAGCTCTCCGCCAGACGGCGCAGCGCCCTTCCGGCCCGCCATACCGCATAAAAAACCTGCCTGTTCCAAACTCGGAACAGGCAGGTTTTGTTTCTTACACATGGAGCAGCATCTTGGCGAACAGGAAGTACACCAGCAGGCTCAGCGCATCCACAATGGTGGAGATAAAGGGGGACGCCATCACCGCCGGATCCAGCTTGATAGCCTTGGCGCCGATGGGCAGCAGGCAGCCAACCAGCTTTGCCACCACCACGGTGACAGCCAGGGCCAGGCACACCACCAGATCCACCATCAGGGTGATATTGTCGTTGCCGAAGAGCAGCTTGTCCACCAGCCAGATCTTGGCGAAGCAGACAAGGGCCAGGGCGATGCCGCACATCAATGCGGTACGGATCTCCTTCCACAGCACCTGGCCGATATCCCCGAACTCCACCTCGCCCAGGCTCAGGCCGCGGATGACGGTAACGGAGGACTGACTACCTGAGTTGCCGCCGGTACCCATCAGCATGGGGATGAAGGCAGAGAGCGCGATCTGGGCCGCCAGGGCATCCTCAAAGGCGGTCATGATGAGGCCCGTAAAGGTGGCGGAGACCATCATCAGCATCAGCCAGGGGATTCGGTTTTTGAACAGTTCAAAGGGGGAGGACTTGAGATAGGGCTTTTCAGAGGGGGTCATACCGCTCATCAGCTCCATATCCTCCGTGGCCTCTTCTTCCATGACGTCCATGGCGTCGTCGAAGGTACAGATGCCCACCATACGCCCCTCCGTGTCCACCACGGGCAGGGCCAGGAAATTGTACTTGCTGAACATCCGGGCCACTTCTTCCTGGTCCGTCTGGGTGTTGACGAAGATCAGGTTGGTGTGCATGATCTCGTTGATCTCCATCTCGTCATCTGCTGCCAGCAGCAGGTCCTTGACGGTGACCAGGCCGATGAGCGTCCGGTCCTTATCCAGCACATAGCAGGTGTAGATCGTCTCCTTGTCCACACCCTGCCGGCGGATGCGCAGGATCGCCTCTTCCACGGTCATGTGGGGCCGCAGGGAGACATATTCCGTGGTCATAATACTGCCGGCGGAATATTCGGGGTAACGCAGAATCTGATTGATGGAGGACCGCATCTCCGGGTCCACCGCTTTTAAAATCCGCTTGACCACGTTGGCGGGCATTTCCTCAACCAGGTCCGCCGCGTCGTCCACATACAGTTCATCCAGAACTTCTTTCAGTTCGTTATCGGAAAATCCCCGGATCAGCAGCTCCTGGTCATCCGGTTCCATTTCCACAAAAGTCTCCGCCGCCAGCTCCTTGGGCAGCAGGCGAAACATCACCGGGATCTGCTTCTCCTCCAGATCCATGAAAAGCCCCGCCACGTCGCTGGGGTTCATGGTGGAAAGGATGTCCCGGAGTGTTGCGTACTTTTTATCCTCAAGCATTCTGAGGATGGCTTTTTCCACAATTTCAAAGCGCTCAGCCATAAGTGTTTCCTCCTTACTCGTTTTTTACGATTTCAGAGGCAATTTACTCATCTTACGCGCGTAAAGAGCCCACCACGGGCCCCGAAGACGCGCTACTTCGACCGGGTATATTGCCGCTACTGCCGGATTCCATGGTGTTCCCTCCTTTAGTCCAAAGTTAAAACTATTTTACTCCTGTTTACGCGGATTGTCAACCTTGACTGACAAAACCGCAGGCGGTAAAATGAATAGGTAAATGATCGTTTATGCGGGCAGTGCCCGCGGACAAAGCGTGCTCGGTGCAGTGCTGATCGTTACTGCCCTGCGCCGCTCGGTATCGTCACATTTACCCTAAAAAGAGGATAATTTAGGAAGTAGCGAATCGGGAGAGCCCAATGGTGTAACGACAATTGCCGGCCTCCCAGGCTCGTCTTGTCAGCGGCGACTCGCCGCTAAACGATAATTTA
>JAZQEP010000089.1:0-55625 GCA_045539075.1 Faecousia sp. | reverse complement strand
GTGGCACCTTTTTGGGTGCCCCATCCTATTTGCATTTCAGGAGGTATTTTTTTATGAAAAACAAGAAGATCATCATCGCTGCCGTGGCTCTGGTGGCGGTAGTCGCGCTGATGCTGGGCATCTGGCTTTTGACCCGGCCCGAGACACAGGAGGGGGCCAAGGAGATCACCGTCACCGTGGTCCACAAGGATGGCTCTGAAAAGGTGTTCACCTATCATACTGACGAAGAATATCTGGGCCCCGTGCTGCTGTCGGAGGGCCTGGTGGAAGGTGAGCAGGGACCTTATGGGCTGTATATCAAGGCCGTGGATGGGGTGACTGCTGACTTTGATGTGGATCAGAGCTACTGGTCGCTGTACGTGGGCCAGGAGATGGCCATGCAGGGCGCGGATACGACTCCGATCGCCGATGGGGACAGCTTCCGGCTGGTGTACACCATTGAGTAAGCTGGGCGTTCGTCAGATCTGTCTGTTTGGGATGCTGGCGGCCCTGACCTTTGGGGCCAAGTGGGTCATGGCGGCACTGCCCAACATCGAGCCGGTGAGCCTGATGGTGATGGTGTTCGGCGCGGTGTTCGGCTGGCAGGGACTGCTGCCCACCTTCGTGTATGTGATGGCGGAGATCTTGTTCTACGGCTTGGGGACGTGGAATATCAATTATCTCTATGTGTGGCCGTTGCTGGCGGTGGTGGCTCATCTGCTGCGGCGGATGGAGCATCCGTTAGGCTGGGCCATGGTGTCCGGGGCCTTCGGGCTGATGTTCGGGGCATTGTGCGCGCCGGTGGATGTGTTCATTGGCGGCTGGGGCTATGCGGCGGCCAAGTGGGTGTCCGGGATCCCCTTCGACATCGCTCATGGGATCGGGAATTTCGTGATCGCCCTTGCTCTGTTCGTGCCGATCCGGAAGCTGACCCAGAAGCTGTATGGGCAGATGAAACGGCATCCCTAGATATGAACTACGAGATATGAGATACGGGATATCCCAGATCTGGGCTTATCTCGTATCTCATATCTCGTATCTTAATATCTGTACTTGGGGATCCGTTCTTTTATACTTCTTTGTACATGGCGGCGGCGTCGTCTTTGCGGACGGTGTCGGCTACCAGGAGGACTTCTACGGCGACGGTGCGGGTGCCCAGGGCGATCTCGATCTTGTCGCCGACTTTTACGTCGTAGCTGGCTTTCACCACACGGCCGTTGACGCTGATCCGGCCGTTGTCGCAGGCTTCGTTGGCCACGGTGCGGCGCTTGATCAGGCGGGATACTTTCAGATATTTGTCCAGTCTCATGTGTTACTCCTTATTGGCGATGGTGTCTTTCAGACGCTGGCTGGGGGTGAAGGTGGCCACTCGGGTGGCGGGGATCTGGGTCAGCTGTCCGGTGTGGAGGTTTCGGCCGGTGCGCTGGGCCCGCTGCTTGGTGTCGAAGGTGCCGAAGCCGGTGAGCTGGACCTTCTCGCCGGAGGATAGGGCGGCGCAGATCGTCTCCAGGGCCGCTTCCAACACCAGGGCGGTGTCTTTTTGGGTGATGCCGCTGCGCTGGGCGGTGGCGGCGATCAGGTCGGTCTTGTTCATGGTGATCCTTTCGTTCTGTTAGGGCTGTTGATCATCGTTTAGTGTATGACAAAGCAACGCCACTGTAGGGGAGGGTCTTGACCCTCCCTGAACGTAACGTCGTAAATAAGTGTCGGTATTTATGAAAAATGCCACATTTTGCGTCGTTATTACAGCTCAGTAGGTCAACAGTTAGGGAGGGTCAAGACCCTCCCCTACGATCGGGGTGGATGTTGCTGCTGCGCTGAACGATGATCTGTGGTAAGAGGTCACAGATGGAGAAGGTCGGCGATCTTTTGGCCTTTGGGGAGCAGGAGGCAGTCTTCTCTGGTGATGGCGCGGAGCTTGATGGCGCAGATCAGGTAGACGACTACGCCTACGGCGATCGGGCCGCCACACAGGAGGATGGAGCTGGAGATGCCGAGGGCCTTCAGGCCGTACCAGCAGCCGAAGGTGACCAGTCCCATGGCCGCTGCAGCCAGCAGACCACGGATCATGTTTTTCACGATGGCAGGGGCATCCTTTTTCAGCACCACCTTCATGACGATCAGGTTCAGCACAGTGATGCTGGCGTAGCACAGCAGACTTCCGATGGGGGTGCCCAGGATGCCGATGTAGGGGTTGCGGGTGAGGATCAGCACGGCTCCCAGCTTGATCAGGCCGCCCACGAACATATTCACCACCGGCAGGACGGCGTGGCCGTTGGCTTGCATGATGGCATTGGTCAACAGTACCGTGGCGTTGAAGATGATGCAGATGCCAAGGACCCGCATCAGATCCGTAGCCAGCACCAGCCGTTCGCCGGAGTAGCCGCCCAGCAGTGCCATCACAGGCTCGGCCAGCACGGCAAGACCCACAGCGCAGGGCATGGCGATCAGTGCGGTGACACGGGCGGAGGACTCAGCGGTGGCCTTCGCCTCCCGGCGCTCACCGGTGGTCAGCTGGGCGGTGATGGCGGGGGTGATGCTGGTGGTCACGGGGGTGATGAAGGCACAGGGCATATTGAACACCTTCTGGGCGAAGTTGTAGATGCCCTTTTGGATGTTGACCAGATCCTTGGGCAGCATTTCCTGGAGGTTGCCCATGTAGACGCCGGTCTCCAGCACGGTCAGCAGCTGCAAACCAGCAGCGCCGATGGTGATGGGAATGGCGATACCCAGCAGGTTTTTGGCGATGGAGCCGGTGGTGCCTTCCGCGTTGCCGGTTTGGGGCAGTTTTTTATAGACCTTGCGGAAGCAGAGCTTCAGATAGATCGCTCCCACCAGACAGCTCAGAGTCACGCCCAGGATGGCACCGGCGGCGGCCAGAGCGTAGCTACCCGTGACGCGCAGGACGATGATCGCCAGGGACAGTCCTGCCACCAGCTTGCAAAAGGCCTCCAGGACCTGAGAGATCGAGGTGGGGAGCATATTGCTCTGTCCCTGGAAGAAGCCACGGTAGGTGCTCATCAGGCAGATCAGGAAGCAGGAGGGGCCCAGTGCGGCGATGGCTGCCCATGCGTCACCGTGGTTGAGCTTGGCGGCAAGAAATTTGCTGCCAAAGACCATCAGTGCCGTTCCGGCAAGGCCCAGGATCAGGAATATGGCTCTGGCAACGCCATAGATCCGGCGCACCTGCTTGTAGTTGTCCAAGGCACTGGCTTGGGAGATGACCCGGCTCATTGCTACCGGCAGTCCGGCGGTGGAGATCATCAGCAGCAGGGTATAGATCTCGTAGGCGGTGGAGTAGAAGCCGAAGCCGTCGTCACCGATGATGGCTTTGAGGGGTATCGAATAGAAGGCACCGATGATCTTCACCATGGCAGCGGACATGGCAAGCAGGGCGGTGCCGTGCAGGAAATTTTGCTTTTTTGAGGTATCAGACATGATAGGGCTCCTTTCAGCCTTCCCCTGGGGGAAGGTGCCCCGAAGGGGCGGATGAGGGTAAACCAGGAAATAAGAAAATGACTGTCCCAAAGGCTTTTGGTCCAGGTTTGGCCCTCATCAGTCAAAAATCAGAGATTTTTGCCAGCTATGAATTATAGTGCGCTTGCCTCCGGCAAACGATTGATTTTAGTTCGCTGCGCGGAGCACCACCCCAGGGGAAGCCTTTTTGGCGCTTCCGCGCCAGTACGAACCATGCGTACAACAAATCGATTTTGATAAAATTCCCAACCTAACTTCCGAAAAAAGTTGAAAATTTGTAGCCCTTTCTCCCAAAACCCTCTTGCAAAATAAATTTTACGGTGGTATAATACCACTGTAATAGGTAAGAGTAGGACAAAGAGAGGCGCAAGCGCCTCTCTTTCTTATGTATTTGGAGGTACGTTACATGAAAGTAACCGAACTGGTGGCATCCTTTGCCGAGCCTGTTGTGAAGGCCCATGGCTGCGAGCTGTGGGATGTGGAATATGTCCGGGAGGGCAGCGAATATTTCCTGCGGATCTACCTGGATAAGGAGTCCGGTGTGGACATCAACGACTGCGAGGCCATCTCCCGCGCGCTGGATCCCATTCTGGATGAGAAGGATCCTATCCAGGGCTCCTACCATTTTGAGGTCTGCTCCGCGGGCCTGGAGAGAACCCTGAAGCGCCCGAACGATTTCGAGCGTTTCATGGGCAGCGCCATCACCGTGAAGCTGTACCGTCCCCGGAACGGTCTGAAGGAGATCCCCTGCGTCCTGACCGGCTATGAAGATGGCAAGCTCACTGTCACCGCCGGCAAGGAGACCATTACCTTTGAAAAATCCGAAGTCGCACTGGTGCGTCTTCGTGTGGAATTTTAACAATTAAATATAGGAGGAATAATTAAAAATGGCTAGAAAGAGTGCCAAGAAGCAGCCCGAGGCTCCCAAGATCGACCTGGGCGCCGAGATCTTCGCATCCCTGCGGGATCTGGAAAAGGAGAAGGGCATTCCTGTTGATTATATGGTCGAGCGGATGAAGCAGGGCATGGCCAATGCTTACCGCAAGGACCGGGAGGACCGCCGTGACGTCCCCGCCGACAATGTGGTGGTGGACCTGAGCGAGAAGGGCCTTTCCATGCATATCGTCAAGACCGTGGTGGAGGTGCTGGAGGATACCGCACTGGAGATCCACATCGATTCCGCCCGTAATATTGATCCCAACGCCCAGGTGGGCGACAGCCTGTCCATCCCCGTGGACTTCCAGAAGTTCGGCCGCATCGCCGCCCAGACCTTCAAGCAGGTCCTGATCCAGGGTATCCGCGAGGCAGAGCGGGGCGTTATGTACGAATCCTACTCCTCCAAGGCACAGGAACTGCTCAGCGGTACCGTGCTGCGGATCGATCCCCAGTCCGGCGACATGTTTGTGCGCATCGGCACCGGCAATGAGCAGTCCGACGCTGTGCTCCGCACCGGCGAGCAGATCCCCGGTGAAAGCTACAAGGAAGGCGACCGGATCCGCGTCTATGTGCTGGAAGTCCATAAGCCCGGCCGTGGTCCCCTGGTCCATGTGTCCCGGACCCATCCCAACCTGGTCCGCCGCCTGTTTGAGCTGGAGACCCCCGAAATCGCCGAGGGTCAGGTGGAGATTCGCAACATCGCCCGTGAGGCCGGTTCCCGCTCCAAGATGGCCGTCCGTGCCGTGCTGGAGGGCATCGATCCCGTGGGTGCCTGTGTCGGCCCCCGCGGCGGCCGTGTGGGCGCCGTGGTGGAAGAACTCCATGGCGAGAAGATCGACATCGTCATCTGGTCCGAGGATCCCTGCCAGTATGTCAAGGCAGCCCTCTCCCCTGCCGACGTCATCTCCGTGACCCTGGTTCCCGGCCAGAAGGCCTGCCGCGTCATCGTTCCCGACGACCAGCTGAGCCTCGCCATCGGCAAGGAGGGCCAGAACGCCCGTCTGGCAGCCCGGCTCACCGGCTATAAGATCGATATCAAGCCTGCAAGCCAGGCCGAAGTCGAGGAATAAGTTGATAGTTAAGAGTGGAGAGTTGAGAAACTATAAACTATCAACTCTCAACTCATAAAAAGGAGGTAGCTTATGCAGAAGAAAATCCCCCAGCGGCAGTGTATGGGCTGCCGTGAGCGCAAAGCGAAGCGGGAGCTGATCCGGGTGGTCCGCTGCACAGACGGCAGTGTAAACCTGGATTTCGGAGGTAAGGTAAACGGCCGCGGCGCCTATGTCTGCCCCAACCCCGAGTGCCTGAAGAAGGCCCTGCGCTCCAAGGCCCTGGACCGCAGCCTGGAGGTGACCATCCCCGAGGAGGTCATTGCCCGGCTGGAGAAGGAAATGGAGGGCGCGAACCATGGATAGAGCCTTGAATTATCTGGCCCTGGCCCGGAAGGCCGGCTTTGCTGAGCTGGGCGAGGAGCCTGTGGGTGCCATTACCCGCACCGGCAAGGGCTATCTGGTCATCGTGGCAAGTGACGCCTCCGACCACACCTGGCGCCGGGCCAAGAGCTTTGTGGCCGGCACGAATCAGCAGTGCCTCCGGGTGAAATTCACCAAGGATGAGCTGGGTTTCGTCATCGGAAGAACCAGCCTGGCCATCGCGGCCATCACCGACGCCCCCATGGCGCTGGCTATGGTCAAGGCCCTGGGTGAACCGGAAAAGCACAAGGAAGTCCTTGCCGCTTTGGAAGAGAAGACCCAGAAGCAGAAGAAGCGCCAGCAGGAGGCAAAAGCCCACCAGCGCAATGTCCGTATGGGCAAAGTTAAGAAGTAAGTTTTTCAAAGTTGATAGTTGACAGTGGACAGTTGATAGTTTCTAAACTCTCAACTCTCAACTTTCAACTCTCCACTCAATTTTGGAGGTGCGTTTTATAGTATGAGTTTTGTGAAGTATCGTGTGAAGGAAGTGGCTGCCGATTTCGGTATCACCCCCAAGGAGGTCTCCGAGATCATCGGCAAGTTCGGTGAGAAGCCCAAGTCCTATACCCAGGTCCTGAACGATTCTGAACTGAATGTGGTGTTCGATTACATGACCCAGAAGAACCAGATTCAGTCCATTGAGCAGGTCTTTGCGGTCAAGCCCGCCGCACCCAAGGCAGAGCAGAAGCCTGCCACCCCTGCCCAGGGCCAGAACCAGGGCGCCCGGCCTCAGAATCAGAACAATCAGAACCGTCCCCAGGGTCAGAACAACCAGCAGGGCCGTCCCCAGGGCCAGAATAACCAGGGCCGTCCCCAGAATCAGAACAATCAGGGCCGCCCCCAGGGCCAGAATAACCAGGGCCGCCCCCAGAATCAGAATAACCAGAACCGTCAGCAGCCCCAGCAGCAGACCAAGCAGCCCGAGCCCGAGCGCAAGCGCGAGCGCCGTGTTGTGGATACCTCCGCTGTCCAGGTGAATACCTCCCGCTTCGACGATGTGGATAATCTGGTCTCCGAGCGGGTCCAGAACTTCGAGGGCGGCAAGCAGCGTATCGGCGGCAAGGGTGCCAAGCAGCAAAAGCAGCAGCAGGCTAACAAGAAGGGCAACAAGTCCCGCAATGAGGAGCAGGAGAAGATGCGCCGCCTCCAGATGGAAGTGGCCCGGAAGGCTCCCACCGTTGTCAAGATCCCCGATGAGATCACCGTCTCCGAGCTGGCTTCCCGGATGAAGAAGACCGTAGCGGAAGTCATCAAGTGCCTGATGAAGAACGGTGTCCTGGCTGCCATGAACCAGACCATCGACTTTGATACCGCCGAGTTCGTGGCTACCGAGCTGGGCTGCAAGGTGGAGAAGGAAGTTACCGTCACCATCGAGGAGCGGATCATTGACGATCACGTGGACTCCGCCGAGGAGCTGGAGACCCGCGCTCCCGTTGTGGTGGTCATGGGCCACGTCGACCATGGTAAGACCTCTACCCTGGACGCCATCCGGAAAACCTCCGTCACCTCCGGCGAGGCCGGCGGCATCACCCAGCACATCGGCGCCTACACCGTGGATGTGAACGGCCAGATGATCACCTTCCTGGATACCCCCGGCCACGCTGCCTTTACCTCCATGCGTGCCCGCGGCGCCAAGTCCACCGACATCGCCATTCTGGTGGTTGCTGCCGACGACGGCATCATGCCCCAGACCATCGAGTCCATCAACCACGCCAAGGCCGCTGAGGTGCCTCTGATCGTGGCCATCAACAAGATGGATAAGCCCACCGCCAACCCCGACAAGATCAAGGAGCAGCTGACCAAGTACGACTTGATCCCCGAGGAATGGGGCGGCGACACCATCATCGTGCCCATCTCCGCCAAGACCGGCATGGGCCTGGATGAGCTGCTGGAGATGGTCCTGCTGACCGCCGAGGTCCAGGAGCTGAAGGCCAACCCCAACCGCCGGGCAAAGGGCACCGTCATCGAGGCCCGTCTGGACAAGAACCGTGGCCCCATCGCCACCCTGCTGGTTCAGAACGGCACCCTGAAGCAGGGCGATATCGTCATCGCCGGTACTGCTGTGGGCCGTGTCCGCGTCATGACCAACGACAAGGGCCGCACCGTCAAGACCGCAGGTCCCTCCATCCCTGTTGAGATCACCGGCCTGGCCGAGACTCCCGCTCCCGGCGACGAGTTCAACGCCGTTACCGACGAGCGTATGGCCCGTGAGCTGGTTGAGCAGCGCAAGCAGGCCCAGAAGGACGCCCTGGCCAGGATGAACCAGAAGGTTACTCTGGACAACCTGTTCAGCAAGATGCAGGAGGGCGAGATGAAGACCCTGAACCTGATCGTTAAGGCTGACGTCCAGGGCTCCGCCGAGGCCGTGAAGGCTTCTCTGGAGAAGATCTCCAACGAGGAGGTCCGGGTCAAGGTCATCCACGCCGGCGTCGGCGCCATCAACGAAAGCGACGTGCTGCTGGCCTCCACCTCCGGTGCCATCATCGTGGGCTTCAACGTTCGTCCCGATGCCGCTGCCCAGGCATCCGGCCAGCGCTCCAATGTGGATATGCGCTTCTACCGGGTCATCTATGATGCCACCGACGAGATCGAGGCAGCTATGAAGGGTATGCTGGCACCCAAGTTCGAGGAAGTAGTCCTGGGCCACGCCGAGGTCCGCATGACCTACAAGGTCTCTGCGGTGGGTACCGTCGCAGGCTGTATGGTCAAGGACGGCAAGGTCACCCGGGACGGCAAGGTCCGTGTGCTGCGCGACAACATCGTCATCTACGAGGGCGAGATCGGCTCCCTGCAGCGCTTCAAGGACCAGGCCAAGGAAGTCACTGCCGGCTATGAGTGCGGCATGACCGTGGCAGGCTACAACGATATCAAGGAATTCGATATCTTCGAGTGCTTCGCCATGCAGGAAGTTAAGAGATAAGTCGTCGATGCGAAAGTTTTAATGCTGCGTTCTCCTGCGGAGAACATCCGCGCAAAACTTTGCATCTCCTCTTCCCCACAAAGGCCGTTCGCCTTTGCGAGGTCCCCATTAATTTTTCCCGCCGCGCCGCATACGCGGCTCGGCGGGATTTCCGCAATTTGACAATGTCTTTAAGGAGGATGTAATATGGCATCCAATCGCATCAACCGGATCAACGAAGAGATCCAGAAGGAGCTGAGTTCCCTGCTCCGTACCGTGAAAGATCCCAGAGTCCAGGATACCATGATCTCCATTACCCGTGTGGAGACCACCCCGGACCTGCGCTATACCAAGGTCTATGTGTCCTTCCTGCAGTCCGAGAAGGCTGAGGAGACGCTGAAGGGCCTGAAGAGCGCCGGCGGATATCTGCGCCGGCAGCTGGGCAACAATCTGAAGCTGCGCTACGCCCCCGAGATCGTCTGGGCCCTGGATGATTCCATCACCTATGGCGCCAGAATGCTGGCCCTCATCAACTCCCTGGAGGTCAAGCACGACGATGAAGAATCTGACGAGGGCTGAGGCGGCAGGATTCTTCCTGGCCAATGACAATGTTACCATTCTGACCCACCGCCGTCCCGACGGCGATACCCTGGGCTCCGCCGCGGCACTGTGCTTAGGCTTAAGGAAGCTGGGGAAAAATGCCTGGGTCCTGAATCCCACCGAGCCCCTGGATGGTCTCAACTGGCTGCTGAGTGGCCTTACCAAGGATGTCTCCGAAGAGGATGACACCATCGTGGCGGTGGATGTGGCGGCCGCCAATATGCTGCCCCGGGGGACGGAGCATCTGGCCCCGAAGTGCCGGCTGCGGATCGACCACCATGGCAGCTGCACACCCTTCGCGGAAGAGGAGCTGGTGGACGCCGGTAGCGCTTCCTGCGCCGAGATCATCTGCGATATCCTGACACTGCTGGGTATCGAGCCGGATACGGATATGGCAAACGCCCTCTATGTGGGTGTCAGCACGGATACCGGCTGCTTCCGCTACGCCAATACCAATGCCCATGCCTTTCTGGTGGCGGCGGTCTGTGCCCAGGCCGGAGCGGATATTCCCGGGCTGAATCTGAAGCTGTTTGAGACAAATTCCCTGGCAAAGCTGCGCATCCAGGCCTGGATCGCGGAAAATGTCCGGATCTTCGGGGACGGAAAGCTGGCCATCGTGGCCATTCCCAAGGCTGTGGAGGAGCAGCTTGCCGTGACGGATGGAGATATGGGCAATATTTCTTCCTATGCCCGCTCCATTGAGGGCATCTGCATGGCTGCCACCCTGCGCCAGGGCAAGCAGGGCGAGACAAAAATTTCCATCCGGGCCGTCCCCGGCTGGAACGCCGCGGCAATCTGCGAAAAATTCGGCGGCGGCGGACATCCCGGCGCCGCAGGCGCCTCCTCCGGACTCTCGCTGGAGGAGACCGCTAAATTGCTGGAAGAATACATGCTGGAAGTTTAAGTGAATGCATTTTGCATTCCGGAGAGATAAAATGAACGGAATCGTAATTATCGACAAGCCCCAGGGGTGGACAAGCCAGGACGTCACCGCCCGGCTGCGGCGGGTGTTCCAGACCCGGCGCATCGGCCACGGCGGCACGCTGGACCCCATGGCTACCGGTGTACTGCCGGTGTTTGTGGGCCGGGCTACCCGGGGCGTGGAGTTTTTTGAACACGCGGAGAAGACCTACGAAACAGTGCTCCGTTTAGGCCTTACCACGGATACGGAGGATATTTCCGGCAATATTCTGACTGAGCAGGAAGCCTTCGTCACCGGAGAGCAGCTGGAAAAGGTTCTGGAAAATTTCCGGGGGGAGATCATGCAGGTGCCCCCCATGTACTCCGCACTGAAAATTAACGGGCAGAAGCTGGTAGACCTGGCCCGCAAGGGTAAGGAAGTGGAGCGTCAGCCCCGGCCCATCACCATCCATGAGCTTACGCTGCTTGGCATGGAGGCCGACGGCATCCATCTGCGGGTGCGCTGCTCCAAGGGTACCTATATCCGCACATTGTGCAAGGATATCGGCGAAGCTCTCGGCTGCGGCGGATGTATGGCCGCCCTGCGCCGGGTCCAGGCGGGAGAATACGCCATTGAGGAGGCCATTCCCCTGCTTACGCTGTTGGAAATGGAAAATCCGGAGCAGGTGCTGCGGGGCGTGGATACCATGTTCCGAAACTACCCTGCCGTGACCCTGAGCGAAAAGCAGGAGATCCGCTGCCGCCATGGCAACAGCTTCTCCGTGAAGCTGGCGGACGGAACCTGGCGGGCCTACAGCAAAACCGGCGAGTTTCTGATGATCGCCAAGGTGGAAGACGGCGTTATGTCAACCGTAAAAAGTTTCTTTGAAGTGGAATAAGAAAGCGAATGCATAATTCATAATGCATTTGCCAATAACCATACAATGTGGTGAAGCTATGAGAAAGAGAACTGTATACGCCCTGGGATTTTTTGACGGGGTGCATCTGGGTCACGGTACCCTTCTCCATGAGTGCCGGGAACTGGCCGATGAGATGGGTGCCGAAGCCGGTGTGGTGACCTTTTCCAGTCACCCGGATACGCTGGTTTACAATGCTGCTCCCGGGCTGATCAATACCCTGTCCGACCGGGACAAGCTCCTGCGGGAGAATTATCATATCGACACCGTGATCTCCCTGCCCTTCGACCGGGAGATGATGGAAACTCCCTGGCAGGAATTCTTCCGCCGCCTGGTGGAGGAATTCGGGGCTGTGGGCCTGGTCTGCGGCCAGGATTTCCGCTTCGGCCACCGGGGTGAGGGAAACAGTGAGATATTGCTCCGGGCCTGCCGGGAGCGGGGGATCCCCTGTGTGGTGCTGCCCCAGCTGCGAATGGGCGGCATGACCGTCTCCTCCACCCATATCCGGAATCTGCTGGAAATGGGGCTGGTGGAGCATGCCAATTATTTTCTTGGCCACCCCCATATGCTCACGGGTACGGTGATCCACGGCCACCAGCTGGGCCGCCGGCTGGGTGTCCCCACGGCCAATCTGCTGCTGCCCGGGGAACTGGTAAGCCCCAAATTCGGTGTCTACGCCTGCCGCTGCCTGGTCGACGGTAAAAGTTTCATGGCGGTGACCAATGTGGGCACCCGGCCTACGGTGGCCGGTGTGGGCATCACGGTGGAAAGCTGGATCCTGGACTACAAGGGGGATCTGTACGACCGGGAGATCACCCTCCAGTTCTATAAATTCCTCCGTCCGGAGATCAAATTCCCCACACTGACGGATCTGCAGCAGGCAATTCGGGCTGACGCGGAGAAAACAAAGGAAATCTTAAGCTCCAATCTCTGCCATGACCTGTTTGACTCTTGTTTTTACCGAGATTTTGTAGTAAAATAAATGTTACCTTATGTCGAAAGGAGGGCAGCCAATGGCCCCCGACAGATATGAATACGATGACGAGATGGAGCGGCGCCGCAGAAAACGGGCTGCCCTGGCAAAGAAAAAGCGTCTGGAACAGCAGCGGCTGCGCCGGAAGCTGATTCTGGCCGCGGTAATCCTGGTGCTGGTGGTGGTGCTGATTCTGACCATCACCGCCGATAAACGGGACGCTGCCGACCCCACGCTGCCCAGCGGCATGGAGGTGCCCACCTTTACCGAGCCGCCCACCGAGGAGCGGGCCACCAATCCCCCGGATACCCCCACCACCACCATCCACATCAAGGCCGCCGGCGATTTGAATGTGACGGATCTGGTGGTTGCCTCCGGCAGGACCAATTTCGGTGATGATTACTTCGATTATACCCAGGCGTTCCTGGATGTGGCCCATATTCTCTCAAACGCGGATCTGACCGTGATGAATTTCGAGGGAAATCTGGTGGGTCCCCCCTACGGAACCCAGACCGCCTCGGCCCCCCAGCAGCTGGTGGAGGAGCTGGACGCCATAGGCGTGGATATCCTGCAGATGGCCAATTCCTATTCCATCCACAATGGCACCATCGGCTTGAACCAGACCCTGAACAATATCCGTGCCGCGGGCATCGAGCCTGTGGGTGCCTACAGCACGAATGCCGAGTTCGCCAAGTCCAAAGGCTACACCATCTGTGAAGTCCAGGGCATCAAGGTGGCCCTGGTGGCATTCACCAAGGGCATGGGCAATCTGGGTCTGCCCCAAGGCAGTGAGAACTGCGTCAACAAGCTCTTCATCGACTATGAATCCGAGTACCGCAAGATCGACCGGGACGGCATCCGCAGTATCCTCCGGGCTGCCGCCTCGGAAAAGCCCGACATCACCATCGCCATGCTCCACTGGGGCGCGGAATATAACGACGGTATCTTCGAAAACCAGGAAGAGATTTCCGAGCTGATGCTGAAGGAGGGCGTGGATGTCATCATCGGCACCCATCCCCACATGGTCCACGAGATCAAGTTTGACGAGGTGAACAAGACCCTCATCGCCTACTCCCTGGGCGACTTCTTCGGCGACGCTGTGAAGGGCGGTACCGCCTACTCCATCATTCTGGATATCGAGATCACCCGGGACAATCTTTCCGGCACCACCCAGGTGGAGGGCTATGAGATCACCCCCATCTATACCCTGTCGGAAAAGCAGGGCAACGGTCAGCGTCGTGTGGTCCGCATCGACGAGTCCATCGCCGCCTACGATGTGAACTTCGTGGAGAAGGTCACCAAGGAAGCCTATGAGTCCATGAAGACCTCTCTGGAGCGTATCGAGAACCGGACCGCCACTACCCGGATTGTGGAGTGTCCCAAGTGCGGGGAGGACCTGAAGATCCTGGTGAACCAGGAGGGTAAGCTGGTGAGCGATAAGACCTGCAGCTGCGGCGAAGTTCTGGCAAAGGACAGCAATTACTCGAATTACGATTGACAACGAAGGAAGCGGCACAAGCCGCTTCCTTTTTTCGTATTTGCCGTTATTCCGCACCCACTGTAAACGATAATTTCACCGCCAACCGAAAACATCTCCTTGCCTTTTGACCGCCGGCAGGATATAATAAACTGGATAAGCTGTGGCAGTATGCCCACAGAACAGGAGGAATTTCCATGGAGAAAAAGAAACATATTCTTCTGCTGACCACCGGCGGCACCATCGCTTCCGTTCCCGGCGGCGAGGGTCTGGAGCCCACCCGAGCCGATGTGATGGAGCGGGAACTGGAACAGCTCCGTACTTTTTACGATATTACCGTCCGGGACGTGATGTGCCTGGATTCCTCCAATATCCGGCCGGAGGAGTGGCAGTTCATTGCCACAGAGATCTTCAATCAGCGCTCCGGCTACGACGGCATCGTGGTCTCCCACGGTACTGATACCATGGCCTACACCGCCTCCGCCGTGACCTTCATGCTTCCCGGTATCGACCTGCCTGTGGTGTTCACCGGCTCCCAGCTGCCCCTGCGGGATGTGCTTTCCGACGGCCCGGATAATCTGCGCACCGCCTTTGCCATGGCTGCCTCCGGCAGACCCGGCATCTTCCTGGCCTTCGACCGGAAGATCATGAAGGGCTGCCGGGCTGTGAAGGTCCGTGCTTCCGGCTTCTCTGCCTTTGAGAGCGTCAACGCCCGCTATGCGGGCCTGGTCAGCAACCAGGGTCTGGTGCTGGATGAGCAGATGCTGCCGGTGCCCCAGGGCGAGCCCCGGCTGTGCACCGATATCAGCAAGGAAGTGTTCCTGCTGAAGCTGACTCCCGGTCTGAATCCGGCCATTTTCGATATGCTGGCGGCTATGGGTTACAAGGGCATCGTCATCGAGGCCTTCGGCCTGGGCGGCATCAATGTGCTCAATAAGGGTCTGCGGGGCATCCAGCGGGCTGTGGAGGACGGCATCTCCGTGGTGGTCACCACCCAGTGCCTCTATGATTCCTCCGACCTGCGGGTCTACCAGGTGGGCAACAAGCTGCTGGATATGGGCGTCATTCAGGGCCGGGACATGACCTCCGAGGCCGCTATGACCAAGCTCATGTGGGGTATCGGCCAGGGCTGCGACCAGGCCGGCATCGCCCAGCTCTTCGCCCGGAATCTGGCCGGCGAGATCACCACCGGCTGATTTTTCCTTGTACATACGGGGAAAGCTATCTTATCATTTTCTTTTCCCACACCACATCGAAAGGGGGAGCGTTATGGGCTTTGAAGGCTTGCTGGGAAACGAACGGCTGAAGCAGATCCTGGAATCCAGCCTGCAAAAGGGCCATATCTCCCACTTTTATCTGATTTCCGGGCCCAGGGGCTCCGGCAAGCATACCCTGGCGAAGCTTCTGGCCGGCGCGATCCTCTGTGAGGGCTCCGGTAAGCCCTGCGGCGTCTGCGGCCCCTGCCGGAAGCTCGAAAATGGAAACCATCCGGACTTCATCACCGTGGAGGATCCGGAGCATAAAATGACATCGGTGAAGATCGTCCGGCAGATCCGGGAGGATGTGTTCATCCGCCCCAATGAATCCGCCTACAAGATCTACCTCTTCCCCCAGGAGCTGGGGATCGAGGGCCAGAACGCCCTGCTGAAGATCCTGGAGGAGCCGCCGAAGCACGGTGTATTCATTCTGCTGACGGATAACCCGGACAAGCTGCTGACCACCGTCCGGTCCCGGTGCACGGAGCTGAAGCTCCAGGCGCTGCCGGAAAAAGTGCTGCACCGGCAGCTGCGGCTGGAATTTCCCCAGGCCGGGGAGGAGGATATCCTCTCCGCCCAGGAGCGCAGCGGCGGATTTCTGGGACAGGCTAAGGAGATCCTTGCCGAGGGAGACAGCATTCCCCCTCAGACGCTGGACTTTGTCCGCAGCTTTTCCACTAAGGACGCCCTGGGTCTGACCCAGCTGCTGGTGCCCATGGAAAAATGGAAGCGGGACGCCCTGGTGGAGATTTTGGGCGCCTGGCAGATTCTGCTGGAGCAGGCACTGGCTTACCGCGCCGGCGGTGTCAAGGCGGGACAGCTTTCCCAGACGCTGGCCCGGAGCCGCGGCAGTGCCGAGTTGATGGAGGCGCTGCGCCTCCTGCGCAAGGCCACGGAGTACGCCATGGCAAATGTGTCCCCCGGCGCTGTCTGCGGCTGGCTTCAATGGCAGCTGCGCGGATAAATCAATCGAGAACCATCGCATTGCCTGGGGCAGTGCGTTGATATAAGGAGTTTAAGCAATGGAAGACGAAATCATCATCCCGGAGCAGGCACCTGTCCCCGCCGCCGATACGGCGGTGGAGGTTGTGGACATTCAGTTCCGCCCCGGTCAGAAAATTTATTTCTTCGATCCCGACGGAGAGAATCTCACCGCCGGTGACCATGTGATCATCGATACCGCCCGGGGCGCCGAGTTCGGCTACGTCACCGGGGGCAACCACTGCATCCCGGTGAAGGATGTGGTCGCCCCTCTGCGCAAGGTGCTGCGCCGGGCCACCGCCCAGGACGAGAAGGTCCATGAGGAAAACAAGCTCAAGGAAGCCCGGGCCCATGAGATCTGCCTGCAGCGGATCGCGGAGCACGGCCTGGATATGCAGCTGGTAAGCGCGGAATACGCCTTTGACGGCAGCAAGATCCTCTTCTACTTCACCGCTGACGAGCGGGTGGATTTCCGGGAGCTGGTGAAGAACCTGGCCTCCATCTTCCACACCCGCATCGAGCTGCGCCAGATCGGTGTCCGGGACAAGGCCAAGATGGTGGGCGGCCTGGGCATCTGCGGCCGGCCCTTCTGCTGCGCCACGTTCCTGGAGGATTTCCAGCCCGTGTCCATCAAGATGGCCAAGACTCAGAACCTGTCTCTGAATCCCACCAAGATCTCCGGCACCTGCGGCCGGCTCATGTGCTGCCTGAAATACGAGCAGGAAGCCTATGAGGATCTGATCCGCAACGCTCCCAAGGCGGAGTCCTTCGTGGATACCCCCGATGGCCGGGGCACCGTCACCGATGTGGACCTGCTGCGCCAGCGGGTGAAAGTGCGGATGGAGGACAGCCCCGAGACCATCACCTGGTACGCAAACCAGGATATCGCCATTCTGCGCAGCGGCAAGGCCCGGAAGAACGATCCCCCCATCCCCGCGGATCTGGCACCCATCTCCGGCGGCGGCAAGCGGGTCCGCCAGGAGGAGCCGGAGGAAAAGCCCTTCCTGGATCCCATCAAGTTCCGCTACTCCACCGAAGCCGTGGTGGAGGAGCCAGAGGAGGAACCGGAAGTGATGACCGAACCTCAGGAAAGTAAGGAGGGCAAGTCCCGCCGCAACCGCAACCGCCGGAAGCCCCAGACTGAGCAGTCGGAAAAACCGGACAAAAAGCCCGAGGAACCCAAACCCGAGAAGAAGGAGCGCAAAGAGCCTAAGGAGCCTAAGGAACCTAAGGAACCCAAGGCGCCCAGACAGTCTGACGTTGATGCGGAGGCCGCCGAGGGCGGTGAGGAACAGACCAAGAAGAGTGGCCGCCGCCGTCCCAATTACCGCCGTTACCGCAAGCCCAAGCAGAATAACCAGGGCTGATTCAGTTACAGGAGAGAGAAATGAAAAAGAAGAAGCAATTTGGCCTGCCCATTCCGGGGTGGATCTTCCTCACCGCCATGGTGGTGTATGTGGAGGTCCTGGTCCACTGCTGGAATGCGGACGCTCTGGTGCCCGGCCGGTTCGCCGCGGTGCTGGTGTTCGCCCTGGGCTGCGGCCTGGGCCTGGGCCTGATCCCCAGCCTGTTCGGGCCCAAGGCGGAGAAATGGATCGCCGTGATCCTGGGCACCCTGGTGGGTGTGCTGGGCCTGCTGGAGCATTTCCTTAATGACGCTTACACCGCCTTTATGCCCATGCACTCGGTCTTTGCCGGTGCGGAGGGCGTGGCCACCGGCTATTTTGACACCATCGTCACTCTGCTCAGCCGCAGCGTGGGCCGGATTCTGCTGGTCATGCTGCCTGTGCCGCTCTACGCCGTCTTTGCCCGCCTGGGAAGACCCCGGGGCCGTTACCAGGCAAAGAAGACGTTCAACTGGAAGCGTCCGGTGATCCTGCTGCTGGCAGCGGTGCTGCTTTACGGTGCCGGCTTCGGCATCGTCCTGGGCGTGGGCCTGGATAAGTCCCTGATGGGCGCGTCCTACAATTTTGACGGTGCCGTACGCTGCTTCGGCGTGAATGTGGGTATGATCCTGGAGCCCCTGGGGGGCCTGCCCCTGCCGGAGGAGGCGCCGGAGTTTGAGCTGAACGTTCCCACCCAGGCACCCGCAGAGCAGACCGAGGTGCCGGAAGCTACCGAAGAACATGCCGGGACGACGCCTCCCGAAACCACGGAGCCCCCGAGGGTCTTCCTGCCCCACAGCTACGACCTGGACTACGCCGCCCTGGCGGAAGGCGAGTCCGAAAAGAAGATCGCGAACCTGCACAGCTATGTGGCATCGCTGACGCCTGCCATGGAAAATGAATACACCGGCCTCTTTGCCGGTAAGAATCTGATCTTTATCACTGCCGAGGCCTTCTCCGCCGAGGTTATCGACCCGGAGCTGACCCCCACCCTCTACCGCCTGGCCACCAAGGGTATCCAGTTTACGGACTACTACCAGATCCTCACCGGCTGCTCCACCACCGGCGGCGAGTACACCAACCTGCTGGGCCTGGTGCCCTACAATGGTGTGGATTCCATGCTGGAGTCGGAGCAGCAGTATCTGTTCCTGACCATGGGCCACCAGCTGGACAAGCAGGGCTATAACTCCGCCGCGTTCCACAACAACGACCACGACTACTATAAGCGTGACCGCACCCATACCAAGCTGGGTTACGATACCTACTTCGCCTGGGGCAACGGCATGGAGGGGCTGATCACCAACTGCTGGCCCCGCAGCGATAAGGAAATGGTGGAGCTGACGCTGCCGGAGTACCTGGACAAGCAGCCCTTCAACCTGTACTATATGAGCGTCAGCGGCCACGCCACCTACGGCCCCAGCAATGCCATGGGCGCGAAGAATTTTGATCAGGTGGAGCACCTGCCCTACTCCAAGGCCATCCGCTATTATCTGGCCGCCAACCTGGAGCTGGAGTACGCGGTGGAGTCCATCGTGAAGATGCTGGAGGAGAAGGGCATCGCCGATGATACCGTCATCGTTATCGGCTCTGATCACTATCCCTACGGCCTGGCTGCCACCGCCACCTGGGGTGACGGTAAGGACTATGTGGCTGAGCTCTACGGCGCGTCCATCAAGGATGAGCGGGTCCGGGACCACAACCGCCTGATCATCTGGAGCGGCTGCATCGAGGATATGGACCTGAAGGTAGAATCTCCCGTATACAGCCTGGATATCCTGCCCACGCTGAATAACCTCTTCGGCCTGGAGTATGATTCCCGCCTGCTGGCAGGCCGGGATGTGTTCTCCGAGGAGGAGGCGCTGGTGATCTGGCCCCTGTCCAGCAGCTGGAAGAGCGACAAGGGCTACTACAACTCCAAGACCGGCAAATTCTACCCCAACGAAGGCGTGGAGGTGGACGAAGCTTATTTGGACCGGATCAACGCCGTGGTCCGCAACAAGCTGGTCTTCTGCCGGGGCGTGGCATCCTATAACTACTACAATATCATCGCCGAGCAGATGAATTTCACCAGACCGGAAGCATAAAGAATCCGGCCCCGCACAGTGTTTGTGCGGGGCCGGTTTTTTATTCGGTGGTCTCCTCTTCCAGCATTTCCAGGGAGCGGAAGACGCCGTATTTGTCAAAGCGGGTGTCGTTGCTGTCGGCAATGAAGACCATGCGGATCTCCGGATCCGTCACCGTGGTCTGGGCGGCGGTGATTTCCACGTCCCGGGCTGGAACATTGCTCAGGTACATCCGGCAGCGGCCCTCCGGCAGGGTGAAAGAGGCGGAGGGAACGGTAAAGGACAGGGTGAAGGTATTGGTGGCACAGTTTTTTGCCAGGGTGTTGGCGGCAGCGGTCAGATCCGTGATCCGGTCGGTGCTGTAGACCACCCGCTGGCTTTCGGGCACGTTGAAATCATCCAGTACCACTTCCTTGAAGCCCCGTCCCCGGAGCTCCAGAACCACGGAGCTGATGTAGCCAAGCACACCGGAGTCCGTAGGCTTGAGCCAGTAGTAGCCCTCAGTATCCATCCACAGCGCGCCGCCGCCGCCGGTGAAGGGAATGCCGGTGGTCACGTGCTTCAGGGCGTAGGAATAGTCCTGGAAGGCGGAGATCCGGGCGATGGGATACAGGTTCTTGCTCAGCATCAGCTCGATGAGGGAATCCACAGCCTGCACATTGACGCTGCTGGAGATCACCGCGTCAGCCAGATCCGAGGAATAGTAGAAAGAGCCGTAGCCGCCCTTCATGTCGATCATCACGGGGGTGTTGGTGGGCAGTTTGCCGACCAGCTCCTGGACCTTGGCCATATCCTCCACCATCATTTCGTAAGTGATGTAGTAGCCCTTCAGCTGCTGGAGCTCTGTGCTGGTATTCACGGCATTTTCACCTTCGTTGTAGTGGATCTCCGGACCCTCACCGACGGCAGGGGGCATGGCCACCTGGCCGGAAGGGATCTCAGCGGAGAGGGAAAAGTCAAGAGTGGCGCCGTCCCGGGTATAGATGATATGCCGCTCGACCCAGATGACCCAGCACAGCCAGGAAAGGACGAACAAAACCAGCAGAGCAAGTCCGATGCTTCCCAGACGCTGCAGGCGCCGCCGGGTACGGTAAGGAATAGCCATAGTATTCTCCTTCGAATATAATTACTTTCTGGCGGTGACGCAGCGCCAGTCCTCTTTCTCCCGGACGGCGGTGATGGTAAGTCCGGCGGAAAGGAGGGCTTTTTTCACGTCTTCCAGCCGGGTGTCCAGAATGCCGGAGCAGATGAGAGTGCTCTTTTCGGTCAGAAAATTGGGCAGGATGGGGGAAAGTCCGATGATCACATCGGCAACGATGTTCACCAGCACCACATCATATTCGCTGCCGGCCAGGGAATCCATCAGTGCCCTATCCTCGGTGACGTTGCCGGTCAGGGCGGTAAATTCCGGGGACTGATAGCCATTGTAGGCGGCGTTTTCCCGGGCAATGCCCTCTGCCTTGGGATCGATGTCCACGCCGATGGCGCTCTCTGCGCCCAAACGCAGGGCAACCAGGGACAGAATGCCGCTGCCGCTGCCCAGGTCCAGGCATTTGGCTCCGGGCTTCACCAGCTCCTCCATGGCCTCCATGACCATCTGGGTGGAGGGATGGGCGCCGGTGCCGAAGGTCAGACCGGGGTCCAGGATCACGGGGATCCGCTCCCCTTCGTAGCCTTCTGCCAGCCAGTAGGGCAGCACGATGAGCTTTTCGCCCACTTCCTGGGCGGGGTAGTTGTCTTTCCAGCTCTCCTCCCAGTCCACTTCCGGCATGGGCTCTGCCTTCATGGTCAGCCCCAGCCACCGGACCCGGTCTTCCAGACGCTTGAGTCCGGCCTCGTCGGTATCCTCCAGGTAAATTTTGATCCGGGAGAGGCCCTGAAGCTTCTCCTGGAATTCCTCGTCGATATAGTCCCAGTATTCCCGGTTTTCCTCCAGAAAGGTTTCAAATTCTTCCTGGTCCTCGATGACCAGGTCCGCGAAGCCTGCGGCTGTCAGGGAAGTGACCACAGAGTCGATCTTTTTGGAGTCGGTGTCGATGGTGATCTCCAGCCAAGCCATGGGCGTGTCCTCCTTATATATGCCGATATTTTAACCATTGTACCGCAAAACCGGGGAAATGACAACTGAAAAACTCTTAAATTTTTGTGTACTACTTCCTATTTTATGCAAAGTGGTATATAATAGCTGATACATGACGTTTTTTCCCCATAATAAGGAGTACAATATGATCGAAACCATTGAAATCCTCCCCGGTGTGACGCTGCGCGTTTTCCGGGATACCCGGTTCAAGCAGGGCTGCCTCAGCTTCCAGTTTGTCCGGAATATGGACCCGGCGGAGGCCCATTTAAACGCCCTCCTGCCCTCCGTGATGCTCCGGGCCACGGTGCCCCATCCGGACCTGCGGTCCATCAGCCAGCACCTGGACAGCCTCTACGGCGTGACCCTGGGTGCCCTGGTCCGCCGGATCGGCGATTACCAGACCGTGGGCTTCTACTGCAGCTTCATGGACGACCGGTTTGCCCTGGAAGGGGAATCGGTGCTGGCCGGGGTGCTGGCATTCCTGGAGGAGATGCTCACCCAGTCCCCCCTGCGGGACGGTGGTTTTCTGCCGGAACTGACGGAGAGTGAGAAGAAGAATCTCATCGCCACCATTGAATCGGAGCTGAATAACAAGGGCGCCTACGCCATGGGCAAGCTTCTGAAATCCATGTGCCGGGCCGATACCTTCGGCATGCCCCGGCTGGGTGAGAAGGAGAATGTGGCCAGGATCAACCCCAAGGAGCTCTATGACCACTATCTCCGGGTCCGCCGGGAGAGTCCCCTGGAAATTTTCTACGTGGGCAGCGGTGACGGCGCCCAAATCGCGGAACTTCTGCGGACCATGGTCCAAAAATGGGACAGAAGTTATGTAAACCGCAAGCCCCAGACCGGCTTCACCCCGGTGGAGGGCCGCCACTTCAGCGAAGCCATGGACGTGGCCCAGGGAAAGCTGTGCATGGGCTTCACCACCTCTATCACCAACCGGGATCCGGAGTTTCCTGCTATGCAGGTGCTCAATACCCTCTTCGGCTCCGGCATGACCTCCAAGCTGTTCCTCAATGTCCGGGAGAGGCTGTCCCTGTGCTACAGCGTGGGCTCTTCCTACTATGGCTCTAAGGGTATTCTAACCGTCAGTGCCGGCATTGATTTTGATAAGGAGAATGCCGCCCGGGAGGAGATTCTGCGGCAGCTGGAAGCTTGCAAGGCGGGCCGGATCACCGATACCGAGCTCACCGCGGCCAAGGAGGCCATCCGCTCTTCCCTGCGCGCCACCCACGATACGCCCGGCGCCATCGAGGGCTATTATGCCACCACAGCCCTCTCCGGTATGCCCCTGAATCCGGCGCAGTATATGGAGGCGGTGGAAAAACTGACCCTTTGTGATGTGGTGAAAGCCGCCAATACCCTTACCTATCATTCCAGTTTCTTCCTGAAGGGGGTGGACGCATGAATTGCAATCTGTATCCCAGAGTTGGTGAGATCGTCTGGCAGGAGAAGCTTTCCAATGGCCTGGATGTGCTGGTGGTGTCCCGGCCGAATTTCTCCCGGAAGATCGCCTATTTCATGACGGACTTCGGCTCCATCCACACGGACTTTACCTTTGAGGGCAGGGAGCACCATGTACCCGCCGGCGTGGCCCATTTTCTGGAGCACAAGCTTTTCGACATGCCCGGAGACCGGGATGTGTCCGAGGAATTCGCCGCCCGGGGCGCCATGGCCAATGCCTTCACCAGCTATGACATGACTGCCTACTATTTCTCCTGCACGGAGAATTTCGACGATTGCCTGCGGCTTCTGCTGGAATTCGTCTCCACCCCCTATTTCACGGAGGAGAGCGTCCGGAAAGAGCTGGGCATCATCGACCAGGAGATCGGCATGAATGAGCACGCCCCGGACAGCCGGGTGTACGAAAATCTCATGGAGGCCGCCTTCTCCTCCCATCCTGTCCGGGTGCCCATTCTGGGAACCCGGGAGTCCATCCGGGAGATCACCCCGGAGATCCTCACCACCTGCCACCGGGCCTTCTACACCCCCGGAAATATGCTGCTGTGCGTGGTGGGCGATGTGAATCCCAAGGCCGTCTGCGCCATCGCCCGGGAAGTTTTGGGCGATGAGCCCGGTGAGGTGGGCAAAAAGCTGCGCCCCTGGAACGAGCCTGACCACTGTGAAGTGCCCAGTGTGGATATGGAGATGGAAGTGGCCATGCCCATGTTCAGCCTGCTCTTCAAGTGCCCCGCCGTACCCGGCGGTGAAGCGGGCTTCCACCGGGAGACACTGGCGGACCTGGCTGCGGAGCTGCTATTCGGTGAGTCTTCGGAGCTCTACCTGCGGCTTTATGAGGAGGGCATCATCGATTCCTCCTTCGGCGGCGGTTTTGAGGTCATCGACGGCTGCTCCATGCTGATGATCTCCGGCGACAGCGACTACCCGGAAAAGGTTCGGGATGCGGTCATTGCACAGGCGGAAAAGCTGGTGCGCGATGGGCTGTCCGATGCGGACTTTGCCCGGATGCTCCGCAGTGCCCTGGGCAGCCGGATCAAGAATCTGGACAGCTTCGATTCCACCTGCTTCCGGCTCTGTGCGTATCACATGACCGGCTACGACTATTTTGACTTCCCCAATGTCCACCGGCAGGTGCGGCCCCGGGAGGTTCTGGACTTTTTGGCGGAGGTGGTCCGACGGGACAACTGCGCCCTGTCCGTGATCTATCCTACTTCCCAGGAGGAAACTGTATGAATCCCAGAAACTTCTCTGCAATCTCCTTCCCCGGACTGGGGATCGAGGTAAACCCTCCCCGGGCCATCGACCTGGGTCCTCTGAGCATCCATTTCTATGGTCTGGTCATCGCCTTAGGCCTGGTGCTGGCGGTGGTCTATGCCTGCCGCCGCAGCAAGGAGTTCGGCCTCAAGGAGGACGACATCCTGGACGGTGTCCTGTGGATCACCCCCTTTGCCATTCTCTGCGCCCGGGCATATTACTGTGTTTTTTCCTGGGAACAGTACGCTTCCGACCCCATTTCCGTGCTGTACATCTGGAATGGCGGTCTGGCCATCTACGGCGGCGTCATCGGCGCGGTGCTGGGTGTGATCGTATTTTGTAAGATCAAGAAGCTGAAGATCAGCGCCCTGCTGGACATGGTGCTTATCGGCTTCCTCATCGGCCAGTCCCTGGGCCGCTGGGGCAATTTCTTCAACCGGGAGGCCTTCGGCGCGGAGACCGATTCCTTTTTCCGGATGGGCCTGCTGAACGACCGGACCGGCGTCACCACCTACTACCACCCCACCTTCCTGTATGAATCCCTTTGGAACGCTGCCGGTTTTGTGCTGCTGCATTTCATCAGCAAGAAGCGCCGCTACGACGGCCAGGTGGCATTGTGCTATGCCGCCTGGTACGGCCTGGGCCGGTGCATTATCGAGGGCCTCCGGATGGACAGCCTCTGGTGGGGCCCCTTCCGGGTCAGTCAGCTGCTGGCGGGCATCAGCTGCCTGGCGGCTGTGGGTGTTCTGCTGTGGCAGAGCTTCCGGCCCCACGATCCTGCAAATCTGTTTGTGAATCAGGTTGCGGCCCAAAATCAGCCGGAGCAGGAAAAGACAGAAGAAACAGAAGAATAAGAAAATCCCCGCTTTTGCGGGGGTTTTTCCCAAAAAGGAGGTGTCCTATGACACAGGAAATGGATTTGACCGCGGTATCCCGGCACCTGTGCCGGCTGCTGCGGCATGAACCGGAATTGGCCCGGCTGCATATGGATGAACATGGCTGGGTGGAGATCTCGGAGCTGCTGCAGAATTTCGGCCGCTATCCCATCACCCGGCAGCTGCTGGACAGGATCGTACAGGAGGATGACAAGGGCCGTTACCGGATCAGTCCCGACGGAACCAGGATCAAGTGCTGCCAGGGCCACTCTATCCCCTGGGTGCAGCCGGAGCTGGAGGAAGCTGCGCCTCCGGCGGTGCTCTACCACGGCACCACCGACGAGGCCACGGAGCTGATCCTGGAAAGCGGCTGCATCGATAAAATGGGACGCCACCATGTGCATATGCATGGGGATGTCTCCCAGGCCTGGCGCTCCGCCCGGCGGCGGAAGGGTAAGCGGGGCGTGCTGCTGGTCATCGACGCGGAAGCCATGGCCGCTGCCGGAGTCCGGTTTTACCGGTCTGAAAATGATGTGTGGTTTGCCGATTCCGTGCCCACGGCCTTTATCCGGGAGATTTGCCGGGACTAAAAAATTCCCCGGCAGCGTTTGCTGCCGGGGAGCAGGGATCCGGTTATGCCATCAGCTGGTCAGCCAGAGCGGCGATCTGCGCCCGGTTTTCGTCGTTCATAGCGGAGAAAATCTTCACGGTGGTATCGGTGTATGTGATATTCTTGCTGCCCTCCAGATACTTCTGCATCATCTTCGCGGCCACAGGTGCCCAGGTGCCGTTCTCGATCATGCCGATGGTGCGGTTGCGGTAGCCCCGCTCGGTCAGATGGTGGATGAACTCCTTCATAAAGGGGAAAATGTCGCCGTTGTAGGTGGTGGTGGCCAGCACCAGCTTACCGTAGCGGAAGGCATCCTCCACAGCCTCGGCCATGTCACAGCGGGCCAGGTCGTTTACAACCACCTTGGGGCAGCCCTTGGCCCGCAGGGTCTCGGCCAGCAGTTCCACAGCGGCCTTGGTGTGGCCGTAGATGCTGGTGTAGGCGATGACCACGCCCTCGCTCTCCACACCGTAGGAGCTCCAGATGTCATAGAGGTTTAAGTAGTAGCCCAGATTCTCCGTGAGCACCGGGCCATGGAGGGGGCAGATGGTGGCGATATCCAGTGTGGCGGCCTTTTTCAGCACATTCTGCACCTGGACACCGTACTTGCCCACGATGCCGATGTAGTAGCGCCGTGCCTCGCAGGCCCAGTCCTCGGATACATCCAGAGCGCCGAACTTGCCGAAGGCATCGGCGGAGAAGAGCACCTTGTCGCAGCTGTCGTAGCTGAAGATTACCTCGGGCCAGTGGACCATGGGGGCGGTGACGAAGTGGAGGGTGTGCTTGCCCAGGCAGAGGGTGTCCCTCTCGCCCACGGCGATGCGGCGGTCGGCGTAGTCCTGGCCGAAGAACTGGTTCATCATCACGAAAGACTTGCCGGAGGAGACCACCGTGGCCTCGGGGTAGGCTGCCAGAAAATCATCGATGCCGGCGGAGTGGTCCGGCTCCATGTGCTGCACGATCAGATAGTCGGGCTTCCGGCCATCCAGGGCAGCGCGGATATTACCCAGCCATTCCTCCACAAAGTTGGCGTCCACCGCGTCCACAACGGCGATCTTTTCATCCAGAATCACATAGGAATTGTAGCTCATACCATTGGGTACGATATACTGGCCCTCAAAGAGGTCGATTGCGTGGTCATTGACGCCTACGTAGCGGATGTCCTTGGTGATGGTCATAGTCGTATCTCCTTTATCTTGGTTGACAATATTTTACAGCATATTTTTTCGCACTACAGTAACTTTATCACAGAATTCGGGTTGGGTCTATAGTAAAATACAGTAAAATTCCGTAAGGAGGCTTACATATATGAATCTGGAAGCGTTTGCGGCGGTGTTGCTGCCGTTTTTGGGCACCACCATTGGCGCCGGTTTTGTATTTTTGTTGAGAGGTGCCATGAACCGGAATCTGCAGCGCAGCCTCACGGGCTTCGCCAGCGGTGTGATGGTGGCGGCATCCATCTGGAGTCTGATCATCCCCGCCATGGACCAGTCGGCCCATATGGGCAAGCTGGCCTTTGTGCCGGCCTTTGTGGGCGTGTGGCTGGGCTTTCTGTTCCTGCTGGCCCTGGACCACATCATTCCCCACCTGCACCTGGGCAGCGACTGCCCTGAGGGTACGCCCTGCGGTCTGGGCAAGTCCACTATGATGGTGCTGGCGGTGGCCCTGCACAACCTGCCCGAGGGCATGGCTGTGGGTGTGGTGGTGGCAGGCTGGCTGGCGGGACAGGAGAGCATCTCCTTCGCGGCGGCGCTGGCCCTGTCGCTGGGCATCGCCCTGCAGAATCTTCCTGAGGGCGCCATCATCTCCATGCCCCTGAAATCCGGCGGTATGGGCCGGGGCCGGGCCTTCGGCTACGGCGTGGCATCGGGCATCGTGGAGCCCATCGGCGCTGTGCTCACCATTCTGCTGGCAAGCTGGGTGATCCCGGTACTTCCGTATCTTCTGGCCTTCTCTGCCGGCGCCATGCTCTATGTGGTGGTGGAGGAGCTGATCCCGGAGATGTCCGAGGGCGAGCACTCCAATATCGGCACCATCTTCTTCGCCGTGGGCTTCACGCTGATGATGGTCCTGGATGTGGCGTTGGGATAACATGCTAAACGATAATTTGTCTCATCATAAATAAGAAAACCTCCCGGTAACGGGAGGTTCTTTATTTTCGATACATCACATCTTCATCCACCGGGATGGGTCCGTGGATTGCTTCAAATTCCTTGACACATTCCTGGGCAAGGTACTCCAGCTGGGCGTTTAGGGAGCGCTTGTTATCTTTTGCAACTTGTGTGATCTTGTACAGCAATTCCGGCTCAAAGCGAATTCCGGTCTGGATCTTATTTGTTGCCATGATAACACCTCGATAATAGAATGATAACAGTATAACAACATGGGCCTTGAAATAATACAAACAAAGTGTTATCATAATACAAAATCATTCACATATGGAGGCAGAAAAGTGGATATTCTTGATACAATAAACAATCTGACAGAATTTGAAATCTGCGATGTGGTTGATGCGGTTTTACGCAGATATCATGATCTTTTTCCTGATTGGGAAATCGCAACGATTTCCATCTGCAAAAATCAAGACCGGACAGAACAGATCAATAATATTATACAGCTGCTGGAAAAATTGAAAACCTCCCGGTGACGGGAGGTTTTTTGTTATACATCCAGCTTTTGCAGCTTCTTCACGTCGGTGATATCCACGCTTCCCCGGGTCAGGCGCACCATGCCCTCGCTCTGGAAGTAGCGCAGCATCCGGGTGACCACCTCCCGGGCGGTGCCCAAGTGGTTGGCGATCTTTTCGTGGGTGATCTTCAGTTGATTGGTACCCTCCAGGGTACTTTCCTCCAGCAGAAATTTGGCAAGCCGCTTGTCGAAGCTCTTCCACATGATCTGCTCCATGAGCCACATCACATCGGACAGATGGCTGGTAATCAGATTGTGGGAGAAATTGGCCAGAGGGAGGCTCTCGTCCATCAGATTCTGATACAGACAGGCGGGAATGACCCAGACCTCACTGTCCTTTTCCGCTTCGATGAACACGTCAAACTGCATGTTTTTCATGACGCAGGAGGCGGAAAACAGACACATATCCATTTCAAAAAACCGGCTGATGGTGATCTCCCGGCCCTCCTCGGACAGCATATAGGCCCGCAGCTGACCTCTCTTCACCAGCAGCAGTCCTAAGCAGTCCGGTCCGCCGTTGTGGAGCATGGTTCCGCCCCGGACACTGTGCAGAATACTGGTGGAGCGGATGCGCTCCTGCTGATCTGCCGTCAGCTTGTCCCAGATGGGGAAATAATTGGCAAGTTCCATGGTAATCGCCTCCTTGGTTAAGAACAGTATAGCCCTTTTTCCTCCGTAAGTCAAATTGTAAATGCCCCCTGCGCCAAAAGACGCAGGGGGCAAAAGCTGTGGCGCTTACGCTGCCTGGACCAGGGAGCAGTGCTCCCGGATCCAGTTGGTGACCAGCGTTTTTTCGCCGGTGGAGAAGCTGACATGGACCCAGCGGGGGTCGGGGACCGCCCGGATGCAGCCCTCACCGAAGATGGGGTGGAGGATCCGCTGATTGACATCCAGCGGCGCCTGGTCCACCTTGGGCGGGGTGAAATCCTTGACAAAGAAGGTGCCGATGGAGTTGCCGCTGCTGTCAGAGGTGTCCAGTATTCTGTAGCAGCGCTTACCCTCTTCATCCCGGAAGGGCATCACCGCCACCACGTGGGCGCGGCCGCTGTAGGCGTAGATCCGGTACTCACCGTAGGGGAATTTCTGTGCCATGGCCCGGCAGAACTCCCGGCCGGACAGCAATCTGCCGTTCTCCTTCAGAGGGCGGTACACTCTGAACCCCTCCTTGGCCAGCGTGCTGCGCAGAGCTGAATCGGTGTTGATACCGGTGCAGAGGTAATAGTTGTGCTTTGCCATGGTGTCCATGGCCTCGTGCCAGTCAAGGTCGCAGGTGGTGGCCATGGCCCGGACGGAGCAGTCTCTGGTGAAATTTCTGGGATTTTCCTGGTGGAACATGAAGTATTCATGGTCGTCGGGTATTTTGCGGTGGCGGACACCCAGCCCGCGGCCCTTGCGGCGCTTGATGGGGGAGTGGTCCTGGCGGTCGGCCCAGCGGACCCACACCTCCTGGACACCGGAGGTGGGATACCGGGGGCACAGACACTCATAGCGGAAGAGGGAACTTCTGGATTCGGTAAATTTGGTGTGGGTTTCCGGCACAATGGGCACCAGGGTGCGGATACCACCCTGGATGATCACTGCCAGGACGATCTGGCCGTCAACACAGTGTTCGTTCATGTAGCGGCAGATATCTTCCACAGTGACCCGGTCCTTCACACCGGGCTGGAGCACAAAGTCGTTGGCCCGGAGCAGACTCTTCACGACCAAAGGGTCATGGGGCATAAGGCAGAGCTTGTGGGCTTCCTGCAGCAGAGCCTGATAGGCATCCACCCATGTGGATTGGTCTGCCACCGCCAGAGAGTGGACAGCGGAGTGGGCGGTGTCGCAGCAAAGCTTCTTGCTTGGATGGGCGTCAGCCTGGCAGTAGGCCCAGCTGAAAAAGGTTTTTTCGGACATTGGGGATACCTCCTTCGCAAATTCGGGATCGTGGTTTTTACGTAAAAATTGTCTCATACCGCGGACCTGATATCTATACGGAGAAAAGTAAATAAAAATCCCCCCGGAATTTCCGGATCCTCAGAGAAAGCGGAAGAAAAGGGTCTACTTTTTTGAAGTCCCCCGGGGAATATATCTTAGGGAAAATATGTGGTTTAATAGGGACAAAGCCCCCCGGGGGAGAACATAACTGAAAGGAAGAGAATGCCATGAATAAGTTTAGCAAGAAAATTCTGAGCCTGTGTCTGCTCATTGCGGTGCTGTGCACCCTCACCGCCTGCAGCCGGGAGGACCCGGTGCACCTGGCCCTTGTGGTGCTCCACCACAGCAACGCCCCGGTGCCCGACATGACCCACGCCCAGGGTGCGATTACCCAGGTCTGCGAGAACGGTGGAAGCTTCCACGTCATCGAGGGTGACGGAAATCCCTACCTCTTCGCCTCCTACGATCTGGAAGCGCCCGAAGGAGGGGTATCCGCCAATACCAGAGAAAAAGATGTAAAAAAGAGATTGAACAAGCTGATCTCCGCCGCCGAAAGCTGCGTCCCCAGGACGGAGCGTGCGGATCCCCTGGGCGCTCTGGACATGGGCGGCCGGGCACTGGTCACAGCCGATACCGGAGAGAAAAAACTCATCGTGATCGGAAGCGGCCTGTCCGACTGCTGGCCCCTGGATATGAGCAGCCAGGGCGTCTGCGTGGCCCAGCTGGACCCTGCGCTGGTGGTATCCTCCCTGGAGACCGCCGGGGCCATTCCCCAGAATCTCCGGGGCTGCCGGGTGGTCTGGTACGGCGTTGGGGAGACCTGTCCGCCCCAGGAAGCGCTGGGCCCCAAGGACGTACAGAATCTGAAAGCGGTCTGGACCGCCATCCTGGAAGCCGCCGGAGCCCAGGTGGAGTTTCCGGAGGACCTGTCCGTGATCAGACAGCCTGCGGAGGGGCTTCCTATGGTCAACACCGTGGCGGTGCAGCCCCGGGAGGAGGAAGCCTGGGTGCTTCCCACCGAAGTGCAGATTCTGGAAGGGTCTGTGGCCTTCGGCGGCGACTCTGCCAAGCTGAAGAATCTGGACCAGGTGAATGAAACGCTGGCACCCCTGGTGGAGACACTGAAGAACAATCCCCAGTGCCGTTTGGCCCTCTTCGGCGGCACTGCCCGGGCAGGGGCCCAGGACAGCTGCAGACGGTTCGGCCAGCAGCGGGCTGACGCGGTGCGGGAGCACCTGATCAGCCTGGGTGTCCAGCCGGAGCAGGTCATTGCCCTGGGCATCGGCTGGGATCATCATCTCCACGAGCAGGATCTGAAAAACGACGGCACCATCAACGAGGATGTGGCACCCCGGAACCGGGTGGTCTACATGGTGGATGCCGAGAGCCCCGATGCGCTGGTGCTGCTGGCGCAATTCGGATAATGAAAATCCCGCATACCGGCTTCGGTATGCGGGATTTTTCTGCCCTGGAGGGTGTCTGTTACCAGCCCTCCAGGTCGATGCACTCATAGTCTCCGGTCTCCCGGCGGGGGCCGGTGAAGCACCGGTAGAGGTCCTTTGCCATGCGGATGTAGCCGCAGCCCACACCGCCATAGAAGACCACACCCAGGGCCAGGGTGGCGACGATCAGCACGATGATGCCGCCCACCAGACTCCTTAGGAAGATGGCCGAGAGGGAGTAGTGGCCCGCCTTGGCCAGGACGCCCAGCAGGGCGTCCTTCACGCTGCCGAAGCCGTAGATAAAGCCGGTCATCAGCAGGGTGTACAGGGCGGTGGCTCCGAAGTGACCCGCAGGGCCGATGAGCATTAGGCTCAGCAGCAGGCCCAGGATGAAAGAAAGTAAGATCTTGACACCGGGATTCTTGTTCACAGGTCATCCTCCTCCCTGGCTTGCAGGGCGCAGATGGCCTGGCCCGCGCTGCGGATCCGGATGGCCGCATGGCCCTCCGGCAGGGTTTGGATCTGCTCCGGCAGGATGCTGTATTCCCGGACGGACCGGTTGACCGCTCCGGAGGAGTAGGTCTTGGTGAGAAACGCGGTGTTAGCCTGGGACACATTCACATTTTGGTCGGTGCGGATCCGCTCACATTGCCCGAAATACTGGGCCAGGGCATCGCAGCTGAGGCCGCTCTCGTGGTGGAAGGCCACGATGGCGTCCAGACTGGCGCACAGACGGCTCCAGTGATTCTGAACGGCGGGCAGGTCCGGCCCGCTGACCATCAGCATGCCCTCTTCCCAGTCCCGCTCCGCAAGCTCCAGCAGCACCTCGTCCACCGGGGGGTGGTCCAGGATCACCTGTACATCCCGGTCCTGCTGGACACGAAGCAGCTCCAGCAGTGCCAGATGCCAGGAGAGGGTGCTCTCGCCAATGTTCACACAGATGCCCTCCGGGAACGCCAGGGAGACGCCCTCTGCCGGGGTCGGGAAGGCCAGCTTCAGCTTCACCAGGAAACGGGAAAGCTCATTGACTGCCTTTTCCGTCACGTGGCTGTCGAGAAAATGCTCGTCTTCCTCCATCAGAAGCTGGTTCCAGCCTCTGGCACTGCGGCGCAGAAGAGAGAAAATGCTTAAGCTTCCCTGGTCACCCTGGATCCATTGCAGGATGTCCGTCAGAAACAGGAACATGCCGTTGCCATCGAACCCACAGGTGTCGGCGCAGGCGCACAGCAGCTCTGCCGCGTCTTCCGGCTCCCGGCAGCGGAGGGGGTCGTATACCTGACTGTACAGTCCCGCCCGGCGGCGGAGGGCTTTTTCCAGCCGGGGAACGCGTCGGTGGAGCACCGTCACGCTGTCACCAGCCTGGGCGGCGGCCAGAGCCAGCAGGGGGGTGCGGTCGGCGGCGGTGCCGCCGGTGATCAGCGTTTTGCCGCGGACCAGTGCCCCCTCCCGGAGGGAGAGGGCCAGGGGAGAGGGCCGCTGCTGGGGAAGCAGCAGGCGGCTTAGGGATTTTGCCATGGATTAAGCCTCCTTTTTCTTGAATTTGTCAAATTGGAAGTAGAAGGGGGGCTGGTTGACCAGACACACCAGGGCCTGTCCCACGTCCAGCCGGCGCAGGTCCCATTCCTCGGCCACGGCTGTCCGGCGAATCTCCCGGTAGGGAGCCGCGGAGGTGGGGGCCGTCAGCATGGCGTCCACGGTGCCGGCCCGGTCCTGGATGAATTCCATGGTGTTCGGGTCGTTGGGACGGAAGGCGATGACGCTGCCAAATCCCGCCAGTAAGCTGGTGGCGCCGGCCTCGCCATAGAGCTCCACCAGCTGGGCCACGGACTGGATGCCCACGAAGACACCGCCCAAACCCTGGGAAATACCGTAGTTTACGGCGGTTTTCAGCATATCGGGAGCTCCCTTTCCCAGCAGAGCCAGCTCATCCAGGAAAATGTAAACCTTTCCCCGGGGTGCCGCCTCCGGGTGGCTCAGCAGCTCGCGGATCACCAGATCCAGCTGAAGGCCAAAGAGCGCCGACCGGCTGGAGCCGTCTTTCAGAGAGTAGTGGAGAAATAACGTTCTGCCGCCCCGCTGACGGATGAACTGCCGCACGCTGAAATCACCGGCCTCGCTCCAGGGGCCCTGGAGGAACCGGGACAGGTTGGCGTTTAACTCGCCCAGAACGCCCAGAGCCTGGTTGGAGGTGAAGTCACCGAAATAGCTGCGCAGCTCACCGCTGTTTCGGGCCGCTTTTACGAAGCGGCCCAGGGCGGCGGGACCGGCTTTGGCGAAGAAATTACGAAGGGAGCGGTTGTGGTAATACACTGCCTTCTCAGGATCCCCGGCGGCGATCCCGGCACCCAGATTCAGAAAGGAAGCCTGGGTCCGCTTGGCCGCCAGGGGGAAGAAGGGCTGGGAGCTGTTCTCCATTCCAACGAAAAGCCGGTCGGCAATCATGATTGCGTTATTTTCAATGGCCTCCGGGTCATCCCCGTCAGCCAGAACCTCCTGATAGAAGTTCTGCCGCACAGCCTTCCGGTCCGGCAGGTCGATGCCCATCACCGGATCCCCGGGGCGGCGGAACAGGGTGATAAAATCCAGCTTGGAATCCAGCACCAGGGCCACGTCGTTGGGACCCATCTGGTCCAGCACCTGGTCCATGACGGATTTCATGACATTGGTCTTGCCGGACTGGCTGGCACCCACAAAGAGCACGCTCTTGGCCAGGGCGTCTTCGGGAATGCCGATCCGGGCAGGGCCGCTGCGGCCAAGGCCCGTGAGGGTGATCTTCGCCGGCTTGTCGAATACCGGCGGCTCCGCCTCCTTGGCCAGAATGCCATGGAGGGCTTTTTCTTTGGCACCGTGGTGCATACTCATTCCTCCAGTCCGTCATCCGGGTCCAGACCATCGTCCTGGCCAAGACCCTCATCCTGCTCATCTCCGGCTCCCTGGCCCAATGTGTCGTCAGAGGCTGCCACCATGTCGTCGTGGAAGGCACCCTGGGCAGTGGACACCTCATTACCCTGGTCGTCCACAACGATGGCACCGGGGTTTTCGTATTCGTCAGCCATGTCGGCCCAGGTGCCGTCGTTTGTAAATTCGTCCTTATCAATATTGTCGAAATTTCTCAGCGTGATATCCTCCTTTCCGGTGTTGGGGTCCACGGAGGTTCGGGTGGTCATGAGAGAAGTAGGGCGGTCGCTGCCTTCGTTATAGTGCAGCTCACCGGACAGGGTCACCTGTTTGCCCTCCTTGATAAGATCGTTATTTTCACGTTCCATGGCCCGGTAATCCCGGGTGTTCACCTTGCCGTCCATGGGCACCATGTTGTCTATCTTGCCGCTGCCGCCGTTGGAGGCGGCGATCAGGTGGCTGGAATGGTCCCCGGGCTCCTTGCCCTGGAGATTTGCCTGGTGGCTGGGGCTCCGGGGGGCAGCCTGGTCGGTGACGGGACCGCTGAATTTTACGATATTGCCGTTTTCGTTGGTGGTGTAGGTGATGTTGTTCACCGTGTAGGTGGTGTTGGGTTTTAAGGAATAGGTGGACGCGAAGTGGTCGTTTTTTGCCATAGGCATCTCCTTTCTGAAAGACCGACAGCCCGGAGCCCGCTGGGGGCCCCGGGCAACGGATAATCATTTACGCAACAGTGGAGTTTACAAACAGGTCAGCGATGGAATTGATATTCGCTTCGCGGACGCCTTCATTCAGCTTGGTGGCTTCGTGCCAGGTGTTGGGCTGGCTTGCCAAGGTGGTCCAGGGCTCTACCTCAGGAGTAAAGAGGATCATCCGGCCAATGCGGGGGTTGGGCATGGTGTAGGGAGTCTGGCTGGTGCCGTGCATGCAGGCGATGAGCTCAGACATATCCTTGGGCATATCCGCAGGATAGAGGGGGTTCTTGACGCACTCGGGATCATGCAGTGCGTGGGTGTTGGTATCGGTGTAGTTGAAGATGATGTTGCGGTTGATGCTGGGATCATAGACCTCCTGGAACCAGCGCATGGTCATAGCCAGGGCTTCCAGACCGTTTTCGGGAGCGTCACCGCCGCCGGTGGCCTCCAGGCCGTTCAGGAACTCCTGGAAGGCTTCCTTGTCCTGGGGAAGCATAAAGACCGGGGATTCCACCATGGCCTTATCGCCATCGTATTTGTAGTCCCGGAAGCCGATGATACGGAGTCTAAGCTGGTCGATGGATTTGCCGGCGTCCTCCATACGCTCAAAGATCAGGTCCACAAGCTGCTGGGCCTGGGCCTTGACGGTGTTGAGGAAGGGGCTCATGGAGCCGGTAAGATCGATGATCATACCGACGTCCAGCTTGTAGCCACCGGTGATGTACTGTCCGTTGATCATTTTCATAATGTATACCTCCAAAATTTTTAATTGTGGTCCGGGGCGGTGGTCCGCCGCCGGCCTGGGTTTGCTTACGAGACCATTCTAGCAGGAAAACCATGAAAAACTATTCGCCGAAGGGGTGCAAAAAAATGTGCCCGAAAAGTCGGACAATGGGTCGGATCGGGAAAAACGAGGGGCAATTTTATGACACCCCTGACGGCGTGGATTCCGGGTCGGAAGTATGATTTAATGACCCTGTGAAACTAAAAACAGGAGGTATTTCCCTATGGATACGAAAATATCGGGCTTCGGCCCCGGCGTAAGACTGCGCTGTCCTATCTGGTGGGCAAAAATGCAGGGCCGCCGCCATGGCAAGCAGAAGGCGGACGGCAGCAGATGGGCGGCCCGCCAGGTGGACAAATACATCCGTTATGAGATCCGGGAACTGGAACGGACCAAAAATGATCAGATGGAGATTCGCCGGAAGGCAAGAGCACTCTGCACCAATCTGGATCAGATGCGCCGGTGCGTCAGATGCGAGGAGGACCGGCTCCGGGCGGAGGACAACAGCCTCCGGTGGCTCACCCAGCTGGCGGATATGAAGCTTACCCTGGAGAGCCGGGAGGAGAGCTGTGTCTACCACTGCATGCATGAGGATGCAAGCTGTACAGAAAGAATAAGAGCCTATCTGGAAGAGTTCGAGCGGTTCATGCCCCAGGTGGATCATGCCGGCAGCTACCGGATCGGCGATCCTCTCTATACAGGCGATAGCAGCGCCTGGCAGGTTTACCATCAGAACATCCGCCCTCTGCGGCAGGATATGGACGAAAAACTGCTGCTCGTGAAAGGAGTGAAGTGACCATGGCAAAAATCCCACGCACTGCCCGGTTCAAACCGATTCCCTACCGGGAACCCTGGTGCCTCACCTGGCTGCGGCTGACCTGGCGCTACCAGGCACGCAAAACCATGCGTGAGTGCCAGGCGGATAAGTACAATCTGAAGTTTATGGAGGGCCAGATCAGCGCCACAGAGGCCCTGGCCCTGGACGGTAACCGCCCGGTACACGAAAAAAACCTGCTGGAAATCCAGCGCAAGCGCGGAATCCAGCAGGCATGCATGGAAGAGTTCCAGGCAGAACAGGTGCTGGTCTATGACACTTTACGTGCGGTTCGCCAGAAGCTGGCTGACCTGGAAGCGGAGATAGCCAAGGAAAAGGAAGGTGCTTAACATGGCTTCTATGATAAAATTGCTGCGCTGCGATACCCGGGCGGCCCGGGCTGGAGTCCCGTTTTTCCGGGACGGCCGGTTCCTGGCACTGTTCACGATCTGTGCCATCGCCATGGACAGCTGCAGCCTGTACACAAGCATCGATGCCGCCCTGGGTGATAAAGTGGTGCTGACGCTGCTGCTCACCGGCGGTTTCTCCATGATCCTAAACGTACTTCCCACCATTGCCGGCTATGTGGCCACCAGCCGCCGTCCGATTCTGCAGAAAATGATCCTGTGCGGCATCATTTTGCTGACCTTCGGGTTTGTTTTCGTGGCGACTTTCCAGCTGAAAATGGCCTCCGCTCCGGTGGTCTACTATGAGCAGCAGGCCGACGACGGTATGACAGGCGGCATCACAGACCCGGCCCAGGCGGAGGCTGTGGAGGAAACGGAAGAGGAAGATGCGGAATACGCCCTTGCCCTGACACAAATGCGTCACCTGGCCAATGTACTGGTGGGTCTGGAGCCCCTGCTGACCTCCATCGCCTGCTTTATCCTCAGCTGTTTGTGTGATAACAGGGTACAGAAGTACATAAAACTGAAAAAGCAGGAGGTCAAACTTGTCAAGCTGGCGGCCTCCCTGGAAAAGCGGATCCTGCAGCTGGAGAATATCAGTGCTCCGGGTGTCATGGAGCGTTCCGCTGAGCAGGCCTTTGCCCAGGCAAATAAGCAGACGTCCCACCGCTGTGATCAGATCCGCCGCAAGGTTCAGCTGGAGCTGGCCCGATGGCTGGGCACCGCCAAGGATCTGACCTATGTCACCGGCTCCCGTGGGTAAAGAAAAAGCAAGGCGTTTTAAAACGCCTTGCTTTTTTATATAGTTGGTGCTTCGGGCAGGGGAACACCCGGGAAGAGAAGCTCCTGGATCTTGTTCAGATGGAACCGCTCGAAATCCTGATATTTCAGGGTGATCTCCACGGCTCCGTTGTCATCGGTGGTGATGGTGTCCAGATAGGGCTGGAGCACACCGTAGGCACGTTGGAGGAACACGGGATCATTGGAGAGGGTGAGTGTCCGGGCCTTCTCCGTCGCCTTCAGATAGTTGCTGAATAACGCTTCGTATTCTTCCCACTTCTCCGGCGGCAATGTTTCGGGGTGTACACGGATATTCTTCATATTGGCACAGGAGGCAATGAAGAACCGATCCTCCTCCGGATTGTAAAGCATCAGCCTTAGCCGCCGTGCGCCGGGCATGTATTCCAACCGGATGGGCACCACATTTTGACTAAACTTCACGCCATTGCCTTTGGTGTGGTTTTCAAAGTCGATGGGATGGTGGTCCGTGAGGGCTTCCACCAGCTTGTCCAGGGGGATATCCCGGAAGGAAGAAAGCTGGGGATTGTGTCTGCCCCAGGTGTTGAGCCGGATAAAGCCGTTCTTCTCGAAGCGCCGCCGGTAGCCCACCTGGGCCGCGCCCACTTCCAATTGCTTCAGCAGATAATCCCTTAGATAGCCGCAGTAAGTCTCGCCCAGGATGGCTGTGACCATGGAGTCGCTCAGAAAGCACTCCAGCCAGTCCATCTCCGGATAGGTGAAGCGGGCGGGAATGGGGGTTTGGAAGTAGGGGGTGTAGCGCAGGCACTGTTTTTGGTTTTTGGGGTCCCAGAGAGTGACTTTGGCGTTCCAGAGGGGGAATTTGACATTCAGGCACATAGCCTCGTACATTTCCAGAATCGGTCTGGCATAGGGATCCTGTTCCGTGATTGGCAATTCCTTCCATCCGTGTCGATTGTCCCGGATCCAGCTGTTGATTTCCTCCATGGTGCTGCGCAGCTGCCAGTTGTACCAGGGACTGAACAGCGCGGTCTGGTCGTCCTTTGCAAGGGGCTCCATATCCTTCTGGATGGGGGGATACAGGATCTCCACCCAGGGGTGGGGGGTCAGGGAGCCATATGCCTTAAGGACCTTGCTCCGCTGGTGGAACCGCAGGGCGAAATCGCTGCCGGGGGTGTTCACCGCGGTTACCGTGGTGTCCCGCATGAGTATGGGCTCCAGGTCCTCCGGCCGGGTAACCAGATACCGGAACAGGTAGGTGTCACCTACAGGATCCGCGGATAGACAGCAGCGTCCTTTCAGACGTTCCACCCAGCTTTGAATGTCGGTGCCCTCGTGGGGCTTGCGGTAAACTTCCACCGTATAAGGGGCGGCGGGATTGCCGTCCAGATCCTCCTGGGCGGGGGACATACCGCTGAAGCTGTGGGCAAACCAGCGGTCCATATAATACTGGCTTTCCTCCGCAGAAAAGTCCCGGGGAGAAACGGACAGCGTATGTACCCGGATGATCCGGTCCAGGGGTAGCACCACCGGCCGGCAGGAGAGCAGGTCCGGCTGATCCTGGGGGCGGGCGGCCAGATAGTGGCGGCCCTCGCCCGGGAAGGTTTGAATGAACAGGGGCTGCAGCGGCACGCTGAGGGAATGCTGATTCTGAAAGCTCAGAAATTCCACCTGGACCCACTGATTTTTCCCGTGAGCGGAGAGCAAAGACCACAAAATCTCGTCATCCACCATCAGCCTGGGGCGGGAGTCCCGTTTAATTACCAGGGGATACCGGATCTGATCGGGATCCACGCCATGTTGCTGCAGCAGCAGATCCAGAGCGGAGCGGCAGTGATAGCCCAGGGTCTGGGGCATTACCCGCTCGGAGAGCAGGTTTAGAAGCATATATAGCTTTTTAGCCCGCTGGAGCTGCGTCTGCTCCGGTTCTCCCGGAATGCCCAGGGGGATGGGCGGTGCCAGCCGATAACGGGCAGTGGATTTTTCGTTGGGAACAGTCTGCAAAAAGCCTTGTTGGTGCAGCTGTTTGACTACAGAAGTAAGCTTGAAGGTGGGGGTGTCTTTTTTACCTTCATTACACTTGGGCGTTTTATTTTTGTCATCGGGATCTATTTTATAGGTCTCGCGAAAATCCTGTTCAGAGAAACCCCGTTGCCTCCGGATCCGCTGTTTGTCCTCCTGCAGCAACTGGCTGTGCACCGACCTGAGATCAGCGGTGCTGGAATCCGCCATCTGAATGCTGATTTTTTTTGCCAGCCTGTCCTGGATGCGGTTGCAGCTCATGGGCTCATCCGCTTGGCTGAGCAGCTGCATCACCAGGGCGGGATAGGCGGCGGAGCTGCTCTGTTGGACGCTGTGCAGGCAGAAGGCGCCGTAGAGGTAGTCACAGAAGATGTCGGAGAAATCCTGACGGATCACTTTTTTTGTGGTTTCCAGCTTGTCCTCCCGGATCATTTCGCTTCCGGAATGGTTCCGAATCACCACGTTCAGCAGCTTTTGGTCTGTGAGCCTGCCCTTATCGGAATCGGTTTTATAACCCTCGAAGAGCATCCGGTTTACTGCCATGCGAAAGCTGTGAAAATCCGCTTTGCCGGTCTGATTCTTAGTCCTTTCCTTGGCCATATTCCCACCTCCACGATAGATAGTATTATGATACCTGCCCTGGGAGAAAAAGTCAAATCCAAATGAAAATGAGAAAAAAACGGGGCAAAAAAACGACCCCCCTGGTGTTCTGGAGATCCGGAGACTTCCGGGATACAATGACATTGTGAAAAAGCAAACACAGAAAGGAGACTCTATCCATGAATGATTCCATGCAGTTTTTACGCCAGTTCTCCCGGCAGCGGGAGGAGGGCTACACGGTCTATAAGGGCGAGGATGCCTTCCCCCTGGCGACCCCCACGGTGCTGGCGGTGGCTGACGGCCTTGGGGGTACCGGCGCCATCGCCCATTCCCATGTGCATCCGGATGCATTCTGCCGCAATTTGGTGGGAAAGCGGATGCTGGGAGAATTGCTGTCCGACGAGAAGTTCTTTGAAACCGTTGCCCCCATCGCCAAGGAGGGGCCCTGGGACCACGGCCTGGACGAGTATTTCTACAGCTGGGCAGGTCGGGACTTCCTGGAGCTGGCAGCGGTCAAAGACCATTACCAGCCCAAAAATTATAAAAAATCCGCTTATTTCGGCTCCCGGGCAGCCATGCTGCTGATGCGCCTGCTGAACCAGATCCTGGACCGGGAGAAGCTCTTCACCCTCGCATCCACCGAAGAAGGGCTGGCGGCACTGGAGCGCATGCTGGAAACGTACTTCCTCTTCGGATTGAACCGGGCGGCCGAAGGTCTCGAGCTGCGCCGGGAAACCACCTTTCCCAGACTGGCCATGCTGAGCACAACGCTCTGCGGCAGCTTCATCCGGGACTGCGGCGAATCTGTGGAGGTGCTCTATCTGGTCTGCGGCGACAGCCAGGCCTATGTGCTGGACCGGGATGGTCTGGCCCTGGGCTGGGGGGAACATATGGGCGGCGGCATGCGCAGCCATATGAATATCACCTACCCGGAGCAGGCGAAGATCCGCTGCGTTCGCCGCAGCTACCGGAAGCCCTGCATGCTGTTTTGCGCCACCGACGGCTGCTTTGATGCGGCGCTCTTCCGAAAAACACCTCTGGCCTTTGAGATGACATTGCTGGGTGCCATTGCCCGGTGTGAGTCTATGGACCAGGTGGGCTCCTTCCTGGAAGAGTTCTTCGATACCTATGGGCGTCACGATGACGCGGCCAGCATGGCGGCCTGCCTCTGGGGCATGGATTACGGCCAGCTTCGCCAGCTTGCCCTGGACCGGCTCCAGCAGCTGCGAAAGATTTACCCGGAGCTGGAAGAACGGATGGAGCTGGTCTATCTGGACCAGAGCCGGGAGTATACCCGCACGCTGCGGCAGCTGGAGGCCCTGCTGAAAACCGGCTGGGCTGAGGCTGCCGCCGGCATGGACCCTTTGTGCGCCGGATGTGTGCTGGGAAAGCATGAATCCGCAGCAGAGGACGCGCCGGAGGACCGGGCGCTGGCGCTGGAAACCAGACTGGACAAGTTCCTCCGTTCCCCCTGCCCGGAGCTGCTGCGCTGGTCTGATTCCATGCAGGAGCTGCGGCAGAAGCTGCGGCAGTGCCGGGAGGAATTTGTGGCTGCGCAGCACGATTACCTGCTGCAGCAGCGTGTTATCGAAACCTATGAAAACACCTTCTTCCGCTTCTCCCGGGAGAAGGCCCAGGAAAGTGAGGTCTGATCATGGAAAACATCAACGGCTACAAACTGCTTGAAGAAAAGAAAAACTCCACCTGCGGCCAGCTGGCCAAGGCCCAGAAAGGCCGGAAAACCTATCTGCTGAAATTCTTCCACAACCCTGTAGAGCCCAACCCGGCGGTGATGGACGAGAAGACCTTCACCCTCAACCATAACAAGTTTGAGGACCACAAGCGCCGCAGAACCCAGCTGAACCGGAAGCTCCGCGAAAACACTGCCGACGGCGGCAATATCGTGGTGCCTATGGAAGAATTTGTGTTCAAGGGCCGCTGGGTGGAGGTGACGCCCTTCCTGTCCCACACGGTGGCGCCGGAGCAGGTGATTCCCACCTTCCAGGGGCTGGACCGGGACGGTAAGTTCATGGCGCTGAAATCCATTGCCGCCAGCTACGCCACCCTGCACAGCTGTGGCGTGGTCCACGCTGACGGCAAGGTGCCCAATCTGCTCCTGCGAAATGAGGGGGGCAACTATGTCTTTGCCCTCATCGATTTTGACGGTTCTTTCAGCACTGACGATGTGCCCGACGAAAATATCACGGCGACCCTGGACTATTTCTCCCCGGAAATGGGTGTATTCACCATCACCGATGTGGACAAGCGGGATAAAACCATGATCACCCCCAAGCACGATGTGTTCTGCATGGGCCTCATATTCCACCAGCTGTTCACGGGCAAAATGCCCATCCCGGATGAGCTTCCTCCCCACCTGCAGAAGCGCCGGGAAAAGGGCAAACCCATCTACCTCTACACCGCCATGCTGGCAAGCACCCCTGAACATGCGTACAAGGCCAAGATCGACCCTTCCATCGAGGCCAATCTGGCGGCGCTCATCGGAAAAATGCTGGATGCGGATCCGGACAACCGCCCCACCTCCGAGCAGGTGCTCCAGGCGCTGACCCGGATGACCTCCACGGCCGAGATGGAGCTGCCCGAGGCTGCGGACTTTGTCTGGAACCGGGACAAGATGCTCTCCGACGGCTACACCGAAGCGGAGAAGACGGAACGCTATGGCCGGGAGGGCTATGTTCTCTCCGGTTTTGCCAGATCCCGGTTCATGGTGGTGCCCAGACTACTGGAGCTGGGCTATGCTTCCGAAAAGCCGGTGGAGTCCTTTAGAGAGACCATCACGGTCGTAGGGGATGACCAGCCCTGGCCGGAGCATAAGATCCTCTACCTGCCGGAGAATATCCGCCGCCGTGGCTGCGAGGTCACCCGGGGCACCCGCAAGGGAATGCGGGGCTACCAGGTCATCAGCGCCGACGGCACAGTGCGCTTCATGCCCAGCGAGACCCTGCAGCTGCTGGGTATGGCCCGGAGGGCGTAAACCATGGCCTGGGTATGCCCGCTGTGCCGGGCCAACAACCCCAATGCCAAAACCAGCTGCGCCGTATGCGGCGGCCGCCGGTTTTATGACAGTCCTGGGGAATTTGTTCCCTGGGAGGATCACCCGGTCCTGCTGGACCGGGCTGCACTCCTGCGCCGGGGCTTTGTGGAGATCTACCGGGTTTTCTCCGGGGGGAGAGAGCGCTACCTTCTCCGGGATCGGGACTGCCGGGAGTGTGCCCTGAGCCTGGAACAGCTGCTGTGCATGGGTGTTCTGAATCTGAGAAAGGGAGATAACGCTAATGGACAAGCAAATTCTGCGTGATTTTGTCCGGGATGTGCTGGCATTCCGGGAGCAGATCCCCATCCCCGGGGCAGATATGGATGGCTTTCTGGGGGCGGCTGTCAATTATGACAGCCGGATCCTCTTCTATATGGCCTCCATCTCTGCCCGCCGCCGTGGCGGGATGCTGACCATTCATCTGGAGTACCGGAACCGGGATGTGCCGCCGAACCGGGTGTTCCGGGTCTGGAACTCCCAACAGGTGCAGCAGGTGCTGCGCCGGGAGATCCTGGGCTGGACGGAGAGTTTCGGCATCGTGATGCACAGCGCGGTGGACCCCAGAACGGAGGTGACCCGCTTTTTGCGGCTGAACTCCCTCTCCCGCCTCCACCAGCTCAGCTGGAACCGGGGCACCTGCCGCTGGGGCTGGACCTCCACCCGGTTTGACCCCATCTACATGGCCGACCGGGCTGTGCTGATGGATATGGACCGGCAGGTAAAGGAGGAGGCGGCGCGGCTGGGCCGGATGCTCTTCCTGCCGGGGATGCCCCCGGAGGCCAAGTGCCTGGCGGCCCATAATTATTTGGCGGCGGCCACCTCCTACCTGCTCCCCGGGGAGGATCTGCTGGAACAATACTGCCGCGCCAGCGCCTATGGCGCGCTGGTGGAGAAAAAGGCTGTCTGCCAGGGCTATGCCGAGGCGTTTCAGCTGCTGATGAGTCTGGCAGGCATTGACTGTAAGACTGTCTCCGGCAGTACCCGGCGCCAGGGCGATGAGAACCATTCCTGGAATCTGGTAAAGCTGCCCGGGGAGGACTACTGTCATGTGGATGTGACCTGGGACAGCCGGGAGGGCAGCAGCGCCATGACCTATTACCTTCGGAGCGACGGCTTTCTGGCAGACCGGGAATGGGCCCGGGACCAGCTGCCCCCGGCGCCCCGGGACAGCGGGAGTCTCCCCAGAGCGGAGCGCTGGTTCCGGGAGAATCGGGATATGCTGCTGCGCAGGGGATTTCCACCGAAGGCACTGCCCGCAAAATAGAGAAGTCCCCCGGGTCCGTGCAGGGACCCGGGGGATATTTATTGTTTTATGTTCTTAGGCAATGCCCCGCTTTACCGAGTTCCAGCATTGTCTGATCATGGCGAGACTTTCCTGATCACAGCTGTTCCGTGCGGCCACTTGAATCGCCCGGTCACTGTCATAACGATCCAGCAGAATTCCGGTATAGGAACACGGATATTCTCCATGTGCGACAGAGTGACATTTCAGAACGCTGGTCAAATGAGAGTAGATTCTTTCGGTGTTCGCCGCATTTATGAATCGTTCGACTCTTCCGGAGGAAAAATCCCGCTGATCAAAGGACATATCGTAATATTCCAAACTCTTGGGAGCGAAATTGCGGTCAGTGAAAGAAAATTCGCCGGTGCGGACGCCATGCTGATCCTCTATGATAAGGTTGGCATCATCATAGAAATAATACATCAGCCTGATGGCACTTTGCAGCGCTGTGCAATTTTGGAATACAAAGCAACCTACATTCCAATCGTCATAACGGCAATCGAAGATGAGCAGCTTGGTGTGTTTGCAGCTGGGAAATGCTTCGTCCGGGATCTGCGGGGATACATAGATACATGTCTGTGCTTCCTCGAGGCTGGCGGGCAGATACAGGATTGGATCGTTGCCGATGAAATCCCACAAAACGGCCTCGCCCGCATCGTCCAGGTAATAACCCAATTTACCCTTCTGATGGTCGACCCATCTGATGTTCCGGTTGATTTCATTGCCCATACCGATCGCCTCCTTTTGCTTATTCTATCTGAGGTTAACATAGACGTCAAGGGCAAAAAAATCCCCCTGCCGAGGCAGGGGGATGTGTTTATCAGAGACTGAATTAGCCCTTGATAGCAGCCTGTGGGGCATTACGAGTGGGGAGGGGAAGGTCTGTGCCTTGATGGTTTGTAGGTGGATCAGCCACCTGGAATCCAGGGCTTCATCCGCCTCCTCCTGACACAGGCTGATCACTGCTCTGTTCTTCCGTCCCTCCACGGTCACATTCTGAACCGCAGAGTTGGTTCCGTCCAGATTCATGTACCAGCGGAAGTTGGTCTTGCCATCGGGGACAATCTTCGTGACGAATTTGCGGATCAGGTCGGGGTTGGGCTTGGGCTGAGAGAGATCCAGGATCTCCTCCAACGCATCCTGGATTTTGCCCCATTCGGGCTGATCCAGGGCGATGGCGCTGGGGTAGGACAGGGTTTCGTATTCTGCGGTCAGGCTCTGAAGCTCCGCATCCAGCTTCTGCCGCTGGGCCATGAATTCTTCCTTTGTGATCTCTCCGTCGGTACGCATATCCAGCAGCCGTTCCTTCTTCTGCTTAATGCGCTCCATCCGGGCGGTGATGTTGGTCAGATTGGTTTCGGCGGGCTTCTGGCTACGGTAGCACTGGCGGATCAGGTCACAGGTGTAGCTGATCAAATCCCGCTGCTCCCCGAAGATCTGTTCCAAAATTTTCTGCCCCATCAGTTCCAGCTTCCAGTCCGCGATCATGGGCTGGTCGCAGTAGCCGGTATCGTCTGCCCCAGCTTCCCGCCGCTGCTTTCCGGACCCGTTGTTGAGGATGTTGTAGCACTGGTAGCCGTAGCTCCAAGGGGCATTCTCGTTCTTGTGCCAGCGGTTCTTACGGAAGGAACAGCCGCAGGAACATTGCATCTTGCTGCCCCACAGGTCATGATTTTCCTTCGTGCCATGGACAGGCACCTTAGCATCGGTCTTGAAGCTCTGCTTCACCCGGCTTTCTTTGATAGCCTGCACCCGGTGCCATTCCTCTTCGGTGACGATGGGAGGGAAATCTTCCTTGACGCACAAATAGCCCTCCATTTCCATCAGCTCGATAAGCACTGCTGGAACCACTTGCTTTGTTCAGGTGACCGATCAGCACAATAGCACAGCCGGTTCGCTCCGCCACAGAGGACACACTTTTCAGCACAGTTCTGATCTCGTTTGCCCGGTTGATATCCACCCGGCTACCGATGTAGCCCTGGATAGGATCAAGGATCATCAGTCGTGCGTTGTGTTCCCGGATTGCTTTTTCAATCCGCTCATCCAGCAGAGACAGCTGCTTCTTGTCCTCGACGATACTGAGCACCCGATTCAAGTCAGCACCTGCGTCCATAAGCCGGGGCTTGATGGTGTCACCCATTCCGTCCTCTGCACTCTGATAGATCACATTGAACGGCTCCATAGGCCCCATTCCCGGCAGAGGGATACCCGTTGAACAGGCTGCCGCCAACCGCAGCGCCAAGGTGGTTTTACCCTCACCGGGATCACCCTGGATGATGGTCAGCTTTCCGAAAGGTATGTAGTTTCCCCAGAGCCACTGCACCTGCTGCAGCTCCACTTCCGAATATTTGATTACTTCAACTTCTTCCAGCGAATATTTCTCCTTTCATAAGTTACGTCAGAAAAGAGAAATCCGCCTTCGAAAAATATACTGTTTCAAATGTTTAATCCTCCTGTGTATATATGAAAAATGCGGAATCTCCAACCATGAGATTCCGCATTTCCATTCGCCCTATCTATCTTTCGCTTGGTTTCTCATTTGTTGTAGGTTAGAATGGTTAAATTTTAGCATTGAGGTAACTTGTTTTCTGAGGGCATCCTGTCGAAGGTGTATGAACGTTCTATAAACTTTTTGTATAAGGTAGCTACTTGTATTTTTCGGAAAGCTAAGCTAACATCACATAAATCTTTTTCAGGAGTGTGATGGAATGAAAGCCTATTTTGAGGCGTTGAAAACCTATATCGAACAGAAACCACCGAACTATGGCGACGGAGAATCTGTTCTGGAAATGCTCTACGAATGCCATAACGAAAACCATCCATACGACAACGAGCAAATCAAAGCGGATTTCAATGAGCTCTACCAGCAGATGAACGGAATGCCTCTGCGGGAAATAGATAAGATTATCTACCCGGTCTGCAAGCTCTGCCGGGATCATGAAAAGTCGGGTTTTATCGAAGGAATCAAAATTGGAATTCAGTTAGCAAGTGAACTTGAATTGGCACAGGTTCTACACCAAAATGAATGATCTCTGAATGTGAGACAACAGAAGTCCAACTGTTGCCGCGAATTTTATCTGAACAGATACCTCGTTTGACAGGGTTTTCTTGACAAAATGCAGTTTTTATTGCATAATTAACTTGTTTAAGGAGGTGCAGATGTGTCTCAATATGAAAAGTACAAGAAGTCGAGTATTTCTGGATATCAGGCTTCGGAACTTTATTACCAATTTGCTTGGTTTTGCCCGGACACTGATAAGGTCTTGAATGACTACGGTGCAGGCGAGGTGTATACCGCACTGGAGGTTCATACTGTATCTCGCATCGAGGATAACCCTGGAATTACGGTCACGGAGATTGCCGAACGGACTGCCCGCACAAAAGGGGCTGTTTCCCAGATCATTACAAAGTTAGAGAATAAAGGTCTTGTTCGCCGAGAAAAAGACCCGGACAATCCCAGAAGAGTATGTTTGTATGTAACACCCCAGGGGTTGGAGCTGAGCAAGCTCCATAAGGAGTATGACGAGAAAATAATGGCGCCTGCTATTGATCGGTGGATCGCCCTGTTTGGCTACGATGCGGTTGAAAAGCATTTTATGATCATACAGGATTACATTAATCAATACATAGAAATTAATAAAAAGCAGCAAAACAGTGGAGCAGCAAAATGAGCTGCTCCACTTCTTATTTACATCATGGCCTCGCGCATGACACGCAGGACGTTCTTGTATGCAACCTTTTCGATGATATCTTCACTGAGGCCTTCCTTGCGCATCAGATCGAAAATCACAGGGACCTTGCCGGGAGAATCAATCTCCAGACTGCCGCCGATGCCGTCAAAGTCGGAGCCCAGACCAACACAGTCAACACCACCCACGTTGATGAAATGCTTGATGTGCTTGACGATCAGCTCCGCGGTGGAATCCTTGATGGTTACATCTGCGTTCAGGAACTCGGGACCATAGTTCAGGCCGGAAACACCGCCCTTATCAGCCATAAGGCGGATCATGTCGTCAGTCAAGTTTCTCTGGTGGGGGCCCAGAGCGCGGCAGTTGGAGTGAGTAGCCACGAAGGGCTTCGTCGCCAGTTTGGCAACGTCCATGAAGCCACCGTCAGACAGGTGGGATACGTCAACCAGAATACCCAACTCCTGCATCCGAATCACAGCGTCCTTGCCGAAGTCAGTCAAACCCTTGCTCATCACCATGGGATCTGTGGAATTAGGGAAGCCGATGCAGTTGGGGAAGTTCCAGGTCAGGGAGATGGCCCGGACACCCAGATCGTAGTATTTCTGGATCTTGTCGATGTCGCCGTTGATGCTCTTGCCATCCTCGATGCTTAGGATGGCAGACATTTTTCCGTTTTCCCAGTTGGCGAGCATTTCGTCAGCGTTGGTGGCCATAGCTATGATGTCGTTGTTGGCTTCCACATTGCGCTTCAGAGCGGCGCTCAGCTGTGCAATGTAATCATCATCGTCGATGGGCTTATCCAAGCCCAAGAATTTTTCGGCACCGGCAGGCATCAGGAACATGGCAAAGAACTGCGCCATCTGGCCGCCCTGCTTCATGCGTGCGAAGTCTACCATGGTCATTTCGTTGTGCAGCAGCTGATAAGCGGGATTGTTGTAAGCGCCCATCAGGGTATCGCAGTGCATATCAATGAATCTCATATGAGGTGACCCCTTTCAGAATTGTCAGATTAAGGAAGCAGAGAGGCGGATGCCTCTCTGCTTATAAGATATTAGAAAGAAATTAAGCCTTCTTTTTCTGCTGAATCTTGAACAGAATGTAAGCGAAGAGGATGGTGACGCCAACGGAGATAGCGGTGCCGTACATCATCAGGGAGGGCAGCAGATAGGTGATGACCAGCTTGACGCAGATCGCACATGCCAGATAGGGGGCGGAGGACAGCAGGCCCTTCACAAAGCCACCGGGATGGCCGGTAAAACGCATCAGAATCATGGAGCCGAACAGACCCATGGTGACAAAGGAGAACATACCCATAACGAAGGGAGGCAGGATGGTGATCAGCCAGGAGCCGAGCAACACGATAAGGAACAGAATGATCAGATTGGAAATGACGGATCCAACGATGCCGACGATGGTAACGATCTGACCTCTGGGCGTATTGATATCAGCCTTCATAGCGGACTGAACGTTCAGGGCAACAGGGAAACGCATGCCGCTGACGTTACCGGACAGGTAGGCGATGTAGGTACCAGCAGAACCCAGAACAGGCCAATAGGTCAGAGGTTCGGTCAGCCACATACCGATAGCCAGAGAGGAGATGACCAGAGCAGTATTTACATAGCTGCCGATGGGCAGGCTGTAGCCCTTAATGAATACGAAATACAGAACGGGCAGGAATGCCAGAAGAAAAGCAACAGCCATGGTAAAACGGCCAATCTTATGAACCGCAGGCATGAAGTTTTCTGCATAATCCTTCTGTGTAGTGTCAACAACGGGGGTTTTGTTTTCATTGTTTTCCATGATTGTTACCTCCTTAACCCATAATGGTGGTTACCAGCTGGCCAACAAACATGCCCACGATCATGGCAATAGCCATATTCCAGGTAGCCAGCCACTTGAACTTTTTGGACAGCTTGCCCAGAACGAGACTAGCCAGTATAGCAGAAGCAAAGGCTGCGGTTTTGTCCACAACAGTGAAGTAGTCGAAAATGGAGTAGCCCATAATACCCATCATAGCGGCATTGCCCAGAATAGGGATGAAGGATTCTTTCTTCTCTCCCTTTGCGGCAGATGCCTGACTCTTGACAACAGCGGTGTCCAGAGGTTTTAGGGTGATCATGGTGTTGATAAAGTAGGGAGCAGACGCGAAGGTCATGCCGAAAATGCACAGAACGAAGATGGATTCCGTGAAGCCTTCACCGCCAAATGCGACACCGGCAGACTGTGCGCTGTACTCAGCCATCATCAGTTCCCACATAGGAGCGCCGATAACACCGCAGCGCATGAAGGTAACGGCAGAGCCGACCATTGCGACCAGGGAAATGGCGGTAACGATAACGGAGATTGAGGGACCGGCAACAGAAACAAAGCCAGTGGTAAAGGACTGCTTCAGCTCATCCTTGGTGACCAGGTTATTCTTCTTGTTGAATTTCAGTGCAAGCCGCAGGAACAAACCGGCCTGCACAAAAACCCAACCAATCAGAAGACCTGAGAAGATCCAAAGCGTGGGATTCATACTCTTGATGATTTCTTGCAAACTCATTTAAATAACCTCCTTAGTTACTTTCTTGCTGTTGGTTGATTGTTATTTAGAACCTAAACCCTCAACCATGCCTTGAGTATAACAGGCCATTTCAAAAAAATCAATAGCTTTGTGAATAAAATATGTCGAAATTTGAAAAATAGTTGTGAGTTATGATAGTGTATACCCGGGATGTTTACGAAAAATATGTGTAGAAAGCACAAAAAACGGGGGTTAATTTGTATAATATAGCGACTTCCTTTTTTATCAGCATATGATATACTATTTACAGTTTAGAACCTATACCATAAAGGGGTGGGTTCGATTATCGGAACGCAATATACGAAAGGAGCCTGTTGTAGATATGAGATATGATTTTGATACCGTCATTGATCGCCGGGGAACGTACGCCATGAAGTGGGAAATGGAGAAAATCGCAAAAATGTTTGGCATGGAGGCCAAGATTGACGAGAATACCATTCCCATGATGACCGCAGATATGGATTTGCAGTCTCCCCAGCCTGTCATTGATGCCATGCACCGGGTTGCCGACCACAAGATGTACGGCTACTCAGCGCATGTAGCTGATCCTGCCTACTTCACTTCCCTGTGCCGCTGGTTTAAGGATCGTCACGACTGGGAGATTCAGCCCGACCAGATAATCTATTCCCATGGTACCTTCGGTGCCCTGACCCACGTGGCCCATATGTTTGCCAAGCCCGGCGAGGGCATTATCGTTATGGATCCGGTCTACGGCCACTTCTCCCAGGATATCGAACACTGGGGCAACAAAGTTGTCCGTTGCCATCTGATCAACAACGACGGCTACTATACCATTAACTATGACCTTCTGGAGCAGCAGGCCTCCGATCCCAATACCACGCTTCTGATCTTCTGCAACCCCCACAATCCTGTGGGTCGTGTCTGGACCGCAGAAGAAATCGCTAAGGTTGCTGAGATTTGTGAGCGCAACGGCGTGTTCGTCATCTCCGACGAAGTCCACTGTGACCACCTGCGTAAGGGTGTCAAGTATATCCCCTTCCTAAAAGCTTGCGGCAATAAGGCGAATGCTATTTGCATGGTGGGTATTAACAAGAGCTTCAATATGGCTGGCCTCGCCTGTTCCAATGCCATTGTGCAGGATCCTGAGCTGTACAAGGCTATCATGAAGGACTATCCCTTTGCAATGCCCACTCCCTTCGCCATTGCCGGCCAAATCGCTGCTTACAGCGAGGGTGACGAGTGGATGGATCAGATTTGTGAGTACATTGAAGGCAACATCGATTGGGCAATCGACTTTTTCAAAAAAGAAATGCCCAAGATGAAGATCTGCAAGCCCGAAGGCACTTACTGCCTGTGGATGGATTTTACTGCCTATGGCCTCAGTGACGAGGAAGTCCATAAGCGCATTTACGAAAACGCCAACGTTATGCTTCAGGACGGTACCGTTCACGATCCCATCGAGGGTCAGTGCTTCCAGAGAATGTGTCTGCCCTGCGCCAGAAGTGTGCTACAGACTGCCTGCGAGCGTATTGCCGTTGCGTTTAAGGATATCGTGTGATTGATAATGGAACGGAATGTGTCAGGTGTTAGCTGACCTCCCTTTGCTACATAACCCCCTGATGTGGGATACTCGCTGAAAGAAGCCCTTGTACAACTGGATACATAAGTACTGAACGTATAAGGCAACCATGCTCGCTTTCACGTTGGGTGTGGGGTGTGCCATCCCCCCACCCGACCTCTTTCCATAATGGGTGCAGGAGGGTATTGCAACTTCCTTCCTGCACCCACCTCCAAATCTTCATAAGGAGAACATTTCTATGATCATTTTAGAAACAACAAATGCTCCTGGCGCCATCGGCCCATATTCTCAGGGCTTCATCGTAAACGGCTTTGTTTACACCTCCGGCCAGATTCCAGTTAATCCTGAAAATGGTGAGGTTCCGGAGGGCATTGTCCCCCAGGCTGAGCAGAGCTGCCAGAACGTTGGTGCAATCCTCGCTGCTGCAGGTGTGGGTTTTGAAAAGGTTTTCAAGACCACCTGTTTCCTGGCGGATATGAGCGATTTTGCCGCATTCAACGAAGTCTACGCAAAGTATTTTATCTCTAAGCCTGCCCGCAGTTGCGTTGCGGTGAAGACCTTACCCAAGGGTGTCCTGTGTGAGATCGAGGCTATTGCGATAAAAGATTGATTCCATAATGACAGTTCTGCTCTTCCTTATTATGGGAAGATAGAGAGGAACAGAACTGTTGCTCCTTTCCTTCCACAAGGTCACCTTCTTGCAAGGTGGCCTTGTGGTATTCACACTTTATAAGAAAATACCCTCGCTTGAGGCTGTATATATTTTGAGCCATTGAAATCTGGATATGGATTCCGTCGTATTCAAATGAAGTTCACGCATCCATTGCGCCGGAATCGAAACTGTGCTTTAATAAAAGAAAAGTGTAAGGAGTGTTCTCATGAGTCAAATTTGCATAAACCAGAAATTCCCCTCCTTCGTTCGCCCCACACCCTTTGAAAAAGCCCTCTCCCTGGAGTGTGTTCTGACCCGTGTTCCCGGCAGGACTGCCCTTGTGTTCCTGCGGTACTATGGTTGCCCTATCTGCCAGTTGGATCTGCAAGAATATGCCGAAAGCTACGAAAAAATATCCGCCACCGGCGGTCAGCTCCTGGTGGTGCTGCAGTCTGATCCAGAAAAACTGGCCGAGCAGATCACCCCGGAAACATTCCCCTTCGATATCATCTGTGATCCGGAGATGACGCTGTATCAGCAGCTCTCCATCGAACCTGCAGCTTCCGTTCTGAAAATGATGTCCCTGTCTGCTGTAAAGAAGGTAATCCGTTCCACCAAGCGGGGCTTTAAGCATGGGGCCTATGAAGGGAACGAGCAGCAGCTACCCGCAGCTTTCATCCTGGATCAGGATCGAACCGTGATATTTGCACACTATGGCAGGGATGCAGCAGATGTCCATCCCGCCGAGAAATTGGCGATGCTTATGAAATGAGAAAATCGACCGGGTAGCTGCTGAGTTGCCCGGTCGATTCATATTGATCTCTCCTGTGCGTATAGGGATGCGTGGCGTGTCAGCTGCCGTAAAGGCAAGTTCAACATATCCTGGTGAGACATTTCAGTCAACCCCTCCGCCGGTGGATCAGGACCTAAGAATTTATCGAAATATCTGTTTCTCTAAAATACACAGGGCAGGAGGTCAGAATAGCCGTCACCTTTAGGCTCCTCTACAGTGGGGCGCAGGTTTGGGGCCGGTCTCCTACCCCAGAAAACATAGTACCGTTAGCAACTCGTCTTTGTAGCCGACACAGATTTTTCCTACGGGTCCATACCTCGCTGCTGGTTCCGTAAACGGCTACAAAGCCCGCAAATTACGGCGATTTTGGTCGCACAATAAAAATGCGCCTACCGTCCGAAGACGGTAGGCGCATTGCCATTTATTAGATATAAACCTGGCAAGTCAGATCTTGCCACTGATTGCGGCGGAGGATCTGTCCGTTGGCTTGGCGATACTTCTTTGCTTCCTCGAAACCGATGGAAAATTCGAAGTACAGCTTATGCCTCCCCAGTTTTGATAGCGGCCTGTGCGGCGGCCAGACGTGCGATGGGCACGCGGAAGGGGGAGCAGGAAACGTAGTCCAGGCCGATCTTGTGGCAGAACTCGACGGACATGGGGTCGCCGCCGTGCTCGCCGCAGATGCCGTAGTGGAGATTCTTGCCGGAGGCCTTGCCCTTGGAGACAGCCATCTCCATCAGCATGCCGGCGCCGGTCTGATCCAGCTTAGCGAAGGGATCGTTCTCGAAGATCTTGGCATCGTAGTAGGCGTTCAGGAACTTGCCTGCGTCGTCACGGGAGAAGCCGAAGGTCATCTGAGTCAGGTCGTTGGTACCGAAGCAGAAGAACTCAGCCTCCTGAGCGATGGCATCAGCGGTCAGACAAGCTCTGGGGATCTCGATCATGGTACCGACCTCGTACTTCATCTCGATGCCGGCAGCTGCGATCTCAGCGTCAGCGGTCTTGACGACCACATCCTTCACGTACTTCAGCTCCTTGACCTCGCCAACCAGGGGGATCATGATCTCGGGAACCATGTTCCACTCGGGATGATGCTTCTGAACGTTCAGAGCAGCCTTGATGACGGCGCGGGTCTGCATAGCAGCGATCTCGGGATAGGTGACAGCCAGACGGCAGCCGCGGTGACCCATCATGGGGTTGAACTCGTGCAGGCCGGCGATGATAGCCTTGATCTGCTCAACGGACTTGCCCAGGTCCTCAGCCAGCAGAGCGATGTCGTGCTCTTCGGTGGGAACGAACTCGTGCAGGGGGGGATCCAGGAAACGGATGGTCATGGGACGGCCTTCCAGAGCCTCGTACATGCCCTCGAAGTCGCTCTGCTGCATGGGCTCCAGCTTGGCCAGAGCAGCCTCGCGCTCCTCAACGGTATC
>JAZQEP010000088.1:0-6496 GCA_045539075.1 Faecousia sp. | reverse complement strand
GGGATGTGCAGGAGGGATATTAAACTTACTTATTCCATTGTACATGAAAAGTGCTTGAATCGCAACAACTTTTTCCGCAGGCACGATAAATGACGAAGCACATTTTGAGTCCGCTACGTCTACCATTTCATCACACCGGCTGATTGCTCAATTAGTATAGTACATTCATTGGGAAAATGCAAGCAAAAAATTACGTTCTCCCCGGAAAACACCTTGACATTTTCGTTCCCTTCTCTCATAATAGACATATTATGAATCAGGGAGGACTGATTTTATGAAAAAATTCCTCAAGGAAATTCCCCTTTCCGCCGCAGTCGTGCTTCTTGCCGCCTGTGTGTCACTGGCAGGTATCCATATGTACCTGAGTTCCCACTTTGCCTCCGTGGGTTCCCTGCAGCTGGAAAATCCCGTAACTGAGCTGGATCTTTCCAACACGCCTCTGGACCATCTGGAGGACGTGACTGCGCTGACCGAACTGCAGCACCTCAATGTCCGGGGCACCGGACTGACCATTGCCCAGTATGAGCAGCTGCGGGCAAGTCTTCCCAACTGCGAAATTCTCTGGGATGTCCCCTTCCAGGACGGCTACATCGCCCACGACAGTGACCGCATTACCCTGACCAAGCTCCGCGAGGAAGATATCGCAGTGCTGGACTATCTTCCCAATCTGAACTACATCGACGCCACCGGCTGTGCGGACTACGTCCAGCTGTCCGCCCTTACCCAGCGCTATCCCGACTGCCATGTGGACTACGCCATCGTCATTGGCGGCGAATCCTACCCTCTGGACACCCAGGAGGTAAGCTTCCCCGGCGAAGACTGCGCCATGCTGATGGAGTATCTGCCCTATCTTCCCCAGCTGAGCAAGGTCACGCTGACCGAGCCTCTGGGTGACAGCGCCCCCCTGCTTGCACTGGTCAACGCCCTTCCCAACGCCAGCTTCAGCTGGTCCGTCTCCTTCCTGGATATGACCCTGGACAAGGACACCACCACGACCCTGGATCTGACCAATCAGAGCGTTACTGTGGAGCAGATCGAGGAACTGCTCCCCTATCTGCCCAATCTGACTTATGTGGACATGAGCTACTGCGGCATCTCCAATGAGGATATGGACGCCCTGAACCGCCGTCATGAAAACGTAAAGATTGTCTGGACCGTGGAGCTGGGACCCTATTTTGAGAAAAAGACCGACGCTCTGTACTTCATGCCCGGCAAGTACCCCGGAAAGTATGTCAGCACCAAGGACTGCTACAATCTGCGCTACTGCACCGACATGGTCTGTGTGGACTTGGGCCATATGAAGGTCAAGAGCTGTGAATGGGCTGCCTTCATGCCGAAGCTGAAGTATCTGCTGCTGGCAGACACTCTGGTTGACGACATCTCCCCCATTGCTGGCCTGCAGGAACTGGCATTCCTGGAGATCTTCCTCACCGACGTTTCCGATTACTCCCCCCTGCTGGAATGCCCCGGCCTGGAGGACATTAACCTGCACTATACCTACGGCGATCCCGAGATCATCAAGCAGCTGACCTGGGTCAACAATGTCTGGTGGCGCAATATCCGCCTGACCGAGGAGCAGCGCCAGGAGCTGCGGGAAGCCCTGCCCGACACCCATTTTGAATTCTGGGTCAAGGCCTCCACCGGCGCCGGCTGGAGAAAGCTGCAGAATTACTTTGACCACCGGGATATCCTGGGTATGTGGTACATGGACTAACCAATTCCTATTGCGCTTTACAAAGGCCGGATCCGTATGGATCCGGCCTTTTCCTTGACAGTGATATCCATAAGAGATATAATCAAACTTAAATTTAGCTGAGGAGTGACTCCCATGAGACGCGGAAAATTTGAGGCCGCCAAGAAGCGCCTGCCCCTGTGGTACACCTGCCTTCTTCTGCTCCTGATTGCCCTGTTCTGTGGCTGCGGATGGTATCTGGCAGATTACTATGTGGGTTCCCGGCAGCAGGCCCAGGCCTTCGGCGATCTTGCCGCCGCGGTAGACAATCTGCGTCCCCCGGTCCGGAGGCCCACCCAGGAGTCCCCCACCACCGCCGAGGAAGATGCAGATACGCTCCCGGTCCGGCCGGATACGCCCCCCGTATATGAAGACCTCCGCAACGAAGACGGCATTCTGCTGGAATATGCGGCACTGCACGAACAGAACCCGGACATGGCCGGCTGGCTGTCCATCCCCGGCACCCGGATCAACTACCCCGTCATGCACACCCCGGACCGGACGGATTACTATCTGAAGCGGGATTTTGAAGGCACATTCAGCAACTGGGGCTGCCTCTACGCCCGGGAGGAATGCAGTATCACGGAGCCCTCGGATAACGTGACCATCTACGGCCACAATATGAAGGACGGCTCCATGTTCGCGGGATTGCACGCCTATACCAGCCGGGACTTCTGGGAGGAGCACCGCTATATCTGCTTCGACACGCTGACCGCTCACCACACCTACGAGATATTTGCCGTATTCACCACCACTGCCTCCGAGGGCATGGGCTTTGCCTACCACGACTTGATCAATGCCGCCACACAGGAAGTCTTTGACACCTTCGTGGCAAAATGTCTTTCCCTTTCCCTCTACGGCACCGAGCTGGTTCCTGTGTACGGCGATAAGATCATCTGCCTGTCCACCTGTGAGTACAGCCAGACCAACGGCCGTTTGGTGGTTGCTGCAGCGCGTATCCAGTAAAAAAGCTCCCCGGACGGGGAGCTTTTTCATCGATTCTGCAGCCGGTTCTCCATATGGCCGGACTGTACCACCGGCGGCTTCGGATCCACCGCTTCCCAGGGTATGGGCTTTTTCTCTTCCCGATGCATGTTTTCGCCCCCTTTAAACTCAGTATGGACAAAAACAGACAAATCATACGCGCCGCCGGGGCTTTTCCCGGCGGCGCGTTTTTCAGGAAAGCATGGATTCCAGTGTTTGCCGGACATCCTCCAGTCTTCCGGGGGTGAAGGGACTCTTCAGTCCCGCCGCTTCCAGAAAGGCCAGGAAATACCGCTCCTGCGTATCCAGATTTTTCTGAAGAATTTCCAGTCCCAGCCCCGTTTCCTGCTGCTCCAGCTGATAAAGCTGCAGGGCCGCGTCGTTGCTGACCACGTAGCTGATGACATACATGGGATTGGTGTAATAGTGGTTGATGGTCACATATTCTCTGGCATCGTAGCCCACGCTGTCGAAGCCGTAGTCCCGGGCCACCCGGTCGTAAAGCTCCGTCAGTGCCCGGACGCTCAACTTTTCCTCCGGGATTCGGTACATCTCCATCTCAAATTCCGCAAAGGCCGCCTGCTCGATATACAGATACAGGCAGTCGGCCATTTTCAGCCGGGTAAGATCCTCCCCATCTCCCGCGTAGCACAGGCTCAGATACTCCATACCCTGGGAGAAAACTTCCAGCACATCCACACCGGCATAGCTGCCCCAGCTGGAATAGTCGCAGCAGAAATGTCCGAATTCGTGGGCAAAGGTCAGATGGTCGTAGGTGCTCATTTCCGGATTCATGAAGACGAAGGGCACCTGATAACTGGTCAGATACACTTCAAAGGAGGCAGGATATTTGTTTTCTCCGTAGCGGATGTCATAGTATCCACCCTGTTCCATGACGGAAAAAGCCTCCTCCACCCGGCCTCCCATGTTCCGGGCCATCTGAACCACATAGTCATAGGTACGCTCCTCCGAGGACCATTCGATCTCCGCATTCCACACATCCTTGGCATTAACCTGCCGGTACAGCTCCACCAGTTCCTGCCGGATCTTTGCCAGGTATTCCCCGGACTGTTCCACCGTATAGTCCCGGTAGTAGTAGAAGTCCGAAGCAAAGGCGCAGTAATCCTCATAGCCCCAGTATTCGGCGATATCCCGGCGCAGCCGGATCAGATCCACCAGCACCCGGCCCATCTCCCCGGCGCAGGCATCGTAAAATTCGGGAGAATTGGGCGCATATTCCGCACCCCGGGCGGACAGGTCATAGTACCGGCTTACCAGTGCCGCCTCCTGCTCCAGCAGGGCAGTGAACCCTGCGTCCCAGTTGTTTTCTCCCTGGTAGCTGTCGAAGAATCCGGGGCCGAAGTAATCCTCACCCTCCAGTTCCTCCAGGCTGGGGGATTTGGCCAGGGCATAGTAAAGCTCTTCCAGCGCCCCATCCACCCAGGCGCTGTTTTCTGTACAGAAATCTGTCTCCGCTTTCCAGTATGCATCGGTCAGATCGGCGCTGTAGCGCAGATCCGCCAGGTAATAGTTAGTGTAAAACAGGTCATACGCATCATAAAATTCATAAACCAGCTCCACGACTTTCTCCGCCCTTTGCCCCGCCGCCGCGGCAGCACAGACAGACTGCAGAATTTCTTCCAGCTGAAGCATATCCGGCCGGCTGTAGACCATTTCTTCATAGGGAACGTATTCCCGATCCCCGGAGGATACCCCAACGTTTTCCAGCGCTTCCAGATAGGGGCTGTAGTCAATGTCGCAGCCGGTCAGCGTCAGACACAGGCACACCGCCAGAATCAGGCATACCAATCTTCTCACAAGAATCCCTCCTTTTCGACCATTTTACCACACCCGCAATTCCAGCGCAATTCCCTTGCGGCCGAAAATGGTTATTTCTTCACATTCGGTGTTGACAAGAGCGGATATTTAAGGCTATAATGGCAAAGATACCGATAAAAGCTGTGAAGAGAAGAGTAATTTGAAACTATCCGGTCAGAGAGCCCCGTTTGGTGAGAGTGGGCACGGAAAAGACAGGCGAACATGGTCTCGGAGCCGGATGGTCGATAAGTAGGCCATCCCGGGTGCGCCCGTTAACGCGTCTGAAGGTGTGTGCGGATTTTGGGAGATTGCCACGCCAGTGTGCGCACTGGCTCGCAATGACATGCTTCTTTGTTACTGCATACATGAATCAAGGTGGTACCGCGTAAATTTACGCCCTTGGGTTTTCCCGGGGGCGTTTTCTATTTTATTAGGAGGAAAAACAATATGTGCGAAAAGTGCAAGGGTAATTACTATATTACCACCCCCATCTACTATCCCTCTTCCAACCTGCATATCGGCCACGCCTACTGCACCGTGGCGACCGATACCATGGCCCGCTACAAGCGGCTCCAGGGCTACAACGTCAAGTTCCTCACCGGCACTGACGAGCATGGTCAGAAGATTGAGGAGAAGGCAAAGGATGCAGGCGTCACGCCCCAGCAATTCGTGGACAACATCGTCCTGGGCCAGAAGGGTGTTCTGGACCTGTGGAAGCTGATGAACATCAGTTACGACCGTTTCATCCGCACCACCGACGACTACCATGTGGCCGCCATTCAGAAGATCTTCAAGAAGATGTATGACAACGGCGACATCTACAAGGGCTCCTACAAGGGCAAGTACTGCACCCCCTGTGAGTCCTTCTGGACCGAGAGCCAGCTGGTGGACGGCAAGTGCCCCGACTGCGGCCGCGAAGTCAAGGATGCTGAGGAGGAGGCATACTTCTTCCGTCTTTCCAAGTACGCAGACCGGATCCAGGACCTGCTGGAAAATACCGACTTCCTGGTGCCCCGGAGCCGTGTCAACGAGATGGTGAACAACTTCATCAAGCCCGGCCTGGAAGACCTCTGCGTCTCCCGTACCAGCTTCACCTGGGGCGTGCCCGTGGACTTTGACCCCGGTCACGTGGTCTATGTCTGGATCGACGCTCTGTTCAACTACATGACCGCCCTGGGCTTTGAGAACGACAAGTATGACGATCTGGAAGCCTTCTGGCCCGCAGATGTCCACTTCGTGGGCAAGGAGATCGTCCGCTTCCACTCCATCATCTGGCCCGCCATCCTCATGAGCCAGGGCCTGCCCCTGCCCAAGAAGGTCTACGGCCACGGCTGGCTGAACTTCAACGGCGAGAAGATGTCTAAGTCCCGGGGCAATGTGGTGGATCCCTATATCCTGTCCGAGCGCTTCGGCGTGGATGCCCTGCGGTTCTTCCTGCTGCGGACCTTCCCCTTCGGCTCCGACGGCAACTTCACCAACGAGCTGCTGATGGCCACCATCAACACGGATCTGGCCAATACCCTGGGCAACCTGGTTTCCCGCACCGTGGCCATGAACCAGAAGTACTTTGCCGGCTCTCTGCCCGAGGGCGGCGAGGCTGCTCCTCTGGACGGCGAGCTGAAGGCTCTGGCCGCCGAGGTCATTGCCAACTACGAAAAGCAGATGGACAAGTTCCAGTTCAGCGTTGCTCTGAACGAAGTCTTCCGGCTGCTGGACCGTGCCAACAAGTATATCGACGAGACCACTCCCTGGATCCTGGCCAAGAAGGACGAGACCAAGGCCCGTCTGCTGACGGTCATGAAGAACCTGTGCGAGTGCACCCGTATCAGCGCCGTTCTGATCACCCCCTTCATGCCCGACACCGCGGAGAAGATCTTCAACAGCCTGAATGTCCCCGCCCAGGCCCGCACCTGGAACGCCCGGTGCTACTGCGCTGACGAGAAGGCCGTTTGGAACACCGTG
>JAZQEP010000087.1:0-37523 GCA_045539075.1 Faecousia sp. | reverse complement strand
TTGCCTCCTTTTTATGGAAAACCGCCGGTCCCCGGCATGGGGACCGGCGGTGCTTGTCGTCGGGTATGGGCTTACTTGAAGTAGCGGTTCAGCAGACCCTCCAGAGCCTTGCCGTGGCGAGCCTCGTCACGAGCCATCTCGTGGACGGTGTCGTGGATGGCATCCAGGCCGTTCTTCTTGGCGCAGGCGGCCAGATCAAACTTGCCATTGGTAGCACCGTACTCGCAGTCCACACGCCATGCCAGGTTATCCTTGGTGGTGGCCTTCATGTTGGGCTCCAGATCCTCGCCCAGCAGCTCTGCAAACTTAGCGGCGTGCTCAGCCTCTTCCCAGGCAGCCTTCTCCCAGTACAGACCGATCTCAGGATAGCCCTCCCGGTGTGCGATGCGGGCCATGCACAGGTACATGCCCACCTCGGAGCATTCGCCGTTGAAGTTGGCCATCAGCTGGTCGAAGATGTACTTCTTGTCCTCAGCGGAGATGTCGGGGTTGTTCTTGACGGTCTGTGCGTAAACGCCGTACTCGTGAACGGCAGCCAGCTTCTGCTCGCCCTTCTGCTCCACGAACTTGGAAGCGGGAACCTTGCACACGGGGCACTTGAAATCGGCGGCCAGCTCTTCGGCGGTGTGAACATAACCACAAACACTGCAAACAAACTTTTTCATAATCATTTTCCTCCAAATATGTTTTTGTTTTTAATTTTATGCGGTATGGGTGTTTTCTTTACTCAGACATTCCCGGCACAGACCGGTGAAGCTGAGACAGCAGCCTTCTGTCCTGCCGCCAACGACGGCCTGGGACTGAGAAAGGAGCGCCGGGGGAATTTGCATCTCATGCAGGTCAATCACCGCATCGCAGTGCCGACAGATGAAATGCACATGGGGGTGGGTGTTTGCGTCGAAGCGATCCACGCCCTTAACGGTGGCAACACATTGCACCAAACCTTCCTGCCGGAACTTTGTCAGATTCCGATAGACCGTTGCCATGCTCAGATCGGGGATCTGCTGTTTCAGGTCAGTGTAGATGGTCTCGGCGGAAGGGTGGGTCACCTTGTCTTGCAGGTAGTTAAGAATGGCGTTGCGCTTGCGGAAATTTTTTGAGGTCGCTTCCATAAGTCACCTCCTAAATGCGAATGATTATCATTTACAAATAAAATATATCACACACGCCATCCATTGTCAATACCCAAAATAAAAAATTTTTCAATTTCCGATTTGGCGAACTGATCACAGATCAGTTCGTCAAATCGGAATTTAGCAGTTTCCTCAGGCATAAGTTTACAAAGAATTTATGGTTGAAGGAATTGACGAAAGAACGGTTTTTTGGTATTGTAATAATAGGACCTGAAAGGAGGGGTATCCTATGAACTATATGGCACTGATCTGGCTTTTGCTGATGGTGGTCTTCCTGGCAGTGGAATCTTCCACGGTGACGGTGGTTTCCATCTGGTTTGCCGTGGGTGCGCTGGCTGCGCTGATCCTAAGCCTGCTGGAAGTGCAGATTTGGGTGCAGGTGGTGGTGTTCCTGGCGGTGTCCTGCGCACTTCTGGCGGCGCTGCGGCCTCTGGTAAAGAAGTTTATCACACCGAAGATCGTGAAGACGAACATTGACAGCGTGATCGGAAGCATCGGTCTGGTCACACAAACCATTGACAATGTGAAGGCGGAGGGTCAGGTGAAGCTGGGCGCTATGTTCTGGACGGCCCGATCCGCTTCCGGTGGGGTGATCCCCGCCCAAACGCTGGTGCAGGTAGTACGCATCGAAGGCGTAAAAGCATTTGTAGAGCCTGCGGAAGTTCCCGCGGAGATTTAATTTACAGGAGGACAGTATGGAAGGCATTATTATCGTAGCGATCATTGCGATCATTCTCATCATTATTATTAAGAACATTGCTGTGGTGCAGCAGTCCCGTGCTTATGTTATCGAGCGTCTGGGCGCGTTCCATAGCATTTGGGGTGTGGGCCTGCACTTCAAGGTCCCCTTTATCGACCGGATCGCCCGTCGGGTGTCCCTGAAGGAGCAGGTGCTGGACTATCCCCCCCAGCCCGTGATCACCAAGGATAACGTCACCATGCAGATCGATACTGTTGTGTATTTCCAGATCACCGACCCCAAGCTGTACACCTACGGCGTGGAGCAGCCCATGATGGCCATGGAGACTCTCACCGCCACCACTCTGCGTAACATCATCGGCGACCTGGAGCTGGACCAGACCCTGACCTCCCGCGACGTGGTCAATACCAAGATGCGCGCCATCCTGGACGAGGCCACCGACCCCTGGGGCATCAAGGTTAACCGCGTGGAACTGAAGAATATCCTGCCTCCCCAGGATATCCAGAACTCCATGGAAAAGCAGATGAAGGCCGAGCGCGACCGCCGTCAGGCTATCCTGGTGGCCGAGGGCCAGAGAGAGTCCGCCATCCTGGTTGCCCAGGGTGAGAAGGAATCCGCGATCCTCCGTGCATCCGCCGAGAAGGAGGCTGCTATCCTCCGGGCTGAGGCTGAGCGCCAGTCTGCCATCCTGAAGGCCGAAGGTGAGGCAGAGGCCATCCGTCAGGTCCAGCAGGCTCTGGCCGACTCTCTGGAAATGCTGAACGAGAAGGCACCCAACGACAATGTTCTGAAGCTGAAGTCCATCGAGGCCATGCAAAGAATAGCTGACGGCAAGGCTACCAAGATCATCATCCCCAGCGAAATGCAGGGTCTGGTGGGCCTGGCCAACGGTATCGTGGAAGGCGTCAAGGAATAAGCAATCACCATCGGGAGGGCCTTCGTGCCCTCCCGAAAAAATACATATCCGTAAGGAGAAATCCCCATGAGCGAAAACAGAAACGACACCCCCAAGTGGCTGCAATATCTTCTGTATGTGGGCGTCGCCGCCCTGGTCAATTCCCTCCTGGGAATCTTCGGATTGAGCGGCCTGTCCCGCTGGATCGGCCTTGCCGTCAACGCTGCCACCATATACCTGTTGCTCATGCTGGCAGGATCCAATCCCAGGTATAAAACGGCGGCCATCTTCTATGCGGTGGCACTGGTCAGCGGTTTCATCAGCAATGCAATTCTGGGGCTGGTTGGCTCCATCTGCGGCATCGTGGCCCAGTACCAGGAGTACGACGCCCACGGCGAGCTGATTCAGGCGCGGGATCCCAAACTGGCAGACAAGTGGACCGGTCTGTTCTGGCTGCAGTTTGCATTGAGCATGGTCATGGTTTTGCTGACAAGCGTTCTTGTAGCTGCCCTGGTTATGGCAACAAATTTGAGTGAGGCTGTGGTCGCCCCCATCGTCACCGTGATTGCCGCGGCTCTGGGCGTTGGGCTGCATGCACTGTACCTGTGCTACCTGAAGCGCACCATCAAGCTGCTGGAAAACGAGAGCGTGGTGGAATAAATGCCGTGGCGTACCCTTTTACTGATGCTGGTGGCCCTGGGGCTGGCAGTGCTGGCCATCGCCACCTGGGGCAGCCTGGGCAGCGCGGTGTGCATCCTGTGCATGATTTCCATGGGCTCGGCGATGCTGGTAAAGAGATTTCTCATCAACCGGGACGACAGTCCCTTCGATTCGGAGTGATACAATATGGATGAAAAGCGATTTGTAAAGACCTATTCCCAGGGCGGCTTTGTGGCCAACACCATGGAAATCTGGGTTGACCGGGTCACCGGCGTGAACTACCTGTTCACCGCCGCCGGCTATGCCGGCGGACTGACGGTGCTGGTGGATGCCCAGGGCAAGCCCGTGATCACACCCCCTTCCCAGCTGCGGGAGGAATGATCCGAAACGAAAAGCGCCCGGCGGAAAACCGCCGGGCGCCTCCTTTATTTATTCTTCAGTTGCGGGAGCTTCGCCCGGATCGTCCGCAGGAGGATTTCTGTCTGCGTTTACGAAGGCCATCAGCTCGTCGCCGGTGATGGTCTCCTTGCTCAGCAGGTACTCGGAGATCTCGTCCAGAAGTGCCCGGTTTTCCATAAGCAGCCGCTTATCCTCCAGGTAGCACTCCTCCAGCAGCCGCTGGGCGGATTTGTCCACCATGGCGGCAGTCTCCTGGGAGCAGTCCAGGCTGGACTGGCCGTCCAGGTACTGGCTGGTGATCACGGTGGGGGACAGGAGTCCCAGCTCCTGGCTCATGCCGTACCGGGCGATCATGTCCCGGGCCAGACCGGTGGCCCGCTGCAGGTCGTTGGAAGCGCCGGTGGTCATGGTGCCGAAGACCACTTCCTCAGCGGCGCGGCCGCCCAGCAGGGAGTGGATCTTGGCAATCAGATCCTCCCGGGTGTACAGATTCTTTTCCTCGTCGGGAATATACATGGTGGCGCCAAGAGAACCGCCGGTCCGGGGGATAATGGTGATCTTGGACACGGGCATGGCGTTCTTTTCCAGCGCGGCAACTAGGGCGTGGCCCACCTCGTGGTAGGCGGTGATCCGCTTCTCGGTCTCGGTGCGGACGGAATTTTTCTTCTCGGAGCCCATCATGACGGTCTCGAAGGCTGCCAGCAGGTCGCCCTGGGTGACCATCTTCCGGCCGTGGCGGACGGCCCGGAGGGCTGCCTCATTGACCAGGTTGGCCAGGTCCGCGCCCACGGCGCCGGAGGCGGTCTGGGCGATCTTCTTCAGATCCACGTCCTCCGCCAGCTTGATCTTCCGGGTGTGGACCTTCAGCGTGTCCAGACGGCCCTGGAAATTGGGGGTGTCCATGATGATCCGCCGGTCAAAACGGCCGGGCCGGAGCAGGGCCTTGTCCAGAATTTCGGGACGGTTGGTGGCGGCCAGCACCACGATGCCCTTGGTGGAGTCGAAGCCGTCGATCTCGCCTAAGAGGGAGTTGAGGGTCTGGTCGTGCTCGGTGTTGCCGCCGAAGCGGTTGTCCCGGGAGCCGCCCACGGCGTCGATCTCGTCGATGAAGATGATGCAGGGTGCCACCTTGGCTGCCTGCTGGAACAGGTCACGGACACGGCTGGCGCCCAGGCCCACGAACATCTCCACAAAGTCGGAGCCGGACATGGAGAAGAAGGGAACCCCTGCCTCGCCGGCCACAGCTTTGGCGATGAGGGTCTTGCCGGTGCCGGGAGGGCCTACCAGCAGGGCACCCTTGGGCAGCTTGGCGCCGATCTCGGTGTACTTGCCGGGATTGTGCAGGAAATCGATGATCTCCTGCAGGGATTCCTTGGCCTCGTCCTGGCCGGCCACATCCCGGAAGGTGACGCCGGTCTGCTTTTCCATGTAGACCTTGGCCTTGCTCTTGCCCATGCCGCCCATGATGCCGTCACCGCTCATGCGCTTGGTGATGGAGCTCATGAGCATGAACATGATGCCGATCATCACGGCGTAATAAAGGATCATGATGATGCCGGAGTTGTCCTCCACAATGACTTCCTTCACGGGAACGCCGGTGGCTTCAATTTCCCGGGCCAGGCTCAGGGCGTCGCCGAAGGGCAGGCCGGTGTAGCTGGCCTTCTGGTCCCTGGGGTCCTTGGCGGCTTCCTCTTTGGTCATGTAGATGACCCGGTCGGCGTGCATCTCCACCTCGGAGAGCTGTCCGGTCCGGAATGCCTCCATAAAGTCGGAGAAGCTGGTCTCCCGGTACTGGCTCTGCTTGATATTATTGTAGACTGTGGAGATGACCAGCACCACTGCCAGGGCGATGAGCAGGCTGCCCCATTTGCTGAATTTCGGCTTCTGGGGCTGGCCGGAATTGCGGTCGTTGTGATTGTTGCTGCGGTTGGGTTCCATTTTCCCCGCGCCTCCTCTTTCATAACATTTGACCCATCATAGCATAATTTTCCTCCGCCTGCAATGAAGGAACGGTGTATTTGGCGTAAATTTTCTGTGAATTTCCCATTTCCGCCGGGGTCATCGGAAAATTTAAGTTGTGGAATGATAAAATATCTGCTATAATGCTATTATCTATTGGTATGCCACAAATTATCCGCCCGGAAGACACCGGTGCGCAGTGATCTTATGGAGATGAATGATTATGAATGAACAACGCCGCCGCCCCCAGCGCAATGACCGTCCCAGCCGTCCCGAGCGAAAGAATGCCGCCCCTGCGGAGGAAATTGAGGGCCAGCTGGAAGGACGCAACGCTCTGACCGAAGCCCTCCGGGCCGGCCGGACCATCGACAAGGTGTTTATTGCCGACGGCGATACGGACAGGGGCCTGCAGCGGCTGGCCGCCATTGCAAAGGAAGCCGGCGCCGTGATCGTGCCGGTGGACCGCCGGAAGCTGGACCAGATGTCCTTTACCCGCTCCCACCAGGGTGTCATTGCCCTGGCTGCCGCCCACGAATATTTTTCCATCGACGATATTCTGGAGGAGGCCGCTTCCCGGGGTGAGAATGCCCTGATCGTCATCTGCGACGAGCTTTCCGACCCCCATAACCTGGGCGCCATCATGAGAAGCGCCGAGTGTGCCGGTGCCCATGGCGTCATCATCCCCAAGCGCCGCAGTGTGGGCCTCACCGCTACCGTGGCCAAGGCTTCCGCCGGTGCCATGGAGTACATGAAGGTGGCCCGGGTCACCAATATCAATAACGCCATCGCCGAGTTGAAGGAGAAGGGCGTCTGGGTCTTCGGCACCGCCGCCGAGGGCTCCATCCCCATGTACAAGGCGGACCTGACCGGCCCTGCCGCCATCGTCATCGGCAACGAGGGCGACGGCATGAGCCCCCTGGTCCGGAAAAACTGCGATGTGATGGTGCATATCCCCATGAAGGGAAATATCTCTTCCCTCAATGCCTCTGCCGCCGCGTCCATTCTGCTTTACGAGGCGGTGCGCCAGCGGCTGGGCTAAACCCGCAGGAGGAAACCCTATGGAGAACAAAGACAATACCCAAGTTTTCTCGCTGGAGGATATCATGCGGGAATTCGGCACGGAAAATCCGGAGCCGGAGAATAATCCGGAGGAAATATCCGGTATGCCGGAGCTGTCTCTGGAGGACACCCGGGTGCTGCCGGAGATCCCCGGTGAACAGAATGAGCCCCAGGCGGAACTGAGCCTGGACGAGACCCGCCGGATTCCTGATCTGACGGAGGAAGTGTGCCTGGATATGGAGGTCTTCGACCGTGAGGACCCTGCCGATGAAGAGCCGTCAGCTGTGACCGACGACACCATCCGCCTGGATGACCTGTCCGAGGCGGTGGCCAGGGCCCGGGAGATGACCCGCCAGGAAACGGAGCAGGCCGAAACTTCTGAGGATGAAGAAGAGGCGGGCGAAGAAGAGGAAGAAGCGCCTGCGCAGGAGGAAACCGCCGAGACCGGAGAGGAGTCTCCGGAAGCGGTTGAGGAAACGACCGCCGCTCCTGAGCCTGTGAAGCAGGACCCCATCATCTTCCGCTCCCGGCTCCGGGAACTGAAGCGCAAGCTGGTGGCAGGCCCCGAAAAGCGCTACTACGAGCTCACTGAGATCGGCGTGGGCCGTGTCCAGGCAGCGATCCTGGTGAGCCTGCTGGTGGTAGCCCTCTGCGCTGGTGCCACGGCTATGTATGCCCTGGGCATGGTGGCCCAGAACCGGCTGAAGCTGATGATCTTCAGCCAGATCTTTGCCATGATGGTCTCCGCACTGGTGGGCTGCTATGTGCTGATGGACGGCATTGTGGACCTGTTTACGGGAAAATTCTCTCTGAATACCATGCTGGTGCTGACTCTGGGCGCCTGCGCCGCGGACAGCCTCATCTGCCTGCGGGAGCTGCGTGTACCCTGCTGCGCCGCTTTCAGCCTGGAAATGACCTTCGCCCTCTGGAACCGGTCCCTGCGCCGCCAGACGGAGATGGGACAGATGGACACCCTGCGCAAGGCCGTGAATCTGGTGGGCCTGGTGAAACAGCCGGACTACCACGAGGGTAAGGCCGGCATCCTCCGGACGGAAGGCCGGCTGGAGGACTTCATGGACAACTACGGCAAGCGCACCGGCCCTGAGCGTGCCCAGAATATCTTCACCCTGGTGAGTTTGCTGGGCTGCATCGGCATCGCGGTGCTGGCATACCTGCGCCATGGCGTGTCCATGGCCGTGCAGATCCTGGCCACTTCCATGCTGGTGGCAGTGCCCGCGGGCTTCTTCGTCAGCCAGTCCCGCCCCGCGGCCATTCTGCAGCGGCGGCTGCACATGGTTGGCAGCGTGATCTGCGGCTGGCAGGGCGTTAAGACCCTCTGCGGCAAGGCCATGTTCCCGCTGCATGACCGGGACATCTTCCCTCTGGGCGCCACCAAGCTCAACGGTGTCAAGTTCCTGGGCGAGCGGGAGCCTGAAGAGGTCATTGCCTACGCTGCCGCGGTAATCAAGGCCAACGGCGGCGGCCTGGAGCCTGTGTTTACCCAGCTGCTGAAGAGCCGCAGCTGCCCCAACTATGCCGTGACCAATCTGCAGATTCACTCTGCCGGCGGCATCACCGCCCTGGTCCGCAACGAAGAGGTTGCGGTGGGCACCAAAGAGTTCCTGGAGAGCCAGGGCATCAAGATGCCCGAGGGTACCCAGGTGCCCAACGCGGTGTACTGCGCCATCGAGAAGGAATTCAGCGCTGTGTTCGCCATCAATTATAACCGCACCAAATCCGCCGCCGGAGGGCTGGTGTCCCTGGGCGGCTGCCGGAAGATCACGCCGGTGGTGCTTTCCCCGGATTTCCTCATCACCGCGGAGTTGCTGCGCAGCAAATTCGGCGTGAAGGCAAAGCGTTACCGCTTCCCGGAACGGAAGGTCCGGGACGAGCTGATCCGGGTCCAACCCGGGGAGACTCTGGTGGCCGGCGCCCTGGCAACTCAGGAAAATCTGTCTGCCATGAGCTACGCCGTTACCGGCGCCCGAACCCTGCGCACTGCCAGCCGCTGCGGTACCGTGATCCATGTGGTGGCGGGACTGGTGGGCATGCTTATCATGGCGGCCCTGGCCTATATCGGCTCTACGGAGCTGCTGACCCCGGTCAATGTGCTGCTGTACCAGCTGGTGTGGCTGCTGCCGGGCCTGCTGATCACCGAGTGGACCAGAACTGTATAAAAAGACCGGGAGAAGCGGAAATGCTTCTCCCGGATTTTTATATGTCTGCGGCGGAAATCAGAATTTTTCAAAGCCCACCTGCAGGCCGCCTTTTTCCGCGTAGTAGCTGCACAGGCCCCGGTTGATGCCGATCCGGACACTGACCTGGGGCAGCTCCCGGGCGATCATCTCCCGCAGCTTGACTGCGGCGGCTTCGTTCTCGCAGTGGGCAATGGATACCTTGCCCCGGGAAAGACCAGACTCTGCCCTCCCTGCTTTGGCGGTATAAACAGGAGAATTTGCTGCATCCTACCAAGGAGGTGCGTGCATATGATGATCTCCTATATCCGAACGGTGATTTTGTATCTGGTGCTCATCGCCGGTATGCGGCTGCTGGGTAAGCGGCAGATCGGCCAGCTGGAGCCAAGTGAATTTGTGGTGGCTATGCTCATCGCGGACCTGGCTTCCATCCCCATGCAGAATAACGGTATCCCGCTGCTGTCCGGCCTGGTGCCCATTCTGGCGGTGCTGGGGCTGGAGCTGACCCTGTCCGGACTGACCATGGCCAGCGTCCGGTTCCGGCGGCTGCTGTGCGGCAAGCCGGTGATCCTCATCGACAACGGCAGACTGCTTCAGAGCAATATGCGTGCCGCCCGGATCACTCTGGACGAGCTTGGGGTGAAGCTGCGGCAGAAGGATGTGCTGGATGTATCCGCGGTGCAGTTTGCCATTCTGGAAACTGACGGGACTCTCTCCGTCTTTCCCTATCCCCAAGAGGTTCCCGCTACCGCCCAGGACGCTGGGATCCGGGCCAGGAAGCAGTATCTGCCGTTCACCATCATCGAGGACGGGTACCTGAGCCAGGAGAATCTGAAAAAGGCGGAAAAGAACGATGCCTGGCTGCGCCGGGTGCTGGAGGAGCGGCGCGCCACCATTGCCGGCACGTTTCTTCTCACGGTGGACCGGTCGGACCGGATCCTCTGGATCGGGAAGGAGGGACAGTCATGAGGCGCTGGCGGTTGGGCGCGGGATTGCTGGCGCTGCTGCTGGCAGCGGGGCTGGTCAGCGGCGCCTGGATGGAGCGGTTTCACGGCGAACTGGAAACTCTGGCCCATTCCGGCTGGGAAGCGGCCCGGGAAGGTGATACGGAGCAGGCGGCGCAGGTCTTTCGGCTTTTGCAGTCCCGGTGGGAGGGTGCGAAGGCACTCACCTCTGTGCTGGCGGAGCACGCCGCCCTGGAAGCGGTGGACGCGCTGCTTATGCAGCTGACGGCCTCCCGGGACCGGCAGTTCCTGGAGGAAAATTCCCTTCAGCTGGCATCATTGCTGGGAGCGCTGGCCAAAAGTCAGCGGCTGACAATGGAAAATCTACTTTAGACCCACGATATTATAGGCGAAGGGGAACCTGCTCCGGAACGGAAAAACTCCCGGAGCAGAGACCTTTTGTCCGTCTGGTAAAGATAATTTTCCCAAATACATTGACATTACGTGATTTTACGATATATTTATCTTGTCGTACTTTGACGAAAAACTCGATAGAAATGGGGGAGGATAATGTCCAAGGAACTCATCAGACTCCAGAACCTTTGCATGGAGTTCGACGGGGAGCGTATTCTCGACGATATTAATCTTTACTTCAATGACCATGAATTCCTCACTTTGCTCGGTCCCTCCGGCTGCGGCAAGTCTACCACCCTGCGGATCATCGGCGGCTTTCTGACGCCCACCTCCGGTACCGTCACCTTCGACGGTAAGGTCATCAATGACGTGCCGCCCTACCAGCGCCAGGTCAATACCGTGTTCCAGCGCTATGCTCTGTTCCCGCACCTGGATGTGTACGAGAACATCGCCTTCGGCCTGAAGGTGGCAAAGCTCCCGAAGGATGAGATCGACCGCCGGGTCCATGAGATCCTGGAGATCGTCAGCCTGAAGGGCTACGAGAACCGGAATGTCAACGCCCTTTCCGGCGGCCAGCAGCAGCGTGTGGCCATTGCCCGGGCTCTGGTGAACCGGCCCAAGGTGCTGCTTCTGGATGAGCCTCTGGCCGCTCTGGACCTTCGCCTGCGCAAGGATATGCAGAACGAGCTGAAGCGGATCCAGCAGGCCATGGGCATCACCTTTATCTATGTGACCCACGACCAGGAAGAGGCACTTTCCATGTCCGATACCGTGGTGGTCATGGATAAGGGCCGCATCCAGCAGATCGGCAAGCCTGAGGATATCTATAACGAACCCAAGAACGCCTTTGTGGCGGACTTTATCGGCGAAAGTAATATTTTGGACGGCGTCATGCTGGAAGATTACCGGGTGAAGTTCTTCGGCCGGATCTTTGAGTGTGTGGATAAGGGCTTTAACCCCAACGAGCCGGTGGATGTAGTCATCCGTCCCGAGGATATCGACATCGTGCCCCCACCCCAGGGTCATCTGATCGGCGTGGTCACCTCCGTTACCTTCAAGGGACTGAACTACGATATCATCGTGGACTTCCGGGGCTTCAAGTGGCTGATCCAGACCACCGATTTCCACGGTGTGGGTACCACCATCGGCATCCGGCTGAATCCCGAGGACATACACATCATGCGCAAGAGCGAATACTCCGGCATGTTTGGCGACTACAGCTCCTACTCTGCCGAGTATGACGAGCTGACGGAGGATGCCGCCGATGAAGAAGAATAATTCTGTTCTGCTCAGCACCCCCTACATCTTGTTCATGGTGGTGTTCACCCTGATCCCCCTGGGCGTGGTAGGCTATTATGCCCTTACCGACCCGGCCACCGGTGAATTCACCTGGGGAAATCTGCTGAATCTGAAGATGTACCTGCCGGTGCTGTGGCAGTCGATCCTGTACTCCTTGATTTCCGCCTTTATCTGCCTGCTGCTGGGCTATCCTGTGGCCTATTACATCGCCCACACCGGCCCCGTGGCCCAGAAGCTGCTGTACATGCTGGTGATGCTGCCCATGTGCATGAGCTTCCTGCTGCGCACCCTGGCCTGGGTTGGCCTGCTGCAGGATACCGGCATCATCAACAATCTGCTGTCCGCGCTGGGCCTGCCCCGGCTGCGGCTGATCCGCACCCCCGGCGCCGTGATCCTGGGCATGGTCTATAACTACCTGCCCTACATGATCCTGCCGCTGTACGCCACCATCGTGAAAATCGACCACCGGCTCATCGAGGCCGCCGAGGACCTGGGCTGCACCCCCCTGCAGACCTTCCAGAAGGTCACCCTGCCCCTGAGTGTTCCCGGCATTCTCTCCGGTATGACCATGGTCTTCGTGCCCGCCGTGTCCACCTTCTATATCTCCCAGAAGCTGGGAGGCACCGACACGGTGCTCATCGGCGACGTCATTGAGCGCCAGTTCAAGCAGGGCAACAATCCGAATCTGGGCGCGGCCCTTTCCCTGGTGCTGATGCTGCTGGTGTTTGTGTGCACCGGCATCATGAATCGCTTCGGCGGGGATGAGGAGGTCATCGTATGAAGAAGACCAACAAGTTCCTCACCATCCTGATGTTCATGTTCCTGTACCTGCCCATGGCGGTGCTGGTGGTGGCGTCCTTCAATACGGGTAAGAATATCACCCAGTTTGAGGGCTTCACCCTGCAGCAGTACGTGCGGCTTTTCCAGGATGACAAGCTGCTGGGTCTGCTGGGCAACTCCCTGCTCATCGCGGTGCTCTCCAGCCTGATTGCCACGGTGTTCGGTACCTTCTCCGCTGTGGGCATCAACAATCTGAAGCCCAGAATGCGCAATTTCGTCATGGGTCTGACCAATATCCCCATGACCAATCCCGATATCGTCACCGGTGTTTCCCTTTCCCTGCTGTTCGTCTTCGTGGGCAGCAATCTGCTGGGCCATAAGGAAAGCCTCAATTTCTGGACCCTGCTCATTGCCCACGTGACTTTCTCCCTGCCCTATGTGATTCTAAACGTGATGCCCAAGCTGCGGCAGATGGATTCTTCCCTCACCGATGCCGCCATGGACTTAGGCTGCACCCCCCTGCAGGCCTTTTTTAAGGTGACCCTGCCCGAGATCATGCCCGGCATCCTGGCCGGTGGGATCATGGCCTTTACCATGAGCCTGGATGACTTCGTTATCAGCTATTTTGTCACCGGTACCGGCTTTATCACACTGCCTGTGGAGATCTACTCCTACACCAAAAAGCCCATCCAGCCCAAGGTCTATGCCATGTTCACCCTGCTGTTCGGCATGATCTTCATTCTGATGCTGACCATGAACCTGCTGCAGCTTCGGGCGGACAAGAAGCGTACGGAAAACCGGGCAAGAGTGGAAAGTAAGCAGATGCGCCTGTTCAAGCGTATTGCTGCGGCTGCCTGCGTCATCGCCCTCCTTGCCGGCGGCACGGCGCTCATCTTTACCGCACGGCAGGAGACCATCACCCTGAATGTGTACAACTGGGGCCAGAACATCGCCGACGGCAGCGACGATACCATGGATATCATCGCCGAGTTCGAGGCGCGCTACCCCCATATCAAGGTCAATTACTCCACCTACGATTCCAACGAGGCGCTGTATACCAAGCTGAGTAACGGCGGCATTACGGTGGACGTGATCATCCCCTCGGACTATATGATCGCCCGGCTGATCAAGGAGGATATGCTCCTGGAGCTGGACTACAGCAATATCCCCAACTACGCATATATCGACGACACCTTCAAGAATACTGCCTTCGACCCGGAGAATAAGTATTCCGTCCCCTATACCTGGGGCACCGTGGGCATCATCTACAATACCAAGTATGTGGATGAGGCGGATGTCACCGGCTGGGAGCTGCTGTGGAATGAGAAGTACGCCGGTAAGATCCTGATGTTCGACAACTCCCGTGATGCTTTCGGTATCGCCCAGTACCTGCTGGGCTACGACGTGAACACCACGGACAAGGACGAGCTCCGGGCCTGTGCCGATAAGCTGCTGGAGCAGAAGCCCCTGGTGCAGCAGTATGTCATGGACCAGATCTACTCCTACATGGAGAATGAGGAAGCCTACATCGGCGTCTACTACGCCGGTGACTGCGTGATGATGATGGAAAGCAATGAAAATCTTGCCTTCTATCTGCCGGAAAACCAGGGCTTTAACCTGTTTATCGACTCCATGTGCATTCCCGCCTGCGCCCAGGAGAAGGAGGCAGCGGAGCTGTTCATCAACTTCCTCTGCGAGCCGGAGATCTCCGGCGCCAATATGGACTATATCTGCTACGCCTCTCCTGTCCCCGCTGCCAAGGAATTCATGGACGAATCTCTGGCGGAGAGCGACGTGGTCTACCCCAGCCAGGAGATCCAGTCCCATGGCTCCAGCTATTCTTACCTGCCGGAGGATATCTCCCGGTATGTGGAAGGACTGTTCATGGAAGTGCGCAACAAGTAAACATGGCAAAAGGCCGGACGAATGTCCGGCCTTTTTCATTTCGGAATGGTAATGGTCAGTACGATTCGGTCCTCCGTCTCCTTCCGCTCGGATACAGCGCCCAGGCCGGCGGACTGGATCCGGGCCAGGGACTGGGTCAGACTGTTTAAAAACGCGGTGATATTGGGCCGCGGCGGCTGGGCGGGGCCCTCTGACAGCAGCTGAGCCACATATCTTTCCGTCTGGGCTACGCTCATGCCGCTGCCCGCGATCCGGGCAATGGCGGCGAGTTTACCTTCCTCCGTGGGTAGCTTCAAAAGCGCCCGGCCGTGGCGCTCCGTAAGATTTTGCTCCCGGAGGGCTTCCAGCACCGGCCGGGAGTGGCGCAGCAGCCGCAGCTTGTTGGCCACGGCACTCTGGCTCTTTCCCAGCAGCTTCGCCGCCTGCTCCTGGCTCAGATTCCCGTGCTCCATCAGCCGGGAGATGCCCATGGCCTCCTCGATGAAGTCCAGATCCTGCCGCTGGAGATTTTCCACCATGGCTGCCATCTCCGATTCCCGGTCGTCCATGGTCATGACGATGCAGGGAACCTCGCTGAGGCCCGCCAGCCTGGCGGCCCGGAGCCGCCGCTCCCCGGCGATGAGTTCATAATTGATGCCCGTCCGGCGAACGGACAGGGGCTGCAACACCCCGTGACGGCGAATGGACTCCGCCAGCTCCTCCAAGGGCTCCTGGCGGAATACTTTTCTGGGCTGGAGCGGATTGGGCCGGATGTTCTTCGCCGGGACGAAGACCACCCTCCCGGTCTCCATATAGGTTTTCAGCTTCTGGCACTGCATGGCCCGTCCTCCCTAAAATCGAATTTATGGTTCCATTTTATGGGAAGAACACTGGGAAAAACCGTGAAAATCCGGACTTGGATCCGGAAAATCCCCGACAGAATTCTGTGGGGCTTTACTTTTTTCCGGAAATCTGCTATTGTTATCACCAGGAAAGGCGGTGAACCCCGTGAAAACCAGAAAATTGACCTTAATGGCCCTGCTCACCGCCATTGCTCTGACCATTTTCATGGTGGAGGCCCAGATCCCGGCCGTTGTGCCCCTGCCCGGCGTGAAGCTGGGCCTTGCCAATATCGTGACGGTCTTTGCCGTCTTCGCCCTGGGCCCCGGGGAGGCGGCTTCCATTTTATTCTGCCGGGTCTTCCTGGGCGCGGTCTTCGCGGGAAATTTCAGCTCCATTTTCTACAGCGCCGCCGGAGGCACCCTGGCCATCCTGGTGACGATCCTGCTGCGGAAGGTGCTGACGCACAAGCAGCTCTGGGTGGCGGGCAGCATCGGCGCGGTAGCCCATTCCGTGGGCCAGGTGGGCATGTCCATCCTCATCACCGGCACGCCGGGACTCATTGCATATCTGCCGCCCTTGGCGGCAATCTCCATCGTCACAGGACTCTTCACCGGCCTGTGCGCCCAATTCTTGGTGAACCGAGGAAAGCTATGGAAAACTATTTCGACTTAAATTTCACCACCCAGCAGGTCAACGCCATTTCCAACTTAGGCCTGGCCCACCTGGGCGACTGCGTCTTTGAGATCCTCTGCCGGGCCTACCTCTGCACCCGGGGGGATAAGACCGTGGACAAGCTCCACAAGGACACCATCCACATGGTGAAGGCCACCTCCCAGGCTAAATTTGCCGACAAAATGCTCCCCATGCTTTCCGAGGATGAGCTGGCCTATTACCGACGGGGCAAGAATTCCCATGTCCACGCGGTTCCAAAATCCGCCACCCCCGCCGAGTACGCCAAGGCCACCGGTGTGGAGGCCCTCTTCGGCGCCCTGTATCTGCTGGGACGGAAGGACCGGATCAACGAGATCTTCAAAACCGTTATGGAAGTGTAAACCTAAAGCCGCAGCATATGCTGCGGCTTTTGATGTATGCAGATATATGATCGTTTACAAGAGCTTCTCTCCGGGGTGGTGCGCCGCACAGCGAATCTAAATATTGGTGATTGCCGGTGGCAATCACACCATAATCAATCAGCTGGCACGGCGTAAGCCGTGACTGATGAGGGGACTTACATGATTTGACGGAAATCTTCCGGAAAACCGTCTGCGGTCCCCTCATCCGGCCCTTCGGGCCACCTCCCCCCAGGGGGAAGGTATCAAGCTAAACGATAATTTATTCCGCAAAAGGGAAGCCGGGCATTGCTGCCCGGCTGTTGCCACTTTATGGGATTATTCGGTGCGGCGCTTGATGTAGTCCATCAGCATATCCACGGTGCCGTCGATGCCAAGCTTGCTGGAATCCACCACCATATCATAGTGATCGATGCTGTCCCAGCGGCGGCCGGTGTGGTACTCGTAGTAGTAGCCGCGAAGCCGGTCGGTTTTGTCGATGAACTGCCGGTGGGTCTCATAATTTTCCTTGGGATGGTCGGGGTGAAGCTCTTTGATCCGTGCTTCCCGGATATCCTTGGGCGCGGTGACGAAGATGGAGATGAGGTTCGGATGCTCCCGCAGCACGTAGTCGGCACAGCGGCCAACGATGATGCAGGGACCCTCATCTGCCAGGCGGCGGATCAGGTCGGACTGCCACTGGAACACTTTTTCCCGGTCCAGGGCCATGGAGGGGTCGGTTTCGTACAGGTAGGCGGGTCCCATGATCACCTTGCCGACCTGCAAGCCGATATTCTGGAACCGATTGCCGTTGAGGTATTCGTCCATTTTGCGAAGGCGCTCGTCGGAAACACCCTGCTCCTCGGCAACTCTGCCTAAGATGGACTTGTCGTACAGGGGGATGCCCAGCTTTTCGGAGAGCTGAACGCCGATCTGGCGTCCGCCTGAGCCGAAATGTCTGCCGATGACGATGACGTACTGCTTACTCATGAAGCTCACTCCTTTCGAAAGACGGTGGATGACGGACAAATGGAAAGGGTTGTGGTCATTGGTCATATTAAATATAACACAATTGCACAAATATCGCAACAGAGCCGGGCGTAATATGGGTAATATTTACAATAAATTAATATTTGGCAAAGAAAAAGGCGCTCCAACCGGAGCTCCTTTTTGATATACCGCTTATCTGGTGGTATCCACTTTAATCTCGCCGGCCACGATCTTCTTGGCCAGTTCGTCAACCTCGGCCTTGATCTCGTCGGAGATCTGCTGGGTTGCGCCTTCCTCGCCGTAGGCCAGGCCCACATAGCCGGTGGCCATGTCAGCGACCCAGGTGGTGCCGAAGAGGCCGCAGTCGTCGCCCTTTTCCATGTACTGCTTCACAGCGTCATAGATGGAAGCGCCAACCTGCTTGCACATGGAGCAGATGATCACATCGGGATTGATGTGCTTCTGGTCGGAGTCCACGCCGATGGCGTAGAAGCCATTCTCCTGGGCAGCCTCGAAGACGCCGTCGCCGCACTTGGAGGCGATCTGGAAGACCACATCGGCGCCCCTTTCGTTCAGAGTCAGCGCGCATTCCTTGCCGATGGCGGGATCGTCATAGTCGTTGGAGTAGATGACCTCAACCTGCACATCGGGGTTGGCGTACAGGGCACCCTGCTTGTAGCCCACGATGAAGTCGTTGATGGTGTCCTGGTCCTGACCGCCCATGGCGCCGATGATGCCGCTTTCGCTCATCTTGGCAGCCACATAGCCTGCCAGGAAGGAACCCTCGTTCTGGGCGTAGGTGATGTTCAGCACATTTGCCACGGGAGCGGAGGTGGCGTTATCGATCCAGATGAACTTCACATCGGGATACTCGGTGGCCACAGCTTCCACATCGTAGAATTCCCAGCCCACCAGCACCACGATATTGGCGGCGTCGGCAGCGTTGTAGATCTGCTCGGTGTGCTTTTCGTTGCCGCACTCGATGCGCTTGACGGTGACGCCCTCGGCTTCCAGGCGGGTGGCGCCTTCGTTGGAAGAGTCATAGAAGGAGCGGTCGCCGAAATTGCCGGCCACAACCAGAGCCAGGGTCAGATCATCGGCCTTCTCGCTGCCGGGTCCGGTCTGCTCACAGGCAGCCAGGCTGAGGAGCATTACAAGACAAAGCAAAATCGCAAGTAACTTTTTCATGGTAAGTTTCCTCCTTGAAAGGTGACCCCGCAGAGATAAAAAATGTAGGGCGGGGCGGTTCCGGCGGCGCACCGCGGGAATTGTCTATATTTTACAATAAGTTCGAAATAAAGTCAATTATTTCCGCAAGATCCAACATGGGAGGAAAAGAGGGAAAATGCATTTTTTATGAAAAAATGCTTGACTTTTCTTTAAATATCCAGTAGAATAATTGGGTCTGCGAACGCAGATAAACTCTTTGCTCCCGCCGCAATCGGGGGCCATCCAGACCATAAGGAGGTGCAATCAACATGGCTAAGATCACCGGTAAGTACGAGGTGCTCTACATCATCGACCCCACCCAGGGCGAGGAGGGCATCGCAGCACTTGTGGAAAAGTTCAAGGCAATGGTGGAGGCGGAGGGTACTCTGTCCAACATTGACGAGTGGGGCAAGCGTCGCCTGGCTTACGAAATCAATGACCTGACCGAGGGCTACTACGTTCTGATGAACTTCGAGTCCAAGCCCGAGTTCCCCGCTGAGATGGAGCGCGTGATGAAGATCACTGAAGGCGTTATGCGCTGCCTGACCACTGTCGTGGAGGAGTAATTCATGCTCAACCACATCACCATCATGGGTCGTCTGACCCGTGATCCCGAACTTCGCCGTACCGGCAGCGGCATCGCCGTTGCCAGCTTTACCGTGGCTGTCGACCGTGACTTCGGCGGCAGAGACGGCGGCGAAAAGGAAACCGATTTCATCGACTGCGTGGCTTGGCGTCAGACCGGCGAGTTTGTCTCCAAGTATTTCACCAAGGGCCGTATGATCGTGGTTTCCGGCCGGCTCCAGATCCGTTCCTGGACCGACAAGGACGGCAACAAGCGTCGCACTGCTGAAGTCGTGGCAGACAACTGCTATTTCGGCGACAGCAAGCGGGACAATGACGGCGGCAATACCTATGGCGGTAATGCCTACGGCAGCAGCTACGGTAATAATAATTACGGTGGCGGCAATTACAACGCTCCCGCGCCCAGCTACGGCGGCAACAACTACGGTGCTCCCGCAGCCGCTCCCGCATCCGATTTCGCGATGCTCGACGACGACGACGCCCAGCTGCCTTTCTAAACACTGAACTTTTTCACTAAACTTACAAGGAGGGAAATCCCATGGCTGAACAGCGTGCAATGCGTCCCCGCAAGCGCAAGAAGGTTTGTGCTTTCTGCGTTGACAAGGTGACCGCTATCGATTACAAGGACACCGCTAAGCTCCGCCGTTACCTGTCCGAGCGCGGCAAGATCCTGCCCCGCCGTACCACCGGTACCTGCGCAGCTCACCAGCGTGACCTGACCACCGCTATCAAGCGTGCCCGTCAGATCGCCCTGCTGCCCTACGTCGCTGACTAATGTTTGCATCACAGCCCCGAAGCATCCGCTTCGGGGCTGTTTTTTCATGCGGAAAACCGGGAGGGAACGCCCTCCCGGTTGTGTTTATTCAACTTCTTTCAGCAGCTTGCAGTAGCCCTTGCCCTGCTGCACGCACCGGGAGACCCGGCTCAAGGTTGCGGAGGAGATATCCGCCAGAGCCATGACCTGGTTGTAGGTGTTGCCCTCCAGCAGCAGTTCGGCGGCATAGAGCCGCTCGGCCATGTTCTCCACCTCCTTCGGTGTGCACAGGTCCTCAAACAGGGCGGCAATATCCGCCGGGTCCGAGGTCTTCGCGAGAAGCTGGAAAAGGTCCTGCTGTTTCTGCTGCTTGGTCTTCTGGTCCATGGGGACGCCCTCCTAAAAAGTCTGCTGTGCTCCCCGGATGAAGCTCCGTGTCCGCTGGCTCCGGGGGTGGATAAATATGTCTTCCGGGGTGCCCATCTCCTCGATGATCCCCTCTGCCATATATATTACCACATCCGCAACACATTTTGCAAACTCCATTTCGTGCGTAACCACGATCATGGTGAAATTTTTTTCCTTCAGACCCCGGATCACCCGCAGAACCTCGCCGGTGAGCTCCGGATCCAGGGCGGAGGTGGGTTCATCGAAGCACAGGATCCGGGGTTCCAGAGCCAGAGCCCGGGCGGTGGCAACGCGCTGCTGCTGTCCGCCGGAAAGCTGCCAGGGATAGGCATTTGCCCGGTCCTCCAGTCCCACCTGCCGCAGAAGGTCCAGGGCCCTCTCTTGGAGCACTGCGGCGGGTTGCTTTTTCCGCAGGGAAGGGGCCAGGGTCACATTTTCCAGAGCAGTGTACTGGGGGAAGAGATTGAAATTCTGAAACACCAGTCCCAGCCGACCGCTGACCGCCGCGGGAGCGCCGTCCACCAGAATACTGCCCCCCGAGGGGGTCTCCAGACCGGTCAGACAACGTAAGAGCGTCGTCTTGCCGCTGCCGGAGGAGCCGATGATGGCCAGCACCTGCCCCTTATCCAGAGAAAAGCTCACGTCCCGGAGAACCTCGGTGCCGTTGAAGCTCTTTTGCAGATTGTTCACTTCCAGAATCGCCATAGTATCACCCCCGGAAATAGTCCAGCTTCTTCTCCAGCCAGCCGAAGAACACTGTCAGGGCGCCGCTGAAGAGCAGGTAGAAGATGCCGGTATAGAACAGGGGCCAGATGAGCCCCTTCTTGATAAAGGATTCGCCGGCCCAGGTGACCTCGTACACCGCGATGACACGGGCCAGGGCGGTGTCTTTTACCAGCGTGATGATCTCGTTGCTCATGGAGGGGATGATCCGCTTGATCACCTGGAGCAGCACCACCCGGAAAAAGATCTGGACCTTCGTCATGCCCAGCACCTGACCGGCCTCATACTGGCCCCGGGGGATGGACTCGATGCCGCCCCGGTAGATCTCGGAGAAGTAGCAGGCGTAGTTGATGGAGAAGGCGATGATCACCGCCGTGAACCGGGGCAGGGCAGGGAGGTCGAACATGAGGCCCGGGCCGTAGAAGATGATGATCAGCTGCAGCATCAGCGGAGTGCCCCGGATGATCCACACAAAGCCCCGGGTGAGGGCTTGCAGGGGACGGAAGCTGCTCATGGTTCCCATGGCTACAAGGCCGCCCAGTGGCAGGGCGAAGAGCAGGGTCAGAAAGAAAATATTTACGCTCTGGCCGAAGCCCTTGAGCAGTTCCATCGTCACCGGGATAAACATAGAGCCTTAACCTCCTGTTGGATATCTTGGCAGGGGAGGGCCAAGACCCTCCCCTGCGGATTTTCTGCTGTGATGGTTTACTTTGCCAGGGTCAGTTCGTACTTCTGTGCCAGAGCGGCCAGGGTGCCGTCTTCCATGAACTTTGCCATGATCTCATTGACCTTGGCGGTGACGTCGGAGCCCTTGCGGAAGCCGATGCCGTATTCCTCGGAAGTCAGGGTCAGACCGATGGCCAGATCGGCGTAGCCGGTGCCTTCGCCGGTCATGGCTTCTGCCATGGTGATGTCGATGACGCAGGCGTCAGCTGTGCCGGCAGCCACTTCCATCAGTGCGGCGGCCTGGTCCTGGACAGCCACGATGTCGGAAACACCGATATCCTGGGCGGCGGTCTGTCCGGCGGAGCCGTTCTCTGCGGAGAAGGTCAGACCGGTCAGACTGGCAGCATCGGGGTAGTTACCCACGGCGTCGGCCTTCATGACCACCACCTGGGCGTTGATCACGTAGGGGTCGGAGACAGAGCAGGTGCTCAGGAGCTCTTCGTTGATGGTCATGCCGTTCCAGATGCAGTCGATGTTCTTGGAGTCCAGCTCGAAGACCTTCTTGCTCCAGTCGGCGATGAGGAAGAATTCCACTTCCACACCCAGTTCTTTTGCAACCAGCTGGGCAAACTCGGCGTCAAAGCCGGTCCAGTTGCCGTTTTCATCCTTGTAGTCCATGGGCGCATAGTCGGTGATACCTACGATCAGCTTGCCTTTGTCCTTGATGTAGGCCAGGTCGGAGTCTGCCTTGCTGCCGCAGCCGGCGAAGCAGGAGAGAATCATCAGAATGCTCAGAATCATAGCGATAGTCTTTTTCATGGTGTTTACCTTTCCTTTCTTGGTTGGCTTGATGACTGCATTATACTTTAGCACGCTAAAGAAGTAAAGTGGAAAATCGCGGTTTCATATAAATTCGGCAGGGTGAACAGAAAGCAGGCGGGGGAAACACTTTAGTATGGCAAAGTGCCACAAAAGAAAAAGAGGGAAGCCTCAGCTTCCCTGGGGAAAACGGCGGTATTTCGCTCCCGGATCCAACCGGACGCCCCGCAGCCGGGCCAGTTCCGACATGGTCACGAAGGTAAAGCCCCGGTCCTGGAGGATGGATATGATATTCAGCGCCGCGGATACAGAGGTATCCGTCATGTCGTGCATCAGGATCACATCCCCATCCCGGACCCGGTCCAGGATAGTCCTGCCCACAGCGGCGGTGTCCTGGATGGCCCAGTCCTTTGGATCCAGAGACCACAGACCGATGCTGTAGCCCCTTACTTCAGCCACCTGGAGCAGCGCGTCGGAACAAAATCCTCCGGGGGGACGGATGAAGCGGACCCGACAGGGCAGCAGGGCGGCGGTGTCATCCAGCTCCCGGGCAATGTCCCGGCGGCTCATGGCGGTCATGTCCTTGTGGCTGTAGCCGTGGAGCCCGATCTCGTGGCCCCCATCCAGGATCTCCCGGCTCATTTCCGGATACTGCTCCAGACGGTAGCCGCAGAGGAAGAAGGTAACCCTGGCGTCACGATCTTCCAATCCTTCCAGCAGCCGCCGGGTAAATTTTCCCGAAGGGCCGTCATCAAAGGTCAGGGCAATGTATTTGGGCGTTTCGGCTGCTGCCGCAGGCACTGCCAGACACAGGGCCAGAAGCAGAACAAACAATCTCCGCATGGGGACGCTCCTTTCCGTGTGGTAAAGTATCTTCTATTTGACTAGAAGCGAAAAATAGGGTATGATATAAGGTGGAGGGATGCACATGGAACTGATCTGCCCCGTATGCGGCGAAAACCTGAATAAGGCGGACAAAACTTATGTCTGTCCCAACCGGCACAGTTTCGATATCGCCCGCCAGGGCTATGTGAACCTGCTGACCGTCAGCCAAAAGCATTCATTAAATCCCGGCGATACCCGGGAGCAGGTGCTCTCCCGCCGTGCTTTTTTAGAGGCCGGGTATTATGCCCCCATTCTGGATACACTGACGGAAACGGCGAAGTCCTTCGGGCTCACCGGCCCCATTCTGGACGTGGGCTGCGGCGAGGGTTACTATTCCGCCCAGCTTGCCCGCGCTCTGGATGCGGAGCTCGCGGGCTTCGACATCTCCAAAGAGGCCGTCCGCTGCGCAGCCGCCAAATACAAGGGCTGCACCTGGTTCACCGCCACCGCCGCCCACATCCCGGTGCGCAGTGACACGGTACAGCTGGTCACCAGCCTCTTTGCTCTGACCCTGCCCGAAGAATTTGCCCGGGTTCTCCGGGATGACGGCTATTATTTTCAGGTGCTGGCCTGTCAGGACCATCTGCTGGGGCTGAAATCCATCATCTATCCGGAACTGAAGTTCAAAGAAAAGGATTCCGTTCCGGAATTGCCCGGCTTTGCGTTGGTCAAGTCCATCCCCATCCGCTTTTCTTTCACCGTGGAAGGGGAGCAGATCCGCAACCTCTTCTCCATGACGCCCCATGTGTTCCGTATCGGCAGGGAGGGCGCCGAGAGACTGCAAAATACACAAATCCTTTCGGACACCGCCAGCTGCGTGCTGAATGTATACCGGAAGCAATCTTAAGTTTCCCCAACGGAATCTCTTGATTCGACAAAATTCATTCCAATTCAGGAGCGATTTATGCTGAATAAATTACAGGCCGTGGCCAACCGGTTTGAGGAGCTCTGCGCCAAATCCGAGCAGCCCGACTTTTATAACGATCCCAAGAAGGCGGCGAAGCTGCTGCGGGAGAAAAACGATTTAGAGCCCATTGTGGAGGCATTCCACGCCTACCAAAAGGCGGAAGCCGATATGGCCGATGCCCTGGAGCTCATGTCCGACCCGGAGATGAAGGATCTGGCCCAGGAAGAGTTCAACGAAGCCAAAGCCGCGAAAGAAGAGCTTTTTGAAAAATTGCAGATCCTGCTGCTGCCGAAGGACCCCAATGACGATAAGAACGTCATCGTGGAGATCCGGGGCGGCGTGGGCGGCGAGGAAAGCGCCCTGTTTGCCCACAGCCTTTTCCGGATGTATTCCATGTACGCCGCCAAGCAGAACTGGTCCGTGGAACTGCTCAACTATAACGAAACGGAGCTGGGCGGCGTGAAAGAGGCCGATTTTGTCATCAACGGCCGGGGTGCCTACTCCCGGATGAAGTGGGAATCCGGCGTCCACCGGGTCCAGCGTGTTCCCGAGACCGAATCCGGCGGCCGTGTCCACACCTCCACCGCCACCGTGGCGGTGCTGCCCGAGATGGAAGAGGTGGATGTGCAGATCGACCCCAAGGATATCGAAATGCAGGTCTACCGGGCCTCCGGCGCCGGCGGCCAGCACGTCAATAAGACCTCCTCCGCGGTACGCCTGATCCACAAGCCCAGCGGCATCGTGGTGGCCTGCCAGCAGGAGCGCAGCCAGCTGCAGAACCGGGAAAAATGTATGCGGATGCTGGCAAGTAAGCTTTACGAGATTGAGCAGGAGCGTGTCCAGTCGGAAAACGACGGTATGCGCCGCAGCCAGGTGGGCACCGGCATGGGCAATGAGCGGATCCGCACCTACAATTTCCCACAGGGTCGTGTCACCGACCACCGGGTGGGACTGACTCTCTACAAAATCGACTCCATCATGGACGGCGATATCGACGAGATCATCAATGCCCTGGCCACCGCCGATCAGGCCGAGAAACTGAAGAACGCTGCAAAATAAAGCCTTCCCCTGGGGGAAGGTGGCAGCCCGAAGGGCTGACGGATGAGGGCAATTATGGAGCAGAAAGAACTACGCAAAAGGTCACAGCAATTGCGAAAGCAGATGACCAAAGAAGAACGTCATTTATGGTATGATTTTCTGAAGACATATCCTGTGCAGTTCAAACGACAGTATTCTGTGGGTTCATATATTGTTGATTTCTATTGCTTTTACGCAAGGCTGATCATTGAGTTGGATGGTTCGCAGCATTGTGAGCCACAGGCTATGGAATACGATAAAAAACGTTCCGAATATTTGCAGAAGCAAGGATTCCTTGTGATGCGTTTTTCAAATTTTGATGTAATGACACAATTTCGTGCAGTATGTGAAACCATCGATGCTGCTGTGAAAAACCGGGTGCGGGGCTGACCCTCATCCGTCTCGCCCGTGGCGAGCCACCTTCCCCCAGGGGAAGGCTTTGGGAGGTAACACTATGACATTCACAACCAACTCTCCCGCGGAAACCGAGCACATCGGTGCCGCTTTGGGTGCGATTCTCCCTGCCGGGACGGTATTGGCCTACCGGGGGGACCTGGGAGCGGGAAAAACCGCCTTCACCCGGGGACTTGCCCGGGGCCTGGGCTATGCAGAGCCGGTGACCAGCCCCACCTACACCATCGTCAATGAATACCTGGGGGGGCGGCTTCCCCTGTTCCACTTTGATATGTACCGGCTTCGCTCCTCCGATGATCTCTGGGACATCGGTTGGGAGGATTACCTGGACAGGTCCGGCGTCTGCGCCGTGGAGTGGAGCGAAAACGTGGACGATGCCATGGAAAATGCCGTCTATGTGATTATCGAGAAAACCGGGGAGGAATCCCGCAGAATTACCATCGAAGGAGGGGATTTCCTTGCTGATCTTAGCATTTGAAACCAGCGCCAAGGCCGCTTCCGTGGCTCTGACGGAGAACGGAAAGCTTCTGGGGGAAAGCTACCAGAATACCGGCCTGACCCACAGCCAGACGCTGATGGTCATGGCCGAGGACCTGCTGAAGCAGTGCGGAAAGACCGTTGACGATATCACCGCCGTTGCCGTTGCCGAGGGTCCCGGCTCCTTCACCGGCGTCCGCATCGGCGTGGCGGCGGCCAAGGGCTTCGCCTGGGGCAGAGAGATTCCCTGTTACGGTGTGTCCACCCTGGAGGCTATGGCAGTTAGCCTGGGTGCCTGGGAAGGCCACGTCTGCGCCTGCATGGATGCCCGGAGAAACCAGGTCTACAATGCGCTATTTTATGTAAACCAAGGCGCTTTGGAGCGGTTCAGCGAGGACCGGGCTATCGCCCTGGCTGAGCTGAAAGAGGAACTGGAGCACATCGACGGCCCCATTTTCCTGGTGGGCGACGGCGGGTCGCTGACTCACAAGACCCTCTCCGGCGATATTCCCAATCTGATCCTGCCCCCGGAGCACCGGCTGCACCAGCGTGCCGTGGGCGTTGCGCTGCTGGCAGAAGCCAAAGCCCTGGCCGGAGAACCTGGCGACGGCAATGCCCTGACACCCAACTACCTGCGGCTGAGCCAGGCGGAGCGGGAAAGAAACGAGAAATTACAAGGAAAACAATAAACACAAAGGAGATAGAAAAATGGCTGTACACGTTTTAGACCATCCTCTGATCCAGCATAAGCTGGCCGTCCTGCGCAATAAGGAGACCCCCGTCAAGGAATTCCGTGAGCTGGTCAGCGAGATCGCAGGCCTCATGTGCTACGAGGCTACCCGGAACCTGCCCACCCAGGAGGTGCTGGTGGAGACCCCCATCACTACCGCCAAGTGCCGGATGCTCTCCGGCAAGAAACTGGCCATCGTCCCCGTCCTGCGGGCCGGCCTGGGCATGGTGGACTCCATGGTGGATCTGATTCCCTCCGCCAAGATCGGCCACATCGGCCTGTACCGGGACCCCGTGACCCACGAGCCTGTGGAATACTACTGCAAGCTGCCCGAGGATATCGAGAACCGTGTCACCTTCGTGGTGGATCCCATGCTGGCCACCGGCGGCAGCGCCGTGGCAGCTATTGATTTCCTGAAGAAGCACGGCTGCAAGAATATCATCATGATGAACATCATCGGCTGCCCCGAGGGCATCAAGACCGTCCAGGAGGCCCATCCCGACGTGGAGATGTACCTGGCTGCCTGTGATGAGAAGCTCAACGACCATGCCTACATCGTTCCCGGTCTGGGCGACGCCGGCGACCGCATCTTCGGCACCAAGTAAGTTCATAAAAGTGGAACACCCCCGGCTTCTGCCGGGGGTGTTGCTTATGATTTGGATTCCCGGTACATATCCACGCACGCCTCCGCGCGGCTGCGGGTATAATTCCAGCTCCGGAAATCATCAATTTCATAGAAATAATACTCAGGATGCTCCATACGGTATTTCAGCAGATTCCGGGCCGCTTGCGCAACCTGGGGATCTTCGTCCTCAGTCAGTTCCAGGAGCCAGGGGATGCCCGCATTGCCCAGGGTTGCGATATGGCTCACATCCACCGTTTCCAGTTTGCCGGATTGGTAGGCCCGGACATTGTATCGGGCCACCACAGAATTCACATCCACCCAGAATACCAGAGTGCCCAGGATCATGGCGGTAAGCACAACCGCCTTCATATAGCCGAAACCGGGCCGGAAGAACCGGATGGTGATGAGCACCGTGGTCAGTCCCAGCCAGAGCATGATCACTTCCGTGAGGACCCGCAGCCGGGTCAGTCCGTAGGAGCCAATGTAGAGCAGCATCTTGGCGCTGGCGGTTAAAATCAGAAACACGGTGATGGCTGCCAGGAAGGTCCCGGCGATCCTGGTCATCCGGGGCAGCTGCGCCTCCCGGAGCAGCCAGATGGTGCCGCAGAGGAGCACCAGGTTGATGGTGCACAGCCATGCCATTTCGAAAAAGCCCCGGCGGGCATACTGGGCAAGGGTGTAGCCCTCCGGCAGGATGCCGGAAAGTCCCCCGGAAAAGTAAGCAAGCTGGCTCAGCAGGTATGCAATGTATACCAGACTCACCATCAGCAGCACGGTGTTCACAGTCAACGGATTGGCGCCCTTGCGGCTGCGGCAGGCGGCAGGTGCTTTCTGGGCCTTTACCAGGCTGACGCCCCGGCTGTAGAGCACCCAGGCCAGCAAAAATCCGAAGAAAGCGGACCGCAGATATTCCTCCAGCTCAAATTCCGGCAGCAGATCCACCAGCGCCTCGAAGGCCGCGTCGGCCCGCATCAGCAGGAAGATCATGACCATCAGAAAGGGGATGGAAATCAGTAGACCCGTACCCACGGCGCCGATGCGCCGGGTGGTCTGCCCACCCTGGCGGAATCCGGCGGAAAGACCGGAGAAGGACTTTCCCAGATTGCCGAAGCCGAGCGGAAAGAATGCCCGGGGAGCGTCCAGCAGGCTGGCGGCGCCGTTGGGATCCCGGCGGTTCTGCCCGGCGCCGATGCACAGGGCCAGATTCACCGCCCCGAAGAGGAACAGCAACATGACGAGCTTCACAAAACTGTCGCCGGACCGTCCGAAGCCGATACAGATGATCATGGACAGGATCAGCAGGGCCTTTTCATACCGGCCGAACCGGCGGCCGGACTTATTCAAATACAGCCAGGCGCAGCCGATTGCGGACAGCGCCGCCAGTCCGAAGGCCAGATGAAAGCCGCCGTAGAGGACAAAATTGCACATGAGGACGCTCAGCAGCAAGGTAACGCCGCCGAAGAGAAATTCACGCCCACGGGCCATAAAGGGATGCTCCGGGACAGGTTCCGGAACGGGAGTTAAGTTTTCCTCCATAATTGCCTCCTTTTTGTTGAGATCAATGATTGTTTATGGGATTTATCTCTTCCAGGGATCGTCATCCTCCACGAATTCAAAGAGGTCCCCGGGCTGGCACTGCAGCTCCCGGCAGATGGCATCCATGGTGGACATGCGCACCGCCTTGGCCTTGCCGGTTTTCAGGATAGACAGGTTCGCCTGGGTCATGCCGATGCGGTTTGCCAGTTCCAGGGAGGTCATTTTACGCTTGGCCAGCATCATATCCAGATTCACAATAATTGCCATAGTCCACCTCTCAGATCGTCAGATCGTTCTCTTCCCGCAGCTCCACGGCAGAGGCCATTACATTCTTCACCACGCTAACCACCAGCGCCAGGAAAGCCATGATCACGGCCAGAAACAGCAGGGGCGGGTAGAAAATGCCCGCGGCCAGGCAAACCAGGCTGACCAGTGCGCAGCACCAGCGGATCCGGCGCAGACCGGAGACATTGGAATGGATGAATACGTTCCCGCTCAGCACGCTTCTGAGCAGCTTTTCCAGGAACCACAGAGCGCAGAGCACCGCCGGGACACAGAGGTAGAAGCCAGCCGTGATCGCGGCAATGGCCTGCCAGGGAAGTTGACGCATCCGGCAGTACCAGTCAAGCAGGTCCCCCAGGAATACGCACAGCACGACCATGATCAGTCCGATCATCCGGTTTACCCAGAGTGTTACCCGGGCGGAAGTATTGTTTTTCATAATTGGCACCTCCTGTTTTTCGTTACCATAGCACAGGAATTATCGAATGTCAATAATTTCTTATTAAATACTGCGAATTATAAAAATATGTCCATTCTGTAAATAAACAAATCCTTCACACAACTTCACAGGAACTTAATATTTACCCTCTTTTTTTCTTCACAAATTGGAGCTACAATATAATCAAATGATTCAATATTTCTTCTTTTTCATTTTCCTCTCCTCTTTTCTTGTTGCAGGATCCGCGGCTGGTCAGGCCGCGGATTTTGCATTTTATAAGAAGTTGAATTTTTCTTTAAAAATGCCGGAAAGGCTGGAACTTTTCTTCTCCTTGTGCTATAATGCACCTAAGTATACCATAATGGAGAGAGAATGCTATGTTGGAACTTTTGGCACCTGCGGGCTCAATGGACGCCCTCCGCGCCGCCGTGCAGAACGGCGCCAACGCCGTGTACTTAGGCTGCGGCACCTTCAATGCCCGCCAGAGCGCGAAGAATTTTACCATCCAAACCCTTACAGAAGCAATTAAATACTGTCACGTCCGGGGCGTGAAAGTGCATCTGACCCTGAACACACTGGTCTCCGACCGGGAAAGCGAGGAGGTCATCGAGCTGATCCGCCACGCAGCCCTGAGCGGCGTGGATGCGTTCATCGTCCAGGATCTGGGCGTGGCGGAGCTTTGCCGCCAGATCGCCCCCCATGTGGATATCCACGGATCCACCCAGATGACCGTGCACAATCTGGACGGCGTTCTGATGTGCGCCGCCATGGGCATGCGCCGGGTGGTCTTAAGCCGGGAGCTGGACCGGGAGGAGATCCGCTATATCTGCGCCAACTCCCCCATTGAGATCGAGGTCTTTGCCCACGGCGCCCTGTGCATGTGCTACTCCGGCCAGTGCTATATGTCCAGCCTCATCGGCGGCCGCTCCGGCAACCGGGGCCGCTGCGCCCAGCCCTGCCGCCAGAGCTACGGCTACTCCCACTGGGAGGAAAAGTACCCCTTAAGCCTGAAGGACAACTGCCTGGTGCGCTACCTGCAGGAGCTGGAGGCGATGGGCGTTGCCTCCATCAAGCTGGAGGGCCGGATGAAGCGTCCTGAGTATGTGGCCACCGTCACTGCGGTCTACCGCATGGCCATGGACAAGGGCGGGGTCACCCGGGAGATGGAGGAGGCGCTGATGACCGCCTTCAACCGCCAGGGCTTTACTGACGGATATTACACCGGCCGGGTGGACCGGAAGATGTTCGGCGTCCGGGAGAGCCAGAAGGAAAATCCCGAGTGGATCCGGGCTGCCCGTCAGTCCTATGAGACCGGCGAAAGCGCCCTGGTGGACATCCGGTTCCGGGCTGTGGTAGAGGAAGCCGGCAGCAGTCTGACGGTCACTGACCCCGAGGGCCGCACCTGCACCGTGGAAGGACCCCGGCCGGAGAGTGCCCGGAATGTGGCCCTCACCGGCGAGGCTGTGGCGGAGCGGCTGGCCAAGACAGGCGGCACCCCCTACCGCTGTGTGGAAGTAAGGACCCATGTGGAGCCCGGCCTGTCCCTTTCCGCTGCCGCCATCAACTCCATGCGCCGGGAGGCGCTGACCCAGCTCACCGCTCTCCGGGCCCGCCATGTGAATAAGCCCCTGGGCAAACCCCGGCCTGTAAAGGATTTCCTGGGCTCCGGCGGCCAGCCGGGCCTTACTGTCCAGGTCACCAGCCGGGAGCAGATCACCAATCGTCTGCTGGCCATGGAGACCGCCATGCTCTATGTGCCCCTGCACGTTCTGCTGGCCGACGGCAAGCTCTGCCGCCAGCTGGTACGCCGGGGCAGTGTGGCCGCGGTACTGCCCCGGATCGTCCGGGAGCGGGAGATCCCCAAGCTGAAGCTGCAGCTGAAGGACCTGAGGGATATGGGCATCCGGGATGTGCTGGTGGGCAATATCGGCCTGCTCATCACTGCCCGGGAGGCCGGCATGAAGGTCCACGGCGATTTTGGCCTGAATATCTACAATTCCCGTTCGCTGGCTGTCTGCCGGGAACTGGAGATGTCCTCCGCCTGCTTAAGCTTTGAGATGACCATGCCCCAGATCCGGGATCTGAGCAAGGCCATCCCCTGTGAGCTGCTGGTCTATGGACGGCTGCCGCTGATGGTGGTGGAGCACTGTCTGATCAAGAACCGCACCGGCCAGTGCACCTGCAACCAGGGCCCCGTGAAGCTTACGGACAAGACCGGCGCGGAGTTCCCCATCATCAAGGACGGCGACAGCTGCCGCAGCGTGGTGCTCAACGGCAAGAAGCTTAGCTGGCTGGACCGCCAGGAGGACCTGAGCAAGCTGGGCGCCTGGGCTGTGCGGCTGTATTTCACCACCGAGAACGGCCAGGAGACGGACCGGGTGCTGGAGGAATTCCTGCAGCCCGAGCCCTTCGACCCCGGCAGCTGCACCAGAGGTCTCTACTTAAGAGGGCTGGAATAATTCATATCGAAAACTGCATTACAGGAAGTGTAATTAACTTATGTCTCTTATCTTAGCATCCGCTTCCCCCCGGCGGCAGGAACTGCTGAAGCTCTTCGGCGTTCCCTTTGCGGTCCGGGTGGCGGATATTGATGAAACCATGGATGTTTCCCAGCCTCCTTATGACGAGGTGGCCCGGGTGAGCCGGCTCAAGGCCCTGGCGGTGCCCCGGGAGGAAGGTGACGTGGTCATTGCCGCGGATACCATCGTGGTCTGCGAGGGCAGGGTCCTGGGCAAGCCCAGGGACGAAGCTGACGCCATCGCCACATTGAAGCTGCTGTCCGGCCGGGACCACCAGGTGATGACCGGCTGCACTGTGCTCCGGGGGGCGTGCTGCGAAAGCTTCACCGAGGTGACGGACCTGCATTTCCGGGAGCTTTCCGAAAAAGAGATCGCCCGGTATGTAGCCTCCGGCGAGCCCATGGACAAGGCAGGCAGCTACGGCATCCAGGGGGGCGCGGCCCTCTTCTGCACCCACATGGTGGGAGATTACTACAATGTGATGGGACTTCCCGTATGCGCTCTGGGCCTGTGCCTGAAGCGGCTGGCGCCCCAACTGATGGAGGAATCACTATGAAACATTTATTTTCCGGCCGGGTTCGGGTCATTCTGATCGTGGCAGTGCTGGCATCCGCCGCCCTGGCGATTTTGAGCAATGCCATGGGCATGAACCTGCCCACCATGCTGACCCAGGCGGTCGTTGCTCCGGTCCGCTACGGTGCCACCGCCCTGACCGACCAGGCCGAGCAGTGGTACAGCTATATGTTCCGCTATGAGGCCGTGGCCGCGGAAAACGAAGCGCTGCGGGAAAAGCTCAGCCAGATGGAGGACGAAGCCCGTCGGGCCGACTCTGTGGAGCGTGAGAATCAGCGCCTGCGGGACCTGCTGAACCTCAAGTCCACCCACGAGGACTACGAGCTGGTGGATGCCTACATCATCGGCTGGAGCTCCACCGACTGGACCAATACCATGACCGTCAACCGGGGCACCGACGCGGGCATCGCTGAGGGCATGTGTGCCATCACCGCCAACGGCCAGGTGGTAGGCCTGGTGGTGGAAGCGGGCCCCAACTACGCGGTGGTCAAGACCGTGCTGGACTCCACCCTGGAAATTTCCTGCGTCATCGCCTCCTCCGGCTACAACGGCATGTGCAAGGGCGGCTACTACTACAAGGATATCAACCATCTGAAGCTGGACTACCTGCCCTCCTCCGCCATCATCCGCAACAATGACCAGGTGGTGACCTCCGGTTCCACCGTGTACCCCCGGAATCTGATCGTGGGTTACGTGGTGGATGCAGGCTTCGACGACACCGGCGTGGCCAAGTTCGCCGTGCTGGAGCCCGCGGCTGAGATCGCTTCTCTGGAGCAGATTTTCATTCTGACCAACTACACCACCGAGTGAGGCTCCTATGGCACAGAAAAGAAGACGAACCAATTACGAATTTAAGCCGGACCGGGAGAAAATCCCCCTGTCAAAGAAGCTGCGCCTGACGGCCCTGCAGCGCAAACAGCTGCTCAAGTGGTCTCTGTACGCCCTGGTGTGTCTGGCAGCGCTGATCGTGCAGGATGTGCTCATGAGCCGCGTGTCCATCCGGGGTGCCACCACGGACCTGGTGCCCGCGGTGATCCTGCTGGTGACGGTGCTCTCTGACTGCTACAACGGCAGCCTCTTTGTGTTCATCGCGTCGCTGATGTTTGTGTTCTCCGGCTCCTCCCCGGGACCCTATGTGCTGGCCTACCTGACCATCTTCGGTGTGGGCGCTACGGTGTTCCGCCAGATGTTCTGGCGCCGGGGCTTCCGTTCCAATATCCTCTGCGCGGGCCTGGCGCTGCTTGTCTATGAGCTGGCGGTCTGGGGCACCGGCATCTTCCTGGGGCTGACCTACTGGGGACGCTTCGGCGTGTTCATCGTGACCTGGCTGCTGAGCTTTGCGGTCATGGTGGCCCTATATCCCCTGGCCCGCAGGATCCAGAAAATCGGAGGCGAAACATGGAAAGAATAAGCAAATTGCGGGCAATGGTGCTGCTGGGACTGTTCCTGCTGGTGATCGTGCTCTTCGGCGTGAAGCTCTTTGATCTGCAGATCATCGAGACCAAAGGCGATACGAACAACACCACCACCTATACATCCCTGACCCGCGTGAAGGCGGCCCGGGGCGATATCCTGGACCGCAACGGTAATATCCTGGTGGGCAACCGTGCCAGTTATGACCTGGTGTTCAACCACTATGTTATCGAGTCCGCCGACGGCGTGAACCAGTACCTGTACCGGCTGCTGGAAAAGTGCGAGGAGCTGGGCGCGGAGTACTACGACCATTTCCCTGTGACCAAGACCCGGCCCTTTGAGTACACCCTGGATGACTATACCACCGCCTGGCGCGGCTATTACCAGAGCTATCTTCTGGACCGGGGCATCGACCCGGATATCTCCGCCACACTGCTGGTCCAGAAGCTCCGGGACCGCTACGATTTTCCGGAGGAGTGGACCGACGAGGAGGCCCGGGCGGTGCTGGGCCTGCGCTACGAATTCGACCTGCGCGGCGTGGCGAACCTAAGTAACTACGTCTTCATCGAGGACGTTTCCAGCGATCACCTGGCGGCCATCCTGGAGCTGAACACCCCCGGCCTCCAGCCGGAGAGCTCCACCGTCCGGGAATACCACACCACCTATGCTGCCCATATCCTGGGCTATGTCAGCGCCATGAATGCCAGCCAGTGGGCCGAATACAAGGAAAAGGGCTACGCCATGGACGCCTTCGTGGGCCAGACCGGCTTTGAGAAGGCCTTCGAGGAGGAACTCCATGCCACCGACGGTACCCGCGTGGATGTGGTCGACAAGGAAGGCACCATCATCGAACAGTACTGGGCCAATATCTACGACCCGGAGACCAAGAAGGTCATCGGCAAGAAGGTTCCCCAGGCCGGCAACAACGTGGAGACCACCCTGGATCTGAATCTGCAGAAGATTGCAGAGGAGGAGCTGGCCAAGGCCATGGAGTGGATCAAGAATCCGGAGCTGAACACGGAAGTGGGCACCCACGTGGGCCACGACGCCCAGGGTGCCGCGGCGGTGGTCATGGAGGTCAAGACCGGTGATATTCTGGCCATGGCCAGCTATCCCACCTTCAATCTGGCCACCTTCAACGAGGATTACGAGAAGCTCACCGCCGACAGCCTGAAACCCATGTACAACCGGGCCCTCCAGGCGGCCTATCCCCCCGGCTCCACCTACAAGATGACCACCCTCATCGCCGCCATGAACAACGGCTACATCAACTCCGAGAGTGAGATCGAGGATAAGGGCCTGTTTACCGAGCTGGACTTCAACCGAAGCTGTCTGCTTTGGTCTTCCGCCCGGGCAACCCACGGCTTTATCACCGCCGCCGATGCCATCCGCTACTCCTGCAACTACTTCTTCTACGAACTGGGCTATAAGATGACCATTGAGCAGCTGGACGAGACTGCCAAGGGCCTGGGCCTGGGTGAGCCCACCGGCGTGGAGCTGCCCGAGAACGTTGGCTGGCGAGCCAACGCCGAAAGTAAGCGCAGGCAGTACGGCGAGAACGCCCTGGAAGGCCGCTGGTTCCCCGGCGACCGGATCCTGACCGCCATCGGCCAGTCCGAGAACCGTTTCTCCCCCCTGCAGCTGTGCGTCTATGCCTGCACCCTGGCAAACCGGGGCGTGCGCATGAAGGCCACCTTCTTAAACCGCGTGGTCTCCGCCGACTACCGGACCCTGGTGCTGGAAAATGAGCCCAAGGTCCTGTCCAAGATGGAGATCTGCGACGATGCCTACTACTCCTATATCGAGGGTATGCAGCGGGTTATCTACGCCAACGGCGGTACTGCCCGTAAGCTGTTCAACGGCTTCAACGATGAAGAGCATACCTTCCCCACGAATATCCGTGTCTGTGCCAAGACCGGCACAGCCCAGACCTTCACCAGCGTCTCTGACCATGGCGCTTTCATCTGCTTCGCGCCTGCCGAGGATCCCCAGATCGCAGTGGCCCTCTACGGTGAGCGAATTGCCCACCCCACCAATATCGCTGAGGTGGCAGAGGCCATTATGAAGGCCTACTTCACCGCGGAAACAATGTCCACCGTGGAAGTTTACGAAAACCAGGTCAGCTAAGTTGTGAACAGGCGCCGGGAAACCGGCGCCTGTTTTTACTGTATGCGAAAAGATGGAAGATGACAAAAAAAGCTCCCCTTGTCAGGGGAGCCTTTTCGTTCAGCGTAATGGGGATTAGTACATACCGCCGCCCTGGGCTGCGGCTGCTGCCATGGCAGCGTCAGCAGCGGGATCGGGCTTGTCCACCACCAGAGACTCGGTGGTAAGAACGCAGCCTGCGATGGATGCGGCATTCTCCAGGGAGGAGCGGGTGACCTTGGTGGGGTCCACAATGCCGCTGGCGATCATGTCGCAGTATTCCTCAGTGTAGGCGTTGTAGCCGAAGCCCACCTTGCCGGAGGTGCGGATCTTTTCATAGACCACGCTGCCGTCCACACCGGCGTTCTCGGCGATCTGGCGGATGGGAGCCTGCAGAGCGGCTGCGATGATCCGGGCGCCGGTGCGCTCGTCACCGTGCAGGGTGGCGATCAGCTCTTCCACGGCAGCGACGGCGTTGACCTGGGCGGTGCCGCCGCCGGCCACGATGCCTTCTTCCACAGCGGCACGGGCAGCGTTCAGAGCGTCTTCGACTCTCAGCTTCTGCTCCTTCATGGCGACCTCGGTCTGGGCGCCGACCTTGATGACGGCCACGCCGCCGGCAAGCTTTGCCAGGCGCTCCTGGAGCGTTCCACGGTCGTAGGCGGAGGTGGTGGTGGCGATGGCGGAGCGGATCTGGTGGGCACGGGCGTAGATAGCCTCGGGCTCGCCGGCACCGTCGACGATGGTGGTGGTGTCCTTGGTGACCACGATCTGACGGGCACGGCCCAGATCGTTGATGGTGGTCTCGGTCAGCTCCATGTTCAGCTGGCTGGAGATGACGGTACCGCCGGTGAGCACGGCGATATCCTGCAGCATTTCCTTGCGGCGGTCGCCGAAGCCGGGGGCCTTGACGCAGACCACGTTGAAGTTGCCGCGGAGGCGGTTCAGCAGCAGGGTAGCCAGGGCGTCGCCTTCCACGTCCTCGGCAACAATGATCATCTTCTTGCCGGCCTTGACCACGGGCTCCAGAATGGGCAGGATCTCCTGGATGGAGGAGATCTTCTTATCGGTGATGAGGATATAGGCATCGTCCAGGACGGCCTCCATCTTGTCGGTGTCGGTGACCATATAGGG
>JAZQEP010000086.1:0-4692 GCA_045539075.1 Faecousia sp. | reverse complement strand
CCGGCCGCTCTCCTGCTGGGCCAGTTCCACCTGGCGTGCCGTATCGCCGTCGGCGGTGCAGAGGATGGCGCTGACATCCGCGGCATCGAAGCGGTAGATGAAGTCCTTCTTGACCAGCTGGTTGGTGGCGGGGATGGCAATGGCGCCCAGCTTGTGCAGGCCCAGAATGGCGAACCAGAACTGATAGTGGCGCTTCAGCACCAGCATGACCCGGTCGCCCCGCTTGATGCCCAGAGACTTGAAGTAGTTGGCGCTCTGGCTGGAGGCGTCCTTGATATCCTTGAAGGTAAAGCGGCGCTCGGTCATATCATTGGCGATATGGAGCATGGCCAGCTTGTCGGGCTCCCGGCGGGCGATGGCGTCCACGGTGTCAAAGGCGAAGTTGTATTCGTCGGCGCCGTCGAAGGTGACGCCCTGCAGAGCGCCGTTCTCATCCTCCTGGGCGTGGATGAATTTCTCGCACAGAAGCTTGGAGGCGGGATTGCTCTTTCGGCTCTGGCCGATGTACAGGGGCTGGTCGGTGGTGTCGGAGACCATGATCATGGCCAGGAACACACAGTCGGCACCGTCGATGGCAATCATGCCGTGGGGGGTGGAGGATTTGTAGAAAATGCTGTCGCCTTCCCGGAGGATCTCCTCGTGGTCGCCCACCCGGATGCGCATGGCACCCTTGATCACCAGGTCGAATTCTTGACCGGCGTGGGTGGTGGTGTGGATGGGCTGGTTCTGGAGATCGTCGGAATACTGGTAAGTGACCCAGTAGGGGGTGGCCAGCTTCTTGCGGAACATGGGGGCCATGTCCTGGATGGTGATGCCGTCCTCGGAAGCAGTGGTCAGACCCTTGCCCCGACGGGTGACGGTATAGCCGGAGAGGCGGGCGCTGTGGCCCTCCAGAAGGACGGTCAGTTCCACGCCGAAGACCTTGGCGCACTTGTGGATAAAGGTGAAGGGCAGATCCACCGTGCCGGATTCATACAGATGGTAGCTCTCCTCGGATATATCCGTCAGCTCTGCCATTTTCTGCATGCTGTAGCCGAGAATTTCGCGCATGTCCCGAATTCGCATGGCGATGTCCATCAATTGTGTAGCAGGGTTCTGGTTGGTCATATAGATCCTTCCTTTCAGACAAATAAAAAACGCCCCAAGAGAAAACTCTTGAGACGAGTAAAAGCATACCCGCGGTACCACTCAAATTACGGCGAGAAATCCGCCGTCCCTTCAGGCTCCAACAAGCCCTATCCCTTAACGCGGGCAGACGTGAGAACCTGAAGCGCTGGGCTTTCGGCTCCCCGGCTCGGAAGTGATGGGTACTCTGTCAGGAAATTACGGACTTGCACCAAGTGTCCGCTCTCTGAAAATTGCCTTAACAGGACCGTCTTCGTCACAGCTTTTTTATATGTGCCAATACTGTAGCATGTGCGCGGGAAAAAGTCAAATGATTTTCTGCGGAAATACAGAATTAGTCACTGGGTACAAAAATCAACTGTGGATGTGGCAGAAAAATGGGAAAACTGCCTGTTGACAAATGATTGCGGATGTGATTAAATTTCTCATATATTATATTGTAAAGACGATGACGGAAAACTTGCTTTTGATCCGATGCTCCAGAGAGCCGGCGGCTGGTGCGAGCCGGTGCGGAGGGCTTAAGCGATCTGATTCCCGAGTCGGTGCCGTGAACGAGCAATTCAGTAATGGCACCCGGTTGCCCCCGTTACAGGGATAGGGCTTGTTGGAGTCTGAAGAGATCTCCCGTTTCGGGGGATAATCAGGGTGGTACCGCGAATGCACATTCGTCCCTGAGGCTTGTTGCCTCAGGGACTTTTTTGATATCCATTTGGAAAAGGAGAACGCGATTATGAATGAGATCCGTATCAGTGATGTGACCATGAAGCAGACCGGCGGGGAGATATCCCTGTCTTTCAAGGAGAAGATCGAGCTGAGCAAGCTGCTGGATAAGCTGGATCTTTCTGTCATTGAGCTGGAGCCCATTGTGAATATCAAGATCGATTCCCTGCGGGTCAAGTCCGTGGCCGCGGCCGTGAAGAGAAGTGCCGTGGCGGTGCCGGTGGCCCTGAACGAGGAGAGCGTGAAGGTGACCTGGAACGCTCTGAAGGAGGCAAAGCACCCCCGGCTCCAGGTCTGCGCCCCCGTCAGCCCCGTGCAGATGGAGTATCTGTTCCATTTAAAGCCCGATGCCATGCTTTCTTCCATCCGGGAGACCATTGCAAGCTGTTGTGCCCTCTGCGCCGATGTGGAATTTGTGGCCGATGATGCCACCCGCTCCGATGCCGCTTTCCTGTACGACGCCATCCGCACTGCCATCGCCGCTGGCGCGAAAACAATCACCGTCTGCGACACCGCCGGCGCCATGCTGCCCAATGAGTTCACCGCCTTCATCCGGGATCTTTACGCCAATGTGCCGGAATTAAGCGACGTGGTCCTGGGCATTGCCTGCTCCGACCAGCTTTCCATGGCCGATGCCTGTGCCATCGCCGCGGTCCGCTACGGCGCCCGGGAACTGAAGGCTGCCGCCTACCGTCTGGATAATATCTCCCTTCCCAATGTGGCCCGGGCCCTGGTTGCCAAGGGCGATGTCTACGGAGTGTCCTGCTCCGTGAAGACCACACAGATGAAGCGGATCACCGACCAGGTGGCATGGATGTGCCGCACCGGCAGAAGCAAGAACTCCCCCTTCGACAATGGAGTCCAGGAGGACGACGGCGATATCTGGCTGACGGCCCATGATGACCTGCCCTCCGTGATGAAGGTGGTTGGTACGCTGGGCTATGACCTGTCCGAGGAGGATGCTTCCAAGGTGTTTGACGCTTTCCAGGCCATCGCTGCCCGAAAGGAAAAGGTCAGCGCCCGGGAGGTGGACGCCATCGTGGCCTCCGCCGCCATGCAGGTGCCCCCCACCTATATCCTGGAGAGCTATGTGGTCACCTCCGGCAATACCATCTCCGCCACCGCCCATCTGAAGCTGAAGCGGGAGGATACGGTGCTGGAGGGTGTGTGCCTGGGCGACGGCCCCATCGACGCCGCTTTCCTGGCAGTGGAGCAGATCGTGGGTGCCCACTACGAGCTGGATGATTTCCAGATCCAGGCAGTTACCGAGGGCCGGGAGGCCATGGGCCAGACCGTGGTGAAGCTGCGCAGCCAGGGCAAGGTCTATTCCGGCCGGGGCATTTCCACGGACATCGTGGGTGCCAGCATCCGGGCCTACTTAAGTGCCCTGAATAAAATCGTCTACGAGGAGGAAACCGTATGAATCTCTCCTTTTCCACCCGGGGCTGGAGCGACCTGAGCTGGGATGAGCTCCTGGACGCGGCCCTGGATATGAAATTCACCGGCATCGAAGTCTATAACCTCTGGAAATTCCCCTGGCTTACCGACCGGGGCGGTCCCTTCCATAAGCACAAGATCGCCGCCACCGTCCGCCAGCTGAAGGATCTGAAGCTGAAGATCCCCTGCCTGGACACCTCCCTGGACTTAAGCGACTGTGTCATCAGCGGCACGATTCTGGCCGATATGATCCGTGCCGCCCACGATCTGCAGGTGCCCTATGTGGTTGGCTGGGCCAAGTATGGTGACGAAGAGGGCCTGACGGTCCTGCGGCAGAACCTGGAGGAGGCACTGCCCCTGGCAGAGGCGCTGGGCGTGTGCATTCTGATCAAGACCAGCGGCATTTTTGCCGACACCGCATATCTGCGTGCCTTCCTGGAAAGCTATGCCAGCGACTGGCTGGGTGCCCTGTGGGATATGCACCACCCCTACCGGGATTTCGGCGAGAGCGCCGACACCACCATCAAGAACCTGGGCACCTATGTGCGCCATGTGCATCTGCGGGATTCCGATGACAAGGATACCTATAACCTCATCGGCGAGGGCAATATGCCCGTGGATGATATGATGCGGGCCCTCTCTTCCATCAATTACGACGGCTTCATCTCCCTGGAGTGGAAGCCCGAGTGGATGGAGGACCTGCAGGACCGGGAGATCATCTTCCCTCATTTCGTCAACTTCATGTCCCGGTTCCACTCCACACGGACCCGGAAGAAGTCTCTGTACTACAACCATGACGGCACGGGCCAGTATGTGTGGAAGAAGGATGATCTGATCGACCTGACCTTCCCCCAGGTCCTGGACCGGATGGTGGAGGAATTCCCGGACCAGTATGCCTTCAAGTACACCACCCTGGACTATACCCGCACCTACTCCGAATTCCGGGAGGATGTGGATAATTTCGCCCGGGCGCTGATCTCCCTGGGCGTCAAGCCCGGCGCGAAAGTGGCCATCTGGGCCACCAATGTGCCCGCCTGGTACATCACCTTCTGGGCCACCACCAAAATCGGTGCGGTTCTGGTTACCGTCAACACCGCCTACAAGATCCATGAGGCCGAGTACCTCCTGCGCCAGTCCGATACCCACACCCTGGTGATGATCGAGAGCGCCCTGGACTCCAATTACCGGAAGATCATCAACGAGATCTGCCCCGAAATTGAAAAGACGAGGGCCGGTTCCCCCCTGCACTGCAAGCGGCTCCCCTTCCTGCGCAATGTCATCACCATCGACTATAAGCAGCGCGGCTGCCTGACCTTTGACGAGGCCATGGCAAGAGCTGACCTGACTCCCCTGGAGGAGGTCCACCGGATGGCCGCCGCCGTCCATCCCGACGACGTGTGCAACATGCAG
>JAZQEP010000085.1:0-12649 GCA_045539075.1 Faecousia sp. | reverse complement strand
CGTTTTTGGTTATTTCCCTTAAAAGTCTAACTTTTTTAGGTGAAAAGGGACGGGTTTTGTGTGCTTCGTCAAGTGGAAAACTCCACTAGGTTCCACTCTATTCCACTGGATACCGAATGAGTCGATGCCCTCAAAATCCGCCGCTGGCGACAGCGTACCGGTTCGAGTCCGGTCACCGGCACCAATAAGAAAAGGGAGGCTTTTAGCCTCCCTTTTCTTATTGGTAATCGAAATCAGACTCGAACCAATAAAATGCGGCGCGGGTTTACCCGAGCCGCTCCTTGATTTCATCGAGTCCGGTCACCGGCAGTAAAAAGAGAGGCCTTCGGGCCTCTCTTTTTTGTATGAAAAAATCGCGGAAAGGCGCAAATGCAACATACGGCAGCCTAATCTTCCAGATTCTGTCTTGCCTGTGCGGCATGGCTTTCCATGCTGACAAGTCCTGTGTGGGGGATGTTGTTGTGGATCTCAGCGGGAACCAGCAGATAACCGTTGAGCCGGCTTTCGTCCCATGTAAAATGATTTTCCTCCCGCCATTTCGCCAGATCCTCCCAGCTGTAGCCTGGAGCCAGTCCGGGAATTGGGATTTGGGACTGGGCGGTGATGATATCGGCAAGACGGAAATTTCTCTGCCGGGTTTCAAAGGCAGTGTGCATATCGAAATGGCTGTCGGGATCGTATTCGAACCCCGCTTCCTCAGAAGCTTCCAGTATGTCAAACATGGAAATCTGAGCCAGCGCGATGCCGGAAAAATCCGCCTGATGTTTGAGAAAGGGCGTACCGGTGTAGCGGATTCCGAAGCGACTTTCCAGATCCCGGGTAATCTGTCCGAAGGTCAGATTCCGGGGGTTGAATTTCTCCGGCAAATGGTCCGGGTCGGGATGGAAGGTGTCGCTGTCCCAGTGCCCGTTGTTTTGCGGAAGCCGTAATTTCTGATACCCTGCTTCGTATATCCCGCCCAAAACACCTGCCAGCTGTACATCTTCTCCGGTGGGAGCGCTGGGCTGGACTGCAACAGCGGGAATAGTCCCGGTGATGTGGGCTTGACGGATGTCGGCGCTGAGCTTGAGCCGGCGAACCAGTTTTTTCACCGGGGCGATATTCCGGGTGACGTCTCCCAATGCTTCCATAAGAGCGGCTATCTTAGCGCTGTGCGCGCCAAGTTCGCCCCGGTTCTCTTCAAAGACGATGATCAGACTGTTTGCATCATTCTGCAGCTGCTGATGCAGCTGTGTAATCTCCTGGGCCAAAGCCCGCATGGACGTTACCGCTTCGGGGGTGACCGTGATCATCTGTTCGTTCCTTTCTGCCAGCCAGGTTAAAACCCGTCTCCGTCATCCTCGTCTTTTTTCCAGTTCAGATCGTCACTTGCATGGGTGCGGTCCAGATCCTCCTGCATGGCGGCGGCGATTTTCTTGGCTTGCGCTGCAAGAGCCGCGTACTGCGCCGCTACCAGTTCCGCTTCCTTGTAGATCACCTGAGATGCCAGATCGCTGTCCTCCAGAACGTTAATGCAGCTTTTGCACAGGTCAATCAAGTCGCTTGCCGCACCCTGCTCACCACACTTTTCGGAAAAGGCCTGCAGCGCTTCAATCATAGCTCTGTAGGCCTGGGGAACCATTTTTTCAGCCATATTCAGCTTCCTCCTTTGTACGGTTTAGCCACGAGTGTGGAATTTTTTGGACAGATTTGTCTGTGCGGAAGTGCTCTCCTGGGGAAGATGCCCCAGGGAGTTCTCAATGTGCTTCTGCCGGATATCCGCACTGGTTTTCAGCCGCCTGGACAGACGGCGGATGGGTTTGCCGGCATTGTCTGTCAGCAGCATCAGATTCTCAATCAGCTTACGGAGCTCATCGGAGTGATAACCCAGGCCGCCCTTGTTCTCTTCATATACAGAGATAAGGTTTCTGGAATTTTCCAACAGAGCTTTGTGGCATTCGGTGATCTGGGTGTCCAGATTTCGAAGCGCATGTACAGATTCTTCTGTTACTTTCAGCATGTTATCTCCTTTCGCCTATCGTCCCAAATTATGAGGCTCACCTTTTTCATCCACGATCCAGTTGTCCCAGACGATGCCCTTGTGCAGGTAAGGCACCAGAGAGAAACTGCCGCTGGAGGAGCCGTATGCTGCGTACTGGCAGATATGGCCGGACAGATTTTTTGCGGAGGAATTTCCGAAAATGGATATGGAGGTTTCACCAGTGTCCGTGCGGAAGGCGAGTCTGTGGTTGAAGGAGCTGATATTCAGCCCCATGGCCTTCAGGGCGGTGAGATTGTTTACGCATACCAGGAAGCGGTAGCCGTACCGGCTGCCCGCCCGAACCAGCGCCTGGAATTCCTTCAGATGATCCCGGGGCCGCTCCGCTTCTTCCCGAGGCTGAGAAGATGCCGTTACCGCCCAGCCGTGCTCATTCCGGTAAAACTCCCGCTGCACCCGGGCGTATTCGGCATCGATCTTCTCCTCGCTCCAGCCGTAGGCTTCGCCCTTTTCCTCCACCTGGGTGAGAAGTGCGCTCAGAGCGGTTTCGTCAGAGGCTGCTTTTTTGGCTGCGGCGATCTCCTCGTCGGTGACGGCCACCAGATGATCCAATCGGATTGCCTTTCGGGCGGCGGTGACGCCGAAAAGGTCCTCCGCCTCGGAGTTTAAGTCGATGCAGACGTTTTCCATGCCCATGAGGATGATCAGATCCTTGCCCTGCTTTCCCTGGCGGATATTGTCCACCGCCTGGGAAATGGAGGTGCAGATGGCCTCCGTTCCCTCGCTGACCTGCAGCTTGCGGAAGTGGGTGTCCTTGAACCGGTGATACATCCGGTTTCTGGGATTGGCCCAGACCTGTACGTTCATGCCCTGAGCCAGGAAGGACCGGGCGGCGGACATGACGACGGAGGCTCCGCAGGCCAGTTCCTTTTCGCCTGCCAACAGGAAGATATTCTCGTTGGACTCAGTGGTGATGACCGGCAGAATGTCATCGGCCAGCCGGCGGGGGTTGCCAAAGCTTACCATCACATCGCCGTCAAAGAGAATGTTGTCGGGATTTTTCTTGAAATCTGCAGCTTTTTTCAGGAAGCCCGGACGGCTGAAGACAAACAGCTCCTCGCTGCTGACCACTACCGGGTGCTTGTCCACGTATTGCTCCGGTTTTCTGGGATCGTAGTCCTTCAGCTCCACAGGCTTCATCCGCTTGCGCAGGCTGTCAATCAGCTGGAACCGGGGGGCCCAGCTCTGCGCATCCTGGCCATCAAAGTACAGTACCAGCGACCGGTCCACATGATGGACACCGTCGTCATCCTGCCAGTGGTGAAGGGTGTGATACTTGGGCAGCGTGTCGATATCCTGCTTGATCTCGTCGGTGAGCTGGGAGGAGGGGATGTCCAGAGTGTCCCTGATCTCCTGCGGGGTGTTTTTCAGCGCGATCCGGGAGCCGATGGATTTTCTGGCCATGGATTTCAGTGCCGGTGCGCCGTCGGTGTAGGACTGGCTGGCGAAGATGAAGCGCATGCCAAGCGCAGCGCCCCGGACCAGCAGCTGCTCCAGTTTGTCCTTGTAGGCGGAGTTGTCTTTAATGGCGAGACTCATGGTGGAGAATTCGTCCATGATCACAAACAGCGCCGGATAGTATTTTTCCAGGGGGGCACTGCGGCGGTTGTTGATGCCCAGACTCCGGTTGAGTACCTGGCGGCGCTGGAGTTCTACTTCCAGTCGGTCCAGGAAATCAAAGATCAGCTCCGGGGAGTGGTCCATAAGGATGTACTTCACATGGGGCGGCATATGCCGAGCGTAGGGAGCAAATTCAGTCTCCTTAAAGTCAGCCAGCCACAGCTCCACCTCATCCGGGTGGTAATTTTGAATGATGCCCGTGATAATGGTGTGCAGCAGGGTGGATTTACCGGACTGGGACGCACCCATCACAAAGGCGGCAAAATTCATCTTTTCAAATACCAGCTCCTGGTATTGTCCCGGATGCCTGGTATCCAGGGCGTAGGGGACCCGGATATCCCGCCGCTGCCGGGTGTAGACCACGTTGGGATCCAGAGGGAATTTCGATTCGTAGGAGTTGCTTACCTTTTTGGGCTCAAAAAGCTTCTTTACCTTTTTGACCGTATCCGCATTTACGGTGCCGGGAATGCCGAAGCCCGCCAGGGGAAGGAACTCGCCACCCTGATCCGTTACCAATGTGCCGTTCTTTTGCGTAAGGGTCAGGTTGAAGGGGATGGCATTCTGCTCCTGGAAGCCAATCTTGTTTCCGCGTTCCATCCAGATGACGCAGACGTTATTTTTGGGGCCGTTTCCCTGGATCTTCCTCGCCAGATTTGCCAGATTTCCGGAGAACGATCCGCGCAGGATCAGATATCGGCGGTGCCGGCTGCTTTCGGGCTCTGAAGCCGCGGCAGACTCCAGCGCTTTCAGTGCGCTGACTGCCTTGCTTTCGTCCCTGGGGAAACAGATGAGATTGTGCTCACCTACAAATTCCTGCATGGAACCCAAAAACTCCGGGTTATAGGTCTCAGTATCCAGTATGTATACCCGGTGCTGCAGGGGCGTGTAGTTGCGCAGGATATTGAACACGGTTCCCTGGAGGAATTCCCAGATGCTGTCTGCCTGCTGATACAGGCACCGTAGATGGAACACGGGATAGGCTCCCTTTTCCTGCTTCTCGCCGCCGAAATCCACACTCAGCTTCAGCTTGTTCGCGGACCAGATTCCGCCGGGCATTTTTTTCATGTTCTCCTCAAATACCTGGGGAACCGGGAATGGAACAGTCAGAAAACCCAGGGAGAAGCGGTCGGTGCTGTGCTGAGGCAGGGTCAGTTTTTTCGCGTCATCGCCGCGGATGGTGAAGTGTGTGTTCGCGTGGTCAGCACTGCGGATGATCCGGAACATTTTTTCACCGGTCAGGATCTGGATATACTGATTTTGCAGTCCCTCCAGCCGCTGCTTCAGCTTCTGAGCCTGGGGGCCGGCGATAGCGTTTTCCAGGGTGCTGAGTTTCGCCTGTTCGATCTTTAATTCTATGCTCTGCTTTTTGCGCTGGTAGTACAGCTGTGCATCCAGGGCTTTTTGACGCAGGGCGTCCTTGTTCTTGGGATTCAGATCCGCCAGTACATAAAGCTTCTGCAGCTCCTTTAAGGGAATATCCCTGGCCGTGGGGGCGTATCCGCCCGCATTTCCACAGAACTGGACATAAACATGGATCTGGTTCAGAATCTTGTCGATCTGGGCGATCTCCTGCACCAGCGCCGGGGGAGCCTTGGCGGCGGAGGCCTGGGCGGAGGAAAGATTCTTGCTGTATTCCGACTGGACCTGCTCCACCTGCCGCGCCAGAGAGTCCAGCTGCTGCTTCAGTTCTCTGTATTGAGCCACCACATCAAGTGCCATATCGTTACCTCCTCAGTTTTGTACATTTATTACAGTATATACCATGTGTAAGTGGAAATCAATTGACAATTCACAGAGCGGTTGATATAATGAATAAAATATGAATAAATTCTAAACGTATCACATTTGAACATAAAAAAGGAGATATTTTATATGCGTGACGCAATGAAAGAATTCCGGTCTGACATCAGTCAAAAAACCTGTCATGGCTACATGGACCGGCTGAAAAATAAGCTGGACACAGAGCTAAAAAATAAAACTGCCCGTCTTGACAAACAGAAAGATGACGACCTGTTCGAATTGCGGCACAAGAACTATCCGCTGAAGCTTGATACCCTGAACGTCAATGAAATGGCGTCGCTCAGTTTACCGGCTTGGCTGCTGTATTTGTGCTGGTGGCTGCTGGTTGCGGTGGTCGTGCTGTCCAAGCTGTTCTCCTTACGGGTGCCGGGCGGGATACTGGTCGCGGTCATCGGCTATCCTGTGTTCCGTATTGTGATGTACTTTGTGTGCAAGAACGACCGACAGAGCAAAATACAGAATGTGGAAAAAAGCTACACTCGGGAGTGCGCCCGGCTGAAGAAGGAAGCGGAGGAAATCCTGGCGGAGGAAACCCGGAACTACGATAGGGCCGTCAACGAGTATATCGGCCGGTTCAGCAGCAAGATCGAGGCGCTGGAGCCTATGGTGGACTGGGTGTGCGGTCACATGGATGGAATCATCCGGGCACAGAAGCGGGATATGAACAACGCCCAGATCACTGCCAAACTCTGGGTGGTGGTCACCGGTACGCAGATTCACGTATACATCCCGGGAGGTTATAGTGGCCACTATGAGGTCGCTTATGCCAAATTCGATGATGGCGTGAATGGTACCCGCTACGCAAGAATCAAGGAAGCTGCCGAAATGGATGCCGTCTCCTATGTGGTCACCAAGATGGCAGTGGCGCAGCTGTCGGGAGAATATGAGGAGGACCCCATCGCTCCCATGCCCGGCGTGAAACCGCAGATTACCCTGGAGAAGGACGACTACGGTGTGGCTATTGTCTATAAGGTGGAAAACCCCAACTACCGTGCCGTTGTCCGGCTGTAAAACCGATACAGATTTCATGCCCTGCGGTTTCCGCAGGGTATGTTTTTTAAGAAAAAGCTTTTCAAGTGATCAAAAATATGGTATCATGAGCCCCAGAACTATGTGCGGCGGGATTCCTGCCGCTGATTATCCGAAATCTGGGGGAAGAAAAAACCATGAACCGACTTGCTTTGATCGTGCTGCGCAATATTTTCCGGGTGCCTGTATATCTGCCGAAGCTGTGGTATTACGCAAAACACACCAACCGTTACGCCTATCAGGAGAAATGGACGCTGATCCATAAAATCATGGGCTTCGCCGTCCGCGCCGGCAATATCGACCTGCAGGTCTACGGCAGGGAGAATCTGCCTGCGGAGGATGGCTTCATTCTCTACGGCAACCACCAGGGCATGTTCGATGTGCTGGCTTTGGCTGCCGACTATGAGCGCCCCCTGGCGGCGGTGCTGAAAAAGGAACTGGCCAACGTGCCCCTGCTGAAGCAAATCCGGGAGTGTACCCACTCCTTTGCCATGGACCGGGAGGATGTGCGCCAGTCTCTGACCGTGATCAAGGGTGTCACCGAAGAGGTTTCCAAGGGCCGGACCTTCCTGATCTTCCCCGAGGGCACCCGCAGCAAAAACGGAAACGCCATGGGCGAATTCCACGGCGGCAGCTTTAAGGCCGCGCTGAAGGCAAAGTGCCCCATCGTGCCGCTCTGCTTTGTGGACAGCTTTAAGGTTCTGGATCAGAAGGGCAGCAAGCCCGTGTCCGTACAGATGCACTATCTGAAGCCCATTGCCTACGAGGAGTACAAGGATCTGAAAACCCCGGAACTGGCGGCGCTGGTCAAGGGACGGATCCAGGAAGTGCTGGATGCCAATACATAAGTAAAAAGACCTCTTATCGTAAGATAAGAGGTCTTTTTTGATAAAGATCAATCCTTCCGGGCCACATATACCAGTCCGCATGCATCGGGACCGATATGGGAGCCGATGGCGGCGCCCACCTGGATGATTTGCTCATCGGGCGTGTCGATACCAACACTCTCCAGCTTTTTGGCCAGATCCTGTGCAACAGTTCGGCTGTTGGTGAACATGACATAGAAGGGGAACGCCGGATCCGCCGCTTTGGCGGCCACCTGCTTGCACTGGTAGTCGATGCCCTTGCGCATGCCCATGGCCTTGGCGGGAATGCCGATACCGCCGTCGGGCTCCACCGTAATGATGGGCTTGATGTTGGCCAGAGTGCCCAGTTTGTAGGCAGTCTGGGAGATCCGTCCGCCTTTGTACAGGTACTCCAGGGTGTCGATGCAGGCGTAGAGCACGATCCGGCTGCGGATGTCCTCAATGCCCGCAATGATCTCCCGGGCAGACTTGCCCTGATCCCGGAGCTGTGCGGCGTACTGCACGATCAGCCGCTGGCCGCCGGTGGCATTGAGGCTGTCCACCACGTGACACTCTTCGAAATCCAGAAGATTCTTTGTCATCACAGCGTTCTGATATGTGCCGCTGAGAGCGGAGGAGAGGGTGATGTAGATGGCTTCGTCGCCGGCGTCGTGAGCCTGCTGGAACAGGTCCATGAGACACTGGGGGCTGGCCTGGGCGGTTTTTGGATTGTGCCCGGAGTTCAGAAGCAACTCATAGAACCGGTCTTTGCTTAAGTTTATATTTTCCTGGTATTCCTCATCACCGAACATGACGGTAAGGGGAATGCAGATGATGTTCAGTTTTTCCAGCTCCCAGGGTTCGAAATCCGCTGCGGAGTCGGTGATGATTCGGACCATAGCAACCTCCTGTGAAAAGTCAGAATATATACATGCGATCAGAAAAAATTGAAAGTATGGATCAGGATTTTTCCAATCTGCCAGACAATGATATTAAACTTCATTATATGTATGATTTGCGTATTTGTCAATCAGAATTGGAAAATCCGGAGAAATGGGAAACAAATTGTAGAATTCTCCTTCTCTACTACCGGTAGAGCGGCAAAAATAGGAATTTCTTGTGTCTGTGGGAGGGGATGTGCTATGGTGGAGCAAACAGAAAAAGGAACGAACTGCTATGGCTATATCCGCAAAAACTGTGCGCGCCCAAATTCACCTGCTCCAGCCCCTGCTTAAGAGCTGTTCGCTGGATACCATCCGCCGGGTTCAAAACCGGATGGGAGAACTGGTGGAGGTGCGGCTGCGCAAACAGGTGATTCTGAAAAAACATAAATTTGACCGGTTTGATGCCGCATGGATCCTTCCGAAGGACCAGCGCCGGGAGGGTGTCGTGCTGTATCTGCACGGCGGCGGCTATGCCTGCGGCGACCTGGAATATGCCCAGGCCTTCGGCTCCATGCTGGCAGTCCGGTGTGGTGTAAAAATCTTCAGTCCGGCATACCGGCTGGCACCGGAGCATCCTTTTCCGGCGGCGCTGGAGGACACGCTGGAGAGTTACCGGTATCTGCTGAATAAGGGCTACGCTCCGGAACATATTGCTCTTTTCGGTGAGAGTGCCGGAGGCGGTCTGTGCTACAGCTTGTGTCTGAAGCTGAAGGAGGAAGGCCTCCCATTGCCCGGCTGTGTGGCAGCGGTATCTCCCTGGGCAGATCTGGAACTGTCCGGAGAGTCCTACCGCCAGGATGCGGGGCTGGATCCCTCCATGAGCCGGGAATTGCTGGAATTTTACGCCCGGTGTGTGAACGCGCCTTCCGAAGATCCGCTGGCATCGCCCATATATGGAGATCTGAGGGGAATGCCTCCGTCGCTGATCTTTGTTGGAGCGGAGGAGCTGATGCGAAGCGATGCGCAGACCCTCCACCGGAAATTGACAGAATCGGGTAGTCTCAGCCGCCTGTGCACCAAAGCGGACCGCTGGCATGCCTATCTCATGTACTGCCTGCCGGAGGACCGGGATGATTTTGCTGTCCTCAATGGATTTTTCAGCCGCCATCTGGCGCCGGAAGATAAGCTGCGCTGGATGCCCCTGGACAATTCCGCCAAGATCTATCCCGCGGCCAGAAGCCAGACCTGGAGCAATGTGTTCCGCTTATCCGCCACGCTGACGGAGGAAATCGACCGGGAGGTGATGCAGTCAGCGCTGGATGTGACGGTGCGGCGCTTCCCCTCCATGGCCGCCCGGTTGCGCCGGGGGCTGTTCTGGTATTATCTGGAGCAGCTTTCCGAAGCGCCAGAGATCCGGGAAGAGCACAGCTGGCCTCTGACCAGAATGTCCCGGGAGGAGGTACGTCGGTGCGCTTTCCGAGTGATCGTATACAAAAACCGGGTGGCGTTGGAGCTTTTTCACTCCATCACCGATGGAAACGGCGGCCTGGTGCTGCTGAAGACCCTGCTGGCGGAGTACCTCCTGCAGAAATACGGTGTCCATGTTCCGGCGGAAAACGGTGTGCTGGGCCGGTTGGAGGAGCCCTCCCCGGAGGAGCTGGAGGACAGCTTCTTAAAGCACGGCGGCAAAGTGAAGGCCAGCCGAAAGCAGCGTGATGCCTGGCGGCCCGGAGGTACGCCCCTGCCCGAGGGTATGCGGCGGGTGACCTGCATGCAGATGCCTGTGCCGGAGCTTGTGTCCCAGGCAAAAAGCCGGGGCGTTACGCTGACCACCTATCTGTGCGCGGCCATGATGATGGCGCTGCAGAATATGCAGCGGGAGCAGGTGTGCGATCCTGCCCGCCGCAAACCTGTCAAGGTGCTTATTCCGGTGAATCTGCGGCCCATGTTCGGCAGTAAAACCCTGCGCAATTTTGTGCTCTATACCACGCCGGAACTGGATCCCAGACTGGGGGACTATGAATTTGACGAACTGTGCCGCCTGGTGCACCACCATCTGGGCAGTGAGGTGAACCGGAAGAAAATGGGCATGCTCATTGCGACCAATGTGGCGTCGGAAGCCAATCCGCTTCTGAAAGCGGTGCCCCTGTTTCTGAAAAATCCCGTGATGAAGGCGGTATTCGACGCGGTAGGTGAGCGGAAGTCCTGCTTAAGCCTTTCCAATCTGGGGGCGGTGAAGCTGCCCCAGGCTATGGTGCCCTATGTCAAGCGGATGGACTTCATCCTGGGCGTTCAGAGCACAGGCGGGTATAACTGCGGTGTTCTGTCCCTGGGGGAGACTCTGTATCTGAATTTTATCCGGGATATCGAAGAATCGGGCCTGGAATACCACTTTTTCAGGGTCCTGCGGGAGCAGGGCATTCCGGTTATGGTGGAAAGCAACGGTCCATGAGAAGGAGAAAAAAGTATGTATTGTGTCAATTGCGGCGTGAAACTGGGGGACGCTGAACAGGTCTGCCCCCTGTGCGCCACGGTGGTTTTTCATCCGGACATCCGGCGGGAGGAAGGGGAGCCCCTGTACCCCCGGGACCGGGATCCTGCGCCCCAGGTCAGCTCCCGGGGTACCCAGATCATTGCCACGGCAGCGTTTCTGCTGCCGCTGCTGATCTGCCTGCTCTGCGACCTGCAGCTCAGCGGCCGGATCGGCTGGTCCGGCCATGTGGCGGGAGGATTGCTCACCGGCTATGTGATCTTGGTGCTCCCCGGATGGTTCCGCAGGCCCAATCCGGTGATTTTCTGCGGCTGTGACTTTCTGGTCATAGGACTGTACCTGCTCTACATCAACCTGTATACCGGGGGTGACTGGTTTCTGTCCTTCGCGTTCCCGATTACGGGGGGCTTGGGGCTGATCTGCACCGGAGTGGCGGCGCTGCTGCGGTATGTCCGGCGCGGTGTACTGTATATTTTGGGTGGCGCGCTGGCGCTGCTGGGAGCCTTCCTGCCGGTGATAGAGCTGCTGCTGTGCGTCACGTTTGCGCCTGTCCGTTTTCTGGGCTGGTCCTTCTATCCCATGACGGCGCTGGCGCTGCTGGGCGGTACGCTGATCTTCCTGGGAATGAACCGGCGTGCCCGGGAGAAGATGGAAAAGAAATTATTCATTTAGGGTCTGCGCATTGACTTGGTGTATTAGAATGATAAGCCCGGCCTGGTTTTCCAGGCCGGGCTTTTGCAGGTCATTATTCAGCGTTTGCTCTTCGTTTATCCCGGATGCAGATCAGCACCGTGCAGAAGTACTTTTTCTGTTTCAGAAAGCCTTCGATGCTCTCGGTCCAGTCATCGGGGCCTTTGGAATTGTTGTAGGTGTTATAACCGGTGAAGCGGCCGTCCTGATAATGGACAGTGACAAAATGTCCGCCGATCTTCCACTTTTTTCGCCAGTAGTAGAACACGATGACGGCATCGCTTTCTCTGGCGGCTTCATCAAATTTACGGCTGTCCGCTACGATGCGCACCGGGAAGCCCCAACGTTTAAACACCAGGGCCGGAGCCAGAATGGTGGTGCCGCCATTGCCGTGGACCAGGGGCAGCATCCACTCATACATGCGGATGAGCTTCTCCGGCTGGGCGCGGTAGCCCATAAGCCGCAGGGCGTTGTAGGTGGCGATCCAGCCGCAGCCCACGGCGGCACTGGTGCGCAGACCATAGCGCCATTTCTCTTTCGGGATGTCTCTCTGGCAATAGATCAGATCGTTCACAGGGGATTCTCCTTTATATAGTCATCCAGAATGCGGGCGGCGGTGTATACCATCCGGGCGCAGGGCCGCTGTGCGTAATATTCCGCCGCCCGGGGGCTGGGGTTCGGGTCCGAGGGGGGATTTTTCAGAATCTCCCGGCAGACGATGCTGCCAACCTCCTCCCGGAATCTGGCGGAAAGCTGCTGGATAACGGTGTATTGCTGCTTTTTGCTCACGTCATCGCCGGGGGTATCGTAGCCATAGAGCAGGCCCAGCACCATCAGCATACCGCTGACCGCGCCGCAGACCTCCCGCATCCGGCCCATACCGCCGCCAAAGGAAGAAGCCATTCGGGCAGCCTGGTCCGGCGCCAGGCCGGTCACATCGCAGAAAGCTACTGCCACCGTCTGGGCGCAGTTGTAGCCCTTCATAAACAGCTCCGCCGCATATTCTCCACGGTCCATCATGATTCCTCCCGGTTCTTGATTTACTTTCTATATAACACAAATTCACCGGGAAATCAATGGAAAGCTAACAAAAAAAGCCCGGAGCAGCAACTCCAGGCTTCGGGTTCTTCAGTTTACATAACTTCTTTCATCTCTCCGGTATCCTCCACGGCCTTGATTCCTGCTTTCAGCAGCTTCACCAGCCAGGGCGGTACCGCGGCACCCATTTTGACCGCATTTTCCAGAATTGACC
>JAZQEP010000084.1:0-48034 GCA_045539075.1 Faecousia sp. | reverse complement strand
GAACATGGTGCCGACCTGGCTGCGCAGACCCTTGCCCAGATCTTCCAGAGAAGCACCGACTGCCAGACCACCCTCAGAGAATGCGGACTGAGTACGGCCATAGACGATCTGCAGGAACAGTTCGCGCATAGCGGTGTTGATAGCGTCGCACACCAGATCGGTGTTCAGAGCCTCCAGAATGGTCTTGCCGATCAGGATCTCGGAAGCCATAGCGGCGGAGTGGGTCATGCCGGAGCAGCCCAGAGTCTCAACCAGAGCCTCTTCGATGATGCCTTCCTTGACGTTCAGGGTCAGCTTGCAGCAGCCCTGCTGGGGAGCGCACCAGCCGATACCGTGGGTGAAGCCGCTGATGTCGGAGATCTGCTTGGCCTGGACCCACTTGCCCTCCTCGGGAATGGGAGCGGGGCCATGGTAAGCGCCCTTACCAACGGAGCACATATGCTGTACTTCTGCACTATAAATCATGGCGTTTTTTCCTTTCTTTCAAAGACGTGTTCGTCTTGGATTTATGAGGTTGGAAATCCGTAGATTTCCGCATATATTATACCGTCCGGCAGCGGGAATGTCAATCGGAAACGTTTTAAAACCGATACGAAAAGGGCGGATATATCCTATCCGCCCTTGTATATATTTACAAAATACCGTGCATCTGCTTAAATTCCAGGATCTTCCGCACAGTTTCATCCAGCCACTCTGTAGTCAGACTGCCGCTGTCCAGGGCGGAAAGCACCGCGTCGAAAGCTTCCTCCAGATTTTCCGGCACCAGAATGATATGGCATCCGGCACGGAGTGCCTCAACGGCAGCGGTTCCGGAGCCGTAGGTTTCCACGATGGCGCCCATCTCCATGGCATCGGTGATGACAAGGCCGTCAAAGCCCAGCTCTTCCTTTAATATTCCGGTGACGACCTGCCGGGAGAGGGTAGCGGGGACCATGTCTCCGGTGACATTGGGCAGAGCGATGTGCCCGGTCATGACCATATCCCGGGAGGCAGCTTCCCGGAAGGGGAGAAATTCGCAGGTTTTCAGTTCCTCCAGTGTTTTGTGAACCACAGCCAGCCCGCTGTGGCTGTCCTCGGCGGTATCACCGTGGCCGGGGAAATGCTTGAAGGTGGCAATGACGCCCGTTTCCTCCAGACCGTCCGCAAAAGCGGATGCCATTTGGCCGGCGATGACCGGATCGGAGGAGAAGGCCCGGCTGCCGATTACCGGATTGTCGGGATTGGTGTTCACATCCGCCACCGGGGCGAAGTTCAGATTGAAGCCGTATCCGGCAAGGTAACCACCGATGGTGTGACCCATTTCCCGGGCATCCGCCGGATCACCGGAAAAACCTACCACGGCGGCATTGGGATACCGGGGAAGGTCAAAGGCGTCGTGATTGGCAAGCCGGGCAACCAGTCCGCCCTCCTCATCCACACACAGGAACAGGGGAACGGAGCTGACAGATTGCAGATCCCGGCTGAATCGGATCAGCTGCTCGGGGGAAACCAGATTTTTGGCGAACAGGATCACACCGCCTGCAGGGTATTTCTCCAGTTTTTCGGCCATTTTCTCAGATACGGCAGTGACACCGTCGGCGTAGGGGTCCATAATCTGCTCCGGCGTCTGGTCCGGGTCCAGGGCGTCCGGGCGAATGATAAACAGCTGACCCACTTTTTCCCGCAGGGTCATGGCTGCAAGCAATTCATCCGGCGTATCGGAGGGGACCGTGGTGTCCGCGGGCATAGTGGTGGTTTCCGGATCAGTGGGGGAGGCTGCGCAGCCGGCCAGCAGCAGGGCAGTCATAAATATCAGAATCAGTTTTTTCATGCCTGGATCGTCTTTACGAAGGCAGTCCGGTCGGCAGCTTTGAAATAGGCGGAGCCTGCAACCAGCACATCGGCGCCGGATTCCTTACAAATCGCGCAGGTGGCCGCATCCACGCCGCCGTCCACCTCAATGTGGCAGTCGGGGTTGATGTCGTCCATCCACTCCCGCAGCTGCTGCACCTTGGGCATCATGTCCGCCATAAACTTCTGACCGCCGAATCCGGGCTCCACGGTCATGACCAGGATCATGTCACACTTTTCCAGGAAAGGAATGGCGGCTTCCACGGGGGTCTTGGGCTTCAGGACAATGCCTGCCTTGCAGCCCAGGAGCCGAATCTTGTCCAGCGCATCCAGCGTGTTCTGGGGCTGGTCGGCCTCAACGTGGATGGTCAGATAATCAGCACCCGCTTTGACGAATTCCTCCACATACCGGATGGGACGGTCGATCATCAGATGCACATCCAGGGGCAGGTCCGTGACCTTCCGCAGGGCGGCCACCACGGGAATGCCGATGGAGATGTTGGGAACAAAAATGCCGTCCATGATGTCCACATGGACCCAGTCGGCGCCGTGATGTTCCAAATCATGGATATCTCGCTCCAGATTTGCAAAATCAGCGGATAAGATAGAAGGGGCAATCTTGGCCATAATGATAGTCTCCTTTATTGAATGGAAATTTATCGCATAATTACCTTTCTTCCCACCATATCACAAACCCCAGGAAAAAGCAAGATTGACAGTTTTTACCTGAATGTTTTTTTGTTGCGGAGCCATACTATGGCTGTACCAAATCAAAGGAGGTTTTCATTATGAATTGCCATGCCAACAAGTGTATCGAATGTACCGTCAAGTCCTGCGCTTACCATTGCGACACCGAGAACTACTGCTCTCTGGACCGGATTCTGGTGGGCACCCACGAAAGCAATCCCACTCAGGACCAGTGCACCGACTGCAAGTCCTTCCGCGCGAAGTAAGCAATCCAATGCGGCAGCCTTGGCTGCCGCATTTTACCTTTACCCTTGACGGAAACCGGAAAAAACGATATGATAATTAAATCGTTGAAAAAGGCCGAATGCCGGCTGCCAATGTTAAAAAATCGTTTCTCTGCCGTACACATATTTTTCATAACTGAACGGTAAGATATCCACATAAAGAAATAAGGAGGAATCGAGATGGAAAATCTGAATGATCAGAACATCTTTTCCGAAGATAATCAGAACCGGAGTGATCTCCCGGAGCAGGAGCGGGAAGAAGTTTTCCATAACCTGCATGAGGAGGCTGCCCCGGAAGAAAATGCCGACGGCACCTACCGGGGAGTTGGTGCGGGACGTTGGGAGTCTCCCTATGTAGATTCCCCCTACGTACTGAACCGGGAACCCAGACGGAAGGAACCTGTGTTTTCCCGGGAAGCTGAGTATGCGTATGAGGACAACCGGGTTCAGTCTTCCGCAAAGCAGAAGCCCCGGGGAATCGGCCGCAGAATTCTCGCGGCGGCGCTTTCCCTGATTCTGGTAGCAGGAAGCTGTGGGCTGACTGCATTCCTGGTCAATTCCCGCTGGGAAGACCGGGTGAGCAAACTGGAGTCGTCCTTTGCTTCCCAGATGCAGGAGCTGAAAGAGCAGGTAACCGCCATGTCTCCCGCCCATACCGGAAACTCCGTTTCTGGCAGTGTGACCCTGGAAAACGGGCTGTCTGCCAGCCAGATCTATGCGAAAAATGTCCGCTCCGTGGTGCTCATTGAGAGCCAGGTCTCCTCTGAGTTTTTCGGACAGGTCAGTACAGGCGTTTCCACCGGCTCCGGCTTTATTCTGACGGAGGATGGATATGTGGTTACCAATTTCCATGTGATCGAAGGCGCTACCGCCGTCAAGGTGGTTCTCCATGACGGAAAATCCCATCCTGCCGAAGTGATCGGCTACGACAGCACCAACGACATTGCCCTGCTGAAAATGGAGGCAGAAGGTCTTGATGCGGTGGAACTTGGATCCAGCGATGAGCTGATCGTGGGCGACCAGGTGGTGGCCATCGGCAATCCTCTGGGCGAGCTGACTTCTACCCTGACAGTGGGCTATGTCAGCGCAAAGGAGCGCTCCATTTCCACGGATGGAACGGTTATGAATATGATCCAGACGGATGCGGCCATCAACTCCGGTAACTCCGGCGGTCCTTTATTTAATATGAAGGGCCAGGTGGTGGGCATCACCACTGCCAAGTACTCCGGCGCATCCTCCTCCGGCGCGACCATCGAGGGCATCGGCTTTGCCATCCCCATCAACGATGTGCTGGATGAAATCGATGACCTGGCGGAATTCGGCTATATCAAGTCCGCTTATCTGGGTGTTATGGTCCAGAATATGGATCCTTCCGTGGCAGATATCTATGGACTGCCCGTGGGTGCCTTTGTTGCCGATGTTGAGGAGGGTTTCTGTGCCCAGAAGGCCGGCATCCAGCCCAAGGATATCATCGTCTCTGTGGGCGATGTGACCATTTCCACCCTCTCGGATCTGACGCGTGCCCTGCGGGATTACGAACCCGGTGAGCGGGTGAAGGTCGGAATCTACCGCGCGGGCCAGACGCTGGAATTGACCGTTGTTCTGGATGAGCGGCCTGTGGGGCTGGATTGAGAAGATTGAAGGCAAATGAAAGACCGGGGCGCGCCCTTCTGGCGCGTCCCGGTTATTTGTCGAAAAGTGTAGGTTTGGAAGAAGGGGATACGCCGTTGCAAAAAGTTTTTAGCTGTGGTATTTTATTGGTAACAGACAGAAAACTGGAGGCGGAAGACTCATGGATAAAAGAAAGCTGCTGATTGCGGATTCGTCGGAGGAATTCCGTGTCGCGCTGGCGGATGCCCTTCGGGGCGCTTATCAGATTCGCCTGTGCGCTGATGGCAGACAGGCCCAGCAGCTGCTCCGGGAATTTAAACCGGACATTCTGGTTCTGGATCTGATGCTTCCGGGCTATGACGGAATCAGCCTTCTGCAGTGGGCCTTGGAGCAGGAACTTCATCCCATGGTACTGGCAACCACCCGGTTCTTCGGTGATTATGTGGTGGAATCGCTGGAGCGGATGAATGTGGGCTATGTAATGGTAAAGCCCTGCGATCTGGTGGCGGCGGTGCATAGAATATCCGATCTTTCCGCACGGCTGCGTCCCCGGCCGGACGTTCGGCCGGATCCGAGAAACCAGGCTTCGGGCTTGCTGCGGACGCTGGGTGTTCCCACCAAACTTCGGGGATATATCTACCTCCGGGAGGCGGTGCTTCTCATGATGAGTGATTGTACCCAGTCCATAACAAAGGAACTGTATCCAGAGGTTGCAAGAATCTGCGGCTGTGCTCCGGCGCATGTGGAGCGCAGTATACGCAGCGCGGTAGCTGCCGCCTGGGAACACCGTGATGAGCGCGTGTGGAGCTTGTACTTTCAGCCGGATGAGAACGGAGCGATTCTCCGCCCCAGCAACGGAACATTTATAACCCGTCTTGCGGACAGTCTGGCAAATTGCTTTCCTGAAGTTGTTTATCAGCCGGAAACTGTACAAAAAGTTCTGGAAATCAGATAAAATGCTGGTGAAATTAGCACTAGCTTTTTACACATATTTCAGATATAATGAACCCGATATTTCTAAAAATATAGTTCAAGCTGTTAGGAGGCTATACCTATGAAGAAAAAGAGAAGCGGCCGGACAGGTATGATCGTCCTGTGTGTGATTCTGGGACTTGTGCTGACTGTGCTGCTGGCCGGTACCATTTATGCCAATCATCTGATGAACCTTATGGGCCGTGTTGAGATCGGTAAGGAGGAAACTATCTCGGAAGAAGAACTCTTCCAGATGCAGGAGGACGAGACGATTGCCCCGGATGAAACCACGGCGCCTGTGATGGACGAGGATGAAGTGGACTGGGGTGAGGAAACTGTACCCCCTGTGGAAAAAAGCGAGAATATTGTCAATATTCTGCTGATTGGCCAGGATTCCCGGGAAAAAGAGGGCCGCGCCCGCTCCGACTCCATGATCCTGCTGACTTTCAACAAAGAAAAGAAGACCATTACCATGACGTCCTTCCTCCGGGACCTGTATGTGCAGATCCCCGGCTATAAGGACAATAAGCTCAACTCCGCCTATCCCCTGGGCGGTATGGAGCTGCTCGATGAAGCACTGAAAGTCAATTTCGGCGTTCAGGTGGACGGCAACGTAGAGGTGAATTTCCACCGCTTCGCAGATGTGATCAACCTTCTGGGTGGTGTGGAAATGGAGCTTCGGGCTGATGAAGCCAGTTACATTAACAGAAAGCTTGGCGCTGTGGGGATTTCCAGCAATCTGGTGGCCGGTAAACAGATGCTCAACGGTGATCAGGCGCTGTGGTACTCCCGCATTCGTTACCTGGATGCGGATGCTGACTTCAGCCGCACCAACCGCCAGCGTAAGGTGATCAGTTCTCTGATCGAGAAGTTCCGTAATACCAAGCTGACCACGCTGATGGGCCTGCTGGATGATCTGCTGCCCATGATCACCACCGATTTGAGCAATTCCGATATTATCGGCTATGCTACAGACCTGTTCCCCATGCTGGCAGACTGCACCATCACCAGTCAGCGCATTCCCGATGATATGCACTATAAGCTCGCAACCATCCGGGGTATGTCCTGCATTGTTGCGGATATGAATGCGGCACGCCAGCTGGTGGCCGAAACCATGAAAGATTGAGTTCCATAAACCTTCGTCCCCGCGGCTGCCGGATGGTCAGCTGCGGGGATTGCGTATTTTCGTAATAAAATATGTGCTTCCAAATAAATACAAGAAAAAATAATAGATAAATGCAATAAAAGCTAAAAAAACGTTGTATAGCAAATATATAGGATAAAGAATATTGACAACAACTGGAAGCTGGGGTATAATACGCAAAGGGTAAGGAGGTGTACCGATGGAACTGACAAGAAGTGAGATGGAAATCATGGATGTACTTTGGGGCGCAGGCAGACCCCTGTCCCGTTCCGATCTGCTGGAAAGATCTGAGGAAAAAACCTGGAAGGACAGTTCTGTGCATATTCTGCTCAATGGTCTGCTGCAGAAACAGGCAATTCGTGAGGCGGGAATGGTCAAACGCAGCAAGACGTATGGCCGGACCTTTGAGCCGACGCTGACCAGGGAAGAATATTTCGCCACTACCATTTTCTCCCATCGGCATAAGCCTGAGATTGTTGGCCTGTTTGCTGCATTGCTGGAGCGGAAGGACATTACTCCCGAGCAGCTGGCGCAGATCGCCGACCTGGTGGAAGCAAAAAAAGGATAATCAAAAGGATGGAGCTGCGAACATCAGCTTCATCCTTGTTTTTATCTGCAAAAAGTTGAAAAATGCACAGAAAAAGTTAAAACTGGTTGACAAACTGAACGTTAGCGTGTATAGTAGTGAAGTTAATTTTCGGCTTGAGGCCGACAGTAAAGGATGGGAATAACCATGATGAAAACCACTGACCTTTACGATCTGAGCCGCAGTGCGGCAGGAGAGTACCTTCGAAGCTTTGAGTATCCCTGGCAGGCGCTGGCTGGAATCCGGGATTTGATTCTGAAGCTTGGCAGTTGCCTGGGAAGTGACTATACCGAGATTCAGCCCACGGTGTGGGTGCATAAAACAGCCCGGGTGGCACCGACTGCTTTTCTGGGCGCGCCCTGCATCATCGGTGCCGGTACGGAGGTGCGGCATTGCGCGTTCATTCGCGGCAGCGCGCTGGTGGGAGACAACTGCGTGGTTGGCAACTCTGTGGAGATCAAAAACGCGATCCTCTTTGACTGTGTGCAGGTGCCTCATTTCAACTATGTGGGCGACAGTATCCTGGGATACAAGTCCCATATGGGCGCCGGCGCTGTCACCTCCAACGTCAAGTCTGACCAGAGCCTTGTTACGGTGAGAAACGGCGATGAAAAGATCCCCACCGGACTTATGAAATTCGGAGCCATGCTGGGCGACCATGTGGAAGTGGGCTGCAACAGTGTCCTGAACCCCGGCACGATCGTGGGAAGGCACAGCAATATCTACCCTACCTCCTGTGTCCGGGGCGTAGTGCCGGAGTATTCCATTTGGAAAACCGGCGGTATCATTGTAAATAAGGAGTAATTCTATGGGTAAATATTTCGGAACCGATGGTTTCCGCGGGGAAGCCAATGTGAATCTGACTGCGGACCATGCCTTCAAAGTGGGACGTTTCCTGGGCTGGTACTATACCCAGCTGAAGCGCCGCAGCGGTGCTGACGGCTCTGCAAAGATTGTCATCGGCAAGGATACCCGCCGCAGCAGCTATATGTTTGAGTACAGTCTGGTGGGCGGCCTGGTGGCATCCGGTGCCGATGCGTATCTTCTGCATGTCACCACCACGCCCTCCGTTGCCTATGTGTGCCGGACGGAGGATTTTGACTGCGGTATCATGATTTCCGCTTCCCACAATCCCTACTATGACAACGGAATCAAGCTGATCAACGGTTTTGGAGAGAAAATGGATGAAAATACCATTTCTCTCATTGAAGCATACCTGGATGGCAATCTGGAGGCCTTTGGTCGGGAGTGGGAGGAGCTTCCCCTGGCAAAACGGGAGCAGATCGGCCGGACGGTGGACTATGTAGCTGGCCGTAACCGCTACATCGGCTACCTGATCTCCCTGGGCCTGTATTCCTTCAAGGGAGTCAAGGTGGGCCTGGACTGTGCCAACGGATCTTCCTGGAACATTGCCAAGCTGGTCTTCGATGCCCTGGGTGCCAAGACCTATGTGATCCACAACGAGCCGGACGGCTACAATATCAATGAGGGGGCCGGTTCCACACACATTGAAAAACTGCAGAAATTTGTCCTGGACAACGGCCTGGATGTGGGCTTCGCCTATGACGGAGACGCTGACCGGTGCCTGTGCGTGGACGAAAAGGGTAATGTGATCACCGGCGACCATATCCTCTATATCTACGGCAGATACATGAAGGAGCGGGGTAAGCTCCTGGGCAACACCGTGGTCACCACGGTCATGAGTAATTTCGGCCTCTACAAGGCCTTTGACGAGCTGGGCATCGACTACGCAAAAACCGCTGTGGGAGACAAATATGTCTATGAATACATGATGCAGAACGGCCTGCGCATCGGCGGTGAGCAGTCCGGTCACATCATTTTCTCAAAATACGCTTCTACCGGTGATGGAATTCTGACTTCGCTTAAGATGATGGAAGTGATGATGGCGAAGAAAAAGACCATGAGCCAGCTGTGTGAGGGCCTGACCATCTATCCCCAGGTGCTGAAGAATGTCCGGGTGGCCGACAAGGCCATTGCCCAGGCGGACCCTGACGTCCAGGCGGCGGTTTCTCAGGTTACTGCCAAGCTGGGAGACACCGGCCGGATCCTGGTCCGGGAGAGCGGCACAGAGCCTCTGGTTCGGGTCATGGTGGAAGCTTCCTCCCAGGAACTCTGCCAGGAATATGTGGACCTGGTGGCGGATACCATCCGACGCAAGGGTCACGCTGTATAATTCTGAACCCGCTGCCTGAAAAGGCAGCGGGTATTTTTATATTTTCAGGTTATTCATCCATAGTTTTTTTCGACAGATATCGACGAATATCAGTTTTTTAGATGAAGTGTGGTACAGAATAGGAGTATTATCGGAATTTTCGATCATAAAGAGATAGGCGGAAATAATTGAATTTGCTTTCGAAGTATCGATAGGGTAAGATTCGATATGCCCTAAAAATCATAATTCGGAGGAATGCAACATGTTCAAGAAATTCATGGCGCTGCTCATGGTTATTGCTATGCTGGCAAGCTTTGCTGCCTGCGGCAACCAGAAGGGCGCCGAAACCACCGACGTTGCTATGCAGTATGTCAAGGCCGCTGATGCCAAGGAACTGCTGAATAGTGACGAGTACGTCTTCTTCGACATCCGTAAGGCTGCCGACTCTTCCGCCAACTCCATCCCCGGTGCCCTGGCTTACGACATGGACGCCGCCAAGGAAGGCGACGCTGAGGCCGGTAAGGCTACGATGACCGAGGCAACCCGCGACCTGGACAAGAAGATCATTCTGGTCTGCTACTCCGGCAAGCGCTACGCCCAGGCTGCCACCAACGCTCTGTCCGCCATCGGTTACGACATGAGCAAGGTCTTCACCCTGGAGGGCGGCTTCACCGGTTGGAGCGAGACCTACCCCGAGCTGACCACCAACCCCGCCGCTGCTCAGCAGCCCGCTGAGACCGAGGCTCCCGCTGCGGCAAGAGATACCTTCACCATGGCCATCTCCTACATGCCCAGCTCCCTGTCCCCCATCTCCAATGGCTCCGACGACTACACCACCATGACCCGCCCCATCTTCGACAAGCTATTCATTGAGAACAACGACGGCGGCATCGACTACTATCTGGCCGACGATCTGAAGATCTCTGAGGACGGTCTGACCTACACCCTGCATCTGAACGACAAGGCCACCTGGTCCGACGGCACCCCCGTCACCACCAAGGACATTGAGTTCACCTTCGCTTACTCCAATGCCAAGTACGGCTACAACTACTACCTGCGCGTCAACGGTGTTGAGGGTACCTACAACATCATTGACGACAAGACCATCGAGCTGACCATTCCCGAGGCCTACAACTACTACATTGCCACCCTGTCCGGCATGCCTATCTTCCCCTCTCACGAGTTTGAGAGCGCTGAACTGCTGGCCAAGGATCAGAGCTACTTCACCTCCGCCGATATGGTCACCTCCGGCGCCTACACCATCAAGGAGATCAACGCCGACAGCGTTGTCTACCAGGCCCGTGAGGACTACTACCGCGGCACTCCTTCCGTCAAGTACGTTGTCCTGAAGGTCATCGGCGACGGCTCCACCAAGGCTATTGCCTTCGAGAACGGTGAGATCGACTACATGCGCATTACCACCGTGGAAGAGCTGGAGAAGTACTCCGCTCAGTCCGATAAGTACAACATCTACACCATCTCCGAGTCCCGTCTGAACTACCTGCAGGTCAACCCCTTCGGCCCCGCTCAGCTGACCGACGCACAGCGTGAGGCTCTGTTCTATGCCATCAACGGTGACGAAGTCATCATGGGTGCCTACGGCACCACCGACCTGGCTCAGAACCCCAACTCCCTGCTGGTTCCCGACCAGGCTCTGTACAGCGCCAATACCGTTGACTATGTCTATGACCTGGAGAAGGCCAAGACCCTGGCCAACGAGTCCGGCCTGGCCGGCATGACCCTGACCTACATCTACAACGCTGACCGCGCCAACATGGAAGCTGTTGCTGTTGTGCTGCAGGCTCAGCTGGCTCAGATCGGTGTCAATCTGAAGATCGAGGGTATGGATTCCTCCTCCTTCTTCCCCCGTTTCTTCGCCGCTTCCTCCTATGGCTTCAACGGCCAGGAGACCACCTGGGATCTGGGTACCAACGGCTGGGACTCCATGAGAGGTTCCACCCTGTACCAGGCTTACTCCTACCTGAACCAGAAGGACGACGCCTGGGGTCTGACTCCCGCCTGCGGTGAGCTGACTGTCAAGGTCAACACCACCACCGATATCGCTGAGGCCAAGGCTCTGTCCGAAGAACTGGTCGATCTGGCTCTGGCTCAGCACCGGATCTACCCCCTGACCTACACCAACTACGTGATGGTGGCTCAGAAGTATGTCACCGGTCTGGATAAGTGCCCCATCGTCCCCGAGTTCGCCGATTGGCTGGCCATTTCCGTGAACGGCTAATTACTGTATTCTCCGCAAGGGCTGCCCTTTCCCCAGGGCAGCCCTTTTGCAAAGAAAGGAAAAAAAGATGCTGAAGCTGATTGCGAAGAAGGTCGCGCAGGTGATGATCGTCATGCTGCTGATCTCCTTCTTCTCCTTTATCATAATCGATCTTGCTCCCGGCGATATTTCCTCCATGTACATCACCGAGGATATGACGGAAGCCGAAAAAGCGATGGTGATTGCCAAGCTGGGACTGGATAAGAGCGTTCCGGAGCAGTACTTTTCCTGGCTGACGGAGGCGCTGAAAGGCAATTTCGGCTACTCCATGTCCAACAAGCTGCCTGTGGTGGATCTTCTGCTGAGCCGCCTGCCGGATACCATCTTGCTCATGGGTGTATCGCTGCTGGTTTTCCTTACCCTGTCCATTCCTCTGGGTCTCATCGCGGGCTATAAGAAAAATACCTGGATCGACAATCTGATCAGCGGCTTTGCCTATTTCGGAATGTCCATCCCCAATTTCTATTTCGGCATCCTGCTGATCATTGTTTTCACTGCCAAGCTCCATCTGTTGCCTTCCTCCGGTATGCATACCTACGGTGTGGACACATTGCTCGACACAGCTAAACACATGATCATGCCCGTCATGACCATGGCACTGGGCTCCATGGCTTCCAAGGTCCGCTATGTCCGGGCAAATACCATCGGCCAGCTGGCCGAGGAATATGTGCTGGCCGCCAAAGCCAAGGGCACACCGCCTATTAAGATCCTGTTCCGTCATGTGCTGAAGAACACCCTGCTTCCCATCATCACCATCGTGGGCATGAATATGGCCTCTCTGGTCTGCGGCTCTTTCATCATTGAAAGTGTCTTCGGCTGGCCCGGCATCGGCAGCTTTGCCATGGAAGCCATCGGTAAGCGGGACTATCCTGTGATCATGGCCTATATCCTGCTTTCCGGCTTTATCCTGGTCATGGGTAATTTCGTGGCGGATATTCTCTATTCCTTTGCGGATCCCCGTATCAAGAGGAGGGTTGATGTAGCCAATGGAAAATAAGCCTGTATTTAATGAACATTCCTTTGACCGGCTGCAGCAGAAGCCCAAGGACCTGGGCACCGTGTATCACCGCAGCCTGTGGCGGGATATCGTCAAGGAAATCAAGTCGAATCCTGTGGCAATCATTGCCGTGACCTATCTGATCGTGATCATCACCGCCTGCCTGCTGGCACCTCTGAGCCCCTATGATCCCAACGGCCTGGATATTATGAACAAGTACCAGGCCCCCTCTGCCCAGCACTGGTTCGGTACGGACCAGTTCGGCCGCGACTATTTCACCCGCGCCCTCTACGGCGGCCGGGTCTCCCTGACCGTAGGCTTTGCCGCCATGCTGGTGACCGTATTCATCGGTACCACCATCGGCATTTTCTCCGGCTATATCGGCGGCAAGCTGGATATGCTGCTGATGCGATTCACGGACATCTTCCTGGCGCTTCCTTCCATGCTGCTGATGGTGGTGCTCAATTCCTTCCTGACACCCAGTATGACCACGCTGGTCGTGGTGCTGAGCCTGTTCTCCTGGGCTTCCGTTGCCCGTATTACCCGGGCGGAGACCATGAGCCTTAAGGAGCGGGATTTCGTCATCGCTTCCAAGAACCTGGGTGTCAGCAATTTCCGCATCGCCCTGGAGCACATCCTGCCCAACATCCTGGGCCCTGTCACCGTTGCGGCCAGCCTGGGTATCGCCAGCGCCATTCTGACGGAGTCCTCCCTCAGCTTCCTAGGACTGGGCATCTCTGTTCCCAATGCCTCCTGGGGCTCCATGCTGGACGCTGCTCAGGACGTGGTACTGGACCGGCCCATGATGGCTGTGTATCCGGGACTGCTGATCCTGCTGACAGTGCTCAGCTTCAATATTCTGGGCGATGTGCTGCGCAGCGCTCTGGAACCCAAAATCGTGAAGTAAGGAGGACACTATGGAAGAAGTTGTCAAAGTGGAAGACCTGTCTGTGTCCTTCTTTACCTATGCCGGCGAAGTTCAGTCCGTCCGGGGCGTGTCCTTCTCTGTGAAGAAGGGAAAGACCACCGCGCTGGTGGGCGAATCCGGCTGCGGCAAGTCCGTTACCTCCAAATCCCTGCTGGGACTCATTGAAAAGCCCGGCGTGATCAAGGAGGGTAAGATTCTCTACAATGGACGGAATATTTTGGAGTTCTCTCCCAAGCAGTGGAATGACTTCCGGGGCAAGGAATGCTCCATGATTTTCCAGGACGCCCTGGTCTCCCTGAACCCCACCATGAAGGTGGGAAAGCAGATTGTGGAAAACCTGGCAAACCACAACACTGATGGTCTTTCCAAGGCGGAAATGAAGCAGAAGGCCATGGAAATGCTGGAACTGGTTGGTATCCCCGACCCGGAGCAGTGTCTGGAAAAATACCCCCATGAGCTCTCCGGCGGCATGCGCCAGCGTGTGATGATCGCCACTGCCATGATCACCCGCCCCGCGCTGCTCATTGCCGACGAGCCCACCACCGCACTGGACGTGACCATCCAGGCCCAGATTCTGGAGCTGATGAAAGAGCTTCAGAAGAAGCTGGGCATGGCCATCATCATGATCACCCACGACCTGGGCGTGGTGGCGGATATGTGCGACGAGATCGTGGTCATGTACGCAGGCAAGATCGTGGAAAAGGGCACCGCGGAGGAGATCTTCTACAATCCCCGGCATCCCTACACCTGGGCGCTGATGAACGCCGTCCCCCGGCTGGACCTGGATAACAAGGAGGAACTGGTGACCATCGAGGGCACCATTCCCGACATGATCCATCCCCCTGCCGGATGCGCCTTCTGCAGCCGCTGCCCCTATGCCATGAATGTCTGCGCAGAGTATGTCCCTGAGATGCAGAAACTCACCGAAACGCACTGTGTCAGCTGCTGGCTCACCGACCCCAGAGCCAACACCAGCGATATTCCTTTCCTGAACGGAGGTGGCAGCCATGACTGATCGTCCTGTGGAACTGGAAGTAACCAATCTGTGTAAATACTACGATGCCGGCCGGAAGCGGAAGCTGAAGGCGGTGGACGATGTATCCTTCGTCATCTACAAGGGCGAGACCCTGGGCATCGTGGGTGAGTCCGGCTGCGGCAAGACCACCTGCGGCAAGACCTGCATCGGCATGCTGCCCAAGACCTCCGGCTCCGTCAAATTCCAGGGCAAGGATGTGCACAAGCTGTCCCGGAAAGAGAAGTTTGACTTTACCGGAAAGGTGCAGATGATTTTCCAGGATCCCTACGCCTCCCTGGATCCCCACCAGAAGGTCTATGACATCGTGGCCGAGGGTATCCGCACCCACCACCTAGCCAAGGACAAGGCAGAAGAGGAGCGGATGGTCCTGGAACTGCTGGACCTGGTTGGCTTGAATTCTGAGCATGCCATGCGCAATGTCCACGAATTTTCCGGCGGCCAGCGCCAGCGCATCGGCATAGCCCGTGCCCTGTCCGTGGACCCGGAGTTCCTCTTCTGCGATGAGCCCATCTCCGCCCTGGACGTATCCATCCAGGCCCAGATCATCAATCTGCTGATGAAGCTGCAGAAAGAGAAAAATCTGACCATGCTCTTCATTGCCCACGATCTGTCCATGGTCAAGCACATCTCCGACCGGATCGGTGTCATGTACCTGGGCAATATGGTGGAGCTGTCAGAATCCGGCGAACTGTACAAGAATCCCCTGCATCCCTATACCCGGGCGCTGCTGTCCGCCGTGCCCATTGCCGACCCCAAGGCCTCCTGGGAACGGAAGAAGATCATGCTCTCCGGCGATGTGCCCAGCCCTGTGGATCCCCCTGCGGGCTGCCGTTTCAGCGGCCGCTGCGACAAGTGCATGGGTATCTGCAAAGAGGTCCAACCCAAGCTTAATGAGGTGGAACCGGGCCATTTCGTAGCCTGCCACCTGTACAATAAATAAACAGGAGGAAACTGAAAATGGACAACAAACTGAATCTGCCTGCTAATTTTGAAACCTACCCCGAGGCCCGGAAGGCCGGCTTTATGCGCATGAAGGCCCTGAAGGACCAGGGCGCCAAGGTCGTCGGCATGTTCTGCTCTTTCGTGCCCATCGAGCTGGTCTACGCCGCCGGTGCTCTGCCCGTGGGTCTGTGCGCCTTCACCGACGAGCCCATCCCCGCCGCTGAGGCCAATCTGCCCCGTAACCTGTGCCCCCTGATCAAGGCCAGCTACGGCTTCGCCCTTACCGACACCTGCCCCTACTTCTACTTCTCCGACCTGGTGGTTGGTGAGACCACCTGCGACGGCAAGAAGAAGATGTTCGAGCTGCTCAACGAGATCAAGGAGACCTATGTCATGCAGCTGCCCCACAGCCGTGACGGTGCCGCTCTGGAGTTCTGGAAGGGCCAGATCATCGCCTTCAAGGAAAAGCTGGAGGAGAAGTTCGGCGTTACCATTACTGAGGAAGCCATCCGCGAAGCCATCCGCCGGAAGAACCGGGAGCGCCAGGTCATGAAGGCCTACCTGGAGCTGGGCAAGCTGGAGCCTGCCCCCATGAGCGGCTATGAGATGGGCACCCGCATCGATGCCGGTATGTTCTCTTTTGATCTGGACCAGCGCTGCGACATCATCGAGCAGCGTACTGCCGAAGTCATCGCCGAGTGGGAAGCAACCAAGAAGGGTACTCCCTCCAACCGTCCCCGCCTGCTGGTCACCGGCTGCCCCAATGCCGGCGTCCGTGAGAAGATCATTCGCGCCGTGGAAGAGATGGGCGCTGATATCGTGGCTTTCGACACCTGCAACGGCATCCGTGATAAGGTGGAGCTGGTGGATGAGAGCAATCCCGATGTCTACGAGGCTCTGGCCATCAAGTACCTGAACATCAACTGCTCCGTCATGAGCCCCAACCAGAGCCGCCTGGATTACATCCGGGAGATGGTGAAGGAATACAACATCGACGGTGTCATCGAGATCGTGCTGCAGTCCTGCCATACCTACGACGTGGAAGCCTACTACGTCAAGAAGCTGGTGGTGGATGAACTGGACAAGGCTTACCTGAACATCGAGACCGACTACTCCCAGTCCGACAAGGGCCAGCTGAGCACTCGTCTGGCCGCCTTCCTGGAGACCATTGACAGATGATGTACTATACCGGAATCGACATCGGCTCCACCGCCTCCAAGGTGGTGGTGCTGGACAATGAAAAAATCGTAGCCAATTTCGTGATCCCCACCGGCTGGAACAGTAAGGACACCTCCGTGGAAATCGCACGCCGGTTAGGTGAGATGGGCTATCCCGTTGATGAGAACAACAAGGTTCTGGCTACCGGCTATGGCCGTATCTCCGTGGACTATGCACAGAAGGTGGTCACCGAGATCACCTGCCACGGCCGGGGCGGCTACGCCATTCTGGGCGAGGACTGTACTATCATCGATATCGGCGGCCAGGATACCAAGGTCATCACCGTGGAGAAGGGTGTTTCCACCAATTTCCTGATGAACGACAAGTGCGCTGCCGGTACCGGTAAATTCCTGGAGATCATGGCCAACCGGCTGAACGTGACCCTGGGTGAGATGTACGAGATGGCCTCCCAGGGCACCCCTCTGGCCATCAGTGCCATGTGTACGGTCTTTGCCGAGAGCGAGGTCATCAGCCATATCGGCGCCGGTGAGCGCCGGGAGGACATCGCTGCCGGTGTGGTGGAGAGCGTGGTCAAGCGGGTGGCGGGCCTGGTATCCCGCCACGCGGTGAAGGGCAAGCTGGTGCTCACCGGCGGCCTTTCCGAGTGCCCCTATCTGATCCGCAGCCTGTCTGAGAAGGTGGGTCGTGAGATCTACGCCGACCCCATGGGCCGCTATGCCGGCGCCCTGGGCGCCGCGCTCATCGCAAGAGACGGCAAAAAGGTAAGATGATCCATAAAAAACTGCCGCCCATCCGGGCGGCAGTTCTGTTTTTTTAGGTTCTCAGGGTGGCTCTTAAGCGGTCGGTCTTGATCAGCAGGTCCAGAGCGTCGTCGATGGAAGTGACCACCACATCACAGTGGCTCAGAAGGGCACCGCAGCAGCCCTCCCGGCCTATGACGCAGATGGAAAGATCCGCGGCATCGCTCATCTGAATGTCGTTGAAGCCGTTTCCGATGGTCACCACGCCGCCGGAGAGCTTCTTTGCCTCCTCAGCCTTGATTTGTCCCACCTGGGTGGTGGGGAAGGTCAGCACCCGCAGGGGAAGCTCCTGGCAGCGCTGAGCGGCGGTGCCGTGGGTATCGGCGGTGATCACGCAGATGCTTAAGTATTCACTGAGCCGGGCCAGTCGCAGCCGGATGGACTCGATGATCAGACCGTCTTCGGCGATGGTGCCGTTATAGTCCAGGATCAGATGATTCAGATTCAGTTCCTCCCGGCCGGGAATTTTGATTTTCAGCATAGTTTCTCCTTTTAGGCATGGATGCCATGCAAATTTAAAATTTGTATCATCATAACAAGTTTAAACGCCAAAAACAATATCCGCGTTGAAATTCTGCCCGCTATTAAGAAACAAGATGATAAGGTATTATCATCGCATATTTCGGTTTGACATTCCTGAAAATTCATTGGAAAATAAAATATAATTTTCTGTCAAAGGGAGGGGCTGTTACGATCCGACTGATCAAAAAGGCACTGCCTTGGATACTGATGGCGGCAGCCTTCATTTTGCTGAGCTGGCATCTGTCCGCCGCAATCACACCTCAGCAGCTTCAAAAGGCCCTGGAAGCGCTTGGCCCCATGGCGGCAGCTGGGTATATCGTTCTCTTTGCTGTCCTTCCTGCGTTTTTCTTCCCGGTGGCAGTGCTGGCTCTGTCGGGCGGACTGCTTTTCGGTCTGGTCTGGGGCAGCATATACACCTTCATCGGTGCCATCATCAACTGTACGCTCATGTTTCTCATGGCCCGGTACATCGGCCGGGAGAAAATTCGGATGATGGTGAAGCGGAAATTGCCGCTTCCGTGGCAGAAACGGCTGGACGGCCTGGGCGGGAAGGAAGGCGCGATACTTCTGATCCTCCTGCGGCTGATCCCGGCAGTGCCGTACAATCTCATAAACTATGCGTTTGGCCTGACGGAAATGAAGCTTTCCACCTATCTGATCTTTTCCGCCATCGGTATCATCCCCGGTACGCTGGCCTTCATCAACATCGGCGATAAGGCCCTGGACCCGGCATCCCCGGATTTCTGGATCGCCTTTGCCCTGTTGGCTGGGCTGCTTGTCATCACTGCCCTGCTGGGCAAGAAACTCTATCCTAAGGAGAAGGAACATGAATCAGAACAAAAAAATCCGTAAATACAGCCGCCTGCTGCTTCTTTTGGCAGCGGCCCTCCTGTTGATCGTCTATTTCGCCGTTCCCGGTGTCAACAGTGCTGTTACCGAGGCAGTTGCCGTCCTGGGCTCTGCCAATCTGGATAAGGTCGCTGCCTACATCCGCTCCTTCGGCGGCTGGGCCATGGCCTTTTCCTTCGTGCTGATGGTATTCTCCTCTCTGATCGCCCCTCTGCCCGCGTTCATGATCACACTATCCAATGCTGCCATCTTCGGCTGGTGGCAGGGTGCCATCCTGTCCTGGTCCAGCGCCATGGCAGGCGCAGCTCTGTGCTTCTTCATCAGCCGCGTCCTGGGCCGTGATATTGTAGAGAAGTTCGCCGGACAGGGCGCACTGGCTGCGGTGGAGGGCTATTTTGAAAAGTACGGCACCAAGACCATTCTGATCTGCCGGCTGCTGCCCTTCGTGTCCTTTGACGCCGTCAGCTACTTCGCCGGTCTGACCCCCATGGGCTTCCTGCCCTTCTCCCTGGCCACCGGCATTGGCCAGACCCCTGCCACCGTCGTCTATTCCTATGTGGGCGGTATGCTCACCGGCGGTGCCAAGTTCCTGATGATCGGTCTGCTGTGCCTGTTCTCCCTGGCCATTCTGTGCTCCATCATCAAGCAGGTCTATACCGACCGCCAGAAGAAGAAAGCCAATGGTTAATTTGGGTAAATTGGTGGTGGGAATCCACCAGGCGGTGTCCTTTCATCCTTTCATGACCCGCATTCCCGGGGCGGAAGCAGTGTTCTGGCCCGGCTGCGCCCTGATGACCCTGGACGGGGAGATCCTTCAAAAAACTCTGACAGTTCTGAAGCGGGCCGAGCCGGAAATCCGGATGGCCTGCGCCTGCTGCGGCAATCCCAGTGCCTGCCTGTTTCCCCAAAAGGCGGAAATCCGGAAGGAGAGGCTGCTGAGGCAGCTGAGAAAGCAGGGTGTGAAGCGGATCTATACTGCCTGTCCCAACTGTACTTTGCAGCTGAGCGGCTACGGCCTGGAAGTGAAACCCATCTGGCCGGTTCTGGCGGCGCATCTGACTGGGGAGGATATGGCGGACCTGAGGGGCAGCTATGTGTGGCACGATCCCTGTCCTACCCGGACGGATGTGCTGCAGCAGGAAGCCGTGCGGCAGATTCTTGCCCTGCGCCGCTGCGACTGGACAGAGCCGGCATGCAGCGGCTGCAAGACCATCTGCTGCGGCAATAAGAATATGCTCCACTGCACGAATCCGGAAAAAAGCACGAAACTGCGAAAAATCCGCACGGCGCAGTTTCCGGCGGACCGGATCATTGCCAGCTCCTGCGAGGGATGCCTCAGTGCCTTCCGCGGCGAAAAGCGGGAAACAGCCCACCTGCTGGAGCTGCTGTTTGGAAGGTCCCGGTCCCGGGGCTGGGGTAACCGGGTCAAAAATACATGGAAATAAGAAAAACGGCATGCTTTTGCATGCCGTTTTTTATCGTATATCCTTGTATCTGCGGGCGATTTCCCCAATATCCACACCCCGGCGGTAGAGACAGCGCAGGTAAAACATTTGCCACATGGTCAGCAGGGGACAGCGCTTTTCGTAACGCCGTCCGGAGGTGATGATCTGACCGGGCAGCTGGCAGATGGGAATATCTTTCAGCCGCAGGGAGAATTCATAATCCTCCATGATGGGAAGGGAAGGGAAACCGCCCTGGGCATGGAACAGCTCCTTGCGGATCCAGATTCCCTGGTCACCAAAGGCGATGCCCCTCCGGGCGCGGCGGTTGGAAAGGTACGTATTGCAGCCCATGAAGGGGCCGTCATAGTCAAATCCGATATGGAAGCAGCCCCATTGCGCACCCTTTTCGACGGCATCGGCGATCTGACGGTGGGCTCCCTCAGGCAGACGGCTGTCGCAGTGTACGAACCAAAATACATCACTTTCGGCCTTGTCTGCCGCAAAATTCATCTGGTTGGCCCGGCCCTTGGGGCATTTCAAAACCGGGTAGCGGTCACCGATTTTGGCCAGGGTATCATCGGAACTTCCGCCGTCAGCAAAGAGAATCTCCCAGTCGTCTGCCAGCGTGTCCAGCTGGGTCAGCATGGAGTCAATCGTACTGCTCTCATTATATGTGGGGATGATCATGGATATTTTCATGCCAGAAAGTCCTTTCGCACATAGTTTTCCAGGATGTTCCGCAGAAAATCAGGTTCCAGATAGGCTTTCAGCTTCGAGAAGGTATCCGCGTTGGTCAGCTGCCGCCCGGGCTGACAGTACTCCCGGTAGGCCATGGCGCACCAGGTAACACCCCGCAGGCAGGTAACCGTGAAGAACAGGGGCAACCGCTGGGGCAGTGTGGAGCAGTCCATCCGATCATCCACAGCAGCCATATAGTCCGCGGCGAAAGCCTTTACCTGCTCCGGGGTCAGAATCACGTCTGTCTTCCAGAAGGTAGTGGTGGGAGCCAGAAAGTGGCCCAGGTCCTGGGCGGGCTCTGAAATCAGCGGCTTTTCCCAGTCCACCAGATAGCTTTTTCCGATTCCGTTGATGAGAAAATTCCCGGAATTCAGCTCTGTGTTTACCATGCAAAGGGGGGCGCCGGAAGGCTCGGCCAGAGGCAGCTTCCCAATCTCCTCCACCAGAGTTCGCAGCAGACTGCAAACCTCCGGGTCTGCATCTTCCCAGCTATAATAGTGCCGCACCATCTCCAGACACTCTTCATAGATCGCCAGTGCAGGGGCTCCCGGGCGGAACAGCCGGGAATTTTCCGGCACAGGGGTGCTGTGGATATCCGCCAGAATTTCCGCGGCAGCTTTCATATCCGTTCCATAATCCAGTGCCCGGCCGGGAAGCCATTCCATTACCAGCATACCCTGTTCCGGGTAGCAGGCAATGGGCGTGGGCGTTCTTCCGCTGGGTGTAAGCGCTTCCAGCGCGGAAAATTCGTAGGCGATCTGATCGTCCAGGTGCATCTGGCTTCCTGTGTTGATCCGAAGAACCAGTTTTTTTCTGTTGACCGGATGGAGAAAGCGATAGTTCAGATTGTATTCTCCCTGGCCCAGAACAGAAAAATCAAGCTCCGTACCTGCAGGGATTCCCAGAGAAGTAAGAAATTCTGCGCTTCGGAGAAAAGGGAAGTATTTGTTGATCACCGGAAGACACCCTCCTTTTCAAATTCGGTCAGACAGCTGCCCGTAGCACTGGCGGGATCCATGACTCCCTGCAGCGGCCGCAGATCCTCGGGGGTGTCCACATCGCCGCAGGGCAGGGCAGGGGAGAAGGAGAGGCCAGAGCGCTGAATGGATGCCACGGTATTTTCATAGACCGTCCCGCCGCCGTAATTGGGTACGCGGAAGATCTCCGGATGGGGAGATTTCATACCGATGAGATAGTAGCCGCCGTCCGGATTTGGGCCGATGGTCGCATCCCGGGATTCCAGTGCATCAAAGGCACTGGCCAAATGCTTTGCAGTCATCAGCGGCAGGTCAGCGCCGGTCAGCACCACCGCATCATAGCCCAGGCTCAGTACTTTAGCCATGGCATTGTGCATTTTTTCGCCCAGATCAGATCCTTCCTGCGGGAAAAAGCCTGCGGCGTAGGGAAATACCGCTTCCAGATCCGCCCAATCGGGATCCGGCGTATGGGCAACAAAAATATCTGCGTCCATATTGCGGTAGACCCGGGACAGATCCTTCAGGAAAGCCCAGTGGAGCTGCGCGCACTGTTTGGGCGTAAGCATACCCAGCAGCCGGGTCTTAGTGGTGCCGGGTTTGGGAACCCGGGTAAAGCAGATAATAGCTTTTCTCATAGCGTTCTCCCTCTTGCATTTTCTTCATTATAGCCCAGGGCAACGGGGAAGTCCAGACGGGATAGATATCGATTTTTTGATCAAAAGTTAGATATAATCGCACGTTTCAATGTAAAAGCCGGAAGAATTGACATTTTTCTCCATTTTGGGTAAGATAGCAGAAACTAACCCGACGAAAGGAAGAAAACATGAAAAGAACGCTTGCACTGTTGCTGAGCCTTGTGATGGCGTTGTCCCTTTTCGGCTGCGGCAAGAAAACAGATGAAATTGACCTGAATAACGCCTCCTGGGAGGAAATCGTAGCTGCGGCAAAGGGTACCACCGTTACTTTTTACGGCTGGGGCGGCGACGAAAACCGCAACAACTGGCTGAATAATACTGTAGCAGAGTACCTGAAGCAGGAGTATGATATCACCCTGGAAGTGGTGGGCATGAATATCGACGATATCCTGGCCAAGCTTTCCGGTGAGAAGCAGGCGAATTCCTCCAAGGGCAGCATCGATATGATCTGGATCAATGGTGAGAACTTCTACTCCGCCAAAGAAAACGGCCTTCTCTATGGTCCCTTCACTGAGAAGCTGCCTAACATGGCTAACTATATCGATCTAACCGATCCCGAGACCCTCAATGACTTCTGCATGCCCATCCAGGGCTACGAAGTCCCCTATGCCAAGGCACAGATGGTTATGTTTGCCGATACCGCTGTGACACCCGAACTGCCCGCCTCCGCCCAGGAACTGATGGCCTTCTGCCGGAAGTATCCGGGCAAGGTGACCTATCCCGCTCTGCCCGATTTTACCGGCAGCGCCTTTGTCCGCAATATCATCTATGAACTCTGCGGCTGGGAGCAGTTCCAGACCATGGAGGCCGACTACGACACCGTCAAGGCTGCCATTGAGCCCGCCCTGGATTACCTGCGGCAGCTGAATCCCTACCTGTGGAATGAGGGAAAGACCTTCCCCGATTCCTCCACCACCGTGGATGCCATGTTTTCTGATGGCGAACTGGTGATGAACATGAGCTACAGTCCATTCTCTGTGGCCAGCGGCATCGCCAAGGGCATCTACACCGAGACCACCCAGACCTTTGTCTTTGACAAGGGCACCATCGGCAATACCAACTACATGGCCATTGCCTACAATTCCCCCAACAAGGCCGGCGCCATGGTTGCCATCAATGCCATTATCTCCGGCCGGATCCAGCTGACCCAGTATGCCCAGCTGCGGGAGCTGCCCGTGGTGGATGCTGCCAAGCTCAGCGCGGAAGAGCTGGCAGCATTCGATGCGGTGGATCTGGGAAAGGGCGTTCTGTCCCAGGTGGAATTGCTGGCCCACCGGCTGCCCGAAATGCCCGCCAAGCTGGTCCCCATCATTGAACAGATATGGCTGAATGAGGTCGTGGGCAAATAATATTTCCACAAAACGGCACGGCTGCGGCCGTGCCGTTTTCCCATAGGAGAAATGTCTGTGAAACGTAAACTGACTCCCGTCCTGCTGCTTCTTCCCTTTTTCGTCATTACCGGGCTGGTGCTCCTTTCTGTCTGGAATGTGCTGATCCAGAGCCTGGGATATATTCCGGCTTTCGGTCTGACGAAACCCACATTGGCGTATTACCGGTCCATATTTGTCAACCGGGATTTTGTGAGTTCCCTGCTTGTCAGCCTGAAGATCGCCCTGCAATCGGCGGTGGCGGCCTGCGTTCTGGGTGTAACGGTGGCGACTTGCTTGATCAAACTGAAAAAGACCCGGGGTGGGGCAGTGTACCTGGTACGCTTTCCCATCCTGGTGCCCCACGCGGTGGTGGCAGTGTTTATGATTCAGCTTCTGGGTCAGACGGGCCTGGTTGCCCGATTGGGCCATGCCCTGGGTGTGCTGGAGGATTTCAGCCAGTTTCCCCAGCTGCTCTACACTCCCGGCTACGGCGGAGCCATCCTGGCCTACCTTTGGAAGGAGGTTCCGTTTGTGGCCTATTTTGTCCTGGCTTTCATGGGCTCCATTTCGGAAACTCTGGGGGAAGCGGCAGAAAATCTGGGTGCGACCCCGGTGCGCAGCTTTTTCCATGTGACACTGCCCTTAAGTGTCCCGGTGATCGCCCGGGCATTTCTGATCATCTTCATCTTCGCTTTCGGCGGCTATGAGCTGCCTCTGCTGCTGGGTACCACGCTGCCCAAGACCCTGCCTGTGCAGGCGTATCTTGCCTACATGAACCCGGAGCTGCGACTTCGTCCTGTTGCCATGGCTATGAACGGTGTGATTTTGGTTCTCAGTCTTGCGATGGCTGCAGCTTACTGGATGCTGATTCGTAAGGCCAGCAAAAAACTGGGGGTGCAGTCATGAGAAAACAATTGTTTTGGAAGTTTTTTCTGGTTCTGGTGGGCTGCTGCATCCTGATCCCCGCCCTTCAGCTGCTGCTGTGGAGCGTCACTGAGCGTTGGCCCTGGCCCGATTTGCTGCCGGAAAGTCTGACCCTGCGCACGGTGAAAGAACTGCTCTTCGGCTCTGCCAGGCTGCCTCAGCTGCTGCTGAGCAGCATTTCTCTTGGGTTAGCTGTGGCGTTCCTGGGCACCCTGATCGGCATTCTCACCGCCCGGGCCACGGCGCTGTATCAGTTCCGGGGCAAGGGATTCGTAACCTTCGGGGCGTTTCTTCCGCTGCTGGTGCCCGGGACGGTTTTTACCATGGGTATCCAGATCGTGCTGATCCGGCTGGGTCTTTCCGATACGGTGGCCGGCGTGGTGCTGGTGCATCTGATCGCGGCGGTGCCCTACTGCATCACCATCATGACCGATGTGACCAACGCAGTGGGCGACAAATACGAGCAGCAGGCCATGGTGCTGGGGGCCGGTTCCTTCCGGGCCTTCTTTGAGGGCACGCTGCCATCCCTGCTGCCGGGGATCCTGGCGTCCATGAGTATGGGCTTTGTGCTGTCCTACAGCCAGCATTTCACGACCCTCATGGTGGGCGGCGGCCGGGTGAAAACCATTGCCCTGGTGCTGATTCCCTATATCCAGAGCGGTGACCGGGCACTGTCCAGCGTTTACTGCGTGGCCTTTGTGGTGTCGGCGCTGCTGGTATTCCATATCTTTGAAAGTCTGATCCAATTTTTGCGGAAAGGGGAGGGCGTATAATGAAACTGGAGATTCGAGATATATCCGTTTCCTACGATGCGGATGTGGTTCTCAACCGCTTGAGTCTTTCTGTCCGGGAAGGGGAGTTTCTCTCACTGCTGGGCCCCTCCGGCTGCGGAAAGAGCACCCTGCTGAAGACCATTGCAGGCCTTCTGGTGCCTTCAGAGGGCAGTATTCGACTCGATGGCCGGGAAATTACCCGGTGTCCGGTCCATAAGCGCGGCACGGTGGTGGTGTTCCAGGATATGCGGCTGTTTCCCCATATGAATGTGGAGAACAATGTGGCCTTCCCCTTAAAAATGCAGGGCGTGGGCAAAGCGGAGCGTCTGGAAATTGCCCGGGAGATACTGAGAACGGTGCAGATGGATGGCTTTGCCCACCGTTTACCGGGAGAATTGTCCGGAGGTCAGCAGCAGCGGGTCGCCCTGGCCCGGGTGCTGGCGGCGAAGCCGAAGCTGCTTCTCCTGGATGAGCCCTTCTCCGCTCTGGATGAGAATCTCCGGGAGGATATGCGCGCGCTCGTGCTGAATCTTCACCGGGAGTTCGGCATGACCACCATTTTGGTGACCCACGACCGCCAGGAGGCTCTTTCCATGTCCCACCGGATTGCGGTGATGGAGGAGGGCGTGATTCTGCAGATGGACACGCCGGAAGAAGTATACCACCATCCCGCTTCCCGCCGGGTGGCGGAATTTTTCGGCAACTGCACCTGGCTTCGGGGCAGCATTAAGAATGGAATTTTCCACAGCGGGCAATTGCAGCTGCCCGCAGCATACCGGGATGGAGCGTACGATATGCTGCTCCGACCCCACAATTTTCACCCGGAGATTCCCGGAAGCTATCCGGTGACGGTGGAAAGCGTTCGCTTCCGGGGACAGGATACCTTGGTTGTTTTCCGGGGTGATGATGGGACGGTGTGGCAGCACGGTGTGCTGAGTAACCCTTCCTGGAATCCGGGTGATCGGATCCTGGCGACGCTTAGGGTGGATGAGCCGGTATTGTTTCCCGTGTAAAAGCTAAGAGTCCCTCTTCCTTAGGGAAGGGGGACTCTTTATCATGCGCGGCGTAAGTTACGGATTGCGGATGCGCTGCCGGAACTCCATGGGATTGATCCCCTGGGTGCGGCGGAAGACCTGGGAGAAGTAGCTCAGAGAGGAGAATCCCAGAAGCTGTGCGATTCGGGACAGGGACAGGTCCGTTTCCGCCAGCAGGTATTTGCTCTCCTCGATCCGGCAGGAAATCAGATAATTGATTGGGGAAATTCCATATTCCCGTTTGAAAGCATGGGATAAGTAATACTTGTTCATATGGGCTTCTTCTGCCAGTTGGTCCAGGGTCAGGGTCTCCTTAAAATGCTGGTCAATATAGCGCTTGACAGCGGCGCACTGCTGATTCTTAAAAATGACCTGGGGCTCTGCGGGAACGGACAGGGCGGTGTTTCGCATAAGCCGGATGATCAGAATCTCCATATAGGCCTGGCAGACATCCTCGTAGCCGGTGCTCTTCTGCTCCATTTCCCGAAGAATATTGCGTAGACACCCGGCTATTTCCACGCTCTCAAAATGATCCAGCATGCTGAACTGACCGTTGGAATTCTTGCTGCCGGCCAGTTCGATGCCCTCAATGCCCAGAACGATGTATTCCAGAGGCTGGGCATTGAGGCTCACCTCCGTGTGGGGAATATTGGGGTTGATGATCACCAGATCGTTGGCATTCACGGGGTAGAGCTGATCCTGTATCAGAAACTGACCCTTTCCGCCCACGATATAAAACAGTTCCATGTGATTATGGGTATGGGGTACGGAATGCCAGTCGCCGCCGTATTTGGCGCTGGAAACATTCAGAAGCTTTGCGGTACCCCGGATGGTAAAACTCTGCTCTCCGTTCAGACTGTAGTATTTTCTGCTCATGATACACCTCCCTAAATCGGTCGCATTTTAGAGATATTGATATTATATTACACTTTCTTGCTGTTTGCAATCAAAATCATACGCATAAATCAAAAAGAAACATGAGAATAACACTCTATTTTGCACAAGCATATATGAAATGCACAATTTTGACCTGTGCAAATTGAATGAATCTACAAAAAACGCGTGAGCGCAATATATATAAAAAACTGCGCAATATCCCGCTTGAGAAAGATAGTGTATTTTGTATACTAAAAATAACGGAAAATATATCCGTGAAACAAAATTTTAAATGGAGGAATATCAAATGAAGAAGATCATTGCACTTCTGCTGGTGCTGGCCATGGCTCTGTCCCTGGTCGCCTGCGGCGGCGGTAACGACAAGCCCGTCGAGACCAAGGCTCCCGAGGCCGGCAATAACAATGAGCAGCCCGTTGAGACCAAGGCCCCCGAGGCTGAGGCTGTCACCATCAAGGTCGCTGCCATCGAGACCGCTTACGGCTCCCAGGTTTGGGCTGACGTTGCTGCCGCTTTCGAGGCTGAGACCGGCATCAAGGTCGAGCTGACCACCGACAAGAACCTGGAGGACGTCATCTCCGCTCCCATGCAGAACGGCGAGTTCCCCGACGTTGTCCACCTGGCCACCGGCCGTCCCGCCGGCCTGACCGAGCAGCTGGTCAAGCAGAACGCTCTGCACCCCCTGACCAATACCCTGTCCCTGACCATCCCCGGCGAGACCGTTAAGGTTTCCGAGAAGATCGCCGGCGGCTTCACCGACAACAACATCGTCGCTCCCTACGGCGACGGCGTGACCTACATGGCTCCCATGTTCTACTCTCCCTGCGGCCTGTTCTACAACGCCAAGCTGCTGGAGGAGAAGGGCTGGGAAGTTCCCACCACCTGGGACGAGATGTGGGCCCTGGGCGACCTGGCTGCTGCTGAGGGCATCGCTCTGTTCACCTACCCCACCGCTGGCTACTACGATGCCTTCATGTTCGCTCTGATGAACGCTGTCGGCGGCCCCGAGTTCTTCAACGCTATCACCACCTACGAAGAGGGCGCATGGGACTCTGAGAACGGCAAGGCTCTGCTGGACATCCTGGCTAAGCTGGCTACCTACACCCATCCTTCCACCCCCGCTCAGGCCAACAACCAGGACTTCACCAAGAACCAGCTGATGGTCATGACCAACGACGCTCTGTTCATGCCCAACGGCACCTGGATCACCGGCGAGATGGCCGGCGCTCTGGAGACCCTGGAGAACGAGTTTGCCTGGGGTATGACTGCTGTCCCCGCTGCCGGCACCGCTCCCTACTCCTTCTGCTGGTTCGAGCAGGCCTGGATCCCCGCCGGTGCTGAGCACATTGCTGAGGCTGAGCAGTTCGTGGCTTTCCTGTACTCCGACAAGGCCGCTGAGATCTTTGCTACCGCCGGTGCTATGCAGCCCATCCTGGGCATTGCTGACATGCTGGAGGGTGAGAACGTCCTGTTCTACTCCATCTACGACAACGGCGCCAAGGCTGCCATGGGTGGCTTCGCTGCCTTCGGCGAGATCCCCGGTGTTGACGTCTCCTCCACCTTCTTCGCTCCCATCGACTCCCTGGTGGCCGGTACCATCACCATCGAGGAGTACGCAGACCTGGTCAAGACCAACTCTGCTCTGATGCGCGAGAATCTGCTGGGCTAATCTCCCGTCCGCAAGACCACACAGTAAGTAATTTGGGTGGCAGTGGCTTCTGTCACTGCCACCCATTTTCAAAATGTTTTCCCTTGCGCAGGTATCGCCTGCCTGATGGAAAGCATTTTAGATATAATAAGGAGTTGGTTCAAAATGAAAAGCAATTTTAAGCGCACGGCTTTTATTTTGCTGTGCGTAGCGCCCGCTGTGATCCTTTTTGCTATTTTCATGCTGGCGCCCACCTTCAACGTGTTCCGCTTGTCCCTGTTTAAGCGAAGCACCTTCAACCCTCAGGAGACCTTCGTGGGTCTGCAGAACTTCAAAATGCTGCTGCGGGATGCCACCTTCATCCGCTCCATGCAGAATATGCTGCTGCTGATCGTGATGGTGACCATCTTCACCATGGGCACTGCCCTGGTTTTCGCCGGTATTCTGACCCGGGAAAAGCTGAAGGGCCAGGATTTCTTCCGGATCGTCTTCTACATCCCCAATATTCTGTCTGTGGTCGTTATTTCCGGTATTTTCTCCGCCATCTACGACGTGGACAAGGGCCTGCTGAACTCCATTCTGAATCTCTTCGGCAAGGACGGTGTCCTGTGGAAGGGCGAGCAGCATGTCATCACCAGCCTGGTCATCGCCATGGTCTGGCAGGCCATCGGCTACTATATGGTCATGTATATGTCCTCCATGGCTGCGGTGCCCGGCTCCCTGTATGAGTCTGCCGGCCTGGACGGCGCCAGCCGGGTGGCTCAGTTCTTCCAGATCACCATTCCTCTGATCTGGACCAACATCCGCACCACCCTGACCTTCTTCATCATTTCCACCATCAACATGGCCTTCCTGTTCGTCAGCGCCATGACCGGCGGCGGCCCCAACAACGCATCCAACGTGGCCCTGCTGTATATGTACAACCAAAAGAATCTGGGCGGCGGCTATGGCTACGCCATGGCCATCGGTGTTGTGATTTTCCTGGTGTCCTTCGGCCTGTCCGCACTGGTGAATAAGGTCACCGAGCGGGAAGTTCTGGAATACTAAGGAGGTGCGGTTATGAAAAATACAAATGAAATCAACCGCGCCGAGCGGCTGTATAAGATCTTCATCTACCTGGTGCTGGGCATTCTGGCTGTGCTGATCCTGGTGCCTGTGCTGTGGGTCATGGTTGCCTCCGTGAAGGAAACCACTGAGCACTACGGCAGCCCCTGGGCTCTGCCTTCCCACATCCATTGGCAGAACTTTGTGGATGCCTGGAACAAGGCCAATATGGGCGGCTACATGGTCCACTCCGTGACCATCACCGCCATGGCGCTGGGCATCCTGCTGGTTGTGGCCCTGCCCGCCTCCTACTGCCTGTCCCGATTCAAGTTCTTCGGCCAGAAGTTCCTGAACACCTGCTTTATGGCCGGCCTGTTCATCAACGTCAACTATATCGTGGTGCCCATCTATCTGATGCTTTCCGATGGCGACAAGTGGCTGAAGAGCGTTCTGGGCAGCGGCTTCCTGCTGAACAACCACATTGTGGTGGCCGTTGTCTATGCGGCCACAGCACTGCCCTTCACCATCTATCTACTGTCCAGCTATTTCGCCACCCTGCCCCACGATTTCGAGGAGGCTGCCTACATCGACGGCGCCGGCTATGCCAGAACCATGCTGCAGGTCATTTTCCCCATGGCAAAGCCCTCCATCATCACCGTGATCCTGTTTAACTTCCTGTCCTTCTGGAATGAGTACATCATCATCAAGACCCTGGTCACCGACCGGGATCAGTGGACGCTGCCCGCCGGCCTTCTGAATCTGATGCAGGCCCAGCAGTCCGCTGCGGAGTACGGCCCCATGTACGCAGGTCTCGTGCTGGTCATGCTGCCTGTGCTGATCCTGTACATCTGTGTCCAGAAGAATCTGACCAAGGGTATGACCGTGGGTGGTCTGAAAGGCTAAGGTGAATTATGAACTTTTGGAAAAATCATGTGGCGCTGCGTTTTACGCTGATTGTGCTGTTCTTTATTGCGGGCCTGGTGCTGACGCTCGTGGGCTGGCGTATGACCGGCAAGCTGGAGGGCCTGTGCCTGATGCTGGTGGGTATCGTCCTGCTGCTGACTGCCCTGTTCGTCTACAATGCGGCATATAAAAATTAAACATTTAAGACTGAGGAAAAAACGATGAGTGACAACAGAAAGTATGGTCGTGTGACCATTCCCACTGACCTGGATGTGGTTCCCGAGACCCTGGAGATCATGAAGCGCTGGGGTGCCGATGCCATCCGCGACTGCGACGGCACCGATTTCCCCGCTGAACTCCAGGGCCAGAACGCCAAGATCTACTCCACCTACTACACCACCCGGAAGGACAATGCCTGGGCAAAGGCCAATCCCGATGAGGTGCAGCAGTGCTACATTATGACCGGCTTCCACACCGCTGTGGCCGGTGCGCTGGAGATTCCTCTGATGCAGGGTATTTCCCCCGAACTGATGGAGGTCAACACCCGGGATGATATCAAGCGCTGGTGGGAAGTTGTGGACCGCACCACCGGCGAAGTGGTCAGCCCTGATGATTGGGACTACAATGCCGAGACCGGCTGCGTGGTTATCGCCGCTCCCGAGGCCTTCCACGAGTACACAGTGGCATTCCTGGCCTATCTGATCTGGGATCCGGTGCATATGTACAACGCCGTTACCAACAACTGGCAGAACTTTGAACATCAGATCACCTTCGACGTCCGCCAGCCCAAGTCCCACAAGTTCACCATGGAGCGCCTGCGGAAGTTCATCGCGGACCATCCCTACGTCAATGTCATCCGCTATACCACCTTCTTCCATCAGTTTACTCTGATCTTTGATGAGCTGAAGCGGGAAAAGTACGTGGACTGGTATGGCTACTCCGCCTCCGTGTCCCCCTTCATTCTAGAGCAGTTTGAGAGGGAAGTGGGCTACAAGTTCCGTCCTGAGTACATCGTGGACCAGGGCTACTACAACAACCAGTACCGGGTTCCCTCCAAGGAGTTCAAGGACTTCCAGGCCTTCCAGCGCCGTGAGGTTGCCGCCCTGGCAAAGGAAATGGTGGATATCACCCACGAGCTGGGCAAGGAAGCCATGATGTTCCTGGGCGACCACTTTATTGGTACCGAGCCCTTCATGGAGGAGTTCAAGACCATCGGTCTGGATGCCGTGGTGGGCTCCGTGGGCAACGGTTCCACGCTCCGCCTGATTTCTGATATCCCTGGTGTCAAGTACACCGAGGGACGTTTCCTGCCCTACTTCTTCCCCGACACCTTCCACGAGGGCGGCGACCCCGTGAAGGAAGCCAAGGAGAACTGGGTCACCGCACGCCGGGCGATCCTGCGCAAGCCCATCGACCGGATCGGCTACGGCGGCTATCTGAAGCTTGCACTGCAGTTCCCCGAGTTCATCGACTACGTGGAATCCGTCTGCAACGAGTTCCGGGAGCTGTACGAGAACATCAAGGGAACCACTCCCTACTGCGTCAAGAATGTGGCCGTGCTGAACAGCTGGGGCAAGCAGAGAGCCTGGGGCTGCCACATGGTCCACCATGCCCTGTACCAGAAGCAGAACTACTCCTATGCAGGCATCATCGAGGCCCTCAGCGGCGCCCCCTTTGATGTGAAGTTCATCTCCTTCGACGACATCCGTAAGGACGCGTCCATTCTGGATTCTATTGATGTCATCATTAACGTCGGTGACGGCGATACCGCCCACTCCGGCGGCTATGAGTGGGAGGATGCAGCGGTTTCTGCCGCCATCCGTAAGTTTGTCCACAATGGCGGCGGCTTCATCGGTGTCGGCGAGCCCACCGGCCACCAGTATCAGGGCCACTATTTCCAGCTGGCCAAGGTTCTGGGTGTGGAAAAGGAGACCGGCTTCACCCTGGGTTACGATAAGTACAACTGGGAAGCCAAACCCGACCACTTCATCCTGGAAGATGTCCGCGGTGAGGTTGATTTCGGTGAAGGCAAGAAGAATATCTACGCTTACGAGGGGACTGACATTCTGGTTCAGAAGGATAAGGAAGTCCAGATGGCCGTGAACAGCTTCGGCTCCGGCCGCAGCGTCTACATCTCCGGCCTGCCCTATTCTTTCGAGAACAGCCGTGTTCTTTACCGTGCCATCCTCTGGGCTGCCCACGGCGAGGAAATCCTCCACAAGTGGTTCTCCACCAACTACAATGTGGAAGTCCATGCTTTCGTGGCCAATGGCAAGTACTGCGTGGTCAACAACACCTATGTGCCCCAGGACACCACCGTCTACACCGAAAACGGCTCCTTTGACCTCCACCTGGAGGCTAACGAGATCAAGTGGTATAGCCTGTAATCTGTTCCCCCGGTGCTGAAATGAATCGAACCGGTAAAATAGAACACTAGACAACATCCCCCCTGATGTAGGATCAAAACTACAACAGGGGGGTGTTCATGTTTTTCTGATGTTTTTGAATACGAGTGAAAAAAGTCCCTCCCGCGAAATGCGGGAGGGACAGTATCATGCTATGGGTTAATCAAATCTTGGAAATTAGTCCAGGACGGGAGTCCAGGCCAGCTCCATGATCTCAGCAACATTGTCCATGTTGGTGATCAGACCCAGACGGACGTAACGGCCCACAACCTCTTCCAGGGTCTTGGCGGTGAAGTCCTGTGCCAGACCGAACTGCAGGGAGTTGTTGATCATGATGTTCATGTCGTAGTCGCCGCCGTTCCAGCCGCGCTCCAGCAGCAGGGTGGTAGCCTTGTCGGGATTCTCGCGCATCCATGCGTGTGCCTTCTGGACAGCCTGCACGATCTTCTTGGCGTGGACGGGGTTCTCCTGCACGAAGGTGCGGTTCATAGCGATGACGCAGCAGTTCTCGTCCTGGAAGTCGGAGTCCAGCAGGGAACGGACAGCACGCAGCTTACCTTCCTTAACCATGGCGTAGGCGAAGGTATCGGACAGCAGGGCAGCGGAGATCTCACCGCGCTCCATGGCAGCGATGCAGGCATCGGAGGAGACCTGAGTCAGAGTGAGGTCGGTCTGGGGGTTGATGCCGTCGGCATCCAGCAGCAGGCAAGTGATGTTGTAGTCGGAAGCGCCGATACCGTTGGGAACGGAAACCTGAGTGCCCTTCAGGTCAGCGGTGGTCTTGTACTCAGAGTCGGCCAGAACGTACAGGGTCTTGCAGCCGATGTGAGCGCCGCCCACGAAGGTCAGGTCAACGCCGTTGGTGATGGGAACCAGCATGGTGGCGATGTGGCCAACAGCCACGGTAGCCTGCTGGGTGCCCAGAGCCTCGGTGTAGGAGGTGCCCTTGAAGCCTTCGGAGGTCAGACCAGCCTCGGCGTAGTAGCCCAGGTCGTCAGCCACGGTGGGGCCGGAGGTGCAGCCGTCGGACATGTAGAACTGAACGGGCTTGCCGTAAGCAGGCTCTGCCTCCATGGCAGCCTTCTCCTCGGCGGTGGGGGTCAGATCGAAGTTAGCCATATCGATGGCGCGGCCTTTGATATCAACGGGGGTGAACAGAGCTTCCCAGTTGCCGGACTCGAAAGCCTCGACGCAGTCCATGTGGACATCGGAAACGTTGACTTCGACCTCAACGCCGTCCTGACCCATTTCGATCTGGCCGTCGTTGTTCAGGTCGCCGGCCAGCTCGCCCTCTTCGTTGGGCTTGCAGGCGGTCAGGGACAGAAGCATGACCAGAGCCAGCAGCAGGGCAATGATTTTCTTTGCGTTCATGTGTGTCTCTCCTCTATAAAAATATAGTTTTTTATTCAAATGCAGCTTTCTGCATATTGAATCGGTTGGATGCTCTTATTCGCCCTTTTTACCGGCAAAGTGGAGCTTATTCAGGATGTCGTTCCGGTATTCCACGAATTCCCGGGAGGAACGATCCCGGGGGAAGGGCTGCTCGATCTTGATGTCAGCGATGACACGGCCGGGATGGGCGTCCATAACCAGAACGCGGGTGCCCATATAGATGGCTTCGTCCACATCGTGGGTGACCATGATGGCCAGCTGCTGTTTCTCCTGCCAGATCTTCAGGATCTCATCCTGCATGTTCATGCGGGTGAAGGCATCCAGAGCGCCCAGAGGCTCGTCCAGCAGCAGAATGGGAGGCTCGTTGATCAGAGAACGGACCAGAGCAACACGCTGAGCCATACCGCCGGAGAGCTGACCGGGATAGTCGTCCCGGAAGCCTTCCAGGCCGATGACCTTGATCATATTTTCCACCCGGTCCTCGTTGCCCTTCAGCTTGCCCTGCATCCGCAGGGAGAAGGAGATGTTGTCATACACTGTCAGCCAGGGGAATAAGGTGGCTTTCTGGAACATCATACCCCGATCGGGACCGGGGTCACCGATGGGCTGGCCGTTGACGGTGAGGGTACCTGTGGTAGGCTTGATGAGGCCGGCCACCAGCCGGAGCATGGTGGATTTGCCGCAGCCGGAGGGACCCACCAGGGAAATGAATTCTCCGCTTTCCATAGTGGTGGTGACACTGGTCAGGGCGTGGGTAACTTCGTCGGTTTCCACTTTTGCGAAGCTCTTGGAGACATCCTCCAGCTTCAGGACTACTTTCTGATTCTCCATTACTTTTCTCCTCCATTCTGCCAGCGCAGCACATAGCGCTTCACGGCTTCCAGAGTCTTGGTGACCAGGGTGAAGATGATGCAGATGACGAACAGGGCAGCGAACATCTTGTCGTAGCTGGCCCAGGATTTGCTCCAGTTCATGTACCAGCCCAGGCCGGACTTGACACCCAGCATTTCCGCGATCATGATGGCGGTGCAGGAAGAGCTCATGGCCTGAGTCAGACCGGAGAAGATGGAGGGCATGGCGTGGGGGATGGCCACCCGGAACACCAGCTGACGGCTGGATGCACCCAGGGTGCGGGCGGCTTCAAAGTAGTCCTGATCCACATTGGCGATGCCGTTCATGGAGGCCACGGTAACAGCGAACCAGGAGCCCAGGGCGATGATGAATACGGCGCCGCCGAAGAGGGAGGAGGCCACGACCATCATGATGGGGATCCAGGTGGAGGTAGGAATGGGGCCCAGGAACTTGATGATGGGATCGATCCAGTAGCGGCAGCGCTTGGAGTAACCGCAGGTGATGCCGGTGACCAGACCCAGGGCGGAGCCGCTGAAATAGCCCAGGCACAGCAGCCACAGGGTGTGGGCGGTGCACTCCAGGATCATCTTGTAATCCTTAATGGCGGCATTGAGCACGAAGTTCAGACAGGGCACGAAGGGCTGGGTCAGAATGCCGGTCTTCAGCGTCAGGTAGTCGTAGACAGCCAGCAGCAGAAACAGGGCAGAGAACAGCGGCGCCTTATAGCGCAGCCTCTCATAAGGGGTTTTGTCACCCTTGACCCGCTTATAGGCGGTGTACCAGCCCCAGACGTTGTAGGCGATCACAAGAATGATCAGACAAGTCAGGTACACGCCGGGGTTGGCGTTTCTGCTGTTGTCCGGAATCATGGTGTATTCCAGGATCGAAATAGTACCACAGAACAGGGGAAGGATCATAATGATCAGTTCAAAGAAACGCTGCAACGGGGTCAATTGTTTCTTTTCCAGCTCCTTCAGCTGCTGACGGGTCAGTTTCTGGGGCTGATTGGAATCTACTGTGTTCGGTGCCATCAGACAACCCTCCTATTGATTTTTTGGGAAGATCCAATCTTCTTATACCGAATAAATATACCATGGTCCGGGAGGGAAGTAAAATGCATGAATCCGATTACTGAGCAAAAATGATCTTTTTTTTCTATGTAAATAGAGTAAAAAAACGGTTTTGAAACGTTTTATTACTAATTTCGATGATTGCACCGTTTCATCGTAAGTTTCTATTGAAGTAGAATAAAACGTAATCTTATGCTATCATTTGAAAGGATTTTGCGTTTTGAATCGTATTATCAATGAACAGGATCTTTCAGAGCCCTGTGGAAAGGATCGCCTATGCGCAGTGAACCGGAAGTCAATCGCGCCATTGCGCAGTATGCCGATATGGTGTTTCGGCTGTGCATGGTGCATCTGCAAAACCATGCCGACGCGGAGGATGCCTTTCAGACCGTGTTTCTCAAATATACCTTGAGCAAGCAGGTGTTTCAGTCCCAGGAACACGAAAAGGCCTGGCTGATCCGGGTGACGAGCAATACCTGCAGGGATCAGTTGAAAAGCTTTTTCAGAAAGTATTTCGTCTCCCTGGAAGAGGAAAGAATCCCGGATGCTCAGGTCTGTGAGGAGCAGCAGGCGGTGCTGGAAGCGGTTTGGTCTCTGCCAAAGCCTTACCGGGAAGCAGTGTATCTTCATTATTATGAAGGGTATTCTGCACCGGAGATCGCTGAAATTCTCCATAAAAACACCAACACCATATACACCCACTTGTCGCGGGCCAGAGAAATGCTGAAGGAAATATTGGGAGGTGAGCATGATGCAGGATAAACTCCGCGGTGCTTTTGATTCGGTACAGGCATCGGAACGTCTGATCCGGAGTACCCGGGCCCATATTCGCCGAAAAACCTTTGATTACGGCCGTCAGGTATCCCGGTACCGTGCCCACCGAAGACGATTGATTGCCTGCGCGATGTGCATGGTGCTGGTCTTGGGTTGTGCTGGGCTCTGGTTTGTCCCTGCTACCAGTATCGGGCTGGATATCAATCCATCCCTGGAACTGCAGGTCAACGCTCTGGACCGTGTCATCGCACTGAAAGGTAAAAACGAGGACGGGCTGGAAGTGGCGCAAAAGCTGGATGTGGCCGGAATGCTCTATGACGAGGCCATGCAGCGAATTCTCATCAGCCAGGAGCTGGCTCCGTATCTCGAAAACGGAAGCATGATCTCCATCAGCGTGGTGGGCGGCGGAAGCGACGCCCACGCAGAACAGATGCTGAGCAAGGTGGTTTGCCGGGCCTATGCCCTTGCAGAGGACGAAAATGTGTTTTACTGTCAGACGGACAAAGAAACCCTGGCTGCAGCCCGGGACTCGGGACTCTGCATCCCCCGGTATCTGGCCTGGCAGCACCTGCTGGAAAACGATCCGCTGGTAACCGCGGAGCAGGTTTCCCAAATGTCCCGGGAAGAGATCCGGGAACTGGCGCACTTAACGATATTGGAAAATCCCTGCGGGGAGTAAAGAAAGGGTAAGATAACATGTTCATGCTGATTTGGAACAACATTGCCAGACGGCGAACCCAGTCCGTACTGACGGTGACCATCACCTTGCTGACAGTGTTCGTCTTTGTCATGGTGCTGGGCGTATTTCAGACCGTCACCCAGGGCCTGAGCCTAAGCCGTCAGCGGCTGGGTGCCGATGCGATCCTGATCCCCAAATATGCCTCCGCGGACGGCAGTGATCTGCTGTTCACCGCGATCCCGGAGAATATCTACATGCCGATAGAAGTGGTGGAGCAGGCCCGGGAGCTGGACGGTGTCGCAGCCATGACACCCCAGTTCTATTGCCAGACTCTGGCTCTGAGCTGCTGCGAGCCCGGCGAGGAAGCCCGGATTATCGGCTATGACCCTGCCACGGACTTTATTCTGAAACCCTATCTGGATGAAGCGCACCAGAACGGCATTACTCCGGATGAAATGATCGTGGGTCACAACTTTGAGGATGACGATCTTGTGGGTTACAACTATCTGGTCCTGGGCAAAAAGTTCAAGGTCGTCAGCATGCTGCAGCCCACCGGCACCGGCATGGACTCCACCCTTTTCATGGACTGGAAAACTGCCCAGGATATGTGCCTCGAGTCCGAGGTGCTTAGGCTGGACTGGCAGACCAAGGACCCCCACGATTATATTTCTGTCATCATGATCAAATTCGCGGAGGGGGTGGACCCCGATGCCTTCGTCAAGCAGGTGGAGAACTCCGGTATGGAAGCCAAGTGTATCCTCACCGGTGAGACGATTTCTTCCCTGCAGAGCCAGCTGGAGGTGACCATGCAGGTCATGTTTGCCCTGTGGTTAGCCTCTCTGCTGATTGCGGTCCTTTCTCTGATTGGCCGATTCAACGCGCTGGCCAAGGAGCGGAAGAAGGAGATCGGTCTGCTCCGGGCCATCGGCCTGAAGAAGGGCCAGGTCTTCGGCCTGATCATCGGTGAGACCTGCACCATGGCACTGATGGGCGGAGCGCTGGGCAGTGCCCTGGCCCTGCTGTGCATGGATCCCGTGATCGAAATGCTCAAAGATGCCTTCAAGCTGTCTCCTTCCGTGTGGTCCACTTCTCTGGCGCTGCTTTGCGGCATTGCCGGTGTGGTTCTGGCAGGACTACTGGGCTTTGCGGCAGCCGTTACCCCCGCCTGGAAGAGTGCCTCCATGGATCCTCAGGCAGCCATTACACAGGGAGAGGTGAACTGATATGGAAATCTGCAAGCTGGAACATATTCATAAGGTCTACCGGATGGGTGAGATCGTCACCCCCTTGAAGGACATCACCCTGACTGTCAATGAGGGCGATTTCATTGCTGTGGAAGGCCCCTCCGGCATCGGCAAGAGCACCCTGCTCTATGTCATGGGCACTTTGCTGAAGCCCGACGAGGGCAGCTACACCTTTGAAGGTAAGGATGTTACTGCTTTTAACGACAGCCAGAATTCTGAGTTCCGTGCCAGAAAAATCGGCTTCCTTTTCCAGGACTCCACCATGATCCAGGCCCTAACCCTCCGGGAAAACTTGATTTTTACCCAGGGTGTGGGCGGAAAGAAAGATCTGAAGCAGGTGGACGAGTTGCTGTATCGGTTCGGCCTGGAGGATCGGGCGGATTTCTTCCCCCACCAGCTTTCCGGCGGTCAGCGCCGCCGGGCTATGGCTGCCCGGGCGCTGATCCATAACCCCAGACTGATACTGGCAGATGAACCTACCAATGACCTGGACGAGCACTGGTCCCAGGAGATCATCCGGATTCTGAAGGAACAGACCGAAAAGGGAACCGCAGTGGTCATGGTCACCCACAACAGCCGCTGGGCGGAAGCCGCGACCCGGCGCTGCCGGCTGGATGAGGGTGTCCTGGTCGATTTGGAATAAGAAAGGGAGTACGAAGAATGAAAACAAAGATGAATAATGTTCTGATCCTGGCCCAGGCCCTGGCCGCTGCCGTGCTGATCGGCGCCATCAAAATCTGGGCTCCTGTCTGCGGCAAATTGCTGGATCTTGCCAACGGAAACCAGGTGCCCATGAAGTGTCACTGGGCTGCCCAGGCTGCTATTGCGATCTGCGTTGTGATCCTGGCGGCTTCCCTCATGGCTCTGCTGGCTAAGAAGGAGTATAAGGGTCTGATGGTAGTCAATGCCGTGGCGGCTGTTGTGCTGTTTTTGGTGTTCACCAGCCTGATCGGTGTCTGCGCCAGCGAGACTATGCGCTGTCAGATCACCAAGGTCTGGGGCCTGGGAACTGCTGCCGTAGTATTTGGCGCTTCCCTGATCAACCTGCTCAGCGGTAAGGAAGGCCAGGTTCCCGGCTGATTCTCTCCCAAATGATAACCCCCCGGTTCTGTAGACCGCAGAACCGGGGTTGCTGTTTTTCGCCTTCCCTGTAAGCGAAAAGCACCCTTTTGCGGATGTCCGCAAAAGGGTGCTTTTATAGGGTCTCAATCGTGACGGATGTTCTGCTCGCCGTCATTCCGAGAGCCTTGCCTTCTGTAAGAAAGTACAAAAACCGTTGCAAATCTTTTATAAATGGGGTTTAGTTATATACGTTTCCGGCCCAATATTCTTCCAGAGCGGCATTGACTTTGGTGTAGTCCAGCTTTGTGGTTTCAATCAAAATGGAACTGCCGGATGACCGATCGTACAATCCGTCGTCGGTGAACATGGGCAGGTAGGAGGACTCGTTGATATCCTTCTTACATAAAATCATGAAGTCTTTGTATAATGTACCGCCCAACCGGTTTGTTCCCTGGATATTGACAAGCAATATCATGTTTTCTTCAAAGTTTTCATTGCCGTAACTTTCAATTTTACGAATGCGGGCGGCAGGTGCGTTGTAGAAAGAGGGGAGGAATTTTGCAATCATCACGTCGAACAGCCATTTTTCGTATTCGTTCAGCTGTTCGATGGCGGAAGGCTCCCTTACGACCACCTCACAGGTATCCAGAATACCATTTGCGCTGGAGCAAATGATGGTGGTTGCGCCGGGGGCAACTGCGCGTATATTTCCCTCGCTGTCCACTTCCGCGATTTCCGGGTTGGCGGATTTCCAGGAGAGTCCGTAGTCACTGGCATTGTCGGGCATCAGCACATATTGCAGTTGAATCGTCTCTTCCAGCTCCAGTTCTACGTTGGTTTGGCTGAACAGAATCGCGGCAATATCAACCAAGTTCACGGTGACGGAAATCTCCGCAATGGATTTTCCATCCTTTGCGGCAGTTACCAAGGAATTGCCGGGAGCAATGCCGGTCACGATTCCGTCTTTGACAGTCACAATGTCGGGGTTGGCGCTTTCCCAAACGATTTGTTCCTGCGCGTTTTTTAACTCGATGGTGTATTCTTCTCCATAATTGATCTCCACTGTCTGCTTTTCCGCCCCGCAAGCGCAGAGGGAAAGGCAAACCGCCATCACCACAAGCAACGCCATACTTCTTTTCATATCTTGCTCACTTTCCTTTGCATATTTTGAGGATAAATATAGAATACGCTCTGAAATTGCTGAAAACAATTAGCTGATTGCATAGGTTTTGAATAATTTTCCTAAAGAAGAAACGCTGCGTTTTCATAGAAAACGCTGCGTTTCCGGATGATTACGAGAAGGAATCGTGGGGAATGAAGCGAAATGGCGCCTGTGCGGTTAATTTCAGGTCGTCAATATACGCGGTGAACTCGTACAGCCAGGTGCTGTTCTTTTCCGGCGCGAATGTGATGCTGATTGCACCGGACCATATGTATTCCGCCCGGTTCCACTTCGGGTCGGGAGCGGAAAGGTCATCCAGCCGCCAGATGTTGGATTGGGTGTCGGTGAGAAGCTCCGCGAATTCCTCCGCCACCTCCAAGCTTCCATCGCTTCCTACATGCCAGACGCAGGGATGAATATCCCGGAGGTGTTGTTCACCGGGACGGGAGCCATTGACCTCGTAATAAACCACATCGTCATGAGGAGAACCAAGAAAATCCACGCCGAACAGATATTGCTCCCGTTTTCCATCACCATTCAAATCATAATAGAATGTTGTGGCATAACCATCGGTGCCCCCTTCCCATTGGCCGATGGTGACAGGCTCTGTGTTTTTTTCCATAGGTGTTTCCGTCGGGGGTGTTGTTGGCGGCTCGGTCGGCCTTCCGGCTATTGCCTGTGTTTCCTTTGGTGCCTGCGGCAGACTGCAATACAACAGTCCTGCTGCCAAAAGGAAACTGAGCAGCAAAACGGACAGCAGACGCATGGATGGTTTTTACTGCCTGGATGGTGTGTCGACTGCGGCAATCAATTCCGCCACAGAGGCGTAGCGCTGATCCGCGTTAATCCGTGTGCATTTTTCAATAATCGGGCGAAATTCGCCCTCTGCGAGTGCTCTGGACGGATGCTGGCCTGTAAGCATCTCATTGAGCAGGATACCCAGGGAATAGATATCCGTTCTGCTGTCGGTTTGCAAAAATCCGTACTGCTCGGGAGCTGCATAGCCTGTGGTTCCCAGAATCTTTGTGTCTGTGATACTCTCCGTCTTGCGCAGACGGGATGCGTCAAAGTCGATCAGAACTGCATCGCTGCCCCGCAGAATAATGTTATCGGGTTTGATATCCCGATGAACCGCGCCGATTCCGTGGAGTACGTTCAAAGCGCGGCAGATGTGAATGATGATCTGCTTTGCGTGGTTGGGAGTAAGTGGACTGCCCTCCAACAAAAATGCAAGGGTATCGCCCTGTATGTACTCTTCCAGAACCAATACAGTTCCGTTCTCCTCTTTCACATCATGGATCTTTGGAAGATACGGGCAGTCGATGCCGAGCATCCTGCGGTAGACTTCGCCGGTTCCTGTGAAGCTGCGGTAGATATACCGTTCGGCCGTTTCTTTATTTCGCACAATACAAACGCGGCTGCGGTCGGTTTTTTTGATTTCCCGCTCCAGAATAAGCTGTGGGAAAGCAATTTCATGTATACATTTTTTCAACGGAAATTGCCCCCCCCTATGCAAGCAGTTTATTGTCTTCTCGCCGTTTTTCATGTATGATAGTGCCATTATACAGACTCCCCAAAATAAAGTAAAGGCTTGATGGATTATGAAGAAGAAAAACACAGATGATCTGCAGAATGAACTATCTGCATCTGCAAACTTGCGCGGATTTCTTTCTGCAAATCAAGAGCAGTTTATCAGCGAAGATTTTGCGGGAATGCTGCAGGAATTGTTCCAGAAAAGCGGTTTGACAAAGGCCACGCTGGCTAAAAGGGCGGGAACGAGTGAAGTTTATCTGTATCAGATCTTCTCCGGTGAGCGTACTCCCTCCCGTGATAGAACCATCTGCCTGTGCTTTGGCCTGTCCGCTACGTTGGAAGAAACACAAGAATTATTAAAGCACAGCGGACTGGCACAACTCTATGTGAAGAGCCGGAGAGACGCGATCATTATTTACGGCCTGTCCCATGGCATGGAATTGGCAGATATCAACGACAGACTCTTCTCGGAGGAAGAAGCTACACTCTGCTGATCGGCAGAGGAAATGATGTGTGAAAATCCTGTTTCGCAGCGGAATTGACTGAAAAACAGCAAACCAAAAGCCGCAAATAAAATACAGAAATCCCGCTGCTTTCGCATTGAAAACAGCGGGATTTGTTTTGAAGAAGTTAGGGCTTTACTCTTCCCAGTTGTGCCAGATGTTCTGCACATCGTCGTCATCTTCCATGATTTCGATGAGCTTTTCCATCAGCTTCACGTGCTCCTCACTCTCCAGCTTCTGGTAGTTCTGGGGCACCATTTCGATCTGAGCGGAGACGAAGGTGTACTTGCCCAGGTTGGCTACCACGTCGTTGAAGTCATCGGGCAGGGTGTAGATGGTGAACACGTCGCCATCGGCCTCGAAGTCGTCTGCGCCGGCCTCCATGGCGTCCATCATGACCTCTTCCTCATCATAGTCACCCTCTTCATTGTCGATGACCAGAACGCCCTTCTTGTCGAAGGACCAGGAAACGCAGCCGGAAGCGCCCAGGTTGCCGCCGAACTTGTCGAAGTGGTGGCGCATGGAGCCTGCGGTACGGTTGCGGTTGTCGGTCATGGTCTCCACGATAACGGCAACACCACCGGGGCCGTAGCCTTCGTAGGTGATGGACTCGTAGTTGTCGCCGCCGCCGGCACCGGATGCCTTCTCCAGGCAGCGCTTGATGTTATCGTTGGGCATGTTGGCGGCCTTTGCCTTGGTGATGACGGTGGCCAGGCGGGAGTTGTTGGCGGGATCGGTGATGCCGCCGCCTTCCTTAACAGCCACGATCAGCTCCTTAGCGATCTTGGTGAAAGCGGCAGCACGCTTGGCGTCCTGTGCGCCCTTGGTTTTCTGAATGTTATGCCATTTGGAATGTCCGGACATATATTTCTCTTCCCTTCAAGGTGGTATAAAAATTAAGCCTAACCATTTTAGCACTTTAAGAAGTAAAAATCAATAGTATTTCATGCAGTCGCAGTGGCTTTCGGAGATTTTTACCTCAATTTCCGGAAAAGCGGCGGCGATTTTCTCTGCCAGCACAGCCACTACAGGATTTTCCGTGTGGAAATGCCCCGCATCGATGAGGTTCAGTCCCAGGTCATGGGCGTCCCAGAACTGATTGTACTTGATGTCCGAGGTGACGAAGGTATCGCACCCGGCATCCAGTGCCTCCCGGAAGCCGTCGGCACAGGCACCTCCGCCCACAGCTACCTTTCTGACAGGTTTTCCGCCGCTGACATATCGCAGACCCTCGCAACCCAGCTGAGCTTTTACACGGCCCAGAAAAGCCTCCAGGAGCTGCTCGGGAACCTCACCCATACGCAGCAGACCCCAGGGTCGGCCTTCCTCATTCACGCCGCAGGGTGTGATCACCCGGATATTTTCAAGGCCCAGCGTCTTTGCCAGTACATCATTGACACCGCCGGGCGCCTGGTCCAGATTGGTGTGGGCATTGATGGTGCTGATGTCGTGCTTGATGAGGGTGCGGATGCCTCTGCCGATGGTGGTTTCGTCGGTGATATTGGGCAGGGGCCGGAAAATCAGGGGATGGTGGGTCACGATGACCTCCGCGCCCCACTGGGCGGCCTCCTTACAAACGTGCTCAAAGGGATCCAGGGCCACCAGCACCTTTGTGACGGGGGCAGACTTGCTGCCGCAGAGGAGTCCCACATTATCCCAGTCCATTTTCATGGTCCGGGGGGCCAGAGATTCCACAAACTTCAGAATATCGGAAACGGTTGTCATCGGATTTCCTCCTTCATTTCCAGCAATTCATCGTAAATTGCCTTCATTTCTTCGTACTTTTCGCCGCCGATGCGGGACATGCCGTCCACGGAGGTTTTGATGCCACCCACCACCCGGTCATAAAATTCCTTCAGCAGGGGAGAACCGCTGGCCAGGAGGGCAGGGGTGATATAGAATTCCGCGCCCTTCAGACTTTCGCCTGGGGCGTAGATCACTTCAGTCACGGGATAGCAGAATTTCCCATCCTTGGCCAGGGTCTCCCGGGAAACAGCGAAGCCGTGGTCGTACAGCCACCGCCGCAGCTCCGGGCGCTTGCTCTGGCACTGGAGGATCAGACGGTACTGTTCGTTCTGCAGCCAGGGGGCGGATTCCAGAATATGGATCATGGTGTCACCACCCATGCCGGCGCAGACCAGGGTATCAAAATCCCGGGGGATGTTTCGGACACCATCGGACAGGTGGAAGGTGATATTCTCCTGTACGCCGAATTTCCGGGCGTTGCGCATGGCGCTCTGGAGGGGGCCCTCTGCCACATCGGAGGCGATGCAGCTTCTGGCAATGCCGGAGGTCAGCAGATGGATACTCAGGTAGCCATGGTCGCAGCCGATGTCCGCCACCCGGTCACCCTTGCGCACAAACCCGGCACAGGCAAGCAGCCGGGTGGAAAGGGGGATTTTCATTTGATGTATTCTCCTTAAAAAGAAGTGCCGTCCCGGCGATCCGGGACGGCACAGCCGGTTTATTTAGGCGTTCTTCTCAACCTCAGCAGCCTCGTAAGCTTCCAGGAAGTGGTTCAGCTGGTTCAGGAAGGGCTCGCAGTCCACGCCGTGGACCATGCAGGCTTCCTCAACGGTCTCACCGCGGGAGTGGGGGCAGCCCAGGCAGTGCATGCGGATGGCAAAGAACAGGGGAGCGGCGTGGGGAGCGATGTCCAGAACGTCGCCGATGATAGTGGTCTTTTCGATTTTAACAGCCATGATAATAGCCTCCAATTTTTTTCGTTACTGACTAATTATAACCGCAGGTTGTGAAAAAAACAAGGGGTAATTATCATTTTTCCTGGTTTTCCCTCTGAAATTCCAGAATATCTCCCGGCTGGCAGTCCAGAACATCACAGATGGCCTCCAGTGTAGAGAAACGGATGGCGCTGACCCTGCCGTTTTTCAGCTTACTTAGGTTCACGTTGGCCACGCCAACCTTTTCGGATAATTCATTCAGGCTCATTTTCCGGTCTGCCATGACCCGGTCAAGACGTAAGATAATGGGCATGGGCTACCTCCTTACAGTGTCTCGTCGGACAGCTGCTGTAGCTGCTCACCGTAGCGGAAAATGTGGCTCATGAGAAGCAGAACGCCGAAAACAATCAGAAAATTTGTGTCAATAACATTCTCCACCGTGTAACCAGCCACATATTCCGGGTTAAACAGGTTGTCCAGATTGATGCTGTGGAGTTGGAAGGAAAAGAAAACCATGTTAATGATTTGGCTGATACCTCCCACAATGAGCGTGATGAAGCTGAGCTTGCGCAGACTGTCGGACACATTGGCGTCAAAGGGTCGGCCCTCAGCCATGGGGGTAAGAATGCTCTGGACGATGTGCAGCCACTTGGCACCAAAGAGAAAAAGAACAATGCTGAGTACCAGTGACCCATAGACGAGCAGGCGGGAACTTCCCAAAGGGATGGTCCCGTTGGGAATCAGATCCAGCGTTACTTCCCCGAGCTGCAGCGTATATCCCACGTGATTCCAGACATCCTGGCGCATGGATGCGAACATGAGGATCACAACAGCCACTGCGGTAATGATCGCGGCCACTTTGAGAAGCGTTCTTGCAATGCCGGTGATTGTGTTCAGTATTTTGGAAATCTTAATAACCTTGTTCATGTGGATACCTCCTATTTGATTTGGTATCCACATGATAACACGGAAATTTACGTTTGTCAATCTAAAATTAACGATAAACATTAAACGATTAACGGGAGGAGGGGGACGACGAGGCTCGGCGAGAAACAGTCCACCGGACTGTTTCATTGAATTGTTCTCGCCTCGTATCTCTTTTTCAAAAAGAAAAGACCAGCCGGTTGGCTGGCCTTTTATGGAGCGGGTGACGAGGCTCGATGCTTCGGTACTCGCTGAACACCTCATAAGGAAGCATCGCCGTCGAGACCGGCGATGCCCGACAGTCCGCCGGACTGTCGGATTTAATTTTTCGAGCCTGTCACCGCCTGATTCCACAAAAAAAGACCAGCCATTTGGCTGGTCTTTTTTATGGAGCGGGTGACGAGGCTCGAACTCGCTACCTCCACCTTGGCAAGGTGGCGCTCTACCGGATGAGCTACACCCGCGAGGAACATGACTTATTATAGCGGTT
>JAZQEP010000083.1:0-71686 GCA_045539075.1 Faecousia sp. | reverse complement strand
GATATCGGCCTGCGGAATTACTTGCTGGGTTTCCGGGATCGGGATACCGGCCATGTGCTGGAGAATATCGTCTACTTCGAACTTCTGCGCCGCGGCTATGACGTAGCCATCGGCAAGATCGACAATGCCGAGATCGATTTTATTGCCACGAACGCGCAGGAGAAACAGTACATTCAGGTCACGGAATCCATGACAAGTGAGGATGTCCGCCGCCGCGAGTTGGCACCGCTGCAAAAGGTGCGGGACAACTATGAGAAAATGATCCTGTCGCTCGATCCCGGGCTGGAGACCAGCTTTGAGGGGATCCGGTCGAGAAATCTTATCGACTGGCTGATTGCAGAGTAAACACGATAATTCCGGGCAAACGGAAGTCTCGTTTGAGAAGATCGGATAAAGCAGACAGCACGAGGCCCGCCGGGCAACTCCGGCGGCCCTCGTGCTGTCATGTTACAATAAAAAGATTTTCCGAAATCCTGTAAGATTTGCTCTCCGATCCCGTGATATAGGGTGAGGCGAAAAGGAAGTGACGCGAATGGAGGACAGTAAAATCATCAGCCTATTTTTTGAGCGCGCAGAACAGGCCATTGAGGAACTGAACCGTAAACATGGGCCTGCCGTAAAAAGGACGGCGGCCAACAGATAGGGCCGGACGCTGTTTTCGCTCATGATGACCGGCCTCCGGTCGTGAGCCGCGCTTTATGGCAACAATGGATACTGCAGTTTACGCAGAATACTCTCAACTTGCTCAATTGCGCGGGACAGGTCGGCGCGGGCCTCATTGATGCGGCTCAGCATGGCTGCATCAGCCAGAAAACCATCGAAGGCAACATCCGCAAAGCCCCAGAAATCCTGCGTGTCCAGATTGATGCTGTCCAGGCTTCCAAGATCGCATAATTCTTCTCTGAAGTGTCGCAGGCTGTTCTTCGCATTGGAAATATACTGCTGCGCTTTGCCCATGCGCCTATGTTTAATCAGAGAAGAAATCAAACCACCGCCAAGGATATCATAGATCCCCCAATTTCTGGCACTGTTGAGGCAATTCATAGCCTCCCGTAAATCGGCCAAGGCTTCGTTACCTGCGGCAATTGCTTCCCGCCGTTCTTTCTCATAATCATATGCCATGCTCTGCGCCCCTTTCCAAGACAAATGCTCCGTCCCCTTGTCTTCCCACAGCACAGTCCTCAAATATCCAAGATCGAAAAGTTAAAATGCTCAATATTATTCCTAATGTACTCTGCATTCAATGATTCCAAGTCTTCCTCACATTCATAGAACGCATTGTCACACGCCTCTAGAATACTGGCAACACCTTCGTCTTCGATTTTGTCTAGCAGAGCGCGTCTTTCCTCCCAATCAGTCGGAAGCTTATGTTTAAATGCTCCGACAGCCTTCGCGCAGATTTCAGCGGTTTTTACTGCGCCAATTATAGAGAATGCTTGAACGATTTCGTATGCAAACTGCCCGCTTGAGTTGTCGAAAAATTGGGAAAAGCCGCCGTTATTCACTTCATTTTCCAATTCCTGTGTAATGAAAATCGTCCTTTCATATGCATTTAGCAAATCGATATTCTGCCCATAATCGCATATATTGCATAAACCAAGATAAATGTCGTTAACGCTCTCGCCGTTAATCGTCTTATCCATTGTGACTCTCCCTTTCTATGCGTTTCCAAGACTAGGGGCCGGTTCTTCTGTCTTTTCCACGAAGACGAAAGCTCCGTCCTTTTGTCTTACGTCCCCCTCGTCTTGAAAGACATTCTATGGTTTTTCTGCAGGAACAGAAAAACGAATCAGCTTCAATCGTTCTATCAGAATGCTAATTTCAACGAGCAGGATAACGAATATTATCATTATTTCAGAAAAAGAAAAATGATATGGTTTGTAATAGTGTATAATTTTTGAAAGGGTTATGTATAATACAAACCCACATGGGGCAACCATAAGCGGTAAATCAAACCAATGAATCCATTTACATTGACCATAAGATAAACGTTTACTAAGATAATAATCCGCACATAGAAGAATGATTGCGGTGATAAAGGTGAGAGCTTTTTGAGCAATGGAGATTTCATTAGCAAAAATATAGTTTACTATTGCAGAGACATGGATAAAAAAACTACATACCAAATGGAATAGCAGAATAACAATTTTTTTCATCTCAAGCTTTCTCCTTAATCTGCACCGCTTCTTGTTGCATAAAAACGAAAAACAAGGGGCGTTTAATGCGAAAAAAAGAAGGGGAACACCCTCTGAAAAAGAGCTCAAAAACCAACCCCTGTCCCATGGATTTCTGCAAAGCTACTTATTGCTTACTTGATTTCTAACAGGACATCTATCACGTTCCCTTTGTAGTCGAGCTTGTAGATATTACAATTCTCGTCACAAGCAATTATTCCGCTGTCATCAAAGATGTACAAGCCGTCAAAAATCATATTGCTTACCTTTTCTGCGCTTAAATCTGTTAAGTTAATAATATAGCTGCCTTCAATCTCGTCGTTTTCAAAACGCGTCATACCAAGCTCGCCATATCTTTCATATCGTTTTACGGAGTAATACAACTTATCATGATAAAGATTTATTGCTGAATCTGAGTATAGACAACGAAAAGTTAGCAGTTCTACTGTTTCACCAGAGGGCTGTATCAAATACAGGCTTTGCTTGCCGCCGTTGGCATAGCCTCTGTTGTAAACGATCAAGCCGTATTGCGTTTGAAACAGGGAGCAGTTTTCCCCGCATCTCAACCCGGTATCCTGCCATTTGCGGTTTTTCTCTCGAAAAAACAGTTTTGGATCTTCTCCCAACTCAAATTCCAAAGCATATTCTTTTGTTCCGATATGGTAAGGCATTATTCTATCATTAAAGACCTGCGCCTTTCTGTTTTGTACACACAAGTAGTCCCCCTGTATTCCATACGAGTCGTTCCCCATTCCATTCTCAAGCAGCCGCAGCCATAGCATACCGTCTTCGCTGCGAATATCGTCACGAGAAATGAATTGATCCTGTTGACTTATCCAAACGATTTCTGTTTTTCCCGTATCCATATCCACAACATGCAAGCTTTGCATGTCATCCGTGGTAGAGAAATAATACAGGTCACTTCCAATCTGCCCAGCAATCGTAGTCACATCCAAAAACGTTTCTCCAGCAACCGTTAGCTTACTTATTTTTCTCAGCTTTCCCGGCTCCAGCCGACTCAGATACTGTGCAGCTGTTCCAAATGAGTGAGGATGAAATACCGGATAAACATACAGCGCCCCCTCCCAGCAACCGAGCCATAGATTCGCTTGGTCCTGAATAATCAAAGGTCTGGTTTCCACGGAAGGACTGACAAAAACAGTCTGATTCGTAACAGATACGCATGAAGCAAGGCTGGCACCAACGCTCAGTAACACAATAACCATCGTTACTATGCCAGTAATAGTTCTTTTCATAAAGGCTACTCCTCTTATGCTACAGCGTTATAAATCATCTGCATCATTGGGAAATACGAGCGAAGACAAGGGCGGGAAGACAAAAGGACAGTTCTTCTGTCTTTTGCTACAAAGGCGAAGGCTCCGTCCCCTTGTCCGTTTTGTACAGTTATTTCAGGCAAGTACGTCTATTGATACGTATTTGCCTGAAATTTGTGCTATTATTCCGTTACTTATCCGGGTCGCCGAGGGGCGTCGGCCCTTACGCTTAACACAGATTGAACGTGTGGCAAATGTGTTTTGCTGCAGCCCCACTATTTATTTGCGGTATCACTCGTCGAGCTTCAGCACCGCGAGGAAAGCTTCGGTCGGGATCTGGACCGTGCCGAGCTGGCGCATCTTCTTTTTGCCCTCCTTCTGCTTTTCGAGCAGCTTCTTCTTGCGGGTGATATCGCCGCCGTAGCACTTGGCGAGCACGTCCTTGCGCATGGCCTTGACGGTCTCGCGCGCGATGATCTTGCCGCCGATGGCCGCCTGGATCGGCACCTCGAAGAGCTGGCGGGGGATGTTGTCCTTGAGCTTTTCACAGAGCTTGCGGGCGCGCGCATAGGCCTTGTCCTTATGCGCGATGAAGCTCAGCGCGTCGACGCCGTCGCCGTTGTGCAGGAGATCGACCTTCACGAGCTCCGAGGGCCGGTACTCGCTGAGCTCGTAGTCGAGCGAGGCATAGCCCTTGGTGCGGGCCTTGAGCGTGTCGAAAAAGTCATAGATGATCTCGTTGAGCGGCATCTCGTAGTGCAGCTCGACCAGACGCTCGTCGAGGTACTGCATGTTCTTATAGTCCCCGCGGCGGTCCTGGCAGAGCGGCATGATGTTGCCGACAAACTCGTTCGGCGTGATGATCGAGACCTTCACATAGGGCTCCTGCGCCTCGGCGATCGTGGTCACATCGGGGTAGTTGTGGGGGTTGTCGACCATCTGCACGCTGCCGTCCGAATGGATGATCTTATAGATGACCGAGGGCAGCGTCGTGACAAGCTCGAGATTGAACTCGCGCTCGAGCCGCTCCTGGATGATCTCCATGTGCAGCATGCCGAGGAAGCCGCAGCGAAAGCCGAAGCCCAGCGCCACCGAGCTCTCGGGCTCGAAGCTCAGCGAGGCGTCGTTGAGTTTCAGCTTTTCGAGCGCGTCGCGCAGATCGGGGTATTTCGAACCGTCCTCGGTGTAGATGCCGCAGTAGACCATCGGCCGCGCCGGGCGGTAGCCGGGCAGGGCCTCGGCGCAGGGGCGGGCCGCCTCGGTGACGGTGTCGCCCACCTGGGTATCCGAGACCGTTTTGATGCTGGCCGTGAAGTAGCCGACGTCGCCTGCGGCGAGCTCGTCACAGGGGTCAAGCCCGATCGGGCGCAGGTGGCCGAGCTCCACGATCTTGTAGCGCGCCCCGCTCGCCATCAGCAGGATCTCCTGGTCGCGGCGCATCACGCCGTCGATCATACGCATAAAGACGATGACGCCGCGGTAGTTATCGTACTGGCTGTCAAAGATCAGCGCGCGCAGCGGTGCACTGCGATCGCCCTTCGGGGCCGGGACGTTTTTCACAATGTCCTCAAGCACCGCGTCGATGTTGATGCCTGTCTTGGCCGAGATCTCCGGCGCGTCCTGGGCCGGAATGCCGATGATCTCCTCGATCTCGTCCTTGACGCGCTGCGGCTCGGCCGCCGGGAGGTCGATCTTGTTGATGACAGGCAGGATCTCCAGGTCGTTATCCAGCGCGAGATAGGTGTTCGACAGGGTCTGCGCCTCGACGCCCTGGGAGGCGTCCACCACCAGCACCGCGCCCTCGCAGGCCGCGAGCGAGCGGCTGACCTCGTAGTTGAAGTCCACATGGCCCGGGGTGTCGATCAGGTTGAGGGTATAGTCCTGTCCGTCGGCGGCGCGGTAGGTCAGACCCACGGCGCGGGCCTTGATCGTGATGCCGCGCTCGCGCTCGAGATCCATGTTGTCAAGGATCTGATCCTCCATGACGCGCTGCTCCACCGCCCCGCACTTCTCGATCAGACGGTCGGACAGGGTGGACTTGCCGTGGTCGATATGGGCGATGATGGAAAAATTCCGAATGTTCTTCTGGTCAATCATGGCTTCACTCTCCGTCCGCAAACTCGGTCAGGGCCAGCTCCGCCCGATCGGTGACGGAGCGGATCTGCTCCAGAAAGGTCAGGGCCGCCTTGAGCGTGCTGGCCGGCGCGTCCTGGCTGTCGCTGCGGCAGAGCAGATAGTCCGCCGTCACGCCGTAATAGTCGCAGGCGCGGCACACGAACTGCAGGCCGGGCTCGCGCGCGCCGTTTTCATAGTGGCTCAGCAGCGCCTGGCTGATGCCGAGATCGGCCGCCACCGTGCGCTGGCTCAGATTCCGCTGCCGGCGCAGGGCCGAGAGCGTCTGGGAAAAGCTTCTGTCCATGGGATGCACCTCTTCATAAGATAACAGAGCGTATTATAACGGATGCCGGAGCAAATGGCAACAGGAAAATCAAAAAGCCCTCCGGTTTTCCGGAGAGCTATGTCTACGCATGAAAACCCTCCGGAAAATTCCGGAGGGTTGGGGTGACGAAGCATCAGCCGTCGGTGAGGATCTCGGCGCTGTCGGGGATGGTCAGGGAATCGCCGATCTCCACGGCGTCCCACTGCGCCTGCGTGCCGGCGTAGCGGATCGTTTTCAGCGCGCCGCATTCGAGAAAGGCCTCCGGACCGACGGACGAAAGGCTGGCCGGGAGCCGGACGGTCTCCAGCGCGCCGCACTGGCGGAACATCGCCCGGCCGATCGCGGAGAAGCCGTCGGGAACCGCGACCGAAACCAGACTGTCACAGCGCAGGAAGATCTCTTGCCCGAGCTCTCGCAGCCCGGCGGGCAGCTCCAGCGAATGAAGCTCGTAGCAGTAGGCGAAGGCCTGGTCGCCGAGGCTCTCCAGTCCCTCCGGCAGGGAGACTTCCTGCAGGCGGCTGCAGGAGAGGAAGGCCTGCTCCCCGATGGACAGGAGCGAGCGGGGGAAGCTTACGCTGCGCAGGAAGCTGCAGCCGGAAAAGGCCCGGTCCCCGATGCGCGCGAGGCTGTCCGGGAGCGTGAGGGAGCTCAGCTCATAGTTTTCGCAGAAGGCGCCGGGCGCGATCTCCTCCACGCCGCGGGGGACGCTGAAGCGCTGGCTGGTCTTGGCGCTGGGATAGCGCAGCAGGACGCGCTTTTCCTTATCATACAGCACGCCGCCCGCGGCAGAGAAGGCAGGGCAGCCGCCGTCGACCTTGAAGGCGGCGAGACCGTAGCAGCGGGTGAAGGCCTCCGTACCGATTTCCTGCAGGCTCGCGGGGAGATAGAGCGTTTCCGTCAGCTGGTAGCCGCTGAAGGCGCAGTCCGCGATCCGGGTGACGCCCTCCGGTACGCGGAAGCCGCGGCTGCTTTTGGCGGCGGGAAAGCAGAGCAGCAGGCTGCGGTCGGTGCTGTAGAGCACGCCGTCAACAGAGACGCAGGCCGGGTTGCCCGGCTGCACGAGGATCTCCCGCAGCGAGCCGCAGCCGCTGAAGGCGCCCTCCGCGATCTGCGTGACCGAGGCCGGGACCGTGAGCGTCTCCAGGCGGCAGCCGTCAAAAGCGGCGGCGCCGATGGCGCTCAGGCCCTCCGGCAGCGTGATCGCGCGCAGACGGGTGCAGCCGCGAAAGGCCTCGGCGTCGAGCGAGGTGACGGCCGGATCCAGGACCACCGTTTCGACCGCAGCGCGCTCCTGCTCGGTGAACGTGCGCTCCAGCGCGGGCATCGCGCCGCTCCCGGAGACCGTCAGCACGCCGTTTTCCAGCTGAAAGCTGACGGTATAGTCCGTCAGCGGCGGGAGGAAGTCCGGCGCGTCCCCTTCGGGAGGCATGCCGCGGGTGAGCGCTTCCTCCGCTGGCGCGGCGGGCGCTTTTCCCCCGAGCCGGGGGAGGATCAGGATCAGCAGAACGAGCACGAGGACAGCCGCAAACAGCAGCGGGGCAAAGGCTCTCCGACGGCTGCGGCGCGGCTGCGCCGGCTGTTGGTGTTTGCCGGTTTTCATGGCGAATCCCTCCCGAAACCTTTGATTTTCCCTCATTATATGCGGTTTTCGGCGAAGAATCAAGAGCGGAGCGGAAACTGTGAGGGAGGAAAGAAGAAAAAGTTCACAGATTTGTTTTAAAATATTGAAAGACCGACAGATTTCATAAAATAAAGTGCCAAATTTCGGCAATTTTCCAACTTGCTCACCAATACTTGCGCATGATAAAGTGTTGACAAACAAGAGAACCCGGAAGAAAACGAAACAGGAAGGAGGCATGCATGGAGCGGGAAGAGATCATACAGGATCTGCATATGCAGATCGAAAGCATGGCCAGGCTGCACGTTCGGCACGGGCTGTATCATTCCGAAGGCTTTCGAAAGCGCAGAGAGCACGTGAGGAAAATGATCCGGGAGCACAACGTCGACGTCAGAAAAGAGCTGGATCCCATGGTCGGCCTGCTGTACAGGCGCTACTTTGACTGACACGCAAATCCCTCCGAGCACGGCCCGCAGGAACGGGCGGCGTTCGGAGGGATTTGCTGTTTTTATGGGTTCACCGCCTCGCCTGCTTTTGGCGGAGCGTCAAACTATCAGCGATCATCGCAATAAATTCAGAGTTCGTGGGCTTGCCCTTGATGTTCGACACGGTATATCCGAAGTACTTCTGCAGCACCTCGATGTCGCCGCGGTCCCAGGCCACCTCGATGGCGTGGCGGATGGCGCGCTCGACGCGGGAGGGCGTGGTGGAAAACTTGCGGGCGACCTCGGGATAGAGCACCTTGGTGACGGCGTTGATCATCTCCATGTCGTTGATGGTGAGGATGATCGCCTCGCGCAGGTACTGATAGCCCTTGATGTGCGCCGGGACGCCGATCTCATGGATGATATCGGTGACCGTGGCCTCCAGATCCAGCGATTCGCGCCGGGCGGCGTCGTGCGCGGGCTCGAAGCCCAGCGCCGGGGCGCTGCGCATCGGGGCGGTCAGGGCGCGGATGCGGTCGAGCAGCGTGGGCAGCTCGCAGGGCTTGGGCATGAAGTAGTCCGCGCCGAGCTCGGAGCACTCGGCCACGATCCGCTGGCTGACAAAGCTGGAAAGCACGATGCAGGGAAGCCGGCTCCCGCTTTCGGACAGACGGCGCAGCAGCTCCAGCCCGTCCAGCTTCAGAAGGACCAGATCGGTCAGCAGGACGTCGGGCTTGAGCTCGGCGGCCAGCGCGAGGGCGTCGGCGCCGTTATCGACGGCGGCGACCACCTCCATGTCGCCCTCGCGGGACACCAGGTCTGTCATCGAGCTGCGGAAATCGGCATTGGCATCGGCTAAGAGAATACGAATTTTGGTTTCCATAATTTGTTTTCCTCCCTATGTGCGGCGCTTGGCCTGCGCTGAAGATTTTTACAGGAAATAACCCCTTGTCGAAGCAAATTTACCATAAATGACAATCGGAAACAAAAGAATTACGTCGAAACCCGCGCAGAACTTGTTTACATAATATTTCACCGTTCCGACCAGCTCAACAGCTTTCGACAAAAGAAAACTGACTTTTTTCGGGAGAGAGGGCAGGTTTTGTCGAATATCCATAAAATGACAAATATCGACAAAAGGAAGCCGCTGTCAGAGGACAGCGGCTTTCGTCGTTTTTGGTCAATATAGCTGCTCGAAGCTCTCGTAGTGGTCGCCGGTGTAGTAAATGAGGCCGTCGTTGGAGAAAACGATGCGCTCGGCGCCGCGCGATCTGGCCCCGAGGGTATTGACGTCGCACTCCGTCCAGACGCGGCCCTTCGCGCGGGGCAGCAGGCCCTCGCGGTTGCCGAAGCGGTCGCCGCCGATGCATTTGCCGGGGCAGCAGGGCACGAGGGAGCCGCCGTTCCAGCCGGCGGCGCGGGCTTCGTCCTTGGTGATGAAGTTCGGGGGCAGATGGCCGTAGAGGTGGATATAAAGGGCGAGGTCCTCCTTGGTGGTATAGGAGCCGTCCTCATCCAGCGTCTCCTCCGACGGGGCGGGCGCCTCCGGCGCCTCGTCCGCGGGCAGGACAACGAGATCGGGCGCCTCCGGCGCGCTCGTCGGCTCCTCCTCGAGAATGTCAGCAATTTCGGAGGCGGCGCGGAGCGCCTGACCGGGCGAGCAGGCGGTGAGCAGCGAAAAAAGCAGCAGCAGGGCCAGCAGGAGGCCCGTCAATCGGACAAGTCGTTTCATGGCAGTGATCCTTTGTCTGGATGGAAATAGCGGGTTTCGGTTGGGATGGAGGTGAATATCCCCCAGTCAGCTTCGCTGACAGCCCCCTCGTCAGAGGGGGCCATTTTTTCTAACCGGTTTCTTTGACAAACTGAAGCCCGGGGCAAAATCCCCGGGCTTTTACTTGTGTTCTATCTAAAAATGTGGTAAAATGTAGGCTAATTTATCGGGAGGTCTTATTTTATGGCAAATACGATTGATCTTCACATCCACACCACCGCCTCCGACGGCTCTGATTCCCCCCAAGTGCTGCTGGAGAATCTGAAAAAGGCCGGAATTACCACTTTTTCCGTCACCGACCACGACACCATTGACGGCTGCCTGGAAACGGAAAAGCTGGTGACGCCGGAATTCCGCTTCATTCGGGGTATCGAATTCTCCTGCGAGACCCCGGCGGGAAAATGCCACATCTTAGGCTACGGCTTCGACCCCGCCCACCCGGCCTTTCTGGCAGCTCTGGAAGCGGGCCGAAAGCTGCGGCAGGAAAAGCTGGAGACCCGGCTCCAGTACCTGCGCAATGACCTGGGCATCGACGTAACTGCCCAGGAGGAAGATTGGCTTCGAAGCCTGGAAAGCCCCGGCAAACCCCATTTCGGCCGGATCGTCATGGACCACGGTCTGGCGGACACCATCGACATCGCCATTCAGAAGTATGTCAACCCCTGCAAGATCCGTCGGGACCGAATTGAGGCAGAGCTGGCCGTGAACGCCATCTTCGCCGCCGGCGGCATCCCCGTATGGGCCCATCCCCTGGGCGGTGAGGGAGAAAAGCCCCTAACCATGGAGCAGTTCCGGCTGCAGCTGAACCAGCTTATGGCTTACGGCATCCGGGGCATGGAGTGCTACTACTCCCGCTACGACCGGGAGTACTGCGATTTTCTAACATGCCACGCCCGGATTCATGGACTTTTGATCAGTGGCGGCAGCGACTACCACGGCACCAACAAGCGGGACCTTCCCCTGGGCCGTCTCCGTGACGATGACGGTGATGTACCGCCCGCCCAGCTTACACTGCTGAAGGAACTGCTTTAATCCTTCCGCAGCACCACCCGGTAGGCGGGATGGTAGCTTTCCCGGTATTCCGGACTATGAGAAACCGGCGGAAATCCCGCTTTTTCGTAATTTTTCAGGTATTCTTTCAGTTCCTCCGGGCCAAAGGAAAACACGCCGCTTTCTGCCAGTTCTTCCAAACTATTCAACTTATCCCGGAAGCATTCCAAATCTCCCCTGTGCTCTGCCGCGGAGCGGATGAACTCCGCCCCCAGCGGTTCCAGTTCCTCCTGCATCAGAGGAGCCAGGTTCACCCGGACGATGCCGTTTCCGATGGGCTCCTGCCGCGGGGCACCGGGATCTTTCTCCACGGAAGCATATTCCCGGCGCAGGTAATCAAGACAGGCACCCTCATCCCGGATCAGATGTCCCCCGCCGAATTCGTTCTGATAAATCAGTTTCACCGCGTCCGTGGGCCGCATCCGGGGATACCGGGCAGAATGCAGGATCAGGACCTGTTTCAGTTCCTCTGCCGCTACATTTGTCAAATTCTTCATGTTCCGCAACCTCCCCGGGATTTTTCTTCCTGCATCATAGCACATCCGCCCTCTTGACGCAAGATACCCTTCTTTAAATCAGCCAAATGGAGGTAATCCACCATGGAAACGATCCTGCAAACCATAACTGAACAGCTGGAGCTTCTGCTCCGGCAGCCCGCTTCAGTAATCCTGGCCATCGACGGCCACTGTACGTCCGGCAAAACCACCCTGGCAGGACTGCTTAAGGAGCGCTATGACTGCAATGTGCTGCACATGGATGACTTTTTTCTCCGTCCGGAGCAGCGGACAGCGGAGCGCTATGCCCAATGCGGCGGCAATGTGGACTATGAGCGCTTCGCCCAGGAGGTTTTGCAGCCGCTGAAAGCCGGCAATCCTTTTTCCTACCGCCCCTTTGACTGCGGCAGCTTTACCCTGGCCGAGCCTGTGGAGGTTGCCCCCAAAAAACTGACCATCGTCGAAGGTACCTACAGCCTGCATCCGTATTTCGGTGATTTTGCGGATCTGAAGGTCTTCCTCTCCGTGTCCCCGGAAGTTCAGAAGGAACGGATCCTCCGTCGGCCTGCCTTCCTTCATGATCGTTTTTTCCGGGAGTGGATCCCCATGGAGCACCGTTATTTCACAGAGTTCCGGATCCCGGAAAAATGCGACCTGGTTTTCTGATCGCTTGCAAAAAAGCAGACGCTGCATCGCGTCTGCTTTTTCATTATTCACCCTGGTAATAGTCCACATCCGCATCCATGGGATAGATCTTATTGGTTTCCATACCCCAGATTCCCAGTTTCCCGGAATCCGGGTACACCGCCGCGTCCAGATCGTGGATCACATCAAAATCAATGTAAACCAGGTTTTCCGTTTCAGAAATATTGGTCAGCTTGTGAGCGCCAGCGCTACCCGCCGGAAAGAACAGCAGTTCCCCCGCCCGGACCTTCCGCTCTCCTTCCGGGGTCCGCAGGAGGCCTTCCCCGCTGAGGATATAGAAGGTTTCCTCATCCTGCAGGTGATAGTGATAGGGATAGGCGGCTTTTCCCGGCGGCACCTCATACACGCTCACCTGGGTACTCCTGGCATGGCCCCGGGGTACAAAATCCCGCCGGATATGCTCGTAATCCGGGTGTTTACGCTTGTGCTTTTCGGGCAGCTCTTCCAGTTTCGCATGTTTCATTGTCACACCTCCGCAAGTTTTGTAAAATTATATCATTTTGGTGCGGAAAAGTCTATAAAAAGTCCCCGATCTTTGAAAGATCGGGGACTTATCCTTTAGTTATCCATGGGCTTCATGGTGGGGATTAACAACCCCTGTGATTCATCTAACTTCATCTTGTTTCATCTTACAACCTTTTCCACAAAAGTCAATGGATTTTTCAACTTTTTTGCATCATCTTGTTTCATCATGTGTTATGCAAATGGGGTAGTACGTGGGGTAGTAGAGCGTATGCTACTGATACTAGCCAATTAAAGTAATTTGCAGTAACCAAGGTCTAAATCTTTAAAATGCGATTGATATACTGTTTGATGTTGTATGCTGTGTTGGTAATTGTGTCGGTGATTTAGGAAATGAGGCTGTTCGTTATTCAATAGATACAGAACAATACTAGCTGCCGAAGAATGTTGACTGTTAGCATTTTTCGTTGAAATATGTTGAATAATACGCTTATTTGTACTATAATTATTAAAACTATTTTTATTCATTAGATTCGAATTTGGGCCTTTGATAGGAGGTAATGTACAAATGAGTTCATTTTCTGCGGTGGCATGCTTCTCTGCGTTGAGCAGTTGTTCCAAAGAAGATATTCTTTCTGCTTATGCAAGAATGGTTGCATTTCTTATTCGAAAGAAAGGGTACCGGCAATGTGAAGCAGAGGAATTGGTAAAGGACTTTGAATCTATGTACGGATTTAAGATCCCCTACCATCCTATGCGTACAATCATGAATCAGTGTGCCAAATTAGGATACTTAACATATAATCCTTCTCTCTATGCTTTTTTTCCCAATTACGAATGTATTAATGCTGATGATTTTTTAGACATCATTCAAGCAAAAGATTGCGAATATAAGAAGCTCCTTGATCAATTTGGTACATTTCTGGTCGAGCAACATAATCTCTATTCTTCTATAGAAGATTTGGATGAGAGAATCCGAGCATTCATTGAACGATATGGAATTAAAGCCAAAACCAATAGAGAGATCCTACGGAGAGTGAAGGATGATTATTTCTTTGCTGAATTTCTCGTTTACTGCGAAGAGAACGGACATCCTGAAGTGCTGGATTACCTAGATGAATACACAATCGGCGTTGCCTTATCAGAAGTTTTTACCTACAGTGAGTATCCCGAAAATTTTACAGCAAAGAATGCCCGTGCTTATCTTGACACCGGTCTACTCTTCAAATTATTTGGAGTAGATAGTTCTAACCATACCGCCAGTTATACGCAGTATGTAAAGAATATGCAGCGTATTGGTATTCGTGTTATGGTCTATGAACATACAGTCAACGAAATGATTGGAATTATTGAAGGTTCAAAGCATTGGATTGGAAACCCTGACTATGATGCAACACTCAGCTCCGAGTCGACTTACTTCTTTGTTAGCAATAATTGGTCTGTTGAAGATATTGATGCACTTTCGGTAAGTATTCGCACTCGTCTTGAAGACGAATTTAACATCACAATCGATCGCATGGCATATCCAAAGGCTGAAGATATTCATACTCCCTTTGAAGCGGCCATTAGGGAAATGATTGTTGACCTCTATCAAGAAAATGACCCCACCCTTGATGTAGATACAATAAGCTATACGATTGACCAGGATGCTAAGTCAATTTTCTTTACTCAACATAAGAACGGGAACAAGGTTGCATATCATATTGATGATATTGAAAATGTTTTTATTACAACAAATCGTTCGTTGGCAAAGGTTGGATACAACATCTCCTTCAATATTGCACAGTCAAAAGAGGTATTCATTCCTGTTGTAATGAATGATATAAAATGGGGAACGCTCATCTGGTTTAACAGTCCCACTCTAATTTCTTCCATCAATCGCCCGAGATTGGTATCCGCTGCATACGCTGCATTCCGCCCCAATCCCGAGCTTACTAAAAAACTGAACGAGCGATTAATTGCTTTAGAAGCAGAGGGGAAGATTACGCCCGAACAGTGTTATCTGTTGAAGGTTAATCCTATTGCCCAGCATTTGTTGGCGCGTAAAACCATGAATGATCCTGATAGGTTTGTTGATGCAACCCCGCTTGAGATCCTAAAGGAGTTGGGAAGGGAAGCGTTCGAACAAGGTAGTGCGTCTAGACAAGCTGAAATAAACCAATTAAAGGAACAAAGCGAAACATACGAAGTTCAGCTTGCAATCGAAAAACAGAAAAAAGTTATTTCCGACCTTGAGCAAGAGAGGAAAATGCTCCTTACCCAGATTCAGCATGCCAAAGATCGGCTTAAAGTAATAAAAAGAGAATTGTCAGAGTTAAGCATCGTCAAAATGGATATTGACAATGCTGTAAAATCGAACATCTCTTTGTTTAAGGGATGCATGACTATTGGTGCCATACTATTTGTCATAATTTCAATATGGATTGGTGTTGAGAATTCTCCACTGTTTAGTGTTATTGCTTTTATTGCGCCAGTGGCAATGTGGTTATTGGCAAAATGGTTTGGTAAAAGAATAACCTACACTTGGCTTGAACAAGAAGTAGAAAAACGAACTCGTGAAAAACAAAATAGTCTTCGGCGTTACTCTGAAGATACCGTTCGCGCTTTAGAGCGGGAGCAAAATGATCTTTTGCGGAGAATAGACGATTTGGAGAATGAGAAAGCTAAAGTATCTGCACGATTGACGACGGAGAATCAAAAAGTAGATAGTTTTTCTATCGATACATCATTGCTTCAGAAAGTCGCACTTTGAAAAAGGGTTGAATTACGGCGAAGGTTAACTGTAATATCTCTACATGAAATGCGTCCCAGGCCGGGACGCATTTTGTGCGTATAACAGGGTTCCATATTTAGACAATTTCCTCCATATAGGAATGGGCCTGCTGTTTCATGTCCTTAGTTACATGGGAATAGATATCCATTGTAGTTGAGATATCGGAATGCCCCAGAATATCCTGAATCAACTTCATATTCATTCCGGATTCGCACAATCTGGTAGCAAAGGTGTGTCTGAGTGTATGGCTGCTGAAGTTGGGCAAGAGGACACTGGGGTTCTCGCTTTTCAGAAACTCGGCATTGTTGCAATCTCGGATGATACGCTTATACACTTTGTTCAGTGTTCCCTGGGTATGCAGTCCGCCGAAGCGGTTAAGGAAAACAAAGTCTGTATATCCATCGATGGTGGCATTACAAACAACACCCAGCAGCTCCTGCACTTCTTTTTCCTGTAAGAAAGCATCCCGGACAGGCGTGGTCATGGGAATAAGCCGCTTGCTGGCAGGTGTTTTGGTATCGTTAATGGCGTATTTACAGTGATGGCTTCCGTTACTGTAATAAACCAGGGTGTGGTTAACATCAATCATGTTTTCTTCAAAATCAATATCACACCATCGCAGACCGGTCGCTTCACCAACACGCATACCTGTTCCCAGCAGCACTGCTGTAATAGGATACCACCGTGCATTTGGCGTGTTCTCTGAAAGGAAAGAAAGCAGCAGATCTTGTTCTGCTTTGGTCAATGCCATGCGCTCTTTAGAATCCAATTGGTGTGAGCGTTTCAGTTCCTTAACTGCATGATCGGATGGGTTCTTCTCAATCCATTCATCGTCAACAGCAATCTGAAATACCTGGTGGAGTACAGTCTGCACAGCTTCAATGGTTCCCTCTCTGAGTCGACGTTCATCGGCAAGGTGATTGAAGAATCGTTTGATATCCGATTTTCTAATGCTTGCGATGTAGAGTCTACCCAATCCATCTTGCACATACTGCTCATACATATAGCAATAGTTTTGAAAAGTGTTTGGCCGAAGGCCCCTTTTCAATTCTTTCCAGAGGTAAAAGACATCATTGAGCGTGGTTGTCCGGCTGCCAAATTTCGCTTGCTTGGCTGTGTCTAATGACTGAATTTCGCTTTCTTTTTCGCGAAGGGTTTCTAAGTTTTTAGCATAAATGGAATACTTTTTACCAAACACAGTATAGCGATATTCGTAGTGTCCATCTGCCTTTTGGTACTCACCTGTACGGAGCTTTACACGGTTACTATCATAGCGTGGCCGTTGTGACATATCCTTCCACCCCCCCTTAGATCGAATACTGCTTTCGAAGGTACTCTTCGAAGCAGGCTTTCTTGATCAAGCACTTACTTCCAACCCACAAAACATAGGTGCAATCTTCCTTTGATGCGAGTTTTCGCAACTTATTTGTCCCAATATTGAAATAAGCTGCTGCCTCTTCAATCGTCAAATTTGATTTCTCCCAAATTGGTACTTCTTTCTTCATGTGTCTTGACTCCTATCATATTATTCGTCTTTCGACACATTGATTGTATAGCAAAAAAGAGACTCTACTGCAAAGAGTAGAGTCTCTAAAACATTCTATATCTTGTTGTAACTTCTGCCATGAAGATTGGTATACCAGATGTCAAATACCCCTTTCCATCATGGTTCATCTAACTTCATCAAACGTTATAACAAGTTATCATATGTCAGGGCTTCATGGTGGGGAAGAGAATGACCTCTCGGATGGAATCGGAACCCGTAAACAGCATCACCGCGCGGTCGATGCCGATACCCATGCCGCCCGTGGGAGGCATGCCGTATTCCATGGCGTCGAGGAAGTCCTCGTCCAGCATCTCGGTCTCGTCGTCGCCCCGCTCACGCTGCTCCACCTGCTTCATGAAGCGCTCCCGCTGGTCCATGGGATCGTTCAGCTCGGAGTAGGCATTGCCCATCTCGCTGCGGCAGATGAAGAACTCGAAGCGCTCGGTCAGCCGGGGATCGGCGGGAGAACGCTTGGTCAGAGGGGAAACCTCCACAGGATACATGGTGATGAAGGTGGGCTGCACCAGATGCTCCTCCACCTTCTGGTCGAAGGTGGCGTACAGGGCATTGCCCCAGGTCTTCTCAGCTGCATCAGCCAGTTCAACACCAACAGAAGCAGCCAGAGCCACAGCCTCGGCATCGTCGGTAACAGCACCGAAGTCGATGCCCACGTACTTCTTGACAGCCTCCACCATGGTCAGTCTGGGCCAGCCGGGGGTCAGATCAATCTTCTCACCCATCCACTCAGCCTCGTAGGAGCCCAGAACCTCCTGGGCAAAGGTGGTGAAGATGCCCTCAGCGATATCCATCATATCATGGAAGTCGGCGTAAGCCTGGTACAGCTCCACAGAAGTGAACTCGGGGTTGTGCTTGGGGTCCATGCCCTCGTTGCGGAAGATACGGCCGATCTCATAGACCCGGTCCATGCCGCCGATGATGAGCCGCTTCAGAGGCAGCTCGGTGGCGATGCGCATGAACATGTCGATGTCCAGGGTATTGTGGTGGGTGACGAAGGGCCGGGCGGAAGCGCCGCCGGCGATGGTGTTCAGCACAGGGGTCTCCACTTCGATGTAGCCCCGGTTGTCCAGGTAATCGCGCATATGCTTGATAAACTTGGAGCGAACGATGAAATTCTGCTTCACCTCGGGGTTCACCATCAGATCCACATAGCGCTTGCGGAAGCGGATCTCCTTATCGGTCAGACCGTGGTACTTGTCGGGCAGGGGACGCAGAGACTTGCTCAGCAGCTGGATGGAGCTGGTACGGACGGAGATCTCACCGGTCTTGGTGGTGAAGACCTCACCCTCAGCGCCCACGATGTCGCCGATGTCATTCTTCTTAAACCGGGCATACTCCTCCTCACCCATCTCGTCGATCTTCACGAAGAGCTGGATGCGGCCGGTGGAATCCTGCAGATCGCAGAACATGACCTTGCCCTGGCCGCGCTTGGACATCAGACGGCCGGCAACCTTGACGATCTTGCCCTCATAGGCGGCATAATCAGCCTTGATGGCAGCAGAATCGGCATTAAAATCAAACTTGGTGATCTGGAAAGGGTCACGGCCCTCGGCGCGCAGTTCTGCCAGCTTTTCCCGGCGGATCTGCATCTGGTCATTCAAAGACAGCTCCGGCTGCGGTACGAACTTTGCCATAGCTTAGCCCTCGCGAGAGACGCTGACCACCTTACGGGTGAAGGTGCCGGCAGGAGCGGAATAGGTAAAGGTCTCGCCTGCAGCCTTGCCCACGATGGCGCGGCCGAAGGGGGAGTCATCGGACAGCTTGAAGAGCATGGGGTTGGCTTCCTGGGAGCCGGTGATCTTGTAGGTGGTCTGGTTGCCCTTCTCATCCTCAACCACCACGGTGCAGCCCAGGCCCACGCGGCCGGAGGCCTCGTTCTCGTCCTCGATGATGACGGCGTGATTCAGGATGTCCTCAATTTCGGCAATGCGGCCGTAGAGCTTTGCCTGCTCATTCTTGGCGGCATCGTATTCGGAGTTTTCGGACAAGTCGCCGTAGGAGCGGGCTTCGGCGATCATGGCGGCGATCTCACGCTCACGGGTAGTCTTCAGATAATCCAGCTCGTTCTTCAGTTCCTCCAGGCGGAGGTTCGTAATCTTAAATTCCTTAGCCATATTTCAAAATCCTTTCTAATACTGATTTTTAATTAATAATTAAAAAATCCCGACTCATTATGATCTTCATATAAAAAGCTTCCATTGTGCGAACGAAACCTTTTTATTGAATATCAAAATCAGATAAAAGTTTCCATAGCTCCCTGTATTATAGGTCATTTTCCCGGAGCAGTCAAGGTATTTTTGGCGAAAATGCTACAAAAGGGGGCAGCTTTTTTGCTGCCCCCGGATTTTATTTCAGTGCGCCGATGGCTGCCTGGATCTGAGGATCCTCAGCAGGCTGCAGAATACCGGCGTAGATTTTGCTCATCAGTTCCTCGTCGATCTGTTCAACCACGTCGGGCACCAGGCCGCCCTCCTCCGCCAGGCTTTTACCCATGGGGGTATAATACTTACCCACGGAGACTCCCACAGCGGAACCGTCGTTGAGAGAATAGGTCTGCTGGAAATAGCCCTTGCCCGTGGTGGGCTGTCCAACCACGATGGCATAGTCATATTCCCGCAGAGCCGCGGCGAAAAATTCTGCCGCGGAGTAGCTGTCGCCATTGACCAGCACAGCCATAGGAATTCCTGTCAGACAATTTTCGTCAGAGGTATCCACCTTCTCGTTACCCAGGTAGTCCACTGTCCGGAACAGATCTCCCGCAGGCAGAATATAGTCCAGAACCTTCACCAGCTCATGGGCATATCCGCCGGGATTGAAGCGAACATCGAAGATCAGCTTCTCGGCGCCCTCCGCCAGCAGCGCCTCCATAGCGGCGATGGTCTCGTCGGCACAGCGGGTGTCGAAATTCACAATGGTGATCAGACCGATATTGCCGCTCAGCATCTCCCAGGTGGCCACCGGGGTCTCCACCCGCATTCTCACTACGGTCAGGTTTTTTTCCGTGCCGCCACGGTTCACTGTGATCATCACAGTGGTATTCTCCTCGCCCTTGACCAGCTTGGAGGTCTCATCCGCGGTCATTGCCCGGACATCTACACCATCCACGGCGATCAAGCGGTCACCGGGCAAAATACCCGCCTGGTCCGCGGGGCCCTTCTCATTGACCTTTGTCACCAGGAAGCCCTGTCCGTCATCCGTCACCTGGATGGTGATGCCGATGCCCACATAGGAATTGTTCATCTTGTCTTTGTAATCGCTGTACTCATCGGCAGGAATGTAGTAGCTCCAGCGGTCTCCCAGAGCGGCCACCATGGCATCCGCCGCCGCATCCTCCATGGCAGTCCGGTCCGCCTCGCCAATAAATTTTTCCAGCAGCAGCTGCTCCAACTGATCCAGCTTGGACTGAGAGGTTGCCGGCTGGGCAGTGATGGCCATGGTCAACATGGATGTCAGCACCGCCACCACCAGATAGGACATGAGTTTCTGAAATCTTTTCATTTTTTCACCTCATAGAAAGCTATCCCACAGTTCCAAAGCCGGAACTGTGGGAGTAAGCATCAATACAGGGGCACATACAGCGCCGGATTCACATAAACACCGTTATAAGCAATGCCGAAATGCAGATGGGAACCGGTGGAAATACCGGTGGAGCCCATGGAGCCGATCTGCTGGCCCTGGCTGACCTTCTGTCCCACAGAAACCACAAAGTTGGTCATGTGCATATACACAGAGGAGAAGCCGTCACCATGGTTGATGGTCACATAGTAGCCGGCAGAATTGGAAAAACGGGCAATAGTCACGGTGCCGCCCCGGGCCGCATAGATGGGTGTACCCTCGGGGCCTGCCAAGTCCACGCCCTGATGGTTGCTGGAGGCACCGGCAGTCGGCGCGTCCCGGTCTCCGAAGGGGCTGGTGAGCTTGGTGTATGTACAGGGCCGGATCCAGCTGGCGCTTGGGGGCTTGGTTTCCGGAGGTTCTGTCTCCGGAGGCTCCGTCTCGGGGGGCTGGGTTCCGGTGGGTTCATCGGACTCCTCCCCGCCCTCACCGGGCACCTCAGTTTCACCGGGTTCGCCGGACTCCGTGGGGGGCTTGGTGGCAGGCGCCGTAGTGGCAGTGGTAGCTGTGGCGATATGCGCCAGCCACTCCTGGTACTTGGCGTCGTTGTATTCCTTTTCCTTCCGGGCGATCTCCGCCAGAAGGTCCGCTTCCTCCATCTCCACGTCTTCGTAGAGTTCTTCCAGTTCGTCGGCCTTTTCCAGCAGTTCGGTCAGCATTTGCTTGGCCTCCTGCTGTTTACCGTCCAGTTCCTCATAGGTCGCGTCCAGGGTCTGGCGGGTATTTTCCAGGTCCTGCTTCTCGCCCAGCAGAGCTTCCCTTGCCTGGGCAACTTCCTCAGCTGCCTCATTCAGAGCCTCCAGCCGGCGGTGGTCAGAGGCGGCGATTTCCTGGATCATGTTCAGCCGGTCCAGGAGGTCGGCAAAGCTGTTGGCTTTGAACAGCACTTCCCAATAAGACATGCTGCCCTCTTCCTCCATAGCCCGGACCCGTTCCCTGTGCTCCAGACTGAGACCATCGTAGCGGCCCTGGGCCTGGTCCAGTTCGTCCTGCTTGTCCGCGATGAGCAGCGCGAAGGCGCTGATCTGCTCATTGATCAGCTCGATCTCCGAGTAGAGCATGAATATCTCCTGGTCAAGCAGCAGCTTCCGGGCCACCAGATCGGCGATTTCATCTTCATTCTGCTGATACTGGTTCTTCAGTTCCTGCATCTGGCTGCGCAGATTGGACTGCTGGGCCTTCAGGTCATTGATCTGGTTCCGGATTTCACCGGAGGATGCGGCATGGGCCGGCGGAATCAGACTTAATATCAGACTCAGCACCATAACCGCCGCCATGATGCCCGCCAGAACGGCGACCATCCTTTTACGATTTTTCATAAGTTAACTCTCCTCCCGGTATCCCTGGGAAAGGGGCAATGGGGCATTAGACATAATTCATGGGATTGACATACGAACCCTTATAGGAGATGCCAAAGTGCAGGTGGGGGCCTGTGGAGCCGCCTGTGGAGCCCACATAGCCAATGACCTGGCCCGCATTGACATACTGGCCGGGAGAGACGATGAAATGGGTCATATGCATGTACACAGAGGAGAAGCCGTCGCCATGGTTGATAGAGACATAGTAGCCGGCTCCGCCTGCCTGGTAAGAGGCAACCGTGACCTTGCCGCTCTTTGCAGCATAGATCGGTGTGCCCTGGGCCGCGGCCATATCCACACCGTTGTGCATTTTCCACTTGCCGCTGATGGGGTGCACCCGCATACCGAAGGGGCTGGTCAGTGTGTAATAGGGCACAGGGCTGACCCAGCCGGAGCTGGAGGGCGCCTGGACGCTGGGGGTGGTGTCGTTATTGGGGCGGGTGGTGGGGGGCACATAGGTAGCCAGCCACTCCCGGTACTCAGCAGCCTTCAGATCCTTTTCCTTCTGGGCAATCTCTGCCATCAGCTCGTCCTGCAGGTCCTCGGACTCATCCAGCATCGCCTGGAATTCTTCACCCTTGGCGATCAGCTGGCGCAGCAGCTCGTCGGCCTCTGTCCGCTTCTCCTCCAGCAGCAGCTGGGTTTCATCCAGTTCTAAGCGGGTGCATTCCAGCTCCTGCTTCTCAGTGTTCAGAGATTCCTGGACCTCCACCACCGCCTCGGCGGCTTCGGTCAGCTCTTCCATGCGGCGCTTATCAGAGGCAGCGATCTCCTGGATCATGTTCAGCCGGTCCAGCAGGTCAGCAAAGCTGTTGGCCTTGAAAAGCACTTCCCAGTAGGACATGCTTCCCTCTTCCTCCATGGCCTGGATACGCTCCTTGTTCTTTTCGCTCAGGTCGCGCAGGCGGTTCTGGGCCTCGTCCAGCTCATCCTGCTTATCAGCAATGAGCACGCCGTAGGAATGGATCTGGCTGTTGATATTGCTGATCTGCTCATTCAGCATGGAAATTTCCTGGTCGATCAGGTCCTTCTGAGAGACCATGTCCACCATTTCATTCTCATTGGCCTTATACTGGCCCCGGATCTCATTGATCTTTTCCTGCAGTTCCGCCTTCTCCGCCTTCAGATCCTTGATCTGGGAACGGATCTCGCTGGAAGATGCGGCCTGGACCTCCAGGGGCATCATGGAAAACATCAGAACTGCTGCCAGCAGGCAGGCCAGCAGAGATTTTCCGGATTTGCTTATTTTCATAGTATACTCCTTACTCAGGGGAAAATGCGTCGATTACACATCCATGAACTTGCGGATAGAAGTCCAGGAACCCACGATGCCGACAAACATACCGGCAGCGCAGAAGGTGATAATCATGGGAATCAGCAGTGTCTCGAAAGGCACAAAATTAAACAGGTTCAGGGCATCCGCGGAGTTGATCTTCTCCATCAGCGCGTCATACATGACCCACTCCAGACCGAAGGCCAGCGCGGCTCCCATCATGCCCAGGGTAAAGCCCTCAACCACGAAGGGAAGCCGGATAAAGCCGTTGGTAGCGCCCACCATCTTCATGATGGCGATCTCATCCTTGCGGACATACATAGCCAGCTTAACGGTATTGGAGATGATCAGCAGAGAAACTACCAGCAGCACCGCAATCACAGCCACAGAGACGATCTGCAGCACGTCCTCGATGGTGGTGAAGCCCTCGGCCAGTTCGTACTCCGCGTCGGTTTTGGCAACGCCGGGGATGTCTTTAATCGCATCATCAGTCTGCTTCATCAGCCGGTTATCCTCCAGGATGACCACGAAGCGGTGGCGCAGGTCAGATGCCACCACGCCGCCGAAGGCGGGATCGTTTTCATGGTCGCGGATGAAGTTCTGCAGAGCTTCCTCTCTGGAAACAAAGGTAGCCTCCAGCACGTTGTCCAGCAGGTTGATCTTGGTGCCGATGCTCTTGGCATCCGCATCGGACAGCGTTTCGTCCACATACACCAGGATCTCATTGGTCTGGTTCAGTTCCTCGACCATGATATTGACATTATAAGTCAGCAGGGAGAAGCTGCCCACGATCACCAGGCAGGCCACCGTAACGCAAACGGCAGCGAAGGACATGAATCCATGGGTAAAAATGCCCCGGATGCCCTCCTTCAGCAGGTAAAGAATGTTATTAAGCTTCATTGCCGTAGTACGCCTCCAATCCGTCGTTGACAACCACGCCGTCGTTAATGGAAATGACACGCTTATTGAAGCTGTCCACCAGATTCTGGGCGTGGGTGACCACCAGCATGGTGGTTCCCAGATTGTTGATTTCCTCCAGAAGGCTCATGATTTCAAAGGACATCTGGGGGTCCAGATTGCCGGTGGGCTCATCGGCAATGATCATGGAGGGGTTGTTCACCAGAGCCCGGGCAATGGCCAGACGCTGCTGCTCACCGCCGGAAAGCTCACTGGGATGGCGCTTGCCCTTGTCGGACAGCCCAACCAGATCCAGCACATAGGGCACACGATCTTTGATCTCCCGCTCCCGGGCACCGATAACACGCATGGCAAATGCCACGTTTTCATAGACGGTCATCTTGGAAATCAGACGGAAATCCTGGTACACAACACCCACAGTGCGGCGCAGGTAGGGGATCTCACGCTTGCGGATTCGCTCCAGGGAATAGCCGTTGACGTGAACCGTGCCTGATGTAGGCTTCAATTCGCCGGTGATGAGCTTAATGATGGTGGACTTGCCGGAACCGGAAGGACCCACCAGAAAACAAAATTCGCCATCCTCGATCTGCATGGAAACACCGTTAAGCGCGTTGTTTCCCTGGTCGTAGGTTTTGACTACGTCGGTAAATTCAATCATATGTATATCTCCTGTCCTGGGAAATGGGCACAATTCGGCCATACTCTTCCCGCAGTGTAACCAAATTGTAACACATTGTAAAATCAATGTCAATCAAAATTGAAGAATTCAGGGCTGAATGACACGAAATTAACAATTATTCAACATTTTGTTCATCAAATCCGTAACAAAAACGCAGGGCTGCGCCTTGGCGCAGCCCTGAATGAGCATTTTCAGATGTATGATCAGCGGGTCTCGCGGCTGCTCAGGTACTTGCGGACCATCAGCGCAACCTTGAAGACGATGGCATGGTCGAACTGGCGCAGGTCCAGTCCGGTGAGCTTCTTGATCTTCTCCAGACGGTAGACCAGGGTATTGCGGTGGACAAACAGCTTCCGGGAGGTCTCGGAGACGTTCAGATTATTCTCGAAGAACTTATTGATGGTGAACAGAGTCTCCTGATCCAGGCTGTCAATGGAATTCTTCTTGAATACCTCGCTGAGGTAAATATCACACAGGGTGGTGGGCAGCTGATAGATCAGACGGCCGATACCCAGGTTCTCATAGTTGAGGATGCTGCGCTCGGTGTCGAAGACCTTGCCCACATCAATGGCGGTCTGAGCCTCCTTATAGGAGTCGGCCAGCTCACGCAGATGGTCTGCCACGGTACCCATGCCGATGACAGTGCGGATCCGCAGTTCGTTTTTCAGCGTCTCCTCCATAGCCTCGGCCATCTTTTCCAGCTCCTCGCTGGTGGTGGTGCCGCTGATCTGCTTGACAACGGCGATGTCCGTCTCATTGATGGACAGCACAAAGTCCTGTAGCTTGTCGGGGAACATGCCGGAGAGCACATCCACAGTGGCCACATCGCCGTGACCCACCTGGCGGATCAAAAACACTGCCCGGGGAGCATCGGTAGCGAAGTGCAGTTCCTTGGCACGGATGTAGATATCACCGGGCAGAATGTTGTCCATGATGATATTCTTGACGAAGGTGCCCCGGTCATGCTTCTCTTCATAGAAAGTCTTGGCGTCATTCAGAGCAATATAGGCAACCTGGCAGAAGCCTCTGGCCACCTCGTCGTCACCGGTGCAGAACACGGCATACTCAAAATAGTTGGAGTTGCCGATGATCGCCTTGAAGGTCTTCTGACCAAAGGTAACAATGGACTCGGACGCGTTGCCCACCTTCAGTGCGGCATCCGCCCAACGTTCACCCAGCAGGGCCATATCCGTACTGGAAACAACGGTACCCTCGGTATCAATGACGCCGAACGCACGGTCTGTAATTTCTTTTAATTGAACAATAACACTCTGAAAAACACTGTTGGACATTTTCCAGGCCTCCCTATAAAATGCATAAATGCGCATTCCACAAAATAACATGGTTATTATACAAGGCTTTTGCGCAATTTGCAAGTACCTTTTGACATTTTATAGCAAAACATGAGCACTTTTTTATCTATTATTCCAAGCGCATACAGAATCTTGCCGTATTTTATCCCCCGCAATACAGCATAATGACCGTATTGCACCTTCAGGAGCCTAATTTATACAGTTCCTGCGTCTCTTCGGCGCTCAGTTCCCGCACCTGCCCCCGGGGCAGATCTCCCAGTTCCAGGAATCCCTCCCTGCGGCGCTCCAGATAGAGCACTGTCATGTTCCGGGACGCCATCATACGGCGAACCTGGTGGTACTTACCCTCACAGACGGTGATCAGGCTCTCCCCCGCCCCCAGGGGTTCCAGTTTTGCCGGAAGGCAGCTTAACCCATCCCGGAGAGTCAATCCGGTTGAAAAGGCAGCAATGTCCGCATCTGTGGCGGTGCCCTCGTGCCGGGCATAGTAGACCTTGGGCACTTCCTTTTTCGGGCTGATCAGCCGGTGGAGCAGATCGCCGTCATTGGTAAAGAGAAGCAGTCCCTCCGTTGCCTTGTCCAGCCGGCCCACGGGCCTTAATTCCAGATGCCGGTACTGCTGCGGGATCAGTTCCATAACGGTTCTGTCGGTTTTATCCTCGGTGGCGGTGACAAAGCCCGCGGGCTTATTGAGCATCAAAACCAAGGTTTTTCTGCCGCCCAGAGGTTCTCCATCCAGGCAGATGATCTGCCGCTGGGGATCGATTTTTCTGGAATTGTCCTTTTCCGTCTTTCCGTCCACGGTGACACGGCCGGATTTCAAAATCGCCTTCACCTGGCTGCGGGTCCCCGCACCGCTGTCGCATAAAAATTTGTCCAGCCGTTCCATAGCTGCCTCCGTTCTGTTTCCCCCCGGACGCTCATATGCTTGCATACCATCACAAATTACGGGAGGGGTTCCATATGATGTTCATGACCGCGAAGATCGACCTGAAGAAGATTCTTCTGGTGCTGGCGGCCCTGGCCGCGCTGATTCTGGGTGCCATCTGGATGCTGGGCGGGAAGGAAGACGTATCCACCGCCGCAGCCGACCTGGCCACCAATGAGGGCCGGGTTCAATTTCTCCGGGATTTTGGCTGGGAGGTTGCCGCCTCCCCGGTGGAGAGCAGCCAGGTCAAAATTCCGAAAGAAACTGCCGAGGTCTTCGACCGCTACAACCAACTGCAGAAAAGCCAGGGCTATGACCTAAGTCAGTACGCCGGCAAAAACGTGATGCGCTTCGTCTATAAGATCACCAATTTCCCCGGGGCCACAGACCCGGTCTACGCCACTCTGCTGGTATACAAAAACCAGGTCATCGGCGGAGATATCACCGACACTGCCGCCAAGGGAAAAATCCAGGGCTTCCGGATGCCCGCCGGTACAGGGCAGAATGCCCCCACCCAGGAAAGCACCACACCTTAACAGATAATTTATCTTACCACAAAACAGTTTTCTTGACAAGGCGCTTCCCGCATGGTATTCTTTACCCAAGTGAACAGAGTATCTTCAGGGCGGGGTGCGATTCCCCACCGGCGGTGACAATCCGCGAGCGCGCATGCGTTGAACCGGTGAAATTCCGGTATCGACAGTAAAGTCTGGATGGAAGAAGGTACGCAGTCAGTCTTGCGTGTTTTTATGCCCTGAGTGTATGCTCAGGGCATATTTTATGACTGAGGTGACCTGTATGAGCAAACTTCTGACCCAGGCAAAGGAAAACCTAAGCTTCATCCTTGTATGCATTCTGATCGTGACAGCCCTTTCCCTGCTGTCCAAGCTGGCGGAAAGATTCTTCCCCCAGAAGCGCAGCGTGACCCCCGCCCGGCGGATCACCATCATCGCCATCTGCTCCGCCATTGCCACGGTGCTGCATGTACTGGATTTCCCGCTGCTGTTCATCGCCCCTGAGTTTTATAAACTGGACTTCTCCGAGTTGCCGGTACTGCTGTGCGGCTTTTTCCTGGGCCCCAGCGCTTCCGTAGCCTGCGAGGGCGTCAAGATTCTGCTGAAGCTGCTGGTGAAGGGAACCTCCACCGCTTTCGTGGGCGACTTTGCCAACTTTGTGGTGGGCTGCTCCTTCGTCATTCCTGCCACCATCTGGTACCATGCCCACAAGAGCAAGCACAGCGCCGTGGTGGGTCTGATCCTGGGCACTGTTTCCATGTCCCTGCTCGGTTCCGCCTTCAATGCCATCTACCTGCTGCCCAAGTTCAGCCAGCTCTTCGGACTTCCCCTGGATGCCATCATCGCCATGGGTGCCAAGATCCACGGCTCCGTCCACTCTGTTCCCACCTTCGTGATGCTCTGCGTGGCGCCGCTGAATGTGGTGAAGGGAATCATGGTCTCGGTGCCCACCATGCTGCTGTATAAGCGGGTGGCCCGTCCCCTCTTCGGTATCCGCTCCTAAGACAGAATTCACCCCGGAACAACGTTCCGGGGTGTTTTTTATTCCTCATAGTACCATTCGATTTCTTCGTCGTCGAATTCGTCCCGGCGGGGCGGCATGCCGTAATCCTCCCGCCGGCATCCCCACAGGCGCAGGGGCCGGAAAAAGATCCCCGCCACAGGCAGGACACTGAGAATGGTACTCACCACCGCTTCATCCGGGTCGCAGGAGCGGTACACATCATGCAGCACCACGGTTCTGACCTCCAGCAGCATCAAACGTGACAGCAGATATCCGGCAAGAATCTGAATGTTGGGCTTCAAATACTTCACCGGGATCCAGAACACACCCAAAAGCGGAAGTCCCTCTTCCAGCGCACCGATCATCTTACCGGTCTCAAATACCATTGCCAGCACTACGAGCACGAACACGGCCCTTTCCAGCAGCGCCGCCCACAGGAGGCCGCCCCGCTTGCAGCTTACTTCACCTTTCACCACATAACGGTACTGGTCCGCGATACTGCCCAGCAGCCACATATTCAAAACCGGGATCCAGGCGGTCCATCGCCCCTTAAGCTCCCGGCGCCCGGCAATGACCCACAGTGAGACTGCCCGGCACAGGTGCAGAAGCACCGCGATAGCCGCAGCATACCAGGCAAAATGCTTCAGTGTATCCACCAGGGCAAAATATACATACTCAGCTTCATTGGGCATAGTGATCCCTCCTTTTTCCACAGTCTACCACAGGTTCCGCCACATTACAAGCAAAAACCGCCGCCGGTTTATCCGGCGGCGGTACTTTATGATCAAACCATCAGCTTGCACACCAGCTCACTGTAGGCGTAGGGGTCTTCCAGAGGAAGCTCCGCCATCAGCTGGGCCTGGTACATGAGCAGCTGTGCGTAATCCTTGGCCTTGAGGGCATCCTCGGTCATGGCTTTTTCCATGGCCTTCACTGCCTCATGGTCAGGGTTCAGCTCCAGAATGCGGCCAACGGGGAACGCAAATTCGGGGTTCACCCGCTTCATATACTTCTCCATCTCGAAGCTCATGCCGGCGTCGGGCACCATGGCAGCAGGCTGGTTACCCAGGTTGGCGGAGAAGCGAACCTCCTTCACGCTTTCGCCCAGAGTCTCCTTCAGGAAGGTCAGGAAGCCCTTCTTCTCTTCTGCCTTCTCTTCCAGGGCCTTCTTCTCCTCCTCGGACTGGAGTCCCAGATCCTCGGAAGCGGCGTTGCAGAAGTTCTTTTCCATGTAGTTTATGAGGGTCTGGGGGATAAACTCGTCCACGTCCTCGGTGCACAGCAGTACATCGTAGCCTTTCGCGCTCAGAGCTTTCACCTGGGGAAGCTTAGCCATGCGCTCGGTGTTCTCGCCGGTGACGTAGTAGATCTTCTCCTGGGATTCTGCCATGGCTTCCACATATTCCTTGAGAGAAATCAGCTTGCCCTGCTTGTGGGAGTGCAGCAGCAGCAGATCCTTGGTAGAATCCTTGTGAGCGCCGTAGTCGGAGACGGTGCCGTACTTCAGCTGGCGGCCGAAGGCGGCGAAGAACTTCTCGTAATTTTCCCGGTCGTTGTCCAGCATGGATTTCAGCTCGGACTTGATCTTCTTTTCAATGTTACGGGCGATGACGGTCAGCTGCCGGTTGTGCTGCAGCATTTCCCGGGAAATATTCAGGCTGAGGTCCTGGCTGTCCACGATGCCCCGGACGAAGCCGAAATACTCGGGGATCAGATCCTCGCAGGACTCCATGATCATCACGCCGGAGGAATACAGCTGCAAGCCACGCTTGAACTCCTTGGTGTAGTAGTCGAAGGGTGCCTTGCCGGGGATGTAGAGCAAAGACTTGAAAGAAACCGTACCCTCGGTGCTGGAATGGATGGTCCGAAGGGGCTTATTGTAGTCGTAGAACTTTTCCCGGTAGAAGGTCTCATACTCTGCCTCGGTGACATCCTTCTTTGCCCGCTGCCACAGGGGAACCATGGAGTTGAGAGTCTCTTCTTCCGTGTAGGATTCGTACTCGTCGGAGTCCTCGATCTTGCGGGACTTGGTAACCTCCATGCGGATAGGGTAACGGATATAGTCGGAATACTTACGGATCAGCTCCCGGATCTGATACTCTTCCAGGAAATCGCCGTACTTATCGTCCTCGGTATCCGCCTTGATGGTCATGATCACGTCAGTGCCGGGAACCTCACGGTCACAGGCTTCGATGGTGTAGCCCTCTGCGCCGTCGGATACCCACTTCCAGGCGGTATCCTCGCCGTACTTCTTGGAAATAACGGTAACAGAGGAGGCCACCATAAACGCAGAGTAGAAGCCCACGCCGAACTGACCGATGATGTCAATATCTTCCTTCTTTTCCATTGCCTGCTTAAAAGCCAGGGAGCCGGACTTGGCGATGGTACCCAGGTTTTCCTCCATATCGGAGCGGCTCATGCCGATGCCATTGTCGGACACGGTCAGGGTGCGGTTTGCCGCATCCCGGGTGATGGTGATGGCGAAATCATCACGATTGAGGCCCACCTTTTCGTCGGTGAGGGCCAGGTATGCCAGCTTGTCCATGGCGTCACTGGCGTTGGAGATGATCTCCCGTAGGAAGATCTCCTTGTGGGTGTAGATGGAGTTGATCATCAGATCCAGCAATCTGGCAGACTCCGCCTTAAACTGCATTTTTTCCATAGTGCTTTTCGCTTCCTTTCAATTGTTTAGCACTCTAAGTTGCTGAGTGCTAATATTATAGCGCAGGAAAATAAAAAAGCAAGCCCTTTTTCAAAATGTTATCGGTTTATTCACAAACCGGGCCTGTGTAACACGCCATTATTCAGTCATTTATTCAGGCCAAAATGTCAAATAATCCATTGATTATTTGGGAATTTATGATATGATTATACTGTATGACTATGCGCATACGCCTAAATTCGTTGATAAAAAATAATGAATATATAAGGAGTAAGACATGATCACAGTTTCTAATCTCGGAATGCAGTTCGGCGGCCAGTGGCTGTTCCAGCACGTGGACCTGCAGTTCCTGCCCGGCAACTGCTACGGCATCATCGGTGCCAATGGCGCCGGCAAGTCCACCTTCCTGCGCATCCTCACCGGCGAGCTGGACTCCACCTCCGGTGCCGTCTCCGTGGACCCCGACAAGCGGGTATCCGTGCTGAAGCAGAACCAGAACGCCTATGACGAGTACACCATTCTGGACACCGTTATCATGGGCAACCAGCACCTGTATGACGTGATGAAGGAGAAGGACGCCATCTATGAGAAGGAGGACTTCTCCGACGAGGACGGTCTCCGCGCCGCCGATCTGGAGGCTGAGTTTGCCGACATGAATGGCTGGGAGGCCGAATCTGACGCAAGCCGCCTCCTGCAGGGTCTGGGCATCCCCACCGATATGCATTACGATATGATGGGCTCCACCGATCCCCGTCTGAAGGTGAAGGTACTGCTGGCCCAGGCGCTGTTCGGCAACCCCGATATCGTTATGCTGGACGAGCCCACCAACAACCTGGATATTGAAGCCATCAACTGGCTGGAGGATTTCCTGCTGGAGTTCCCCGGCATGGTCATCGCCGTTTCCCATGACCGCCACTTCCTGAACACCGTCTGCACCCACACCGTGGATATCGACTACGGCAAGATCAAGATGTACGTGGGTAACTACGACTTCTGGTACGAGTCCTCCCAGATGGTTCAGGCCATGCTGCGCAACAAGAACAAGAAGAACCAGGAGAAGATTGAAGAGCTGCAGCTGTTCATTCAGCGCTTCTCCGCCAATAAGTCCAAGGCCAAGCAGGCTACCGCCCGCCGCAAGCTGCTGGACAAACTGACCGTGGAAGAAATGCCCTGCTCCACCCGCCGCTATCCCTTCGTCGGCTTCATGCCCGAGCGGGAGCTGGGTAAGGACATTCTGACCGTGAAGGATGTTTCCGTCACCGTGGATGGCGAGAAGCTGCTGGATAAGGTCTACTTCTCCGTGGGCAAGAACGATAAGATCGCCTTTGTGGGTGAAAACGAGAAGGCTCAGACCGCCCTGTTCCAGATCCTCATGGGCGAGCTGGAGCCCGACGAGGGCAGCATCAAGTGGGGCGTTTCCACCATCCGCAGCTATCTGCCCAAGGACAACACTGCCTACTTTGTGGGCAACAAGATGGAGCTGGTGGACTGGCTGCGCCAGTACTCCGCCAAAAAGGATGACGTGTACCTGCGCGGCTTCCTGGGCCGTATGCTCTTCGGCAATGATGACGTGTTCAAGCCTGTCAACGTCCTGTCCGGCGGCGAGAAGGTCAGATGCATGCTCTCCAAGATGATGCTCAGCGGTGCCAACGTTGTCCTGCTGGACCAGCCCACCAACCACCTGGACATGGAATCCATCCAGGCAGTCAATAAGGGGCTGGAAGCTTTCAACGGTGTTGTGCTGCTGGCCTCCCACGACCATGAGATGCTGGAATCCACCTGTAACCGCGTCATCGCCTTCCAGCCCGACGGCACCATCATCGACCGCTACGGCACCTACGATGAGTACCTGTACTGGATGGACCAGCAGAAACAGAAAGGCTAATTGAAATGGAAAAAATCTTAGACATTATCACCGCAAAGATGCAGCAGGCCTTCGCTGACGCGGGCTACGACGCATCCTTTGGCCGGGTCACTGTGTCCAACCGGCCTGACCTGTGTGAATATCAGTGCAACGGCGCCTTGTCCGCCGCCAAGACTTATAAGTGCGCCCCCATCCAGATCGCCAAGGCTGTGGTTGAAAAGCTGAATGCTGACGACTACTCCCTGGTGGAGGCTGTCATGCCCGGCTTCATCAATCTGAAGCTTTCTGATGCTTTCCTGCGCGCTTACCTGGAAGAAATGCGCACTGCCCCCGACTTCGGCGTACAGAAGATCGGCGAGGGTAAGACCATCGTGGTGGACTACGGCGGCGCCAACGTTGCCAAGCCCCTGCACATCGGTCACCTGCGCCCCGCCATCATCGGCGAAGCTCTCAAGCGACTGCATAAGTTCCTGGGCTACAACACCATCGGCGATGTGCACCTGGGTGACTGGGGTCTGCAGATGGGTCTGATCATTGCGGAGCTCCAGGAGCGCCAGCCCGATCTGCCCTACTTCGATCCCGATTTCACCGGCGAATATCCCGAGGAAGCCCCCTTCACCGTGGACGAGCTGGAGGAGATCTACCCCACCGCATCTGCCAAGAAGAAGGACCCCGAATTCTCCGCCAAGGCCCACACCGCCACCTTCGAGCTGCAGCAGGGCCGCCGGGGCTACCGGGCAATCTGGCAGCACATTCTGAATGTGTCCGTGAAGGATCTGAAGAAGAACTACGACAATCTGGACGTCCACTTTGAGAAGTGGCTGGGTGAGAGCGACGCGGATCCCTACATCCCCGAGATGGTTGCGGATCTGAAGGCTCGGGGCATTGCCGTCCAGTCCGAGGGCGCCTGGGTTGTGCCTGTTGCTGAGGAGAAGGACAAGAAGGAAGTTCCTCCCATGATCCTCATCAAGTCCGACGGCTCCGCCATCTACGCCACCACCGACCTGGCTACCATCGTCCAGCGCATGCAGGACTGGAATCCCGAAAAGATCCTCTACGTCACCGACAAGCGGCAGAACCTGCACTTCGAGCAGGTGTTCCGGGCTGCCCGGAAGTCCGGCATCGTTGCCGACACCACCGAGCTGGAGCACGTGGGCCATGGCACCATGAACGGCAAGGACGGCAAGCCCTTCAAGACCCGCGACGGCGGTGTCCTGCGTCTGGAGCAGCTGATCCAGGATATGGTGGATTTTGTCCGGTCCAAGGTCGTGGAAAATAAGATCGTGGATGAATCCGAGGTGGAAGCCACCACCCAGAAAATCGCACTGGCTGCCCTCAAGTACGGCGACCTTTCCAACCAGCCCACCAAGGACTATAATTTCGACCTGGAGCGTTTCGCCGCCTTCGAAGGCAACACCGGTCCCTATATCCTGTACACCATTGTGCGCATCAAGTCTATCCTGAGCCGCTATGGCGCCTGGGAGCATCTGCCCATCCAGAATCCCGCCAATAACGAAGCCAAGGATCTGATGCTGGCCATTACCAAGTTCGGCCCCTCTCTGGAAGCCGCCCTGAAGGCCGAGGCACCCAACCTGGTCTGCGCCTATATCTACGAGCTGGCAGGCTGCGTCAACAAGTTCTATCACGAAACCCCCATCCTGAAGGAGGAAAACGAGGAACTGAAGGCCGGCCACATTGCTCTGATTGGTCTGGCTAAGAACATCCTGGAGACCTGCATCGATATCCTGGGCTTCTCCGCCCCCGAGAAGATGTAATGAAACAGCAAGAACCGCCCGAATCCGGGCGGTTCTTTTTTATGCCGTATACCAAATCAACGCGCAAAAAATCGGACAATATGCACCCTTGCATGTTCGATTGATGGCAGATATAATATAGCTGTCTAAATCAAAAAGCAAGGAGAAATGCCAAATGAAATTAGCAGTTTACACCGTTTCCCTGCCCGAGTATGATCTGGAGCAGTCCGTTGCCGTTCTGAAGGAAATGGGCTACGAGGGCGTCGAGTGGCGCGTGGACAAGACCGAGGGCGAGTCCCCCCTGAAGGCTATGTTCGCAAATCTGCCCAAGGAGCAGCAGTTCGCCTTCCGTTACTGGACCGAGAATCACGCCACCCTGAATGTGGACGACATCATGAACGAGTGTCAGAAGGTCAAGAAGCTCTGCGACGAGGCAGGCCTGACCATCTGCAACCTGGCCACCACCCTGAAGGGCGCACCCGAGGAGATGGAGAACACCATCGCCGCCGCTGCCGCCATCGGCTGCAAGACCGTCCGTGGCCCCATGGCTACCTACGATCCCAACCGTCCTTACTGGGAGCAGTTCAACGAGTACCGCGCATATCTGAAGGAGTGCGAGCCGTTGCTTAAGAAGTACGGTGTCAAGTTCCTGATCGAGACCCACCACGGCATGATGATCTCCTCCGCTTCCTCTGCCCTGCGTGTTCTGGACGGCTTCGATCCCGAGTACTTCGGCCTCATTTACGATCCCGGCAACATGGTCTACGAGGGCTATGAGAACTACCAGCTGGGCTTCGAGATGCTGGGTAAGTACCTGGCTCACGTCCATGTGAAGAACGCCGCCCTGGTTCCCGGCGGTGAGGGTGAGTTCGGCGAGACCAAGTACAACCAGCTGTGGTCCCCCATGAAGAAGGGCTCCGCCAACATCCCCGCCCTGATCAAGGCTCTGAAGAAGGTGGGCTACGACGGCTGGCTGTCCGTGGAGGACTTCTCCAACGAGAAGCCCACCCGTGAAAAGCTGGAGGAGAACATCGCCTACCTGAAAGAACTGCTGGAAAAGGCTTAATTTCCTTACATTGCAAAAGAGACCGCCTCCCGGCGGTCTCTTTTATTTTACTAATTCGTATATGTTTTTCCCGGTTTTAGCTTCAAAATAGGATTTCAGCCACAGATTGGTATCCCATTTGTCTTGTCGGTAAAAGCCATAGCGGCGCTTTACATCCAGCATCCGTGCTTCCATATCCATAACGTCCTCGCTTCCAGCCAGGCAGTCACACAGTTGGATCAGCCGGTCGTAATCGTCGAATTCCAAACTGCTGAGCAAGGCTTGCAGGCTCTTCTGCTCCTCTTCGGGGATGTCAAAATTGCCGACATAAACAGACAGTTCCGGCTTGCAGAAGGAATGGGTCAGGCAGATTCTTGCAACGCCCGGATAGCCCAGTTCGGTCATATAGATATATCCATCCAGCACATGGGCAAGATGCTTCACACCGAATTTTCGTCCGATATCGTGGAGCAGGCCAAGCACATAGGCCTTTTCGCTGTCCATTCCGGCTGCCCCGGCGATTTTTTCCGCGCATAGGGCGGCGATGCGGCTGTGGTTGCCCCAGGGACCGGGGTTGCAGCTCTCCGCCTCGTTTAGAAGCGCTTCCGCTTTCTCTCGGGTTGGGTATCCCGGCATAAAATCCCTCCTTTGCAAAAGGCCGCCGCAGAAAACTGCGGCGGCTTGATGTTACTTCATAGCTTCCAGGGCCAGGGCGTTCTGGGTGGTATAGAGGTCGGAATAGATGCCGCCCTTACGGAGCAGCTCCTGGTGGGTGCCGCACTCGGTGATGTAGCCGTCGGCGATGGACACGATCCGGTGAGCAGCCCGGATGGTGGACAGGCGGTGGGCGATGATCAGGGTGGTTCTGCCCTTGGCCAGGGCGTCAAATGCCCGCTGGATCTTGGCTTCGGTGACGGAGTCCAGAGCGGAAGTGGCCTCGTCCAGGATCAGAATGGGCGGATTCTTCAGGAAGATTCTCGCAATGGCCACACGCTGCTTCTGGCCGCCGGAGAGGAGAGTACCTCGCTCGCCCACATAGGTATCAAAGCCCTGAGGCATTGCCAGAATGTCGTCGTAAATTTCCGCCTTCTTGGCAGCTTCGATGACCTCTTCCATGGTGGCATCGGGCTTGCCGTAGCGGATGTTCTCGAAAATGGTGTCGGCGAAGAGGAAAACCTCCTGCTGCACGATGCCGATGTTCTCATGGATGGACCGCTGGGTCACATCCCGGATATCCTGGCCGTCGATGGCGATGGAGCCGGTGGACACATCGTAGAACCGGGGGATCAGCTGGCAGAGGGTGGACTTACCGCCGCCGGAGGGACCCACGATGGCCAGAGTCTCACCGGGCTGGACGGTCAGGGACACATCGTGGAGCACGTCCAGATCGCCGTCATAGGCAAAGCTGACATTCTCCACCTTGATTTCGCCCTTGACATTGCTGAGGTCAGGGGCATTTTCCTTGTCCTGCAAGGTAGGCTCGGTGCGCATGATGGTTACAAACCGGTTCAGACCGGCGAAGCCGTTGGCAAACATCTCAGAGAATCCGGAGAGCTTGCGCATTGGGCCGACGAAGGAGGAAATGTACAGCGTGAAGGTCAGCAGGTCACGGTGATCCATCTCTCCCTGCATGACGAAGTAGCCGCCCACGCCGATGATGATCACATTCAGACTGCACAGGAAAAACTCAGTGCAGCTGTGGAAGCGGCCCATGGCCTTGTGGAATTCCCGTTTGGAGGTCTTGTAGATCTCGTTTGCGGCGCTGAACCGGGCATTTTCCACCGGCTCATTGGCAAAGGCCTTGGCGGTGCGGACACCGGAGAGGCTGCTCTCGATTTCCTGGTTGATATGGCCGGTCTTTTCCTTGGCAGCCTTGGAGGCCCGGCTCATAGACTTACGCATGGTCATGACCACCACCAGGAACACGGGGATGGTCAGCGCCACGATCAGCGCCAGCTCCCAACGAATACCCACCATGACGGTTAGGGCGCCGATAATGGTCAGCGTGGAGGTCAGCAGGTCCTCCGGGCCGTGGTGGGCCAGCTCCGTCAGTTCAAACAGGTCGGAAGTCAGACGGCTCATCAGCTGGCCGGTGCGGTTTTCGTCATAAAAGTCGAAGCTCATCTCCTGCATATGGGTGAACAGGTCCTTGCGGATATCTGCCTCTACCCGGATGCCGAAGGTGTGGCCGAAATAGGCCACGATGAACTGCAGAACAGACCTGAGCACATAGCACACCAGCACTGTCAGCATCACGGTAAAAAATGTCTGGTACATTTTATTGGGCAGCATTTCATACAGGGCGTTCCGGGTCACCAGGGGGAACATCAGATCAATTGCCGCAATGCCCACGGCGCAGAGCACGTCAACGGCAAAGAGGCCCTTGTGGTTTTTAAAATAGCTCAGAAAGATCATCAGCGGGGATTTCTTCTGATAGTCTTTGGTCGTCATGGCGATACCTCCCTTTCTATCCCCTATATTATACATATTTTTTCCACAGTTGCAAGCGCAACATTTTGATTTTTTCATATTTCGTGCTATACTGGGTATAAGATTTACGCATCAGCAGGAGGCATCCTATGGAAATTCTCTATTCTGACAAGCATATTGCTGTCATCGTCAAGCCCGTGGGTCTGGACTCGGAGCATGAACTGCCCGAAGCCATGAAAGAGGCTCTGGGCGGCGAGATATTCCCCATCCACCGGCTGGACAAAAACGTGGGCGGTGTCATGGTCTTCGCCCGGACAAAGCAAGCTGCCGCTTCCCTCTCTAAAGCCGTCCAGGAGGGCACCATGGTGAAGGAATATGTGGCGCTGGTCCATGGAACACCCCCGGAAAGCGGGGACTGGACGGATCTTCTCTTCAAAGACAGCAGCAAAAACAAGGTTTTCGTGGTAAAAAAAGAGCGCCGTGGCGTGAAAAAAGCCCGGCTGGAGTTCCATCGTCTGACTGAAGCGGAGACATCTCTGGTCCGCATCCGGCTGCACACCGGCCGCAGTCACCAAATCCGGGTGCAGTTTTCCTCCCGGGGTTTTCCCCTGGTGGGAGATCATAAATACGGAGGCAGGGACAACTCCCCTGCCCCGTATCTGTATTCCTGCAAATTGACCTTCCCCTATCAGGGAAAGACCATATTTTTTGAAAAGCTGCCGGACTGGGCTTAAGCCAGATGGCACTTGCTCTTCCACTTACCGGAGAGATACCGGGGTACGAAGAACACAATACGAACCACCCAATCCATGATCATGCCGATCCAGACGCCGATAACACCCATACCGAAGTGGACACCCAGGAGCCAGGACAGGCCGATGCGGGCGAAGACCATAGCCGCCACACTGACCCACATGGTAAATTTCACATCATTGGCAGCTCGGAGGGCACTGGGCAGCGCCAGGGCCGGAGGCCACATCAGCACCGCAAAGGCGCTGTGGAGCATGATCAGTATCCAGGCCAGCTGCTCCGTTTCCGGGGACAGAGAGCTGTACAGCCCGATCAGCTGTCTGGCGAAGATCATGATCAGGATATTGGATGTGCCCTGCAGCACATAGTCCCAGCCGATGAGCTTTTTGACATAGTATTTGACCTGTGCCTCATCCCGTGCGCCTACGCACTGGCCAACCACCGTAACCATGGCCAGGGAAAATGCCTGTCCGAAGATGATGCCCACACAGTCGATGGTATTGGCAACAGCGTTGGCAGAGGTCTGCACAGTACCGTAAATCGCCACAAAGCTGACGCACATAGCCCGCCCCAGAGAGAAAAAGCTGTTTTCACAGGCGGCAGGAACGCCGATATGCAGCACGCTGCGCATCATGCTGCCCTCGATCCGGGCGATGTTCCGCTTCTGCAGATACAGCTCCTGGCTGCTCCGGGAAGCCAGATGCAAAATCACCACCGCAGCAACTGCCCGCGAAATCAAAGTGGGGATCGCCACACCGGCCACGCCCATTTTCAGGCCCAGGATGCACACGGCGTTGCCCACCACGTTGATGATGTTCATCATGATACTGACTTTCATGGACACCTTGCTGTTGCCCATGCTGCGGAAAATGGCAGCGCCGGCATTGTAAAGGGCCATAAAGGGAAAGGACAGGGCCGTGATCCGCAGGTACAGCAGTCCCGCATCCCACACATCTTCTTCGATGGCACCGAAGAAGAGCTTAAGCATACCCGAAGCAAATACTTCGCAGAATGCCATCACCGCCAGGCCCAGCAAGGCCGCCATCAGCACCAGCTGACCGGCGCTCTGCCGGGCTTTTTCCATATTCCGGGCGCCTAAGTACTGACTGGTCACCACCGCGCCGCCGGTTGCCAGGGCGGCAAACAGATTCAGGGCGATGGCGTTGATCATATCAACCAATGAAACGCCGGAAATGGCCGCCTCACCGGCAGAGGAAACCATCACGCTGTCCGCCATGCCCACCAGGATCGCCAGGCCCTGCTCGATGGCCAGGGGAATCACCAGCCGGATCAGCTGTTTATTGGAAAATAGACGATTGTCCATGTAAACACCTTCCTACCACTCAACAGGTTAAAAAAAGTATAGCATCAAGTTCTGCTGAATTCAACAGCATTTTCACCGTCGGTATGCAAAAAGCCTCCCTGCTGAGGGAGGCTCTGTGCATTATTGGGTCACTGTCATATCTTCCTGGGTCAACGTTTCGCCGGTCAATACCTGATCGAGCAATCCGGAAGCATGGGCCACCACATTTTCATGGGGATACATCACATAGGCATAACCGCCGCCCGCTGCCCAGCAGGAATCCGTGCCGTTTTCACCGGTGGAGGCAAAGGAGAAAATCTCCCATTGGGGCATCTGGGTCAGCTGCAGCTGAACAAGGCTGCCGATTTTGTCCGAAGGGAAGTTGGTAGTAAACATGCCCTCCAGGCTCTGCAGAATTTCACTGTAATTGGCCAGCAGATTTCCCGCGGTCAGCTCATTGACGATGCCGGCCACCAGCTTCATCTGATTTTTGCCCCGGTCATTGTCACCGCCCCGAAGATGCTTCCGCTCCCGGGCAAAGGCCAGAGCCTGTGCACCGTTCAGTCTGTTTTCGCCCTTTTGAATATAGGTACTCCCGGCGGTAAACCCGACGTCGGAATGAATCGTGACACCGCCCAGGGAGTTTACCAATTTCTCAAAGCCGGAGAAATTGATTCTGGCGTAGTAGTCCACCTGCTGCCCATAAAGTGACGACAGTGCACCCATGGAATTGCCGATGCCCTTGATGCCGCAGTGTGTCAGCTTGTCCATGGAACCGTCTCCGCTGGCAGGATTGACCACATAATAGTCCCGGGGCGTGTTGATCATCAGAATCTGGTGGGTATCCGTATTCACCGCCACCAAAATATTCACGTCACTTCTTCCGTCGGACAGAACCCTGCTGCGGGAATCGCTGCCGCTGATATACATGAGGAAGGCGTTTTCACTTCGGGTACTCTCGGGCATGGGAACCGTTGGCAGCGGGGTGATTTCCTTCTCCACCACCTTCTCGTGCAGGAGCTTGATACGGTTTGTCAGATCTCCATATTCCTCCATGGATTCCAGGGCGGGAATATACGCGCTGTCCACCACAACCGCATCCACCTCACCGGCCAGCAGCGCCCGAATCTGCGAAGCAGCATTGGAGTGCCACACTGTCTCAATTTCCTCCGATATTAGCTCCTCCAACTCCTGGATCACAGGGGTCAGGGAATCCTCGGGAATATCCTCCGGCAATGCATAGGTGTAGCCGGTGGTGTCCTGCAGGTATTCTGCCGGATCTTCGCTTCTCACATAGATCTCCAGAACCATGCTTACCTTTTCCGGCGCGGTGATTCCATCGATGGTTTTCTGCACTTCTGTGACGGCCATGTAGCCGATACAGCACAGTGTGATGATCACAGCAGACAGCAAATATCCAATAATCTGTTTGCCGTGCCCGGTCCGCTTGGCCCAGGCACCGGTTTTTCTGCGGAACATAAGCAGTGCCAGCAGAAGCGTTAGCAGCAGCACCGCACCCGCCAGAATCAGAAAATATGTATTGGGAAGCATCTTCAAATTCCAGATGCGCAGGAACAGCATTCCCTCCGTCAGCAGCAGCAACAGCAGAACCACCAGTGAAAAACCGTTCCATGTTTTGACAGTTTTTACTTTATTCACATGTACTCTCCTTCATTGTGATGTATGTGGACTATACCACAGAGCTTCTGTTTTTTCAACCCGTCTTTATCGAAAATTTCCCATAAAAATGTTCAGCGCATCCCTTGGGATGCGCTGATTTGCTTAATTTATCACAAGTTCTCCATTCTCGCTGTCCACGGTGACAGTCTGTCCCGGCAGGACTTCACCCCGGAGGATGCGTTTCGACAGCATGGTCTCCACGGTATGCTGGACATACCGGCGCAGGGGCCGGGCGCCGTACTGGGGATCGTAGGCCGCATCCACGATAGTGGCCTTGGCTGCATCCGTCAAAGAAACGTTGATCTGCTTATCCTCCAGGCGGCTGTTCAGCTTTGCGATCTGCAAATCGATGATGGCGGTCACATCGGACTTACTGAGGGGCTTATAGAACACGATCTCATCCAGACGGTTCAGGAACTCCGGCCGGAAGGACCGGCGCAGCAGGGCCTGGACCTGTCTCTTGGCACTTTCCTCGATAGAGCCATCGGCATTGATACCGCTTAAGAGATACTCAGAGCCCAGGTTGGAGGTGAGGATCAGAATGGTATTCTTGAAGTCCACCGTTCTGCCCTGGGAATCGGTAATCCGTCCGTCATCCAGCACCTGCAGCAGCACATTGAACACATCGGGATGGGCCTTCTCCACCTCGTCGAAAAGCACCACGGAGTAGGGCTTCCGGCGGACCGCTTCGGTCAGCTGGCCTCCTTCCTCATAGCCCACATATCCGGGAGGTGCTCCGATCAGGCGGGATACGGAGAATTTCTCCATATATTCCGACATATCGATGCGGACCAGGTTGTTTTCGTCATCAAAAAGTGCCTGGGCAAGGGCCTTTGCCAGTTCCGTTTTGCCCACACCGGTGGGACCCAGGAACAGGAAGGAGCCGATGGGCCGGTTGGGATCCTGGATGCCGGCGCGGCTGCGCTGGATGGCTTCCGTCACCGCCTGCACCGCTTCATCCTGTCCCACCACACGCTTGTGGAGGGTCTCATCCAGGGTCAAGAGCTTTTCCCGCTCGCCCTGGACCAGCCGGGACACAGGGATTCCGGTCCAGCGCTGGACAATCCGGGCGATCTCCTCTTCCGTGACCCGGTCCCGGAGCATGGTGTTCTCTTTGGCGGACTGTGCCTTGCTCTCCTCAGCCTCCAGAGCCCGCTGGGCTTCCGGCAGACGGCCGTATTTCAACTCCGCGGCCTTTTCCAGGTCATAATTCTGTTCGGCAGCTTCGATCTGGCGATTCAGCTCCTCGATCCGCTCCCGGAGCTGCTGCAGGCGGCCGATGGCGTTCTTTTCGTTGTCCCACTGGGCCTTCATGGTGTTAAATGCATCCCGCTCCTCTGCCAGTTCCTTCTGCAGCTCAGCCAGCCTGGCCTTTGACAGGGCATCCTCTTCCCGCTTCAGAGCCGCTTCCTCGATCTCCATCTGGATGATCTTCCGGGACACGGCATCCAATTCGGTGGGCATGGAGTCCATCTCGGTGCGGATCTGGGCGCAGGCCTCGTCCACCAGGTCTATGGCCTTGTCCGGCAGGAACCGGTCCGTAATATACCGGTGGGACAGTGTTGCGGCGCTGATCAAGGCCGGATCGGCGATTTTCACGCCGTGGAACACTTCGTACCGCTCTTTCAAACCCCGCAGGATGGCAATGGTATCCTCCACGGTGGGCTCATCCACCTGAACCGGCTGGAAGCGGCGCTCCAGAGCCGGATCCTTCTCAATATACTGGCGGTACTCATCCAGCGTGGTGGCGCCGATGCAATGGAGCTCACCCCGGGCCAGCATGGGCTTTAAGAGGTTGCCCGCATCCATGGCACCGTCTGTTTTACCGGCACCCACGATGGTGTGCAGTTCGTCGATAAACAGGATGATCCTGCCGTCGGACTCCTTCACCTCGTTCAGAACGGCTTTCAGCCGCTCCTCAAACTCGCCCCTATACTTGGCGCCGGCCACCAGCGCACCCATATCCAGAGAGAAAATGGTTTTATCCACCAGAGATTTGGGCACATCCTTCTTCACGATCCGCTGGGCCAGGCCCTCCGCAATGGCAGTCTTACCCACACCCGGCTCGCCAATGAGCACCGGATTATTCTTGGTTTTCCGGGAGAGGATTCGGATCACATTTCGGATCTCCTCATCCCGGCCGATCACCGGATCCTGTTTCTGTTCACGTGCCCGTTTGACCAGGTCCGTGCCGTACTTTTCAAGAGCTTCATAGGTGCTCTCGGGGGAATCGGTGGTGACACGCTGGTTTCCCCGGATACTCTGCAATGCCTTCAAGGCATTTTCCCTGGTAATGCGATAGGTTTCAAAGCATTCCTTCACGCCGCCTCTGGCTGCGTCCAACAATCCCAGGAACAGATGCTCCACGGACACAAATTCGTCCTTCATCTGTGCTGCCTGTTCCTCTGCGGAGGTAAATACCGCATCACAATCTGCGGTTACATAGAATCGGTCCATCTCTCGGCTTCCGCTGACGGAGGGGATTTTCCTCAGCAGCTGATTTGCGGCCGCATCCAGACTTTCCACGCTCACTTCCATCTTGCGCAGCAGCTGAGGCGTCAGTCCCCCCTCCTGCCGCAGCAGCGCCAGCAGCAGATGCACCTGCTCCAGCTGTTGATGGCCATTGGCCACCGCGATCTTCTGCGCCGATTGCACAGCCTCCATGGATTTCTGGGTATAGTTTTGAAAATTCACAGCAATCCTTCCTTTCGTCTTTTAGCACTCTTCACTTAGGAGTGCTAAATCTTTTGTCTTCATGATACTCTATTTTTCCCAAAAGTCAAGAGGCGCAACAAATTGTTTACAACTGTACATTTTTTACAAATTAGTATCGCTGTTTTTTCATTGCTTCATACTTTCTTAACAAACTTACGCTTATTTTTTAAAAGTGTACAATTATAATATAGATAAATAAATGCTTTCTCTCTTTTTCATTTTCTTACCTCTCTTTTCTCTCTGAAAAATCCCCGATGCGGTCTGGTCAACCACATCGGGGATTTTTCATGTCTTACTCGGCCAGCCGCTCCAGCAGCCGGATATAGTTGTCGGAGTTGAGCATCATGGGATAGTTGATCACCAGCAGCTGATCCACGCCCTGCTCCTGGGCGAAGGTCTTCAGTTCAATGTCGCTGCGGTTGTCAAAATACTCGCGGGGATCAATGAGGATGATCTTGGAATAGTGGCTGGTCAGCCAGGAGATCAGCGCATTGCCGTAGGACTCCTTAATGACCATAATGCACGGGCCTTCCGTATCTGTGGTGACGATGGTCACAGGATGGTCACCGCCCATGAAGGTCAGATACTTGTTCTCCACTTCCTCACGGACCACGCAGATGGTGCCCATAAGCACACCATCGCTGAGGGTGGTATCGCTATAGTAATAGGTCTCGCAATTGGCGTAAGGCTTCCAGTAGTGGACAGTGTCGGGGTTTTCTTTCAGCACCGCACTCTGGGGATAGTTGGCGATGTAGGTATACATGGAGCCCACGAAATTCTCCCACTGTCCGGTGGCGAACTTGGTCTGCGGCTCCGGGGTCATACCCGCGGCACGGCACAGAGCGGTGTATGCATAGTAAGCGCCCTGGTGCGTCCAGTGGTGATCCGTACGGAAGTAAATATACTCATCCGTATGCTTTGCCAGCTGAGAATAGGCATCCACATAGGTCACATTCTCGCCCAGATTTTCCTTACAGGTCTCAAACATAGTCTTCTGGGAATAGGCACCGGTGTTCCAGCTCTTACCTGCGTAGAATTCCGCGGAATTGGGAACGGGCATGCTGAAGGTCTGGACCTCGCTGCCCAGAAGATCTGCCAGAGCAGTGACCGCGGCGGCATAGCGCTTGATCTTGGTACTGTCACCGTAGGGTACGTCCATAGCCCGGTCACCCACCAGGATCACATTGCCCAGCTGCTCAACCATGGCGGCAGGCTCCGTGATTTTGGGTACATTTTCTTCCTCTGCCTCTGTCGGGGTGGACTCACCGGAGGGATTGGTGGCGTCCGGGTCCTTCAGTGATTGACCATGCTGGGCAGCATTGGAATCAAAGTTGACTACCAGCTGCTCGGAATTCTCGCCGGACAGACCGCTGAAATAGTAGAAATGATTCAGCGTCGTATTCTTCTTCATGAGTTTTTCCCTGCCCGGGAAAGTATCGGCGTAATACTCGCGATACTCATTAAAGTAGGTTCCGTCCAGCAACGCAGAAATCGTCAGCTTCGGTCTGGTTTTCAGCTGCCGCTTCTCGGATTCAGAGAAGGTTGCATCTTTATCAAATGTGGAGATCAGACCCACCAGCAGCAGGAACAGCAGCATGACGCCGCAAAGGGCAGTATAAATTCGCTTCATCGGTGGCTCCTTTCTTAAAAATCAGCGTAGATGGAGGGCGTACTGGTGGTGCCGATCATGGAAACCACGCACAGCCAGACCAGCAGGCAGATGAACGCAAAGCGAAGCGCAACATAGGCGATCTTTCCAGCGTCGATGGCGTTGCTCTTGCGGCGCTTGCCATGCATTCCGAACACACCGTTAAACACACGGTAGAACGTACGGGGCAATGTACTGCAGCCGATGAGGCACACCGCAATCAAGGGCAGCGCATTCATCAGCACGGTGCCGGTACCCGGTGCGGAGAAACCGCTGAAGCCAAACATGGCCAGGAAGGCAGCGCCCAGCTCGACAAAGTCCGTATGGCTGAACAGCACCCAGCCGAACAGAACGGCCAGCATGGTCAGGAAATTGCGCAATCTGTCGGGCAGTTCTTCCAATTCCGGCATAATCTGCTTTTCAATTGCCAGCAGGATAAAATTGTAGATACCCCAGAGCACGAAATTCCAGCTTGCGCCATGCCACAGGCCCGTCAGTGCCCAGACCACCAGCATATTCAGAATCTGGCGCACCTTACCCTTTCGGTTACCGCCCAGAGGGATATACACATAGTCCCGGAAGAACGTGCCAAGACTCATGTGCCAGCGGCGCCAGAACTCGGTAATGGACTTGGAGGTATAGGGCAGGTCAAAGTTTTCACAGTAACGGAAACCGAACACCATGCCAAGACCGATTGCCATATTGGAATAGCCGCAGAAATCAAAATATAGCTGGAAGGCGAACATAATGGCAGAGAGCCAGGAACCCACCAGCGCGCCATCGCAGTTCAGATCCGCCAGGCGTGCGATGATCTGGCCGCAATAGTCCGCGAGCAGAACCTTCTCCGCAAGACCCACGGCAAAACGATGGAAGCCGTCAAAAATCATCCGGGGAATCATCCTGCGGGTATGCAGTTCATTCTGCACCTGCTCATAACGGACGATGGGGCCCATCATCAGCTGGGGATACATCAGCCAACACAGCAGGACACTTTCGAATTTCTCCTCAATCTCCACTTTTCCCGTGTAAACATCACCCAAATAGGAGATCATGGAAAAAATATAGAAGGAGATACCAATGGGCAGGACAGTTGTGGGGTATTGCATGGAAAATCCAATGGAATTCAGGCAGTCAATGATCCAGCGGTAGAAGCTCATCAGAACGCCATGCTCCACCACGATACCAACCATGCTCAGGAAGAAATCCAGGTATTTAAACATGCAAAGTGCCAGCAGATCGATGGCAACAGGCAGCGCAATACTTCCCTTATCACCGGGCCGGATTCGCTTGCTCAGCACATAGTTTACGTAGGAAATTCCGATCATAAAAAGCAGATAAATCGGCTGACCCATGGCGTAAAAAAGCATGCTGATGCCCAACAATGCCTTGTTCCTCCAGTCCATTGTGGGCATAGCGAAGTAAAAGAGCATTGTCAGCGGAAGCAGGATATACAGAAAATACAGATTGGAAAATTCCATACAATCTACCTCTCTGAAAAATAGTAAATTTTAATCCAGATTTTTTGATTATAGCAGATAATTCTTCCAGTTTCAACAATTAATTCGGTAAAGAACAAAAAGAGCGTGTTCCGCAATTGCGGAACACGCCTTTTTCTTATTTTTGATAGATGCTGTAGAACAAAATCATGAATACCAGCGAGAAAGCCATACATACCAGGCCGGTAATATACAGGAAACCGAAGCCCTTGGCACGATTGGCGCGCTTATGCTCTACATATTCGTAATAGCGTTCTGCCTTCAGCGCCGCACCGGGGATCAGCATTCTGATCGCGTTCTTCAGCACGTAGGTCACTCCGTCCAGAGCACCTTGGCTGCTGAGGGTCATCATGCAGCCCAGCATCAGGAAAAGAAGTCCCGGAATGGTAAACGCATCGCAGAGAATCAGATACCAGTCAACTGCAGACGTAGCCGAAGGATTTTTGAAATCCACACGGGTGTACACAAACACAAAAGCCAGAAGCAGACTGATGCCTAAGCTGATACCATACTTGATCAGCGCCTTGGAAAGAGGGGTTCTCACAGACCCAGCTCCTTCTTGTACTTTGCTTCCTCTACATCGTTGCAGTAGACAAAGTGACCGGGCTTGATCTCACGCAGGGTGGGCTTGTCCACAGAATAGTCGTGCTCTGCCAGAGAGTTGTAGACGATTCTCTGACGGTTCTTCTCACTGTGGGGATCGGGCAGAGGAATTGCGGAGAGCAGGCTGCGGGTGTAGGGATGCAGGGGATGTTCAAACAGCTCATCGGAGGATGCCAGCTCCACCATCTTACCGAAGTACATAACGCCGATGCGGTCGGAGAAGTACTTGACCACAGACAGGTCATGGGCGATAAACAGGATGGTCAGATCCAGGGTATCCCGGAGCTCGTTGAGCAGGTTGATGACCTGGGCCTGGATGGAAACGTCCAGAGCGGAGATGGGCTCGTCAGCAATCAGCAGGTCGGGGCGCATGATGACAGCCCGGGCGATACCGATACGCTGACGCTGGCCACCAGAGAACTCGTGGGGATAACGGCCGGCATGCTCGCGAACCAGACCAACCAGCTCCAGAATCTCAAAGACCTTTTCATCAATGTAAGCCTGATCCTTGATGCCATTGATAACCAGGCCCTCGGCGATGATCTCCTTAACGGTCATACGGGGGTTCAGAGATGCGATGGGATCCTGGAAGATCATCTGAATCTGGGTGATCAGCTTGGTGCGCTTGGCGATCCGCTGCTGATCCTTGAATTCCTTCTGCAGCTGAGCCTGCTTCTCGGAGTCGCCGGAGGCAGCAGCCAGCTTTGCCTGGTATTCTTCCTCGTTCTTCTTCTGCAGGGTCTTGGCATACTCTCTGTCGGAGTACTTGTGATCGAACTTTGCCTTCTGGATTTCCTTCTTCAGCTCAGCGATCCGGGCTTCGCCCTGGGCGATCTTTTCAGATGCGTCAGCAGAGCCGGAGGTCTTAAGCTGCTTCATCTCTTCCTTGATCTTCTTGATCTCGTCCTTATAGGCCTTGGTGCCGGCGCAGATACGCTGGCCCTTGAAGTAGATGCTGCCGGAAGTGATGTCGTAGATCTTGATGATGGAACGGCCGGTGGTGGTCTTACCGCAGCCGGACTCGCCGACCAGGCCAAAGACTTCGCCCTTCTTGATCTCGAAGCTGACGTCGTCAACTGCCTTGGTGGGTCCGAAATACTGGCACAGATGATCAACCTTCAGCAGAGTCTCTCTCTCATTCACATTAGCCATTCTGTGCACCTCCTGCCTTCTGCTTCATTCTTGCAATACGATCGGTAATAATCTTGGGGATCTCAACCTTGGGTGCATCGGGATGCAGCAGCCAGGTTGCGGCCCGGTGGGTCTCGGAAATCTCGAACATGGGGGGCTGAGCCTCGAAGTCGATCTTCATTGCGTACTTGTTACGGGCAGCAAAGGCATCGCCGACGGGGGGATAGATCATGTTCGGAGGAGTACCGGGGATGGCATCCAGCTTTTCCTTGGTGTCCAGGTCAGGCATGGAGGACAGCAGAGCCCAGGTATAGGGATGGCGGGGATCGTAGAAAATGTCATCGGCAGTGCCGTACTCCACGATCTTACCGGCGTACATAACAGCAATATCATCTGCCATGTTTGCCACAACACCCAGGTCATGGGTGATGAAGATGACGGACAGGTTACGCTCGGCCTTCAGACGGTTGATCAGCTCCAGGATCTGGGCCTGAATGGTCACGTCCAAAGCGGTGGTGGGCTCGTCACAGATCAGAATCTCGGGGTCAGCAGACAGAGCGATGGCGATAACGATACGCTGGCGCATACCGCCGGAGAATTCGAAGGGATACTGATTGTAGCGCATACGGGGCTCAGCGATACCCACTTCCTCCATCAGCTTGATGGCCTTTTCCTTGGCCATGGCGGGAGTGACCTTATAAACGGCCTTGGAGGACTTGTCCTTCAGGCTGTCGATAATATCTACACAGCGCTGGTGGTAATCCACATTGGCTGCGTCGGCAATATAGCCTTCGTAGCGGGACTTCAGTCCGGTAATGACCTTGACCAGCTCATTCTTCAGCTCATCCAGGTCAAAGACCATCTTGGGAACGACCTTCCAGTCAACGTTCTTGCCCCGGGCGATCAAAGCATCACGCTTCTTGGACTGACGGGCGAAGCGGGCCTCCTCCTTGGGGTTGTTCTTCATATAGTAGAAGTACTTTTCGATGCCGCTGACCAGTCTGCTGCGGAAGGTATATGCCAGAGAGTCCTTGTTGATCTCCAGCTGGTCGATGGAATCCTCAACCTGCTTGGCCAGGGATTCTGCGTAAGCCAGGGCAGCCTTCTTCTCAAAGTTACCCTGGAAGTAAGGAATCGCTTTATCCAGCTCGTCCAGAATATTCTTCTTCTTCTCCAGAGCAGTCTGGAAGGAATGCTCCACACCCTTCTTCTGAATAGCCATGAACTCGTTCATGAAGTTATCTTTCAGGTACTTGCCGGCCATGGCATTGAGTTCGGTGACAGGCATATTGTAGACATCGGCATCCTTGTTCTTGAACAGATAGAAGCCGATCTCAAAGAAGTCGGGACGGACCTGCTCAACCATTTCCTTCATCAGATTAGCAGTGCTGTTCAGCGCGGACTCCAGCTCAGGGGTCATGCCCTCGGTCTTGGAATCATAGCTGTTCAGCACGCTGTTCAGCTGATTGGAAACAGCAGTGATGCGGTCGGTATAGTTATTGGTCAGGAAGGGAGAGTCCAGCTTCTTGATATTCTTCAGATAGCCACGCAGCTCAGCCTTCACATCCAGCTTCTGCTTCTTGTCCAGGCGGAAGGACACATCTTCGATGGATTCCAGCACGGCCAGAGCGTTAGAATAGGCATTATTATAGGTGTTCTCCAGCTTGTTGGCTTCCAGGGAGAACTTCTTGAAGGTATCACACAGAGCCTTCACCTGTGCCTCGTCGCCGTTGGCCTGTACCATGAACTTCTGCAGAAGGTTCAGCAGCGCGTCGAACTCGGCTTTTGCCTCGCGGCGGCTGGTCTTGTTCTTCAGCAGCATAGCCTCGGTGATCTGCTTGCCGATCTTGACAATGGGGTTCAGAGAGGACAGAGGATCCTGGAAGATCATGGAGATCTTATCACCACGGATCTTGCACATTTCCTCCTCGGAGATCTTCAGCAGGTCCTTGCCGTCATAGAGGATCTCGCCGCCCTCGATGATGGAGTTACCGGCCAGGATGCCCAGGATGGCCTTGGAGGTAACGGACTTACCGGAACCGGACTCACCGACGATAGCAACAGTTCTGCCCCGCTCCAGGTCAAAGGAAATGTTTCGAACAGCCTTCACAGTACCGCCAGAGGTACGGAAAGAGATTTTTAAATTTTTAACTTCCAAAATCTTATCCATAATTATTCCTCCACGCCACGCAGTGCGGGGTTAAATGCATCCCGCAGGCCATTACCGAACAGGTTGAAGCAGATCATCAGCAGACTGATCACGATTGCGGGGTAAATCATCAGATGGGGGTAGTTGGTCCAGATACCGCTTGCGTCAGCCAGCAGAGTGCCCAGGGAGGTGGACTCTGCGGTTCCCAGCTTCACGATGCCCAGGAAGGACAGCATGGACTCAGAGAGCATGGTGCTGGGGATAGCCAGAGCGGAAGAAGTAATGATGGTACCCAGGGAGTTGGGGAAGATGTGCTTCCAGATGATTCTACTGTCCCGGGCGCCCAGGGTCCGGGCTGCCATGACGTATTCCTGAGTCTTAAAGCGGTAGAACTGGGTACGGACACGGTGTGCGGTGCTGATCCAGCCGGTGACCACATAGGCAAACAGCAGACAGGGAATTGCGCCCAATTTCTGCGACAGATGGATCTGGAACAGAGTTGCCACCACGATGAAGGGAACGTTCCACAGAATATCGGAGATACGCTCCATGACGATATCGATGGTACCGCCGTAGTAACCTTCGATGGCGCCGTAGATGGAGCCAAGAACGAAGTTGATCACGCAGACGAACACAGCGACCAGCAGGGACAGCTTGATGCCGCCGGCAATACGCAGAGCCAGGTCATAGCCCTGGGAATCGGTACCCATGATATAGTCGGGGGTAGAGCCGTACAGATACTGATAGTAGTTGTAGTACAGAACACGAACCTTCAGCTGTGCGGTCTCAAAGGTGCCGCCGCCGGTGTACTCCCAATAGATGGGATCGCCGTTGGCATCACGCTTGTAGTTATCTTCCAGCATCATGCCTTCGCCATACTCAATGGTCTTGGCCTTGCCGTTTGCGTCGGTCACAACGGGGGTACCCTTGTTGGACTTGTACCAGTAGTTGGCATCCTGGTTGTCCATGCACCACTTGTTATTCTCAACCAGGGGATACAGGACCTTCAGACCGGTCTCAGCTTCCCAGTCCAGGATCTTCTGGAGCTCGTCCTGCTTGATGGAGCGGTAGAAGAAGCCAACTTCCAGGTAAGCGTCGATACGGCCGGAGAAGGACTTGGACTCCTTCTTGCCGGGACCAATGACGATCTTGGGCTCACCGATTTCCAGCATGGGCTGGTATTCACTTTCCAGGCCCTCTTCCAGAGACACGCCTCTGCCGTCCCAGTCCTCAGCGCCGATGCCCATGGCTACATTCTTGATCAGACCCTTTTCGGAAAAATCGCGGTTCACGCCGCCATCCATAATACCGAAGTCACGGAGGGAAGCAACACGAGCGGGCTTCTTGGCGTACATGTTGACCATGAAGGTGGACTCATGGCTGGTGATCAGCAGGGGTGCCAGGAAAGCGTACAGAATAATGCACGCAATGATCACGGTAGCAACGACGGAGGCCTTGGACTTACGGAAGCGGATCCAGGCGTCCTTAAAATAGCTGACAGGCTTATCGTCAAACTTCTGGTCGGACAGGCGCTCACCCTCGTTGACGAAGGTGAAGCTTTCCTTGGGAATATGGTTGAAATTCATATCTGCCATAATATCACTCTCCCATTCTGATACGAGGATCAATGAAGCCGTAGCTCAAGTCGACCACAATACCGGCAAGCAGACCGATGAAGACGTAGAACACACAGTCAACCATAAACACGTCATAGTCAAACAGAGTGATGGACTGCAGGTACAGCTGACCGACGCCGGGGATGGCGAAGATCTTTTCAATAACGAAGGAACCGCCCAGAATACCCACAAACTGAGAGATGATCATGGGCAGGATGGGCACCATGGCGTTCTTCAGTGCGTGGCGGGAGGTGGCCTGTGCGCGGGTTAAGCCCTTGGTCCGGGCCAGCAGCATATAGTCGGAGGTCAGAGTCTCCGTCAACTCGGCACGGGTGAAGCGGCACATACCGGCGATGGTACCGAAGGACAGTGCCAGGATGGGTGCGATCATGGAGTAGAACATCTTCCAGGTGAACCAGGAGCCGCCGGCGTCTGCCAGGGAGTAGACCTGCAGGGGGAGCAGACCGGTCTTGAAATAGAGGAAGTACTGCACCAGGAAGGCGTAAACGTAAGAAGGAACAGAGACAAAGATCATAACGGAGGTGCTGATCAGGGAGTCCTGCCACTTATTCTTCTTGATAGCGGCGTAGATGCCCAGCAGGATACCCACGGGGATGGAGAGGATCAGAGAGTAGAAGTTGACCATGACGGTGGGCAGCAGACGGCCGGTCAGCAGATTCCACGCAGGCTCACGGAACTGAATATACCAGGAGGTACCCCAGTCCCACTCGGTGAAGATATTCTTCAGATAGATCCAGAACTGAACAAGAAGGGGCTCGTTGTAACCCAGGGCTTCCCAGCGGGCGGCGATAACCTGAGCCAGGTTCTTGTCCTGCGGCAGTTCGCGGGGCAGGATGCGGATCAGTACAAAGCAGATCGTAGAGATGACAAACAGAGTAAAGAACATCAGTACGATACGCTTTGCGGTGTACTTTGCCATTTTCATAAGCTTTTTTCTCCTTTACATTTTTTTCAGAGAAATCTCGTTTGTTAATTGGGCTGCTGTTCTTCGCTACAGAATTGTTCGCCAGGGCAAGTCCATAGCGAAAAACAGTAGCTAGAAAGGTTGCATGGGGGGACCTAAAAAGTGGCTCAAAGCCAGGAGGGGCTTATGCCCCCCCTGGCCTTTGTTTTGGGGATCGCTGTTAGAGTTTGCGAGCCAGAGATTATTCGTAGCTCAGAGTGCCACCCTGCTCAGCAACGTAAGCTTCCCACTCAGCATCGGTGTAGTTGAAGTGAACCAGCTCGATGCCGCCGAAGCCGTACATGATGTTGTAATCCTGGGTGTACTGATCACACTGATAGGACATCAGGAAGGGAACAGTGGAGGATGCCAGGGGGATACGGTAGAAGAAGTTCATGTAGTTCTCCTCCATGGCAGCCAGGATCTGCAGCTTGGTCTCGAAGGACTTGTTAGCCATGTCGCCGGAACCAATCATGCAGCCGGACCAATCCTGCCAGGTCTTGGTGACTTCCTCACCCTCAACATTCAGGGTCAGAGTGACCTTGGTGGGATCCCAGCAGCCAGCCTCGTGGATGGAGTACTGATCGGGATCGCAGTAGACCTGGAAGTTACGGAAGGGATAGAAGGCAGCGCCGCCCCATGCACCGTAGCCGATAGCGTACTCGCCGTTGGCAACGTCGCCGTAACGGTCATTGATGTTGCCGATGGGCTCCAGGGTCAGAGTGCCGAAGCCGGAACCTTCCATAGCAGCGTTGACGTACTTCTGGATCAGAGCAGCCTGCTGGTTGTCGGGGGAGCCCAGAGCGCCCTTTGCCCAGCCGATACGGATGTGGATGGGCTCGCCGGCGGTGTACAGGCCCTCAGCGACCAGCTCGTCGCAAGCCTGCTTCATCAGGTTCTGAGCCTCGGTCAGGTTGTAGCCGTTGATGGAGTCGTGAGCGGCATCCAGGTCAGCGTAGGGAGTGCCCTCGCCGTACTCAACGCCGTAGAAGTTCACGATAGCCTGCTTTGCAGGATCGGAGTTACGGTAGGAGGAGGTGGGATCGTTGTAAGCGTCGTAGTAGTACAGGCTGTTCAGCATGGAGAATGCGGGGATGAAGCCCTCGGTAGCACCGACCCACTCGTTACGGTCGATGGCCAGGGACATTGCGCGGCGGAAGTTGACGTTGGACAGAACCACGGAGTTGGTGTTGCCCTTGGAGTTGTCCATTTCCTTCAGGTAATCCAGACCGGTGCAGAAGAAGAAGGACATGGTGAAGGTCTCGGGAGCCTTGTACATCTGGTCGGAGGTAGCGTAGGTGACCATGTCGTCAGCAGTGGGGGTCCACTCGGACAGCTGGCCCTTCAGGAAGGCCTGCTTGGTTGCGTCAACGTCCATGACATCGTACACAACGCGGTCAGCCTGGTAAGCCTCGACGGACTCGCCGTCAACCAGGTACTCGGTGTAGCCGACGTAACGGCCGGACTCGTCCTGGGAGAACAGGTAGTAGTTCTCGTTCTTGACGTAGACCAGCTGCTTGCCGGGCTGCAGGGACTCGATGCGGTAGGGACCGCAGGACATGGTGGTCTCCTTGGAGGTGCAGTAGTTGGTGGTGACCAGCTTACCGGAGGTATCCTTACCAGCCTCGTACAGGCCCTCGTGGACCAGCCAGTTGGAAGCGCAGGAGGTCAGGAAGTAGTTGATGTCCAGAGCGGTCTTGGTGACGTAGCGGATGGTGTACTCGTCGACCTTGTAGCAGCCGACGGTCGCATCGTAGTCAACCTCGTCGAAGGTCTGGCCGTAGACCAGGTAGTCAGCGACGTTGTCTGCAGTCTCGCCCCAGTCAGCGCTGAAGGTGATGACCTTGGTCAGCAGATCGATGGTCTCGTCGTTGACTGCAACGTTGCCGTTCTCGTCAGCCAGGGCCTGCAGAGCCTCGAAGCTGGCAACATCAAACATTGCATCGCCATAGGAGCCAACATAGTCAGCCAGAGAGTTGCCGCCCAGCCACTCCAGGCCACCAGCGACGGAGAACATCACGACGTTGCCATCGGGGGTGGTGTAGGTGCCGTCCTCGGCGACCAGCAGGTCAGCCATGCGGTATGCGGAAGCGCAGTCCAGCCATGCGGTGGAACCGGAGTAGTAGTACTCATTACCACCGGCAACGGCGGACTCACCAGCGATGTACAGGTTAGCGCGGTAGTTCTTCATGGCAGGATCCAGCAGAGCCTTCATGGAGTAGATGTAGGAATCGGCGTTGATGATGTCGCCGTTCTCCCACTTCATGTCGGGGTTCAGCTTGATCTCGAAGACGAAGCCCTTCTCAGTCTCTTCGGCAGTCTGGCCCTCGGGCAGAGTGACGTTGTACTTGGTCAGGTCGTCCTGGTGCTCAGCGGTGACGTCGGTGACGGAGTCAGCAGCGACGTAGATCCACTGGTAAACACCATTGATGGAGTCCTCGATGGACATGGTAGCCAGAGGAGCCAGAACGTAGCTCATCATGGTGTCCTCGTTGGACATTTCCCAAGCGTGGGGGTTCCAGTTGTTACCCAGAGCGGTCATGCTGGTATGATAGGTGTACTCATACACAGGACCGGAGGGAGTGGTGACGTCAGCGGCGACGGGGGCGGTGGTGCCCTCAGGCTGCTGAGTCTCTTCGTTGTTGGAGTTGCCGCAAGCAGCCAGGGACAGAACCATAGCCAGAGCCAGCAGCAGCGCAAACAGCTTCTTCATTTCATTTCCTCCTTTTTATTTTATTTACTCATGATTTGAGTTCTCTTGTCTCATATTTCACGAATAAATCTTGAATTATTTTACCGTGTATGCCTGTGGATGTCAAATGTTTTTTGGTTTTTCATTAATTTCTATAATTTGAAGCACGGACGGTATTGTTTTTTGTGCATATTGTACGGAATCTCGTATTTTGGTATCGTTTCCAATCTTTTTTGGATTATTCTGTGTGATTTTTTTCAGGTTTACTGATTTTCTGCACAGTTCGTTGCGTCCGCAACCACTTTGTCCGGGGCCTTGAGTTTCCTGCTCTTGTACAATTTGTACATCTCCTCCGTGGCCAGCCGCAGCTTCGCTACAGATACCCCTTCCTTCCTGGGGAACAGGAAGTAGTGGACCTCCGTGTCGCCGATGCAGATGCAGTCCGCCATCTCATACCAGTAGTAATCGGCGTACAGGCTGAAGCAGGACTGGGGCTTCTGGGTATAGTGAAGCTTACCGTCGCATCCGGTGAGGGTAAATCCGTCGCGATCGTGGGTCAGATGGCCCTGGCCCACCTTATAAATGGCCTTGAAATCCACCTGCATGGCAATGTCCACATCCGTATCCAGCAGGTACTCCCCTTCCAGGATCTCCTTGCTCACCTGCTCCCGCTCCCAGCGGTACCAGTCGGGGATGTGGGAGATCTCCGTCTCCCCTTCCAGCGCCTTCAGCTCTCCCAGAGGTGTCAGTTCATACTGCTTGCCGCAGTGGTGGCAGGTCAGCACCGTGCCCCTGCCCTCCATCTTACCTTCCTGACCGCAGTGGGCACATTTATAGAGGATCCGGTGCAGGCCATCCGCCCGGAAATCATCGTGGATCTGAAGCCCCTTCTCCTTCTGCCAGCGGTAGTGGTCGAAGCCGAAAGCGGCCTCAAAGCCCTCGCTGAGTTCCTTGACACTCTTTTCCCGGATATCCTCCTGGGTGAAGAGCACGTAGGCTCTGGCCTTTGCGTTGGCGGCCTTGCGGATCTGCAGTTCATTATAAAGGGGATTGCGCAGGTACAGCTCGGAGGTCTCGATCATGATGACGGGCACATCGAACTTCTTCAGTAGCACGCCGAACTTCCGGGGCAGTGTGGTGGCGGTACCGTCGAAGGAGTAGCCTGCCTCCGGGTACATCAGCACACTGGTATTCAGCTTTTTGAAGCAGTACTCCATATCCTGCACCAGCCGCAGGTCCGTGACGAATTTCTGAGTGGAGAAGCAGCCGATGCGGCGCATCAACCAGCCCATGATGCCCCAGAAGCCGATGAAGCCGTCGTTGGAGCATACAATATTAAATGCCCGGGGGTAGAGAAGCTTGTAAGCGATGGGCATATCGGCAAAGCAGGTGTGGTTCATGAGGATCAGGCAGGGCTGGTCCAGAGGGATCTGATCCAGCCCCTCCTTAGTATATTCCAGTTTGCAGCCGCCCATGCCCAGGCCGCAGATGGCCCGGACAAAGGTCCGCCAGAAAAGGTTGGGCTTTCGGGGTGCCATGTGCGCCGGTCTCGGCAGCGCCATGACCTGTTCATAGTCCATGTGTTTGACGGTGGTTTTCAAAATAAGCCACGTCCTTCCTAAATAAAATACGGAATTATTATACCCGTTCCGGCCCACTTCGTCAAGATTTGTTCATATTTTGTGCGTAAACATCGACGACGGCACTCTCAGAAATCATAATATGCAAAATATTCCTATTTTTTGTATCTTTATGCATTCTTTTTCCGCCATTGGAGCACGAATATCCGTCTGCACGGCGCACAGAGCAAAATATTTGTGCATTGTGGCTCATTCATTTCCCCCTCATTTTTCCATAATTGTGCGTTCGCCCAATTGACGTTGTATACAAATCACGGTATAATTCATTTATCCCTTTCTCACGCGATCACAGGGAATGCTGATAACCAAGGAGCGTAACCATTATGAAGAAATTGATTACACTGCTGTTGGCCCTGTCCATCGTGCTTTCCATGGCCTCCTGCGGCACCTATGACGATGAAGACGACATTCAGACCGTCAAAAATGGCCAGCTGACCGTGGCCTTCTCCCCCGACTTTGCCCCCATGGAGTTTGTGGATCTGACCAAGGAGGGGCAGGATCAGTATGTGGGCTTTGATGTGACCCTGGCAAAATTTATAGCCGAGCAGCTGCATCTGCAGCTGGTGCTGGTGCCCATGAGCTTTGACGCCTGCCTGAAGGCCGTTTCTGACGGCACCGTGGATATGTCCATCTCCGGCTACAGTTGGTCCGAGGAGCGCGAGCAGAATTATAACCTCTCCAATTACTACTACGCCAGCTACAGCGGCGACGCCCAGGTGCTGATCACACTGGCTGCCAACGGTGACAAACTCGCCCAGGCAGAAAACCTTGCCGGTGTCCGGATCGGTGTCCAGAAGGGTTCCATCCAGAAGTCCATGACCGAAAACCAGCTGCCTGACAGCGAGCCGGTGATCTTCACCAATATCAATGACGCGCTTCTGCAGCTGAAAGGCGGCGATTTTGACTGCATCGCCGTGGCGGACGGCAACGCCGACGCCATCATCGCCTCCAACCCCGATATCATCAAATCCGGCTTCCAGTTTGTGGTCACCGAAAAGCAGGTAGGCAACATCATCCTCCTGCCCAAGGGCAGCGACGAAATGACCGCTCTGGTCAACCGGGCACTGGGCAAGGCGGAGATGTACTACGAGAAGTGGTACGCCGATGCCCGTTCCACTGCCGGCATTGAAACCAGCTACGACGATGACGGCAATGTGATCACCGAATAAAATCGCACACAAGACGCTGAACCGGCAGCCGCTTGGTTGCCGGTCCTGCTTCTTTTTGAGAAACATCAAATCCCCCTTAGGAGGAATACACTATGGAAATCATCAAAACTGTCGACCTGCACAAGAGCTTCGGCGATCTGCACGTGCTGGCCGGTGTCAACGAAACCATTCACAAGGGCGAGGTCGTCTCCATTATCGGCCCCTCCGGCGGCGGCAAATCCACCTTCCTGCGTTGCCTGAACCTGCTGGAAAAGCCCGAGCAGGGCCAGATTTTCTTCAACGGTGAGGAAATCACCGGCAAGAATGTGAACATCGACATCCACCGCCGGAAAATGGGCATGGTCTTCCAGCAGTTCAATGTCTTCCCCCATCTGACCGTGGCCGAGAACATTACCATGGCCCCCAAGCTGCTCAAGGGCATGTCCGAGGCCGATGCCAGCAATCTTGCCAGGGACCTGCTCTCCCGGGTGGGACTGCTGGACAAGTACGACGAGATGCCCGGCAACCTCTCCGGCGGCCAGAAGCAGCGTCTCGCCATCGTCCGGGCCATGGCCATGGAGCCGGAAGTGATGCTCTTCGACGAGCCCACCTCCGCCCTGGATCCCGAGATGGTGGGTGAAGTTCTGGACGTCATTAAAGAACTGGTGAACACCGGCATGACCTGCGTCATCGTCACCCACGAGATGCGCTTTGCCGAGGAAGTTTCCGACCGGGTGCTTTTCATCGCCGACGGCAACATTCTGGAGCAGGGCCCCCCTGCCGAAGTCTTCCACAACCCCCAGCATCCCCGTCTGCAGGAATTTTTGAAGAAGGTTCTGTAATTTACCGCAAACAAAACCAGCGTGACCACCACGGCCACGCTGGTTTTTATTTTTAGCAAAGATGCTTCTGAAAGGCTTTTCTTCCCAGGAGCGGAATTGTTACGGATCGGGATATTCATTCTGCCATTCAGGAACCTTAGAACCTGCACCGGAGACCATCTGGGTAATTCCATCATCATTCAGATAGATGTACTGGTAACCCTGATAGCCATACATGATTTGGAACTCAACCTTCCATATACCTGCCTCTTCGTCCCGGTAGACAATGATCTTGTCATGCTCTACAGTACATTCTGCCATAGCCCGGGCAACGGCCTCGGAAGTGCTGCTGACAGGCTGGACGGTGGTATTGATGAACTCCACGTCCAGTGCCTTCATAGTCTTCTTGTCTTCCTCCCAGGAGAAGGTTCGGACAATATTCACGTCCTGCTGGCCAATCTGCTTTGCAATCTCAGCAGAGTCAACGCTTACAAACTCGAATACCTGAATATGATCTACCTCAACGTCGTAGTTATCCCGGAATTTATCGGAGTGAATAGTGCAGGTGATTTTTTCCAAAGTACCATCAGTTGCATACTGGGGTACCCAGTTTTTATCGGAGTTGGTCAGCATACTTACCCACCAGGTAAGGTTTTCCAGATTCATATCCGGCCACTGACTCCACCCTATAACTGCATGGGAATTATCGTCATTTTCGTGATCCAAACGATACTTGGTACCCTCTTTATACATCTGGCCCATCCAGGTATGGTCGCCCTTATAGGTTAACGCCAACATGTCATTGCCATATCTCAGGTACTCATGCACAAGGTAAGTACCATACTCAGATTCCAGAAAGCTTCGTTCATCGGCAGTGAGATTGTCAAAGGAGCCAAACTCGAACTTCTCATAGAAGCGAACATAGAAATATTCTCGGTCGAGGATTTCCGCGGCAAGCTTTGCCAACTCTGTACTGAATTCATTCTGTCCAGCCGTTTCTTCCAGGGTAAACGTAGTGGATACAGGCACATTACCTTCCAAGACAGTGGTTGTAAAACGGTAGACGCCGGGTTCCAGGATCCCATATACAGCAGACCAATCTGCTGTCCATTCTGTAACACCATCTGTTAAGATCTTATCAGCATCCCAAAGCGGATCGCTGATTTTTTTAGGCAGCATTTCCCATCCGGATTCGGTCTGCCTTTCCAGGGTAAAAGGCCCATTTCGAAGAATATAAATGGCATCCTGTTCCGGCTCAACGCCATCAACGGAACAGGTGACACGCGCAGACGTAGACGTAACATCCGATACGGACAGATGAATCCGTTCAGGTTCGACATCTGCACTTTCAGTTAAGGGGTAATCAAACAATGGACTTTCCGCCAGTTTGATTACAGCCCAGGCGCACCCCATTAAAAATACCATAGCCGAAATGATGGCTGCAATGAGCCAGAGACGTTTCGGCGTATGGGATTTGGCGGTGGAAATATTCTCCGCGTCCAGAATATACCGGTCGGGGGTCTGCCCCACCAGTTCCAGAATTTCAATGGACTTCATCAGTACCCCTCCTTCGCAAGCTGCTGCCGGAGTTTTTTGCGTGTCCTGTGCAGCATGGATTTGACCTTGCTCTGGGAGAAACCGAACTTGTCCGCGATCTCCTCCGTGGAATCCAAGTACCAGTACCGCCGCAGGAATACCCGCCGGTCCGTGACGTTTAAGGTATCCAGAAACCGGACATAAGCTCTGACCAATTCCTTTCGCTGATAGTCCTCCTCCGGGGTTGGAACGTCCGCTGCACAGCCTTCCAGTTCCTCCAGCGCAAGGGCGATCTCACCACCGCCCCGCTTACAGGCGCTTCGCTGCCTCCACCGGTCTATGGACAGATGGCGTGTAAGTTTCCCAAGAAATGTGGACAGGACTGCCGGACGGCGGGGCGGGATGGTCTGCCAGGCCGCCATATAGGTGTCGCTGACACTTTCCTCAGCGTCCTGCGCATTTGTCAGGATGTTGTAGGCGATGGAATAGCAGTAACGGCCGTATTTCTGGTCGGTCTGGACAATGGCCTCCTCATCCCTGCCGAAATACAGGTCCAGGATCTGCTGATCTTCCACACAAACACCTCCTTATCTTTTTGTAAAGGGCCCTTCACTTATCATCACGGAAAAACTCCGGTTTGGTTGCGCATTTTCCGAAAAAAGCGATGTCCGAAAAACGGACATCGCTTTTTTATCAATCACACATCACATGCTCCAGGCCCATCTGAAGGATGGTCCGCACGTGGTCATCTGCCAGGGAGTACCAAATGTTCTTGCCCTCCCGGCGGAACTTGATCAGATCCATCTGCTTCAGAATCCGAAGTTGGTGGGAAATGGCGCTCTGGGAAAGGGCCACCTTCTCGGCAATGTCCGTGACGCACAGCTCCCCCTCCACCAGAAGCAGGGAAAGGATATGCACCCGGGTGGGGTCCGCAAAGCCTTTGAACAGGTCCGCGATGTATTCCAGGATCTCCCTGGGGGGAATATTCTGCATTTCGGGCGCCTCCTTTCGGTGTTTTCTTTATTCTATCGCAATTTCATGCCGGATGCAACTTATTTTTCCGTACGCTTCAGTTCCAGCCGGATGATGCCGAACCGTCCCTCGCCGAAGGGATAGGCACCCTCGGGAATCTTCCGCTGGGAATTGACATAGCAGGCAGTCTGGGCTCCGTCGGCAAAGTCCACCCGGACCTGCAGGCCCGTGTACTGGTCATAGCCGTTATTCTGGGTATCGCCCTCTATTTCCATACTCCGGCGGCCCACCAGGAAGCCGGGGAAACTGAAGTCCGTCAGATAATGGCCCTTGCTGTTGAGGGCTGTGTTGGGCTCTGCCTGGCCGGGAATGAAGGGCCAAAGCTCATGTTTGTGACCGGACAGGCACATATCCAAACCCATTTCGTTCAGAAGCCGGGTCCACTCCTGCTTGAAGGTCTCAAACTTGCCGTCCACGTGCTGGATGGGGATATGGCACAGGGCCAGCCGGTAGCGGAAGTTCGCGTACTCCCCGGCTTCCAGCACAGCCTCCAGAAATTCCGTCTGTTTCTGGCGGTACAGATCGAATTGGGCAGTGCCATAGTATTCCCACCAGTCGTCCTCGTGGTCCTCGCCCATATCCAGCACCACCGCGAACACATCCCCCAGGGTAACGGTGTAATAGTAGTCCTGTCCCCGCGCACCCACATATTTATAGAGATCTTCGGCATACTCACCCTTGATCTCATGGTTGCCCCGGGCGTAGATCACGGGATATTCGCCGCCGGTGATCTTGTGGGCCAGCTCATTTGCCAGCTGGGCATCCTTCTGCGTCTCCACCATGGAGACCAGGTCACCGATGAGCACGATAAAGTCCTGCTCCCCTACCGCGGCGGCAGCTGCGGCGTCCACTGCCTCGTGGACATCACTGAGGGCGAAGTATTGAAGGCCGTCAGAACTGTCCACCGGGCGGAATGTATAGCTTTCGGAAATTTCCGGGCCGGTATAGCCGCCGAAGGGCCCCCGGTAGATCATCTGCTTTGCATGGATGGAATAGCCCTCCGCCTCGTCCAGCACGGACTGGGGCACTTCTATCTTATGTACCCGGTCGATGGACTTCATGGAACCGGCATAGAGGTCATAGTACCGCTCCCCGCCGATCTCCACCCAGGCGATGGCAGAGTCGGAGGTGGCGAAAACGATCTGATAATCATCCTCCACCGCGTAGACCACCGCGCCGTAGGAAAAGACGCAGGGTCGCAGTTCATAGCCCAGGACGATGGCACAGAGGATCACAGCGGCCAGGATCAGCCTTTTCAGCCAGGAACTGCCCCGGATGGGGAAATACAGGACCAGCGCAAAGCCGATGATGATCCCCGCCACTGCCAGACTTTCGAAAAAGTGAGGCAGAATGAAGCGCAGGTAATCCTTTGCACCGAAGATCACCACCGCCACAGCGGCGCCGGTGAAGATGAGTCCCAGCACGAAGCCGGTAATGGCGGGCCATCTCCGCCTGTCCCATCCCGTCAGGCCCCAGAGGGACAGTGCGCAGCTGAGGCAGGCAGCAGCCGTGACCATCAAGGGCAGATTCATAATCAGAAAACCGGGGTTGGTATCCGCACCCAGAAATTTGGAAATTCCGCTGTGATTGATCCGCAGGGCCACCCAGAACAGGGCAGTGAGCAGATTCAGTCCTAGGGACAGTACCGGGAACACATAACGCTTGATTTTCAGCCAACGGTAACGCATATTAGCCCTCCTTAATAACCTCTTGCAGAGACGCCGCCACCAGAAGCATAGTATCGGCAGCGAGTTTTTCCACTCTGCGGTCATAGGTCAGCAAACCGTTGATTTCGTCTTCCACATCGGACACCTGGGTATAGATGGCAGCACAGAGGCCATTGCGGATGCAGGGCACGATTTCGTCCACATAAAGGCCCATCACCGCCAGGGTCAGATCTTCCAATGTCTCACAGCCGCCGTAGCCGTAGCTCTTTTCGGGATTGAAAATATGTCCCTCCGCTTTATAGGTCTTGCCGCCGAATTCAGAAAGCACCAGGGGCTTGCGTCCGTCGCCCTTCAGCTGCACCTTCTTAAAATACACATGTCGGCTGTCCACGTCGGTCTTCTTCCGGCGGAACCAGCCGGAGGTGGAATCGATAAAGCGGGTATCGTCCCATTTTTTGAAGGTCTCATAGACCTCGTCGCTGTCAAACTGACCCCAGGCTTCGTTGAAGATGGTCCAGTAGCAGATGCTGGGGTGGTTTTTCAGCTGGGTCACGGTTTTTGCAGCGTTCATCAGGAAACTCAGCCGGTGCAGCTGATCCTTGTGCAGCCATTTGTCCGGCAGAGTCTGGATGCCCACAGTGGGCAGGCCGGTATCCCGGAGGAAATTGTAGTCAGAGTTATTCACCATGTCCTGCCAGACGATCATACCCAGCTTATCGCACTGATAGTAGAATTCCTCCGGCTCCACCTTGATGTGCTTGCGCAGGGTGTTGAAGCCCAGCTTCTTCATGGCCAGGATATCTCTTTCGTAGCTTTCCGGCGCCGGGGCGGTGAGGATGCCCTCGGGCCAGTAGCCCTGGTCCAGCAGACCGTGGAAGAAATAGGGTTCGCCGTTGAGGCACAGCCGGGGGTATTTACCCACCTTTTTGATTTCCAGGCTGCGGATCGCGAAGTAAGATTCGATATGGTCCTCCCCTGCTTCCAGTGTAAACTCATACAGCCAGGGATTTTCGGGGCTCCAGAGGCAGGGATTCTCGGGAGAAATGGTCACCTTGCCCGCTTCCAGAGGAAAGCTGCCCAAACCCGCCACGGTGACGGTGCCTGCCATGGCAGGCTCGATGGAGATGGTCACGGAGTAACCCCGGTTTTCGATGTTCAGCTTCTTCACATAGCTTTCCGGCACGGATTCCAGCCACACGCTCTGCCAGATGCCGCTGACCGGGGTGTACCACATACCGCCCCGCTTCTCGGGCAGCACCTGCTTGCCGTAGGGGTAGGACTGATTGTTTAAGTCGTCCCGGCAGCGGATGACCAGCTCGTTTTCCTCCCCCAGCGCATCGGTGATGTCGCAGGAGAAACTCTCGTAGCCGCCCTCGTGGTGGCAGACTTCCTGCCCATTGACGTACACATCCGCCACCTGGTCGGCAGCGCCGATGTGCAGGATCACCCGGCCCCGGTTGAAGCCCTCGGGCAGAGTCAGATTCCTGCGGTAGAAGAGGTTCGTGCCCTCGGGGAAGTGGCCGTGGATACCGGAAAGGGGTGCCTCCGGGCAGAAGGGCACCCGGATGGACAGGTCATATTCTTTGGGCAGCCACGCTTCCTTGGCGGCGGTAAAATCCCAGCGTCCATTGAGGTTCAGGTAAGAATCCCGCTTCATCTGAGGCCGGGGGTACACGGTCCAGGGCTGCATATGGGGATTATTTTTTAAGTTTTCACCTTCGGGGGTCCAGATCTGCTGCAGCATAGTTAGCTCTCCTTTCTGCGAAACAGGGGAATCAGTACAATCCAAACGGCAAGCGCCGCGATCAAAGCGCCCAGGAAGATATTTTCATTGGGCAGGAAAGATGTGGTACCGTCATCATTGACAATGGTGGCGGCGTTTTCCAGAATTTTCGCGCCGATGGCGGGGCCGATGACGCCGGGGATCAGAACCTGTCCGAAGATCCGCAGGCCCTGGAACATACCGGACTTATTCTCCGGGGTGTGGGTACGGACCTTGGCGCCGATGACCGCGCCGGTACCCAGAAAGCCGCACATCATGACGAGAGAAGAGAGAAATACCGGCACGGTGGAGCGGAAGAAGTAAAGTCCTACATAGCCCGCCATCAGCAGGGCCAGGGTGGGTACAATTGCCCTTTGGAAGCCCTTCCGGTCATAGACCCTGCCGTAAAGGCCTGTAAAGACCGCCGCCAGGACGATGGCAGGCGCGAAGATCAGCACATAGTTATCCATGCCCAGGTACTCCGTATAGTACAGGATCAGATAGGGCATGAAGACCTGGATGGAAACATTGAACAGGGCCAGCACTGCCAGGGTCAGATAGAGGCTCTTGTTCTGCCGGACCACAGTGGGACGGAAGCCGTAGAAAATATTGGCGAAATAGTTCTGATTTTCCCCGGTCTGCACCTTCGGCTCCCGAATCAGGAAGAAGCCCAGCACGCCGATGCCGATGACCACGATGCCGATGACGTTGAAAATGGTCACCCAGCTCTGCTCCCGGTTCAGATCGAAGCTCATGAAGCCGCCAAAAACCACCAGAATGGAGATCAGAGGCATCATGGCGTTGATTCCTTCCACCTTGCCCCGGTTCGTGTCATCGGATACATCCGTCAGCCATGCGTTGAAGCAGGCGTCGTTGGCTGAGGAACCGAAGAAGGTCATGACGCAGTCCAGCACAATGGTGATGGAAACGCCCAGGGATGCCGCGGAAGCAATGTGGGGAAACAGCCCCCGGATCACATCCAGCCGCACCAGCGAGAAGGCCCAGATGGTAATACCCCAGGCAATGTAGCCGCCGCAGATGAAAATCTTCCGCTTGCCGATTTTGTCGCTGAGAGCGCCGATAAGCAGCGTGGTCACCGTGGCGGCCACGGAGGATGCCGCTACCATGGCGGAGATCTCAGCGGCGGTGGCGTTGAACATTTTGTAGATGAACACGTTGAAGTACATGTTCTCCACCACCCAGGCCACCTGGCCTGTCAGACAGAAAATCACCAGTGCCAGCCAGAACTTGCCGGACTTTTTCGTTGTTTTCATAGGAATACCGCCCTTTTCTATTATCAAAATATAGACTTGTAGGGCGGGGTCATGACCCCGCCGGGCACTTATGAAACAGAGCGTTACGATTTTGGCTGCAAACAAAAAATCTGCAGGATCCCGGCAGGGCCATAATCGGACTGCGTCGGCGGGGTCATGACCCCGCCCTACATGGGTGCCCGTACATTTTACAATTTACCATACCGGGAATTGGCTGTCAAGAAATGGGAAGCTTCGCCTGCTTTCTTTGGAATTCCTTTATTTTCTATTAAATCTTTTCGAAAATGCTTTGCAAATGCCGGGAAATGTGATATAGTATTGTTAGTTTACTATGAGAAACTATGCAATTGATAAAGAAGAGGCGATATTATGCAAGATCTATCCCGGATTTCTGTTGTTCTGCCTTCTCTTGACCCGGATGAGAAGCTCATCGCTGTGGTGGACGGCCTGCTGGAGCATGGCTTTTCCGATATCATTCTGGTCAACGACGGAAGCAAACCCGAAAACCTTCACTATTTTACCGACCTGGCTGCGCAGCATCCCGAAATTCACCTGCTCCATCATGAGGTGAACAAGGGCAAGGGTGCTGCCTTGAAGAATGCCTTCCGTTGGTTCCTGGAGAATCGGCCCGAGGGCTACGGCGTTGTCACTGTGGACGGCGACAACCAGCACCATCCCGCCGATACCCGTGCCTGCAGCGAGTATATGATGGCCACCGGCCACTGTGTTCTGGGCTGCCGTGACTTCGACCAGGAGGATGTGCCTCCCCGGAGCCGCTTCGGCAACAAGACCACCTCTATGGTCTTCAAGGTCTTTGTGGGCATGACCATTTCCGACACCCAGACCGGCCTGCGGGCCTTGACCCGGGAAGCGCTGGAAACCCTGGTGGATGTCTACGGCGACCGGTTCGAGTACGAGACCAACATGCTGCTGGCTTTCAAGGACAATGCCATCGCCTTTGATGAAGTCAAGATCCGCACCGTGTACATTGAGGAGAACAAGAGCTCCCACTTCCGCACCTTCACCGATTCCTGGCGCATCTACAAGCTGATCCTTGCCCATTTTTTTCGCTACACGGTAAGCAGTCTCATCAGCGCAGTCGTTGATACCGTTGCGTATTCGCTGCTTACCGCGATCTTTAGAGGAATGATCAGCGGATTCGGCCTTACTGCCGTTGCCGGTGTGGGCGCCCGCGTTATTTCCTCTCTGCTGAATTTCTTTATGAACCAGAAGCTGGTGTTCCGCACCCATGTGGACACCAAGAAGGCCATGCTGAAGTATTACACCCTGGCCCTGCCCCAGATGGCGGCCCAGGTGCTGCTGACCCAGGGTGTCTACGCCCTGCTGGGCATCGCTGACAGCGCCACCGGCCTGCGGACACTGTGGTATGCCATTGTGATGACGGTTCTGTACTTCCTCAGTTATATGATCCAGCAGCGCTGGGTCTTCGCACCGCAAAAAACCAAGTAAGAGGTTAAAAAAATATGAGCAAAAAGAATCAAACCCCCAACCATGATTCCGATGTGGCTGTGAAGCAGCCCAAAAAGAGAAAAAAGAAGGGCAGTGGCTTATTTGGCCGGATCGTCCGCCGTTTCTTCCTGCTGCTGTTCACCGTGATCATTCTGATCGTGGTGGTACTGTGCCTGGCGATGAATGTGGTCTTCAACGGCCCCTCCGATGCGGCCCGGGAAGTGCTGACCATGTCCCTGCTGGAACCCAGCGGCACCAAATGGATCCCCCCTCTGTTCCTGGATGAGGAGACCCTGGATGCCATCCGCAACAGCGGCGGCCAGGCTCTGTCCAACGAGGATGTGGATACTTCCATGATCGTTATCAACAAGGACGGCGCTTTCTCCGGCGAAAGCAGTGAGTGGGACAATTCCCCCGACGGCATCCGCTTCGAGGAATACAAGGGTGCAACCTTCAATGCCCACATTATGATCGTCCGGGATCCCAGCACCATCTATATGGGCACCTCCACAGAGAAGTACTCCACCGAGATCCCCGGCAAGCGTATGAACGAGGCCATGGCTGAGGCGGATGAAAGTGTCATTGCCTGTGTCAATGCCGGTGCTTTCTATGATAACGGCACCTCTGACCCCATCGTCGGCAGTGTTCCCGCCGGTCTTGTGTACGCCGGCGGCGAAAAGGTTTGGGATGCTTACCACGGTCTGATCCCCGCGGAAACCGGCGGCGGCTTCGTGGGCTTCGACGAGAACAACGTTCTGATCGTTGCCAATGAAATCACCGCGGAGGAAGCTGAGCGTCTGAACATCCGGGACGGCTGCGAATTCGGTCCCGTTCTGATTAAGAACAACGAGGTCAACATGGATGCCTACAACAAGGCCTCCGGCTGGAACCCCCGTACCGCCATCGGCCAGCGTGCTGACGGTGCTGTGATCTTCATCTGTATCGACGGCCGCCAGGCAGGCTCCATCGGCGGCACCTACAAGGATGTCATTGACCTGATGATCGAGTACGGCGCTGTCAATGCCTGCAATCTGGACGGCGGTTCTTCCTCCGTTATGCTGTACCGTGACGTTTACGGCCAGTTCGGTACCGCAGGTGAGGTCATTATGAAGAACAACTATTCCGTAATGCAGTCCCAGCCCAGACGTATGCCCAACTACTGGATGGTTCGGGCATCTAGTGAGGAGTAAGCCATGTATCAAGGAAAATTTGACTCTAAAAATAAAAAGACAGAGACAGATGTCTATGAGCTGCTTGCCCAGCGCAACAGCACCTCTGCCCCTGCTGCCCCTGTAAAGCAGAGCGCTCCCGCCCCCGCTAAGAAGCAGACCAGCGACCAGAAGCCTCCGAAGCAGACCAAAAAGGCTGCGCCCGTGGAGGAAGAGGCTCCCAAGCGCAAGGGTCCCCGTCTGGGCGGCGTGATCTTCTACACCTTCTATTTCATGTTCATCCTGCTGTTCTTCGTGGCCACTTACTTTGGCCTCCAGTGGCTCCAGGGCTGGCTGGTGGATTACGAAGCAGCGCAGCCCACCACCAAGAGCCAGGAGGTCTTTGAGCAGCTGTTTGAAGATCCCAACTGGAGCGTGCTGTACGACATGGCCGGTATCCAGGACACCGAGTATGAGGGCAAGGAAGAATTCGTTGCCTATATGGAAAACAAGGTGGGCGACAAGGAACTGTCCTTCCAGGAAACCTCCGCCGGTATCTCCGGCAAGAAGTACGTCGTACTTCTGGAGGGCGAGAAGATCGCCACCTTCATGCTGGAAGGCGACTCCACTGACCTGCTCAACCCCGACTGGACCATGGGCGCTGTGGAACTGTTCTACGACCGGGAAGAAAGCTACCTGATCCAGCTTTCCGGTGACCACACCGCCTCCGTCAACGGTGTAGCCCTGGACGACAGCTTCACCATCCAGATCGCCACCACCAAGGCAGAATCCAGCGGACTGCTCCCCATCGGTACCGCCGGTGCCAAGGTCTACACCCAGAGAATCAGCGGTCTGATGGCCGTTCCCACCGTTACCGTTGTGGATAAGTCCGGCAAGGAGATCCCTGTTTCCTACGACGAGGAGAACAAAACCTTTATTGCGGAAACCACTGGCAGCGTCCTGTCTGACGAGGAAAAGACCGTGGCGCTGGAAGCCATCAAGGCCTATGCCGAGTATCAGATCAAGGAAGCTACCCGCCAGAAGGTGGGCCAGTACTTTGACTCCAACGGCGAAGCCTACAAGAGCATCATGGAAACCGTTCTGGCCTGGACCAAGGGCAACAACGGCTACTCCTTCGCCAACGACTCTGTTACCGGCTACGCCAAGTATTCCGACAGCCTGTTCTCTGTTTACGTTACCACCGAGCTGACCATCAATCTGACCGACGGCGGCACCCAGGTGAAGCCCATCAATGCAACCTTGCTCTTCGAGCGGCAGAATGGCAAGTGGAAGGTCATCCGTATGACCAATGCCGATATCTCCGAGCCTGTGGG
>JAZQEP010000082.1:0-33351 GCA_045539075.1 Faecousia sp. | reverse complement strand
TGTCCGTCAGCCGCAGGATCACACCTTCCCCCACCTGAATGGGCTGCTGATAGGCGCAGGGCCGCAGCTGCCGCAGGGTCCCCTGGGCATCGGCTACGGTATAGGTAGGCTCCACCGGGGGCAGGCCCGCCCGTTCTGCTTTCCGGGTCTGCCACTGGGCTTCCGATTCCTGGATATGGGCCGAGTCCATCAGCATGATCCGGCACAGGTCACAGGTGGCCTCCGTGGCATAGATCAGGCCCTTGAAGCCGTCCTTATGGAGCTTGGGCAGCATGCCGGAATGGTCAATGTGGGCATGGGTCAGAAATACCGCCTCGATATCCCCCGCCGCCACCGGCAGAGGAATATTCTGAAACACATCCACACCCTGCTCCATGCCGCAGTCCACCAGATAATAACGGCCCCCCACCTCCAGCAGGGTACAGCTTCCGGTCACTTCATGGGTAGCACCGATAAATTGGATCTTCATAACGACTCCTCCTTTTTTTAACTATACCATGATTTCCCATAAGCGGCAAGGTGCGCCCGGGACCACCGCAATGGGTGCCCCTGGCGTTTGGGGGGTGCGGTTTTGACGGATGGTATCCGCCGCTACGGCTTGCGTTCCTAACTGTCAATTGTCAACTGTCAATTGTCAACTATCTCCACACTCTGTTTACAATTCCTCTATTTACTTTTCTCTCCATCAATGCTATAATCTTTTGTTAGAAAAGGAGGCGATGAATTGCATAAATTCCTTGAAGAGCTGAAAGATTTTACCAAAAAATGCGACTGGGTGCTGCTGATCCTGTGTATGATCACCTCCGGTTTCGGTACCGTTGTCATCGCCAGCGCCACCAACGCGGAAAAATTCGGCGACAACAATATCAAATACATCATCATCCAGCTGGCCGCCACGGCCCTGGGCATTCTGGCCTTTGCCATCATTTCCTCCATTGATGTGGAAACCATCTCGGAATACCGATGGCTGCTGGTGGCCTTCAATATTTTCCTGCTGCTGCTTCTGCTGCCCTTCGGCACCGACAACAATACCGGTAACCGCTCCTGGCTGGATCTGCCTCTGATGCCCATGTACATCCAGCCCGCTGAGATCTGTAAGATCACATACATCATCATCATGGCCTCAGTCATGAACGCCCACCAGAACTCCATCTCCTCCATTCCCTCGGTCATGCACATGGTGCTGCACCTGGGAATCCTGGCCGGTCTGAATATGGGCCTGTCCCGGGACGCCGGCGTTACGCTGATCTTCGTGTTCATCTTCATCGGCATGGCCTTCGCCGGCGGTGTCAGCCTGGGCTGGTTCGCCCTGGCCATCGGCGCCATCGTCATTGCCTTTCCCTTTATCTGGCCTCTGCTGGGCGAATATCAGCAGGAGCGTATTCTGATCCTCATCGACCCCACCTTCGATGCTCAGGGCATCGGCGCCCGGTACCACAGTAAGATCAATCTGCTGTCCCTCACCGGCGGCGGTCTTACCGGCCAGGGTCTGTTCAACGGCACCCGTACCCAGGGCGGCAACCTCTTCGCCCAGCACACGGACTACATCTTCTCCTCCATCGGTGAGGAGCTGGGCTTCTTCGGCTGCGTATTTGTGATGCTGCTGCAGTTCGCCATCATCGCCCGGTGCATCTGGGTCGGCATGCGCTGCACCGACTACATCCGCCGCCTGGTCTGCTACGGCGCCGCCTCGGCACTGATGTTCCAGGTGATCATCAACGTGGGTATGTGCATCGGTGTCATGCCGGTTATCGGTCTGACCCTGCCCTTCATCAGCTATGGCGGCTCCTCCGTGGTTACGCTGTTCGCCATGCTGGGGCTGGTCTCCGGCGCCTACGCCCGACCGTCGTCACTGTCCCACGAACGCTATATCCAGCCCTACCGCTATTAGTTCCAAGAAGAAAACCGGACCTATAAAAAGGTCCGGTTCTTTTTTATTTACCGCAGCACGTATTCCAGCAGTGCGATGACGTTCTCCGTCTGGGAGGCCGCCAGGTTGGGCATCAGGATCACATCCTGAACATCGTACTTCTCAACAAAGCTGCGCATGCCCATCTTCCGGTAGGTCCGGTAGTCCACCACGTAGACCGTGTGGTAGTTCTGGGTCAGGAAGGGGGCGAAGCAGTTGCCAAAGGAATCCTTAATGAGCACGCAGTTGGGCGCGTCGGGCAGGGAGTCGTTCTGGATGGTCGTCAGGGGATGGTCACCGGCCAGGAAGGTCATATACTTGGAACCCACCTTGGAATTACTCATATCCGTCAGCACTTCCCAGGGGAAGGTCTTGCCGTCCTCCTTCAGGATCCGGGTGGTCAGCTCGCCCGGGGGATTGTAGGCGATGACATTGTCGGAGCGGAGCTTGCTGGTGTACTTGCACTTATAGTAGAGGCTGCCCTCAAAGGTGCCCTGGTCCCACTCCTCAAAATCACTGAGGGCGGCGGGCTCATTGCCCAGGGCCTCGCAGACATCCACATAGACATAGTAGGCAGCCAGAGCCGTCCAGTGGTGGTCGGTGCGGAAGAAGAGGTACTCGTCATTGTGGTCGATGAGAGACTCGTAGGTATCGATACCGTAGACGCCCTCGCTCAGAGAGCCGTTGATGTAGTCCACAACCTGGTCCTGGGGGGAGCACTTCAGCTTCTCCATGTATTCATTCTCCACCAGGATGCCCACCGCCGTGGGGGCGCTGGCCTGGATGACATTGACACCCTGATCCTTCACCGCCTCGTGGAATTTATTGATCAGCTTGATGTACTTATTGCTGTAGTACTCGCTGAAGCCGAAGTAGGTAAAAGCAGAATCGCCGATCTGGATGGCGTTGCTCAGATAGACCTCCGCGCCCTCGCCGGCATCCACACCGCCCCACTGCTCCACGGGCTCCGAGGGAGGCGCCACCTCAATGGTCTCCTCCACCGGGGCGGTTGTGGGCGGCACAGTTTCCACGGGCTCTGTCTCCACCGGCTCCGTCTCTGCGGGCTCAGTTTCCGTGGGCGCCTGGGTCTGCTCCACAGGAGGCTGGGTAGGCTTGGGCACCACGGGGATGGGGTCCGCCACCTGCAGGGGCCCCTCCACCGCCACCTCGGCGCTGCCGTGAAGGGAGGAGATGGAGTTATTCAGCCTCAGCCAGCTTTCCCGGCCGGGGAAGGTGTCGGAAAACCAGGTGTTGATATCGTCAAAATAGCTGCCGGAAACCAGAGCTTCCATGGAAAACTCCGGAAACTGGGCCAGATTGCGCTTCTCCGTATAGGACTGGGTGGGCCGCAGGGGGATGATGAAAGCCACCACCGTCAGCACAGCCATAGCCAGGAAGAAGGGCACCGCGTAGCCGGCGGCAGGACCCTTGTTTTTGGGTTTCTTTTTTAAGTATCTCATAGCTTACCTCAGAACTGGAAGTAAATAAAGGGATTATAGCTGTCACCCACCAGTCCGGCAGTGGACAGCAGCAGCAGAACCACCGGGATCAGAGAGTAGAACACCAGATTCCACACCACCGCCAGACCGCCGTGGCTGTAGCAGAAGAGCTGCAGCTTCTCCTTGATGGTCTTTGCCAGGGGGGTGCTGGCCAGCACACAGACCAGCAGCAGCACACTGTTTGCCATGAACACATTCTCGGTGATGAAGTCGCTGAGGGCGTTTCCGTTGGCACCGAAGAGGCTGCGCAGCAGGGTCATAGCCAGATCCAGATTGGTGAAGCGGAACACCACCCAGCCCAGGGTCACCACCACCAGCACGTAGAGGTTGGAGAGCAGGGGGAGCTTATCCAGCACCTTTTTCAGGAAGGCCCGCTCCAGCATCAAAAACACGAAGAACCACAGTCCCCAGAGGACAAAGTTCCAGCTGGCACCATGCCACAAGCCCGTGAGGAACCATACCACGAAGGTATTGAAGCAGGCACGAACCACATTGCAGCGGCTGCCGCCCATGGGGATGTAGACATAATCCCGGAAGAAGGTGCCCAGGGAGATATGCCAGCGGCGCCAGAACTCGGTGATGGACCGGGAGATGTAGGGGAAATCGAAATTCTCCAGATACTTCAGACCCAGCATTCTGCCCATGCCGATAGCCATATCGGAATAGGCGGAGAAGTCCAGATAGATATGCAGGGCGTAGGCGAAGATGCCCAGCCAGGCGGCCAGGACGCTTAAGCCCTCCAGAGCCTGGATATTTTCCGCCAGCTTGGTGATGTCGGTGGCCACGCTGTCGGCCAGGATCAGAGAATCCGCCAGGGCGCCGCAGGGATTGGCCAGCAGGACCTTCTTGGCAAGGCCCGCGGCGAACCGGGATACGCCCACCGCCACCTGAGGTTTTCTGGGCTTTTTGCCGAAGAGCTGCCGGGAGACGGTCTTATATCGCACGATGGGGCCGGCGATGCACTGGTGGAACAGCGCCGCGTAGAGCAGCACCTTCCAGTACTTCTTCTGGGCCGGAGCCTCGCCCCGGTATACGTCCACCACATAGGTCAGCAGCTGGAAGGTATAGAAAGAGATGCCGATGGGCAGGGCGATCTTCCGGATGAATTCCGGCACGGGGCCGAAGATGGAGTAGACCAGTCCGGCATACTTGAACCAGCCGATGAGGGCGATGTCAACGGCGCTGGACAGGAACACCCAGAATTTCTTCCAGCCTTTTTTCTCCGCCTTCTGCACCTGCAGGGCACAGAAATAGGCGTTGAAGGCCATGAACATCAGCAGCAGCACATATTTGGGCTCGCCCCAGGCATAGAAGATCAGGGAAAAGACCAGCAGCACCGCGTTTTGCACATTTTTCTCCTTAAACAGCCAGCAGGCCAGCAACGATACGGAGAAAAAGGCATACAGGAATATCAGACTTGAAAAAACCATAGCAAGTTACACCATTCTACAAATTTTTCACAATTGTTAATTATATAGGAAAAAGTCAGCAACTTCAATACATTTCAAAAAATTTCCGGCAAATAATCGGAGAAAAAAGCCAGCCCGCAGGCTGGCTTTTTGTCATTTACTTCTTGCCGAACAGACCGCTTAAGGTTTCCAGGGCATCTCCCACCTTGTCCAGGCTGATCTTGGCCTTGACGCCGTCGATGATCTGGTTCACCAGGTCGTCGGGCAGGTCCACACCCAGCAACTCCTCGATGACCTTCACGGGATTGCGCTCGAATTTCTCCATCAGCTTCTTGTCGCTGAGCAGCTTCTTGACGACGCTTTCGATCTTCTCTCTGATATCCATGGTTTTCTCTCCTTATTCTTCTGTTTCCGCCCCGGAGGCGTTTTTCATCACACTTTCCATACCGTCCAGGCAGCCTGCCTTGGCGGTATAGCCCTCGGAAACGCCAATGATCTTGCCGTTGCGGGCCTTCAGCCGGAAGCGATACTCCCCGGCCTTATCCTCATACATTTCAAACTTGGGATGGGCCGCGGGGAACCAGCCCTCTTCGGTCTGATTTTCCACATTGGCCTTCGGCCCGTTGGCCCGGACACTGGCGATCCCCTTGAGGGCGGCGGAGCGGGTGGCATAGACCTCGGAAGAGAGGATCACCTGGCCGTTGGCGGCGGTGAGGTCAAATTTATAACCGGAGGAGACCTGCTTCAGAATAAATTTACTCATAAGATGCACCTCGTTTCCCGCCCGGGACGGATTTTCCGAAATCAGTGTACCACGGGGCAAAAAGGTTGTCAATCGGATAACTTACAGCATCACCACCAGCAGCGTGACGATGATCACGATGCTCAGCAGAATGGACACGGAATTGATAGCGCTGGACAGGCCCACATCGCCCTTCAGCTCCGCCGTAAACACCGGCACCGCGGAACCGATGGGAGAGAAGGCCAGGATCACCAGGGCCTGGCGGACCTCCAGCTGGAAAGGCAGCAGGAAATAGAAGCACACAGCCAGCAACGCAGCCAGACCGTAGCGGACACCCAGGATCCGGGCCATGGCACCGAACTGGCTCCGGTCGCCGGAGAGATTGAAGCCCACGCCGATCATCAGCATGGCAAGAAAGGCGTTGCCGCTGCCCACGATCTGGGCAAAGGACACGATGGGTGCCGGAGGCACCAGGTGCAACAGGTTCAGCACCACCATGCACAGGTGGGCCATAAAGGGCACGGATTTTGAAAGGCCGATGAGGATCCGCTTCAGATTAAAGCCGCTGCCCTCCTTCACGGAGGCAGCCACACCGTAGGCACCGCCCAGGCAGATGAAGGCGTTGCCCATGTCAAACAGGCTGGTGGTGATCACGCCCATAGGACCCAGGAAGCTCTGGGTGAAGGGCATGGCGAAGGTGCCGATGTTATAGCCGGGGGTATTGAGGATGGCGAAGGACTGCTCCTCCCGGCCCCGGCGGCAATGGACCAGGGAGACCAAAAGCATATACAACACACCGCCGCCGAAGCCCAGCAGCGTGATAGCCAGCATGGTCACATCGATGCCCTTGCCGGCGGAGGAAGCGATGATGGCACAGGGCAGGGTGATCTTCATAACCACCTTACTCAGAACGCCGAAGGCCTCGGGGCCGAAAAACCCGGTTTTCCGCAGCACATAGCCCAGCACGATGATGGCAATGTAGCTGGCGGCTTTCATAAGGATCTCCTGCATAACAAAACTCCTTGCTGATATTTTTCTTTAGTGTATCAGAAAACAGCGCCCTTGACCAGCCCCCCGGAAGAAAAAAGAGGAGCTATTAGCTGCGTCCTCATAAGAGAACATAGCCCCCGCAGAGGTCCTTTTCCGTCAGCTCAGCGTTATTTTTTCTGGTGTTACATCCAGTAGCACGGCGAAAAAATGCCTTGATCTGCCGGAAAAATCCGCTCTGCGTGGCAAGAACATGTTTAGGCCATCTGCCAAAGGCAGATGTCCTAAATCTATGTTTTCTTATTCGGACTCCGCTTAGGCTCTTCTTTTTTACAATGCGGAAAGATATTCTTCGATCTCCCGGGCCAGCAGGGCGTGGCCCTGGTCGTTGGGATGGAGACCGTCCCCAGTCAGTTGGGAAAGGGTGGCCGGACAGATAGCGCTGGTTTCGTACAGATCCAGCACCGGCAGGCCGCAGCGGGATGCGATCTCACGTATCAGGTTTACATAATACTTTAGCGTGATCCCATCCTCCCGGTTCTCCTCTGCCCGGTGCAGGGGTGTGAGTACCACAATGGGGCAGGAGAATCTTTCTTTCAGGGATGCGTACAGGCAGTGGCAGGCACCGATGAAGGTCTCCGGGGTACGGTCGGTTTCCACGCCCAGGGGCGCGTCCCCATGGCCGTGGTCGTTGGTGCCGCCGAAGACCAGCACCAGATCCGCATCGGTATCCATTTCCCCTACCCGGGAGGGAAAGTCCCGGTCATATTTCGGTTCCACGGAAGGAATCCGCTGCCGGGCGATCCGTGTACCGCCGATGCCGTAGTTCCGGGCGGCAGCCAAAGCGCAGTTTTTCCGCAAATGCTCCACATAGCAGTTTTCGTACCGGCTGGCCCCTGCCCCCTCGGTGATGCTGTCACCCAGGAAATTGACTTTCAGACCCTTCAGCTCCATGGGCCGGACCTCATCAGCGGATGTCGTAGACGCTGCGGACGCTGACACTGTCCACATCGCCCCGGAGGATCTTCACCCGGCGGACGCCTGCGTTCATGTCGAAATAGTTGTCCTCCAGCAGCACATCGGCACCGGCCTGGATCTCCACGCTCCGGGCGTAGGCATTGGCTGTGACGATGATCTCATCCCCATCCAGGAAGGCCTGGAGTTCGGGATCGGCAAACGCAAAGTGCTTGGGCGGGCAGAAGAGCACGCTGCCCTGGCCCACCAGGCTGCCTTCTTCATCCACCAGCTCGTAGGAATAGTAGACACCGTAGGTGTCGTATTCGTCGAAATTCTCCTTGGGCATCCAGACGGCGCTCAGGGGAGGACAAATCACCTTGTATTCGCCCTGCTCGATGACGGAGGCATCGGGCCTGCGCAGAGCCCAGCGGGCGGTGCCCCGGAACTCCCGGAGGGTCTCGTTGCTGATATTCAGCTGGGCGCTCTTCTCCAGGTGGAAGGGTTCGGCGTTCACATTGGTGTTCTGGGACAGGACGCCCTCCTCATGGCAGGAGATCAGCACGGGGGCGAAGAACCGTTTCTCGTAATACTGCAGGGCCTTCCAGCGGCCGTAGTAGTCGATACTTGCCCAACTTGCCACTGGCCAGCAGTCGTTCAGCTGCCAGACCACGGCGCCCATGCAGCGGCCCCGGTTCCGGCGCCAGTGCTCCACGCCGTACTGCATGGCCTGGGCCTGCAGCAGCTGGGAGGCATAGACCAGCTTATCCAGCGTAGGCGGATACAGGTACATCTGGGACAGGTAGTTGACAATGCGGCCGTTGGCGGAGGCATTGCGCTGGTGCTTCTCCATCACATAGGAGAATACGTTCCGGTCGCCGGGCTCCGTGAAGCTCTCGATGGTGTCCATGCAGGGGAAGCTCTGGAAGCCGAACTCGGAGACATAGCGGAATTTATGATTGCGGTAGTCGGTGAAGGGGAGCAGGCCGTGCCAGACCATCCAGTAGTGGACATCGCCCCGGTTGGGGTCCTGAGGATTGTCGAAGGAGCCGCCGGAGGAGGGGGAGGCGGGCCAGTAGAAGGCCTGGGGATCCTCGGCTTTCAGTACCTTCGGGATGATGTACTCATACATCTTAATATAGTCGGCCTTCTGCTTATGGCAGGCCACCCACTCGCCCTTGTCCACGAAATCCTCCATCTCGTTGTTGCCGCACCAGAGGGCCAGGGAGGGATGGTGGCGCAGACGGCGCACATTGTCGATAAATTCTGCGGTGATGTTCTCCTCGAACTCCTCCGTCAGGTTGTACACAGCGCAGGCGAACATGAAGTCCTGCCAGACAAGCAGGCCCAGCTCGTCGCAGATATCATAGAAGAAATCGTCGGGGTAGTAGCCGCCGCCCCAGATTCTTACGCAGTTCATATTGGCTGCCCGGGCATCCTCCAGCAGGCGCCGGGTCCGCTCCGGATTCACTCTGGGCAGCAGATTATCCTCGGGGATGTAATCGGCGCCCATGGCGAAGATGTCCACGCCGTTGACGCAGTGGGCGAAGCTCTCGCCCCATTCGTCCTTCCTGCGGCTTACAGTCATGGTCCTCAGACCGATATTCCGGGTCCAGCTGTCCTCGTTGGCGCCCAGGTTCACGTCCACGGTATACAGGGGCTGGCCGCCGAAGCCGGCGGGCCACCACAACTGGGGATCTTCGATCTCGATCCGCACATGGTGGCCGTAGCCGTAGAGGGTCTGCCCAGCGGGGGTGACCACGGACACGGTCACATCGGGGCTGCCGGTGAGCTCGGTCACATTGGTGATAACCTCCAGGGTCACCTTATCCGTTTCGTGGTGCTGAAGGATCTGCACATCCCGGATCCGGGCAATCTCCACGCCAAGGATCATGATATCCCGCCAGATGCCGGCATCGGGCAGCCGGGGACCCCAGTCCCAGCCGAACATACAGTGTGCCTTGCGGATATGGGGGAAGCCCACCATGGCGTCGGAGCTTCCGTCCGCGACAGACTTCGCGTAGGCTTCTTTGATATACTTTGTGGGCGAGGCGAAGCGGACGAGGATGGTATTCTCACCCGGGCGCAGAGCGCCGCGGATATCAAACTCCCAGATTCGGTGCATATTGTTCGCCAGACCCACCACCTGATCATTGATGTACACCGTGGCAATGGTATCCAGACCCTCGCAGCGCAGAAGCACCGCGTCGCAGCGGAGCAGTTCCTCCGGCACATCGAAAACACGGCTGTAGACAAAATCATTGTCCATGAGAGCCAGGGCTTTCATCTCATTGTCCCGGTAGAAGGGATCCTCCATCAGCCCGTTTGTCAGAAGATCGTGGTAAACAGAGCCGGGAACCTGCGCGGAAACGTTTCCAAAGTTACTTCCAGGAATTTCTAAACTCCAGGAGCCGTTAAGTGACAGTTTTCTCATCAATAATACCTCCGAATACGTTTTCGTTTCTGATGAACTTCCACCATTACTATAAAATAACCTCTCGGCAAAGTCAATATATTCTTGCTCTGGTCATAAATCTGTTTTGGTATAATTTACCATATCATCAGCATCTTGTACAAATTTATCATTTTGTTTATCATTTTTATCATTTGTTATTGACAAGCTGAAAATCCTTGCATATAATGGGGTTACGAAAACGTTTTAGGACTTCACGGCCCTTTTTATACGCTTCTTCCGGGCCCGGTCCCAGGGAAAGGAGGGCCTTATGGTCACCATCCGGCAGATTGCCATGCAATGCGGCTGTTCCCCCGCCACCGTCAGTAAAGCACTCAACGGCGCCAGCGACGTCAGCGCCGAAACCGCCGAGCGGATCCGCCGCACCGCCCAGGAGATGGGCTATATCGCCAACGCGGCAGCCCGGGCGCTGAAGACCAGCCGCTCCTATAATTTCGGCGTCCTGTTTGAGGATGCCACCGATTCCGGTCTGACCCACGAATTTTTCTCCCGGATCCTCAATTCCTTCAAGCACCGCGCCGAGGAGATGGGCTACGATATCTCCTTCATCTCCGACCGCCTGGGCGGACGGGAGATGACCTACGCAGAACATGCCCGCTACCGCAACTGCGACGGCGTACTCATCGCCTCCGGCGATTTCAATGATCCGGGACTTCTGGAGCTGGTCAACAGCGACATCCCCGTGGTGACCATTGACCATATCTTCGAGCGCTGCGGCTCCGTCCAGTCGGACAATGTTCAGGGCATGCGGGATCTGGTCCTCTATATCCACAGCCAGGGCCACCGGCGCATCGCCTTCGTTCACGGCGAGGAGACCTCCGTCACCAAGATCCGTATGGCCAGCTTCTGGCGGACCTGTCGGGAACTGGCACTGGAGATCCCCGACGAATATGTGATCCCCGCCTTCTACCACGACCCCGCCTCGGTGGAAGCCGCCACCAGAACGCTGCTGGAGCTGAAGAATCCACCCAGCTGCATCATCTTCCCCGATGACATCGCTTACCTTGGCGGCATGAACGAACTGGAAAAACAGAACCTCTCCGTTCCCAGGGACATCAGCGTTGCCGGTTACGACGGCATCAAATTCAGCCAGATCATCCGGCCCCGGCTGACCACCCTGCGGCAGGACGCGGAAGCCATGGGTACCCGGGCAGCGGAGGAGCTGGCCAGAGCGGTGGAAGAGGGAAAGCTCTACATCCCCGGACGGATCGTGATCCCCGGACAGGTGCTTCCCGGCGAGACGGTGAAAGCGCTCAAATAACCATAACTTAAAAAAGAGGTACCTCTTTTTTAAGTCATCCCATATGGGATGACGCATAACCCCATAAACTATGGCCAAAAGGCCATACAATAGGCCGTCCAACAAACGGCCCAAACAAAAAAGGAGGAAACATCAATGAAGAAGACTCTGGCCCTGTTACTCGCAGTGCTGATGGTCGTTGGTCTGTTCGCAGGCTGCGGCGGCGAAAAGCCCGTCGAGACCCAGGCACCCACTCAGGCTCCTGTCGAAACCCAGGCTCCCCAGCCCGTTGAGACCGAAGCTCCCGCCGTCCAGGACGAGAATGTCCTGCCCCGTAACGAGACCCTGTATTTCGCAGGTCAGCAGTGGGGCACTGTAAACTCCTGGAACGTCATCGGTACCAACCAGAACAACGCCATGGCTATCGCCGGTGGCGCTTCCGGCTACCGTACCCTGATGTTCGAAACCCTGTTCATGTACAATCCTCTGGACGGCGGTCTGTACGGCCTGCTGGCTGAGGACGAGTACACCTGGAACGACGAGATGACCGAGCTGACCGTCAACATCAAGCCCGCTGCAAAGTGGTCCGACGGCACTCCCGTCACCGCAGCTGACGTCAAGCGCACCCTGGAGATCGGCGTTGAGATCGGCAACGGCACCGGCACCGGCAACAAGGCATACATCTCCGAGATCGTTGCTGACGGCAACACCGTCGTTATCAAGGCTGCCCTGAACGAAGAGGGCAAGGCTGTCAACCCCCTGAAGCTGCTGGACTTCCTGACCGGCACCCCCATCGCCCAGGCTGCCTGGATCGATACCGTCTATGCCCGTAACAACGGCGACGCTACCGCTATCCTGAACGACGCAGGCGAAGATGTCGTCTGGTCCGGCCCCTACACCAAGTACTATGCTGACGACCAGAAGGTCGTTCTGATCCGTGACGACAACTACTGGGGCCAGGATGCTTCCATGTGGGGCAAGCTGCCCGTTCCCAAGTACATCGCTCACACCATCTACGCTGACAACCCCGCAGGTGAGACCGCTCTGAAGGCCGGCGAAGTCGACGTCTGCCAGCAGTTCATCGGCAACATCCAGAACCTGTGGCTGGAAGATGGTCTGCCCATCTCCACCTTCTACGAAGAAGCTCCCTACGGCGTCTGCCTGACCATGCCCACCGCATGGTACAACATGAACATGCCCGTCCTGGCCGAGAACCCCGCTCTGCGTAAGGCTATCGCTCTGGCTGTGGACTACGACACCATCATTGCCAACGCAATGACCAACCAGTCCCCCTCCTTCGCCGACGTTCCCAGATCTCTGATGAACCCCACCGCCGGTGAGCAGGCTCTGTACAACCACGAAGAGGTCGCTGACCTGCAGTGGGCCGGTAACGACATCGAAGGCGCTATCAAGATGCTGGACGATGCCGGTATCGTCGACTCCGACGGCGACGGCTGGCGTGACTGGAACGGTGAGAAGATCTCCCTGAACGCTGTCTGCCCCAACGGCTGGACTGACTGGCAGGCTTCCATGGAAGTCGTCGCTGCAGCCGGTGAGAAGATCGGTGTTGAGATCACCACCCTGTACCCCGAGTACTCCATCTACCAGACTGTGTTCACCAACCCCAACCAGACTGAGTACGCCATCTTCATGTGGTCTCCCGAGGCCGCTTCTCCCTCCAACCCCTGGCAGCGTGTCAACCAGTTCCTGGGCTCCGAGTATGTCGGCGTCGAGAACAACTGGTCCGGCAACTGGGGCCAGTACGTCAACGAAGAGGCTGACGCTCTGATCAAGAAGATCCCCGGCACCACCGATGCTGAGGAGCTGAAGGCTCTGTACACCGAGCTGACCAAGATCTACCTGACCGAGGTTCCTTCCTTCTCCCTGATGTACCGTCCCTCCGTGTTCCACGCTGTGAACGAGTCCGTCTGGACCAACTTCCCCAGCGATGAGAACGGCATTCCTCCCATGGACTGCACCGACGGCTACGGCATCGCCGCCCTGTACATCCTGGAGCTGGTGGGCTAATTCCATAACGAATCAGTCAGCTAACTTCTAACTAACAAGAGGCCATGCTCCCTCGTGGAGCATGGCCTTTCGTCTTCATCAGAAAAATGCAGAATGCAGAGTGCCAATGCGGTTGGGTAACAGGCAATCGCTCTGCATTTTGCATTCTGCATTCTGCATTTTTGTTGCGATATCCCCAAATAAAAAACCTCTGAAAAGGGAGGAATGAAAACACCATGAAAGGCTACCGTAAATATTTCGGAAAAAAGATTCTCTGGTTTGTGATTACCTTCGTCGTGGCCGTGATCCTGAACTTCTTCCTGCCCCGGCTGATGCCCGCGGACCCCGTTGCCGCCATCACCGGCAAGATGGCCTCCGGTATGACCGACACCTCCGCCGTCCAGGAGATCTACAAACGCTACGAGGAGGAATTCGGCACCAATCTTCCCATGCACGAGCAGTTCTTCCGGTTTGTGAAGAACGCGCTGAAGGGTGACTTCGGCACCTCCTTCAGCCAGTATCCCAGAAGAGTTTCCGACATCATCGGAAGTGCTGTGATGTGGACCGTGTGCCTGCAGCTGCCCGCCATCTTAACAGGCTGGATCCTGGGTAACCTGCTTGGTGCCCTGGCCGCCTACCTGAAGAAGGGCTGGGACAAGGTCCTGCTTCCCACCTTCCTGTTCCTGGGCAATGTTCCCGCCTTCGGCATGGCTGTGGTCCTTCTGCTGGTCTTCGCCGTCACGCTGAAATGGTTCCCCATCGCCGGCGGCTACGCCTTCGATATGATCCCCAATTTCAGCTGGCCCTTCATCAAGTCCGTCATTACCCATTATCAGCTGCCCTTCTGGAGCATCGTGCTGATCTCCATCGGCGGCCAGGCCGTGGGCATGCGCTCCATGTCCATCTACGAACTGAACGCCGACTACGTCAAGTATTCCCGTTTCCTGGGCATCAAGGACTCCAAAATCGTGGGCTATGTGTTCCGCAACGCTATGCTGCCCCAGATCACCGGTCTGGCCCTGTCCATCGGTACCATGGTGGGCGGCGCGCTGGTTGCCGAGATCATCTTCTCCTACCCCGGTCTGGGCAGCGCCATGTACGCGGGCGTCACCGCCGCGGACTACCCCCTGATCTCCGCCACCACGCTGATCATTACCATCATGGTTCTGCTGGTTACTTTCCTGCTGGATATTATCTACGGCTTCATTGACCCCAGAGTCAAGGCCGCCCAGTTCGACTAAGGAGGTGGATCTTTTATGAAAAACACATTACGACAAGTCTTCCATTCTCCGAAATTCGTTGCAGGCTTCGGCATTTTTGTGCTGATCCTCATGATCCTGTTTGTGTATCCGCTGATCAACCCCGGTGATCCGCTGCAGATGATCGGCGTGGGTACCTTCGCCAAGCCCGGCGTCTACGTTTCCATGTACGATGCCACCAAGACGCCCTATGAAGTCCTCCGCCTGCCCGAAGCGGAAGAAAAGCGTATTGCCGCTTCTCTGAAAGATGAGGACCGGGTCTCCATGGTGGAATATTTCTCCACCATCGGTGTCGATATTGCCGACCTGGACATGAGCGATACCGACGCGATGCTGGATACGTGGTTTGAACACTTTGATGAAACCACCAAGCCCAAGGGCATGACCAAGGCAAAGTTCAACTACTACAAGCGCCTCAACCGGGCACTGGTGGATCTGCGCTCCGGTGATACCATCATCATCGCCAGTGAGAACGACGAGGGTGTTCTGGAGCAGTCCTCCAAGATCACCACCAACGACTACGTCCGTGTGGGCGCCGTTGCCAACGTCAAGATCCTGCCCCTTGGCACCGACAACTTTGGCCGCGACGTGCTCAAGCAGCTGGTTTCCGCCACCGGCACCTCCATCGTCATCGGTCTGATCGCCGGTACCGTGGCCACGCTGATCGGTCTGACACTGGGCCTTCTGTCCGGTTACCTGGGCGGTTTCTTCGATGACTTCATCATGTTCATCACCAACGTTTTCACGGTTATCCCCGGTTTCGTGCTGCTGATCCTCATTTCCTACTCCATCGGACAGGAGCAGCGCGGCGCAAGCGTCGTGGCGACGGTCATAGGCTTTACCAGCTGGACCTGGACCTGCCGCTCCGTCCGAAGCCAGGTCATTTCCCTGCGCAACCGTGACCACGTCAACCTGAGTAAGCTCTCCGGCCACAGCCTCTTCCGGATCATCCTGACCGACATACTGCCCTACATTGCTTCCTATGTGGTCATGGCCTTCATTCTTCAGGTGTCCTCCGGTATCCTGTCCGAGGCACAGCTTTCCCTGCTGGGTCTGGGCCCCCGCACCACCGAGACCGCTACCTTAGGTCTGATGATGAACTGGGCTATGCTCTACTCCGCACATACCAACGGCTCCTGGTGGGCATATTTCCCCGTGATCCTGACCATCACTCTCATTTCCTTCTCTTTGAATCTGATGAATACGGGTCTGGACCAGGTCTTCAACCCCACCCTGAGAGATTAAGGAGGCGCACACTATGGGTAAAGTAATCTTAGAGGTCAAGAACCTCAAAACCAAATATGTCACCCGCTTCCATGAAGATGTCTACGCCGTGGACGGCGTTTCCTTCACCATCGAGGAAGGCAAGTCTCTGGGTATCGCCGGCGAATCCGGCTGCGGCAAGTCCACTCTGGCCCTCTCCATGATGGGCTACTACTTCCCGCCCCTGCACTATATGAGCGGCGAGATCATCATCGACGGCAAGAACATCTCCGGCATGGATCCGGACCAGGTCCGCAAGACCATCCTGGGCACCGAGATCGCCTACATCCCCCAGGCCGCCATGAACGCCCTGAACCCCACCCAGAAGATCATCCGCTTTATCGAGGACGTGGTTCGCGCCCACGACCCCAAGGCCGACAAAAAGGAGATCCGCCGTCTGGCCGAGGCCCGGTTTGCTGAGCTGGGTCTGCCCGCCTCCGTGCTGGACAAGCACGCGGTGGAGCTCTCCGGCGGCATGAAGCAGCGTACCGTCATCGCCGTGTCCACCATTCTGAATCCCAAGGTTCTCATCGCGGACGAGCCCTCCTCCGCCCTGGACGTGACCTCCCAGAAGATGGTCATCAAGATGATGAAGGAGCTGATGGAAAAGGGCTACGTCAAGGCCATGCTGTTCATCACCCACGAGCTGCCCCTGCTGTATAACGTCACCGACGACATCATGGTCATGTACGCCGGTCAGATCGTGGAGCGGGGCTCGGCCCGTGAAATGGTCTTCGATCCCACCCATCCCTACTCCCACGGCCTTATGGGCTCGATCCTGGTTCCCGAGGAAGGCACCCGGGGCCACAAGCTTACCGCCATCCCCGGCACGCCTCCCAACCTGAAGAAGCCCCCCGCAGGCTGCCGCTTTGCCGAGCGCTGCAAATACGCCCGGCCCGAGTGCCGCTACAGCTCCATTCCCGAGAAGGACTTCGGCGAGGGCAGAATGTACCGCTGCTTAATGAGCGTGGATGAACTGAAGGAGGTCTACAGCCATGAATGAAGATAGAATCGTAGCTTCCAAGGATTTCACCAACGCCCCCCTGTGTCTTTCCGGCCGGGGCGTCACCAAGGTATTTGGTCTGGGCGACAAAAAAACCGTGGCCGTGGACCATGTGGACTTTGACTTCCATGTGGGCGAATTCGTCTCCATCGTGGGCGAGTCCGGCTCCGGCAAGACCACCCTTTCCAAAATGCTGCTGGGTCTTCTGAACCACACCGAGGGTGAGATTTTGTTCATGGGCCAGCCCCGGGACATCTCCTCCGGCAAGAAGAAGAAGGAATACTGGAAGGGCATCCAGGCCATTTTCCAGGACCCCTTCTCCAGCTTCAACACCTTCCAGAAGATCGACACCGTGCTCCTGGACTGCATCCATATGCGCGGTGGCCGGAACCTGCCCAAGGAGAAGAAGATCGAAATGATGACCGAGGCCTGCTCCTTCGTGAATCTGAAGTTCGCGGAGCTGACCAACAAGTATCCCTTCGAGCTCTCCGGCGGTCAGATGCAGCGTCTGATGATCGCCCGTATCTTCCTGCTCAAGCCCAAGATCCTGCTGGCTGACGAGCCCACCTCCATGGTGGACGCCTGCTCCCGGGCCACCATCCTGGATATGCTGCTGCAGCTTCGTGACGAAGTGGGCATGACCATCATCTTCATCACCCACGACATCGGCCTGGCCTACTACATCTCCGACACCGTCTACATCATGGAGCACGGCAAGTTCGTGGAGTACGGCAAGGCGGATGAGGTCATCCTCAATCCCCAGGCCGCCTACACCAAGCGTCTGATTTCCGACGTGCCCAAGATTCATGAGGAGTGGGACCTGTCCACCGTGGATCTGCTGGCAAAGTAAAGCAGAATAAATCCATAAGGGAGGGTCATCGACCCTCCCGAACATAAAGGAGTTTTATATATGGATATCAAAGCTCTTGTCTCCCAAATGACCCTGGAGGAGAAGTGCAGCCTCCTCTCCGGCAGCGATTTCTGGCACACGGAGCCCATCCCCCGGCTGGATATCCCGGCCTGCATGGTCTCCGACGGTCCCCACGGCCTGCGCAAGCAGGATATGGGCTCCGACCATCTGGGCATCAACGACTCCATCGAGGCCGTCTGCATGCCCGCCGCCTGCGCCACCGCCGCCTCCTTCGACAAGGATCTGATCTACCGCATGGGCCAGTCCATCGGTAATTCCTGCCAGCACGAGGAACTCAGCGTGGTTCTCGGCCCCGCCGTCAACATCAAGCGCAGCCCCCTGTGCGGCCGTAACTTCGAGTATTTCTCCGAGGATCCCTACCTGGCCGGCGAAATGTCCGCCGCCTTTATCAACGGCGTCCAGAGCAAGAATGTGGGTACCTCCATCAAGCACTTCGCCGCCAACAACCAGGAGCACCGGCGTATGAGCTCCTCTTCCAATGTGGACGAGCGGACCCTGCGGGAGATCTACTTCCCCGCCTTCGAAACTTCCGTGAAGAAGGCCCAGCCCTGGACCGTCATGTGCTCCTACAACCGGATCAACGGTGTCTATGCCTCCGAGGATCCCTGGCTCCTGACCCAGGTGCTCCGGGACGAGTGGGGCTTCGAGGGCTACGTGGTCTCCGACTGGGGCGCAGTCAGCAACCGTGTGGCCGGTGTCCAGGCTGGTCTGGACCTGGAAATGCCCTCCTCCGGCGGCATCAATGACCGGAAGGTCATGAGAGCGGTGCTCAAGGGCCACCTGGATGAAAAATATGTGGATCTGGCCTGCGAACGGATTCTGCGGATCAACTACCGCTACCTGGAAAATGCCAAGCCTGAGACCCCCTGGGATAAGGAAGCCGACCACGCCCTCTCCGCTCAGATTGCCGGAGAATGTATGGTACTGCTGAAAAATGAGGAGGCTCTGCTGCCTCTTAACAAGGAAGATCCCATCGCTTTCATCGGCGAATTTGCTGAAAAGCCCCGGTTCCAGGGCGGCGGCTCCTCCCATATCCACTGCTTCAGAACCACTTCCGCTCTGGAAGCTTCCCAGGGCCTGAACATTACCTACGCCCAGGGCTACAGCGTCAAGGACGACAACGCCACCGACCAGATGATCGCTGAGGCTGTGGAAGCCGCAAAGAACGCGAAGGTGGCCGTGATCTTCGCCGGCCTGCCGGATTCCTACGAATCCGAGGGCTACGATCGGACCCATATGCGCATGCCCGACTGCCAGAACAAGGTCATCGAAGCCGTGGCAGCCGCCAACCCCAACACCGTGGTGGTGCTGCACAACGGCTCCCCTGTGGAGATGCCCTGGATCGGCAAGGTCAAGGCCGTTCTGGAAGCCTACTTAGGCGGCCAGGCCGTGGGTGAGGCCACCGTGAAGGTGCTCTTCGGCGATGTGAACCCCTCCGGCCACCTGGCAGAGACCTTCCCCAGAAAGCTTTCCGACAACCCCTCCTACCTGTTCTACGGCGGCGAGAAGAACGACACCGACTACCGGGAAGGCATCTTCGTGGGCTACCGCTACTACGACCGGAAGGAAATGGACGTTCTGTTCCCCTTTGGCCACGGCTTAAGCTACACGGAGTTTGAATTCTCCGACCTGTGGCTCAGCAGCAGCGAAATCCAGGACAACGAGACCGTCACCGCCACCGTCACTGTGAAGAACGTGGGCAGCCGCACCGGCAAGACCGTGGTGCAGCTGTACGTCAGCGATGTGGAATCCACCCCCATCCGCCCGGTGCGGGAACTGAAGGGCTTCGAGAAGGTGGAGCTGCGGCCCGGCGAGACCAAGCAGGTCACCTTCACCCTGGATAAGCGCTCCTTCGCCTACTGGAACCAGGAAATTCACGACTGGCACGTGGAAACCGGCTTGTTCAAGGTCAGTGTGGGCCATTCTTCCCGGGATATCGACCGGGAGGAGACCATCCTGGTCCATTCCACCGTGGAGCTGCCCAAGAAGTACACCATGGACTCCATCGTCATGGACATCCTGGACGATCCCGAGGCCTCCGAGGCACTGAAGCCTCTGATCGAAGCCATTGGTCAGACCCTCCATCCCCAGACCGACGGCGAACCCACCGCAGCCTCCGAAGCCATTACCGATGAAATGAACATGGCTATGCTGAAGTACATGCCTCTTCGGGGCATCCTCAGCTTCGGCGGCGGCGCCATCGAACTCACCGGCATCCAGGGCCTGCTGGGCATGGGTGAAGAAGAGGAATAACTACCACCCCATCCGAACCGGAGGGCCCTCCGGGGCCCTCCTTTTCTGAATCATCACTCCCATATACGGAGGATCATGTTATGCAGTACGGATTTTTTGACGACCATAAAAGAGAATATGTGATCGAGACCCCCGCCACCCCCCTGCCCTGGATCAACTACCTGGGCTCCCAGGAGTTCTTCTCCCTGATCAGCAACACCGCGGGCGGCTACTGCTTCTACCGGGACGCCAAGCTTCAGCGCATCCTGCGCTACCGCTACAACAGTGTGCCGGCGGACATCGGCGGACGATTTTTCTATATCAAAGAGGCGGGAAAAGCTCCCTGGAGCCCCACCTTCCACCCCTGTGACACAGAGCTGGACCGTTACACCTGCCGCCACGGCATGGGCTACACGGTTTTCGAAACCGCCAGGGATGGTCTGGCGGCGGAGATCACCTTCTTCGTTCCCATGAACGAAAACTGCGAGGTCCAGCGCTTCATCCTTAAAAACGAGACGGCGGAAGTCAAGCGTTTCCGGCTCACTGCCGCGGCGGAATGGTGCCTGTGGAACACCGTGGACGACTCCACCAATTTCCAGCGAAACTTCAACATCGGCGAGCTGGAAGTGGAAAACTCCGTCATCTACCACAAGACCGAGTACCGGGAGCGTCGGGACCACTACGCCTACTACGGCGTCAACGCGCCGATTGCAGGCTTCGACACCGACCGGGACACCTTCCTGGGTAAATTCGGCAGCTATCAGAATCCCCAGGTGATCCGGGAAAACAAAACCAATGACTTCGTCGCCCACGGCGGCGCCCCCCTGGCGGCCCTGGCTCTGGATGTGGAGCTTGCACCCGGCGCCCAGGAAAGCTACATTTTTGTGCTGGGCTACAGCAAAAATCCCCGGGATCAGAAATTCATCGCCCCCGGTATCATCCGCAAGGATACCGCCTACCGGGTGCTTGAGAAATTCTCCACAGACGCGGCCGTGAACGCGGCGCTGCTGGAGCTGAAAAACTACTGGGAAGACCTGCTGGGCATCTACCGTCTGGAATGTGCCGACGAGAAGCTCTCCCGGATGGTCAACACCTGGCACCAGTACCAGTGCATGGTCACCTTCAACATGAGCCGCTCCGCCAGCTATTTTGAGTCCGGCACCGGCCGGGGCATGGGCTTCCGGGATTCCTGCCAGGATCTGCTGGGCTTCGTGCACATGGCGCCGGAGCGTGCCCGGGAGCGGATCATCGACATCGCCTCCATCCAGTGGGCCGACGGCTCGACGTATCACCAGTACCAGCCTCTGACCAAGCGAGGCAACAACGAGGTAGGCTCCGGCTTCAATGACGACCCCCTGTGGCTCATCGCCTGCACCTACGCCTACCTCTGCGAGACCGGTGACTACTCCATTCTGGACCATCCCACTCCCTTCGACAATGTCCCCGGCAGTGAGGTGCCGCTGATGGAGCACCTGCGCCGCTCCGTGAACTACACCGCTACCCACCTGGGCCCCCACGGCCTGCCGCTGATCGGCCGGGCCGACTGGAATGACTGCCTGAATCTGAACTGCTTCTCCGAAGAGCCCGGCGAAAGCTTCCAGACCACCGGCCCCAGCGAGGGCCCCGTGGCAGAATCCGTGTTCATCGCCGGTATGTATGTGCTCTATGGCAATCAGTACGCGGACATCTGCCGCCGCCTGGGTCTGAATGAGGAAGCGGAAGCTGTGGAAAAATCCGTTGCCCGGATGGCCGAGACCGTCAAGGGTCCCGGCTGGGACGGAGCCTGGTTCGTCCGGGCCTACGACGCCTTCGGCGGTATCATCGGCTCCCACACCTGCGACGAGGGCAAAATCTTCATCGAGCCCCAGGGCATGTGCGTCATGGCCGGCATCGGCACCGAGGACGGCAAGGCCGCCGCCGCCCTGGACTCCGTCCGGGAACACCTGCTGGGCAAGTACGGCGTCGAGCTTCTGACTCCCTGCTACACCGTGTACCACAAGGAGCTGGGTGAAATTTCCTCCTATCCTCCCGGCTACAAAGAAAACGGCTCCATCTTCTGCCACAATAACCCCTGGATCTCCATCGCCGAGACGGTGCTCAAGCGGGGCAACAACGCCTTTGATATCTACAAGCGCACCTGCCCGGTCTACCAGGAGGAGCACAGCGACGTAAGACGGGTGGAGCCCTATGTCTACGCCCAGACCGTGGCCGCCAGGGCATCCTTCGAGGAGGGCGCCGCCCGAAACTCCTGGCTCACCGGCACCGCCGCCTGGACCTTCGTCAATATCAGCCAGTATATTCTGGGCATCAAGCCTACCCCCGATGGTCTGAGTGTAGACCCCTGCCTGCCGGAATTCTTAAATGACTACACCGTGGTCCGCCGCTATCAGGGAAGCACCTACCGCATCCATGTGGCAAAGACCGGCACCTGCTCTGTGCGTGTTGACGGCGAGGCCATTTCCGGCAAGATCCTGCCCAAGGGCAAGGAAATCTATCATGTGGAGGTAACTGTATGAGCAAATTTCCCAAGGATTTTCTCTGGGGCGTGGCCTGCGCCTCCTTCCAGTGCGAAGGCGCATGGGAGGAAGACGGCAAGGGCAGAAGCATCTGGGATGACTTCTGCCACCAGACGGACAAGGTGAAAAACGGTGACACCGGCGACGTGGCCTGCGACAGCTACCACCGCTACCGGGAAGATGTGGCGCTGATGGTGGAGCACAACATCCAGGCCTACCGTTTCTCCGTCTCCTGGCCCCGAATCATCCCCGACGGGGACGGTGCCATCAACGAAAAAGGCTTTGAATTCTACGACAAGCTGGTGGACGAGCTGATCGCCAAGGGCATTGAGCCCCTCATCACCCTCTACCACTGGGATCTGCCCAGCGCCCTCCAGGACAAGGGCGGCTGGCTGAACCGGGATATCGTCCCCGCTTTTGCCCGTTACGCCCTGGCGGTGGCGAAGCACTTTCGGGGCAGGGTGAAAACCATCATGACCCTCAACGAGCCCCAGTGCATCGCCCAGTGCGGCTACCAAAGCGGCGTCCACGCGCCGGGCTATCAGCTTCCCTGGGAGCAGGTGGCCAAGGTCTACCACATCCAGTGTCTGGCCCATTCCGCCGCCCAGCGGGCCATCAAAGCGGAGCTGGGTGACGAAATGACCGTGGGTGTGGCTGTCTGCGGCAATCTGGGCTACCCGTCCGTGGACACCCCCGAAGGCCGGGAGGCCGCCTACAAGGCCACCTTCGATCTGAACCGGGGCTGGAATTTTAATATTTTCCTGGACAGTCTGATCTTAAAGCGCTATGATGACAGTGCCTTCCCCGCAGTGCGCAATTTCGCCGCCACCATCGACTCCGCCGACTGGGATCTGATGGAGAAGCCCGAGTTCATCGGTATGAACGTCTACCAGGGCTTTGAAGTGGACGAACATGGCAACGATGTGCCCCGGTATACCGGCTTCCCCATCACCGCCATGGACTGGGGCATCACCCCGGAGGTCATGCACTACGGTCCTGCCCACATCTGGAAGCGTTACGGACTGCCCCTGTACATCACCGAAAACGGCATGGCCAACCATGACCTGGTCAGCCTGGACGGCCAGGTCCACGATCCCCAGCGGATCTATTACCTGAACACCTATCTCCGGGAGCTGAAAAAGTGCATCGATGAGGGTGTGCCGGTGAAGGGCTACATGCAGTGGAGCTTCCTGGACAATTTCGAGTGGGCCGAGGGCTATTCCCGCCGCTTCGGCATGGTATATGTGGACTACCGGACTTGCAACCGGATTCCCAAGGATTCCGCCCGGTGGTATGCCAAGGTCATCGAATCCAACGGTGAAACTTTATAAAAGGAGAACTTTCCATGAAACGATCTGAAGTGAACGCCGCCCTCCGGGAACTGGAGGCCATGTGCCAGCAGTATCACTGCTATCTGCCCCCCTTCTGCCATTTCACCCCCCAAGAGTGGGAAAATAAGGGCCACGAATATGACGAGGTCCGGGACTGTATGCTGGGCTGGGACATCACCGACTACGGCATGGGCGATTTTGAAAAGATGGGCTTCTCCCTCATCACCATCCGCAACGGCAGCCAAAAAGAGCCCGACAAGTACCCCAAGGTCTACGCGGAAAAGCTGCTGTTTCTGAAGGAGGGCCAGTATTCCCCCAACCATTTCCACTGGTTCAAGACCGAGGATATCATCAACCGGGGCGGCGGCAATGTGCTCATCCGGGTGTACAATTCCTTCCCCGATGAGTCCATCGACTATGAGTCCGACGTCACGGTGCACACCGACGGCCGCACCTACACAGTCCCCGCAGGCACCCAGATCCGTCTGACCCCCGGGGAGAGTATCTTCATTCAGCAGCGCCTGTACCACGACTTTGAGGTAGAGCCCGGCACCGGCCACGTGCTGCTGGGCGAGGTAAGCCAGTGCAATGATGACAGCAACGACAACCGCTTCAACCCTCCCATGGGCCGTTTCCCCGCCATTGAGGAGGACGAAGCACCCTACCGGCTGCTGTGCAACGAATATCCCAAGGCAAAATAAACTTCCGAGGTGAAACCCATGCGTGAAATCTCCTTTTCCCAGCTGCAGATGAATCCCTATGACAAGATCGACCGGGAGTGGATGCTCTGCACCGCCGGCGGTGAGGGCAGCTATAACACCATGACCTGCTCCTGGGGCCACCTGGGAAGCCTGTGGAATCTGCCCACTGCCATCTGCTATGTGCGCCCCCAGCGCTATACCCGGGAATTCATCGACCGGGAGGAGCGCTACACCCTCTGCTTCTTCCCTATGCAGTACAAGAAGGCACTGCGCTACCTGGGCACCAAATCCGGCCGGGACGAGGACAAAGTCGCCGCTGTGGGGCTGACCCCGGTCCATGAAGACGGCTGCACCTATTTTGCAGAAGCCAGCCTGGTGCTCTTCTGCCGGACCCTCTACCAGGCCCCTCTGAAAGAGGAATTCTTCCGGGACACCACGGTGATGAACAAGAATTACCCGGACAAGGATTTCCACGACCTTTACATCGGCCACATCGAAAAGGTGCTGGTCAGCGAATAAACCGGAACAGGCCGCCCGAAGGGGCGGCCTGTTTTTTTGCAATGGAATTTTCCCTTCCAAACCGTTTTTCTCCAAAAGAGGATGATTAAAACATATTGATCATATTTTTCAAACTTTTTTATCTATTTTCCATTGAACTAATTCTAAAAACTCATATTTTTCCCGATTTTATCTTGCATTTTGCCCGGTGTTGGTTTACAATGATATTATCTGAAAATATGAAAGGGGTCTTATCTTTATGGCATCCAACGCAAGCCGGGATATGGGTACCGGCTCCGTCAAGAAGCTGATGGTCCAGATGGCCGTCCCCGCCCTGGTGGGCCAGGTCGTCAACCTGCTTTACAATATCGTGGACCGTATCTACATCGGTCACATTCCCGAAATCGGCGGCCTCGCCCTGACAGGCGTGGGCCTGTTCACTCCCATCCTGATGCTGATCACCGCCTTTGCCATGATGGCCGGTGCCGGCGGTGCTCCCCGGGCAGCCATTGCCATGGGCCAGGGTGATAAGGAAAAAGCCGAAAAAATCATGGCCAACTGCTTTACCGTGCTGATGGGCTTCGCTGTGGTTCTGACCGTGGTGTTCTATTTCGCCTGCCCCACGCTGCTGCGGCTTTTCGGCGCCTCTGACGCTACTCTGCCCTATGCCGTGACCTACGGCCGTATCTATGTGGTTGGCAGCGTCTTCGTGCTGATCGTCATGGGTATGAACACCTTCATCACTACCCAGGGCTTCGCCAAGATCTCCATGCTTACCACCGTCATCGGTGCTGTGATCAATATCGTGCTGGATCCCATTCTGATCTTCGTCCTCAAGATGGGCGTGGCCGGCGCTGCCGTGGCTACGGTTCTGAGCCAGGCGGTCTCCGCCCTGTGGATCCTGCGGTTCCTCACCGGCAAGCAGACCATTCTGAAGCTGAAGGTGCCCAACATGCGGCTGGAAAAGCACATCATCATGCCCTGCTTAGGCCTGGGCATCTCCACCTTCGTGATGCTCTCCACCGAGAGTATCCTGTCCATCAGCTTCACCTCCTCCCTGGCCCGGTTCGGCGGCGACGTGGCTGTGGGTGCCATGACGGTGCTCACCTCCATCAACCAGCTGATCACCATGCCCCTGTCCGGCGTGTGCCAGGGCGGCCAGCCTCTGATTTCCTTCAACTACGGTGCCCGGAAGTTCGACCGGGTGAAGGAAGCCTTCTTCTGCCAGTTCGGCGTCTGCGTGGCCTACACCACCGTGTTCTGGCTGGCTCTGATGGCCTTCCCCAATGTGTTCGCCGGAATCTTCACCAGCGATATGGCCCTTGTGGACTACACCGCCTGGGCACTGAAGATCTTCCTGGCCTGCGGCTTCTCCGTTGGCTTCCAGATCTCCTGCCAGCAGGCCTTCATGGCCCTGGGTCAGGCCAAGATTTCCCTCATCATGGCATTGCTGCGTAAAGTCTTCCTGCTGATCCCGCTGATCTTCGTCCTGCCCCTGTTCTTCTCCCCGGAAAACAAGGCCTTCGCCGTGTTCCTGGCAGAGCCCATCTCCGATGTCGTGGCCGCTGCCGTCACCACCTTCATGTTCTTCCGCTTCTTTATCAAGATGCTGAAAGAGGGCAAGGCCCAGCAGAAGTAAACTTCATAGCCCCACCGGGCGGCGAAATATTCGCCGCCCGGTTCTTTCTTGCTTTTTCCCGGAAAGGCTGGTAAAATGAAAAAACAGACGAAAAAGGAGGGCGGTATATGGAAAAATGGTATAAAACGGCGGGCCAATTGGGTTTTGAGGTCATTGCGCCCCTGGATGTCCGGGCGCTGGAGCCCCGGCGGGATATCCGGGCCATGTGCGCCCTGAATCTCTGCGGAAAATACGGAAAATGCTGGACCTGTCCCCCGGTCTGCGGAGATTTTGACACCTGCACCCGGCGGCTGAAGGAGTTTTCCCGGGGTATTCTGGTTCAGACCGTTGTGGAAAAAGAAGCTGCTGTCACCGCCCCGGAGCGAAACCGGGCGCAGCAGACCCACCGCCGGCGGTTCGCCGCCCTGTGCCGGGAAATTTACCCGGAATATCCCCAGGCCCTGTGTTTGTCCGGTGAGGGATGCCGGATCTGCGAAAGCTGTGCCTGGCCGGAGCCCTGCGTCCATCCGGAAGCATGCTGCCACTGCGCCACCGGCTTCGGTCTGCTGGGCAGTCAGCTGCGCCGCTGCGCCGGATTGGATCCCCAGCCCGGAGATCGCTTCCTGGTTTTCACCGGCTGCATTCTCTTTCCGTAAAAATTTATCGGAATGATCTCCAGGATTCTTGACAATTCGATAAAAAATTACTATAATACATTTATGTGAACCTGTTCACAAAGGGAGTCATCATGCCCAAGATCATTGAAAATCTGCAGGAACGGCTGATTCAGGAGACCCGCAGGCAGATCCACCAGCAGGGCTACAGTGCCACCACCATCCGGTCCGTGGCCCAGGGCTGCGGCGTCGGCGTGGGAACGGTATACAACTATTTTCCCTCCAAGGACGCCCTCATCGCCGGCTTTATGCTGGAGGACTGGAACCTGTGTGTCGCCGCCATTGAGGCCCAGAGCCGGGAATCCGAGGATCCCAGAGCCGTCTGTGCCTGCATCCACCGGCAGCTGACGGACTTTGCCCGGCAGAATGAACGCCTTTTCCGGGACCAGTCCGCTGTGGCCAGTTCCTCTGCATCCTTCTCCCGCTACCATGCCATGCTCCGCAGCCAATTGGCCCGGGCGCTGGAAAAATTCTGCGGAAGCGGATTTCCCGCGGAATTCACCGCCGAGGCGCTGCTCAGCTGGACCATGGCGGGAAAGGAATTTGATGAAATCTACGGCATGATCGAAAAACTGTTCTGACATGCCCGCATAATGTATCGTTTACCGGGGCTGTGTCAGGCAGCCCCGGTATTTTTTCACAACCTTTCAAAAGGAGAGATGCGATTATGTCCAGTTTTGAAAACCTGCGTGTGGTAGACAATTTCTATCAGACCTCCCTGTTTTTCCCCATGCCCACCGTGGTGATCTCCACATTGTGTGAGGACGGCTCCACCACCCTGGGTCCCTACTCCCTGGTGCAGCCCTACTATGTGGCCGGCAAGGATTTCTACGCCATGCTGCTTTCCTGCCGGAACTCTTCCAACACCGCTCAGAACATCCTGCGCAGCGGCAAGTGCGCCATCAACTTCGTGGACGACAAGCCCAAGACCTTCAAGGAGTGCGTCAAGCTCTCCTGGCCCGGCGACAAGCCCGAGGATAAGATGCCCAAGTGCGAATTCAAGCTGGAGAAGAGCATGATCGAGGAGCAGACCGGCGAGAAGCGGCCCATGGTCCTGTCCGACGCCATCCAGGTCATCGAGTGCACCTGGGTATCTACCCTGGATAACGCCCAGGACGACCAGCCCGGCCAGCTGAACGGCTACGAGCCCCCCTACCATGATTTCAACGGCATTACCAGCAAGTTCGGCGCCCACTTCATTCTGAAGGTGGACAAGATCCTGATGAAGAAGAAGTACGCGGATGCCATCATCAACGGCGTCAAGGCCAAGGACTTCCCCGCCCTGCCCGTGGACTACGGCTACCGTGACTCCAAGAACTTCTGGTTCCACCGGAAGACCCGGATGCGTGCAGAGCTGCTGCCCATCCGCAAGCAGAGTCTGGAATCCGTCCGCTACGCCGCCGACCGGGCTGACGACAAGGTCAAGTTCACCGACGATGCACTGGAAATGATTCTGAACGTGCCCAGAGTCTTCCTGCCCCTGGTGCTCAAGGGCTGCGTGGAGTGGGGCCGGGAGAACAACTGCGACCTGATCACCGCCAAGGAGATGCAGATCATCAACGACAAGCGGGCAAAAGAGAAGAATAAAAAGTAAACGGCGAGCTGCCGCAGGCAATTCGTAACGATACATTTTCTAAACTTCAGCCTAACAATAAGGAGGAAAATCATATGAAAGTAGTTCTGGCAGGCGCCTTTGGCAATCTGGGTGCCGAAATTCTGAAGTGCCTCTGCGCTGACGGCCATGAGGTCATCGCCGCCGACCTGAAGGAGCGGGAAGTGGAGGGCTGCGAGGGTAAGTATACCTTCGTCGCCATCGACGCCACCAATCCCGAGACCATGAAGGGTCTGTGCGAGGGCGCGGACATCGCCATCACCACCATGGGCCTCACCGGCGCTTCCACCAAGTTCACTGCCTACGACATCGACCACAAGGGCAATATGAATTTCTATGCCGAGTGCGTCCGGGCCGGTGTGAAGAAATTCAACTATGTCTCCGTCATCTCCTGCGATGAGCCCGGCGCCGAGGAAGTGCCCATGCTCCACGCCAAACTCCTGGTTGAGAACGAAATCAAGGCACAGCCCATGCCCTGGGTCATCTACCGCCCCACCGGCTATTTCTACGACATCGCCAAGGTCTTCAAGCCCTACATCGACAAGGGCGAGATGCAGCTGCTCAAGGGCCACGGCGGCGTGAAGGCCAACGTGGTGGACTGCCCCGACTTCGCCCGGTTCATCGTGGACCACATGAACGATACCAATGTCACCTACAATGTAGGCGGCAAGGAGACCTACACCTACGAGGAAATGGCAAAGATGTGCTTCGACGCCGCCGGCAAGCCCCTGAAGATCAAGTGGGCCCCCATCTGGCTGTTCGGCATCCTGGCAAATCTGCCCAAGATCAAGAAGGCCGGTAAGCACGACATCATCCTCTTCTCCAAGTGGACGCTTTCCCACGATCTGGTGGGCGACACCTGCATCGGCGAGAAGAGCTTTGCCGAGTATCTGAAGGTCTACTTCGGAAAGGAGCAGTAATATGTGGAACTGGAGTCATCTTGGCATTTTCTTTGCTCTGAGCCTGCTGGTCTGCATCTGCGGCTTTAAGAAGTACGTCTACTTTATGTCCATCGGCTACGGCTTCTCTGTGGCCATCATCGGCGCTGCCATGGCTGTTCTGGGTCTTCTTGGCAATTACGGCGCCCTGACCCTGGCCCATTACATCCAGTTTGCCCTGTTCGTCATCTACGGCTTCCGCCTCAGCGGCTTCCTGCTGATCCGTGAGATCAAGAACGCCGCCTACCGCAAGACCCTGGCTGAGGCCACCGGCAGCGAGGTGCCTGTGTTCGTCAAGTTCTTCATGTGGCTGACCATGGGCGTGCTGTATGTGGCCCAGACCTCCGGCGTGGCTTTCCGCCTGTTCAATGAGGCAGGCTCCTCCGCAATCCAGTGGGTGGGCATCGCCATCTCCGCCTTCGGCATCATCCTGGAGGCAATCGCCGACAAGCAGAAGAGCGCTCAGAAGGCCAAGCGCCCCGATATGGTGGCCACCGAGCAGCTGTACAAAATCGTCCGCTGCCCCAACTACTTCGGTGAGATCCTGTTCTGGACCGGCATCACCGTTTCCTGCCTGGACTGCTTGGTTGGGCTGGGCCAGTGGATCACCGTGATCATCGCCTACATTCTCATCGTGTTCATCATGTTCAACGGTGCCCAGCGTCTGGAGAAGCGGCAGATGGCCCGCTACGGCAACAACCCTGAGTATAAGGCCTACGCCGACAAGACCCCCATCATCATTCCCCTGCTGCCCGTTTACCATCTGAACAAGCAGAAGTAACGAAAATGAGGGCCATCGAAAGATGGCCCTCTTCCACAAGAGAGGTAGTAACACCATGTATAATTTTTCCATCCCCATGGCGCTGATGGACTTCGTTCCCGTGGCCTTCTTTGGCGTCACCGCCCTGGTCCTGCTGGGTGACCTGTATAACAAGATGTGCAAGGGCACCTTCGCCCTGTTCTCCGCCGGCTGTTTCAATGTGTTTTTGGCCGGCTTCTGCAAGGCCCTGTGGAAGCTGCTCTACGCCGCGGGTATCTGCAATTTCGTGGCTCTGGAAGAGATGTTCATGCCCGTGAACTCCATTGGCCTGCTGCTGGTGGGTCTGAGCCTGATCCTGATGGTCTGTCTGAAGAAGAAGAGCGTCATGCTCTCCGCCGCTCCCGTGGCCATCACCTCCAGCCTGCCCTTCATCGCCATGATGGTGCTGGGTCTGGGCGGCATGTGCGCCGGCTTAAGCGTGATGGCAAAGAAGCTGGGCAGGGGCAAGGTGATGATCCTGTTCATCCTTTCTTTCGTCTTCGCCATGGCCATGGGCTATATGTCCAGCCGGGACTCCACCCTGGCCTGGGTCAACTGGGCGGAACAGTCCATCAACACCGTTTCCCAGCTGTGCCTGATGCTGGGCACCATCCAGCTTCACAAGGCAGGTCTTAAGAACTACACCTGGTAAGGAGAATACTATGATCCAGAAAATGCTTCGCTCCATCACAGCCAAATATCACTTAAACGCCATCACCCTGGACGAGTACGCCAACATGAAGGTGGGCGTCATGCAGTTTAAGATCTGGGCCTTCCACGCCGAGGGACTGGGTCATGTATCCGCCATGGAGGCCAGCGGTATGATGGGACTGATGAAGATGGACACCCTGATCATCAACCCCACGGAGCGGGACCTGCCCCTTTTCTCCTACGACCGGGTCCACGCCATGGGCAATGACACGCTGATCTACGAGCTTTACGACACCCTGCTGGAGCAGGCAGACCTGTCTTCCTTGCAGCAGGTGAAGGACAAATACGCCGCCCTGCCCGACCATGACCTGGGAAGCCATTGGTACGACTCCATCAAGCTGGCGGTCTCCCTGTCCAAGAAGGGCAAGAAGGCCCACCGGGCCCAGTTTGACAGCTGCGCCATGGAATATCTGGAGGCCTTCCTGGGTGCTGCCGAAAACGCCCCCTACTGCGAGCCCGGTCCCAAGAAGGACAAGGCTTCCGTCTATGTGGAAGGTCTTCTCTCCAACGGCGGCCCCTCCACCGATGTATTCAAGAAGGGTTTGGGCCAGGAAAAGACGGAGTTCCTGTTCCGGAACTTCCTCTTCGGCACCGCAAGATAATGCATAAAAAACACACCCCTTTGGAAGGGTGTCCGTAAAACAGTTAACGGAGCGTATCGATGCCGATACGCTCCGTTTTTTGTCAACATGCTATGCAACACGATACACTCCTTGATCACCGCAGGTGGCTGAGAGGGTAGTGCAGCCGGTTTTGAAAAGTAATGTCAATTTGTTCACACACCATGAAAAACTCTGTCAATATCCCGGTTGTACCGGTGCAGGAGCACTTAAGGCTCCCTCTGATGAGGGAGCTGTCAGCGAAGCTGACTGAGGGAGAGATTCTTCACAGTCAAATCTATGTATTCGCATACACCGCGAAAATTACGGTCTATATCCGGATTGCAGATTCTGATTACTGTTAATTTCATGCTCTTCAAATCCTCTGTGCGAAGATCATCCTTTTCTGCCTGTTCCGCAGTGTAGTGTCCGCCACCATCAAGCTCAATAACCAAGCCTATCTTTGCGCAATAGAAATCCACAATGTAATTTCCGATGGCTTTTTGTCTTTGAAAGCGTATGGGATAATTCCTTAGAAATTCATACCACAGTTTTCGTTCCCAGGGTGTCATATTTTTCCTTAAGTGCTTTGCCAATGGGATATTCGCTTTGTTGTATTCTTTCATTTTCTCTCCCCCAGTCACCTGCGGTGACAGCCCCCTCGTCAGAGGGGGCCTTTGGTGCGGTGCAGACCTGATAGACAAGTTCAAGTTTGATTAACTGATTCCATAATACCATAATTTACCCGGACATACAAGAACAGGCACAACAGATGAAACTGTTGTGCCTGTAGCCTGTTTTATGCGCATCGCCCTTTGGCGGTGCGTTTTCTCATACAATTTTCGTTTCTCTCCAGAAAAGCCTTCAGGAGTTTTTGAGAAAGTTATTTTCAGACGGGGAGCGAGAGATTTTTAGTTGGATTTGGTGTTGAAAGATGAAGGAATACTTTGTGTACCCGCAAGGGGTATGCCGCATCCGTAAGTCGTCTTCGACGACAACGGCTGCGCTATATTTCAAATCTTTTATAAGCCAAAGCCAGCCGAAAAGATCCGCTTACCGGCAAAAATCAATTACGAAAATGCGACCTATAAATTACAGCTGGGGGCCAGCGGCGACCAGAGCCTTACCTGCGTCATTGCCGGTGTACTTGACGAAGTTCTTGATGAAGCGGGCGGACAGGTCCTGAGCCTTGGTCTCCCACTCGGAAGCATCAGCGTAGGTGTCGCGGGGATCCAGGATGGCGGGGTTCACGCCGGGCAGAGCGGTGGGGACCTCCAGGTTGAAGTAGGGGATGGTCTTGGTCTCAGCCTTCAGGATGGAGCCGTCCAGGATGGCGTCGATGATGCCGCGGGTATCCTTGATGGAGATACGCTTGCCGGTGCCGTTCCAGCCGGTGTTGACCAGGTAAGCCTTGGCGCCGGACTTCTCCATCTTCTTGACCAGCTC
>JAZQEP010000081.1:0-24646 GCA_045539075.1 Faecousia sp. | reverse complement strand
CGCTAAGGCCAACGCTGCCGAGCTGCCCTGGGGCGAGCTGGGTGTCGACGTTGTTCTGGAGTGCACCGGTTTCTACACCTCCAAGGCTAAGGCTCAGGCTCACATCGACGCCGGCGCCAAGAAGGTCGTTATCTCCGCTCCTGCCGGCAACGACCTGCCCACCATCGTCTACAACGTCAACCACGAGACCCTGACCAAGGACGACCACATCATCTCCGCCGCTTCCTGCACCACCAACTGCCTGGCTCCCATGGCTAAGGCTCTGAATGACCTGGCTCCCATCGAGTCCGGCATTATGTGCACCATCCACGCTTACACCGGCGACCAGATGATCCTGGACGGCCCCCAGCGTAAGGGCGACCTGCGCCGCTCCCGTGCTGGTGCTGTGAACATCGTTCCCAACTCCACCGGCGCTGCCAAGGCTATCGGCCTGGTCATCCCCGAGCTGAACGGCAAGCTGATCGGCGCTGCTCAGCGTATCCCCACCCCCACCGGCTCCACCACCATGCTGAACGCTGTTGTTGAGGGCAACGTCACCGTCGAGCAGATCAACGCTGCTATGAAGGCTGCTGCCAACGAGTCCTACGGCTACACCGAGGACCAGATCGTCTCCTCCGACATCATCGGCATGCGCTTCGGCTCCCTGTTCGATGCCACTCAGACCATGGTCATGGATCTGGGCAACGGCACCACTCAGGTTCAGGTCGTGTCCTGGTACGACAACGAGAACTCCTACACCAGCCAGATGTGCCGCACCATCAAGCACTTCGCTAACCTGCTGTAATTCAAGGTAGTTCTGCCAAACAAAATCCTCCCCCCTCCTTTTGGGACGAGTTCTTTTTATATCCGGAAGCAGGCCAATTCCAGCTCCCTTATACCCATTTCTTCACAGATTCCAAGGAAGCCGCATACAATTTCCCTATCTGAGCGTGTCATTGATTCCAGAACACGCAAAAATGCCGCCTCCTGAATTCTCCGCTGCTCCTGCAGAAATCTGTACTCCTCATCTGCCTCCAATTCCTTGCGCAGTCTTAAATAGCGTTCATATTCCATTTCCAACATAATCATCACCTCGCCCCAATTATATAACAATTCGTTATATAATTCAATATAACATTTTGTTTTGTATATACTTTAGGTATGACACTGCGAAATGGGGTGGCGGTATGTACGAGCGGATCCGAAATCTCCGGGAAGACCGGGATCTGAAGCAGGAGGACCTGGCGAAACTGTTAAACTGTACCCAGGCTTGCTACTCCAACTACGAAAATGGACGCCGGGACATTCCCAGTGAGGTTTGGTCAATCCTGGCTGATTTTTATGGCGTCAGCGTGGACTATCTTCTGGGCCGCACCAATGAAAAACAGCCCTATCCCAGAAAATGAACGCACACCGCCGTCCTTTTGGACGGCGGCTTTTTTGCATGCAAACTGTTCGGAGAAATAATCGTTTAGCGCAATACCTTCCCCCTGGGTGGAAGCTCTTGTAAACGATAATTTATCCGTCTTCATAAAAACCGGGCCGTGGAAAACCGCGGCCCGGTTTCTGTTTACTTTTTCCGGCTTAAGAGCCAGGCGGTCACTGCCGCCACGCAGGGCACTGTAAAGATGATGCCCAGGCTGCCCGCCACCGCCCGGACCACCTCCACAGCAATGAAATCCGTATTCATCAGCTGCAGGAAGGTTACCCGGTAGGAAAAGATCAGCACCACCATATTCAGACCGGAGCCCATGAAGGCCAGCACCAGGGTGTTGGCCATGGTGCCGGTGGTATCCCTGCCGATGGCCATACCGGAACGGAACAGCTCGCCGGGGGAAATATCCCGCTTCTTCTCTTTCAGCTCTGCCATGGCGGAGGCAATACTCATGGCCGTATCCATCACCGCGCCCTGAGCGGCAATGAGGATGCCGCTGAGGAGCAGGCCGCCGATCTTAAGGCCCGTATCATTTCTCGCCAGCAGCAGTCCCTCACTCTCATCCATCTGATAGGCAGAGATATGGACCAGCCGGGTGGCGAGATACCCCAGCAGCGCCGCCGCAGCCACGCCGCAGAGGGCACCTAATAGCGCGCCCAGGGTCTTGGGCTGCCAGCCGCCCAGCAGATAGAAGCCCACCGCAGCGGTCACGCCCACTATGGCCACCGTCAGCGGAATGGGGGACCAGCCCTGGAGCACCAGGGGGACCAGGATCCACAGGATGCACACTGCGGTAAATCCCAGGCCCAGCAGCGCCCGGAGCCCCTGCCAGCCGCCGATGGCCACCAGCGCCAGACAGAATACCAGTGCCAGGCCGATAATCCAGGGCAGGCGGTTGTAATTGTAGATGGAGACGGTGTATTCCCCCCGGGAGTCGGTGTCGATGCGAACCGACACCGTGTCCCCCGTCTTTACGTCCACGGAGTACATGGCGGAGAAGTAGTTGGGCACCTCCACCGTTTCCCCGGCATAGCGGCCGGTGCGGATCTCCACCTCCAGCAGCTTGCTGCCCCGGAGACGGCCCTCAATGGCAGGATCGGAAACGGTCTGATCCTCCAGGATATCCGCCACATAGGCCGTCTCGTACTGGGTCCCGATTTCCTCTCGGGCGCTTTCTCCGGCGTTCCAGCCCCGGTTCGCCAGAAAGATGGTCAGCAGGAGCAGTGCCCCGAAGCCCAGAGCCGCCCACAGGCGGGACAATTTCAGTTTGGTATGATGCATATTATTTCATAAATCTCTTCCGGTTGATGACCAGAACCAGGATGGCAGCCACAGCTGCGGCCATGATTCCCAGGCTCAGGCCGATCATGGCGTTGTCGCCGGTCTCGGGATTCTTGCCGGTGGCAGGCGCCAGGGCTTTGATGGCCTTATCCAGCGCGTCGGCAGCATTGTCGATTTCCTCCTGGGTTGCGTCCCCGTCGCTGAAGACACCCTCGGCAGCCTTCAGCGCAGCCTCCATAGCATCCCAGGTTTTCCTGGAGTAGTCCTTCTTTTTCCTGGCCTTGGCATTGTCGATAGCCTGCTTCAGCCGGGACTTGTCAGTCTCTGTTTCGGTGGGCGCAGAAGGTTCGCTGGGTTCAGAGGGCTTGGTAGGTTCGGAAGGCTGGGAAGGTTCGGAGGGTTCGGAGGGATCCTCCGGTGCTTCCTCTTCCTTTTCCCGGATCAGAACCACTTCATCACAGTTGCGGACCCGGAGGACCGCAACGGATTCCGCGGAATCTCCCTCGGGATGCAGGTACAGCAGGCCCGCAGCGGAGACGATATTGCCCTCCCGGACGATATCCGCCAGGTTGTTCTCGCCGGTGGTGCCGGAGAGGATATAGCCGTCGATGAAGACCTTTGCCAGATCACCCTTTTCATCCTCCACCACGAACTGGGCAACACGCTTGTCGCCGGTTCTTGCGGCACCGCTGCCCAGCACCACTTCCACGACCTTGCCTTCCACCTGCAGCAGCTTACCGCCGTTTTCGGCATAGTTCATAGCGTCCTTGGCGGAGACCTTTTCGGGCGTGATGACGTTTCTGGGTTCATCCAGAATTTCCATGGACATGATCTGGATCTCCAGATCACCCTGATAGGCATCGGTATAGCCGGTGATACGGACCTTGGTGCCCAGTTCCAGACCTTCATCAGAATAGGGGAAGACGGTGATACCGCCTGTCTCGTCCTGGACATAAATGGCATCGAAGAAGGTGGTATTTTTGTTGTCGGTGCCGGCAGTCACGAAGCCTTCCACCGCAAAGATGCTTCCCAGCTTCTGAGCCGCGGAAGCCCGGACGTCCGCGATGGGCGTGATATCGGGCTGATTGCGGGTGATGCCGATGATGTTCTCGTAGATGGTGCGGTTGGCGTAGGGCAGATCCCAGATATTGTCCAGTTCCGCCGCCACCTCGAAGTCGGACATGAACACGCCGCCGGCCACGAAGACATTGCCGCCGAAGCCGGTCTCTTCCACAGCCAGGAATACGGCCTCGCCCTTATCCACGCCGCCCTTGCCATCGTTGTCGGAGTCGATGGAGTAGGTGGTGTCGAAGCCCTTCACCAGCCAGGTACCTTCACCGGGATCCACGGTACAGCCGGAATACTGGCTGTAGACCTGGCCATCTTCACCGGTGACGATGCCGGCGCACCAACGGGAGTCCATATTGAAGCACTCGGGATACAGCCGGTAAGCCTGGCCGCCGTTGTGATCATCATCGTAAGCTTCGTCGTCGTAAATGCCCATGGTAGACCCGATGGCAGCCAGGAGCTTGTTGATCTGCACGGAGGATTCGTGGATACCGTCGTTGGTCTTATCCTGGTAATCCGCCAGGCCGCAGAGCACCACGCTGCCGCCGTTTCTCACATACTCTGCAACCAGGTCGATGAATTCGTCCTCAAATTCGCTGATGGTGTAGTCGCCTGCATTATCCGTTCCGTTCTTCTTGGCGGGCGCGGAGATGATCAGCAGCGGGCAGTTTTCCAGCATTTCGGCTGTGATCTTCCCGGTCTGCACATGGACATCGATATTCCGGGATGCCGCGATGGCAGTCATATTGCCCATTCTGCCGCCGTAATAGCCGGTGACATAGTCATTGAAATGGGTGCCGTCCACGATGATGGCGCTGGTGATCGTCCGGGGCATGACGGTCACTTCCAGATCTTTGGTGTAGATTTTTTCCTGGCCGTTCAGCTTGCCCTTCAGCGTTGCGGTGATGGTGTAGATGCCGTCATTTTCGAAGGTATGGCCGAAGGTGGAGGAGGCGGTGCTCTCCATGCCGACAGCAGTGATGCCGGTCTCAGTGTAGAGGACCTTGCCGCTCTGCTTATCGGTGTAGACCAGGGATTCAACCACCAGGTCGCTGCGCTCGTTGTTGAAAAGCTCCGCAGTGAAGGTCTGCTCCTCACCGGTAATGGTCAAAGCGGTCCCGGCAGTGAGGCTGGAAATGCCCACGGCCTCCACCTGGCCCACCCACACGGGGGCGGTCACGGCGATGTCGCCGTCGGGCTGGGTAACACGGATGTAGTAGTAATTATAAGTAGCGGGGACCGTCAGTTCCACAGTGCCGGAAGACGTGTTCACAGACTTGGAAGCCGCTGTGAGGCCGCCGTTGACGATAACCTCCACACGGCCGACAGCGGCATCGGTGGCATCAGCCAGGTTCACCCGGATGGTCAGCTCCGCATCCACGTCGCTAACTTCCAGCGTGGAGCCCATGATCATGCCGTTGAGGGTGTAGTAGATGTTCAGATCGTTATCCTCGGTGGCATAGACACGGTAGTTGCGCAGGGCATCATAGATGTTCTCCCGGGTGAGGGAATCGGCCAGAATAACGCTTCGGCCGGTGTTGGCATCGCCCCAGAGGCCCTTGTGGTTATCCTGGTTGTTGGTAGGGGCCACATGCCAGCCCTTGTCCAGGGCCCGGGTGTAGTACTCATAGGAGGGGAAGTAGCCGCTTGATCCGATGGCGCCCTCGCCGTTGCCCACCTCGATAAGGGTGATCAGGGCATCCGTGCTCTCGGAGTAGTGGGCGAAGTCACTGAAGTCACCGAAGGTGGTGCCGGGATGATTGAACTGGCTGATGGACTCGGGAACGGTGGCCAGGGCGGCGTAGTAATTCTGCAGAGCGGTGGGCTGATTCTTGTAGTCCGCCTGAGAGCGGCTCTGCCAGCCGGGGGTATTGAAGGTGTTGATATGGCCCAGGCCGTTGGACCAGGTCATTTCAAAGCCGTACAGGCCCACGAAGTCCTCGTCGGTGACGGAAGCCGCGGCCTCATGGCCCTGCTTCCACTCGGAGGAGATAGCGCTTCCGTCCTGTGCCAGAACACCACTGCCCTCGCCGTCGAAGGAATTGGAGTGGTCGGTAACTGCCAGGAAGTCCAGATTCTCGACCTGGGAGGCGTGCCGGAATGCCTCTTCCACGGTTCCGGTGCCGTCGGAGATATTGGTGTGTGAGTGGAGCTGGCCGAAGAAAATCTGGTAGGAATTGGACAGCCGCTCGGTAAAGGTCCGGGTGATCACCTCGGAATTCCTGTAGCCGTCCTTCATGGCGTAGGCCTGGATGACGATCTTTCCGAAGCCCTTGCGCACCACGATGGGATCAGCATACGCGGTAAATTCGGTAAAGGTCACACCGTCGGTGGAGGTGGCGAAGAAGATCGCAGCACCCTCGGTAGCGGTGGAGAGGGTGATAGTCTCAGACTCGCCGGCGATGTAGATGCCGCCGCCGTTGGGGCTGAATTTGACAGGCTCCACGGTACCCGCGGCATAGCGGTACAGCCGCGCCACGGAGTCAGCCTTGCCCTCGGCAGAGGCGTAGACTTCGATATTGCAGGGCAGCGTCTCCAGAGCGGGCTTATTGGCAGGATCGTAGGTCTGCCAATCGCCGCCGTTAACACGGTAGTAAATCACCGCGCCTTCAGTAGCGGATGTCATGGTCAGCTCGGTACCGCCGGGCTGATCCACCGTGCCGTCCGGCTCCACACTGACATAGCCGGTAATGGAGTCTGCCACCACGGGGTTGCCGGAGAGGATCACGGAATCAAATCGAACCGTGGCATCGTTATTTATCGCACCATCGCCCTTGGCCCTTTCGGTGCCGGGCACCAGCCGGATCAGCAGGTTCTCGCAGTTGTCAGCGCCGGCGGGCACATCAAACACAAAACTGACGTAGTTGCCAGGCGCGTAGGAAGTTTTGGCGATGCCGTCAGTAATCTTACCGTCACCGGTGACGGGGTAGGAGCCCTCAGAGGTCCAGCCGGTGTATGCATAGGCATAGGAACCGGTGGAGAAATCCTGCCAGGTGGCGCCGTTGTCGGCGGAATACTTCAGCCGGAAGGAGCCGGGGCCGGAATTGGAGGAGCGGAGGCGGAAGGAAAGTTCCATATCGCCCCAGCCGGCGGCGTTGACAGCAAGCTGCAGGTAGTCATCCTTGCCGGAGCCCATGCCCTTGGCACCCATATAGTACAGAGGTGCCTCCGTCTGGCCGCCCTGGGTCCAGGGGGTCACGGCCTTGCCGTTTACCACGGCGGTGAAGATATCCTGGGTGTCCAGTTCATCGCCGGAGACGTACTTGTCGCCGTAGATGAAGGCAGTATTGTCGGCAGAAGTCATGCCGCCCCACTGGGCAATGTTCTCCACCACAGAACTGTCGGTGGTGAGGCCCTTCCGGGCGGGTGTAAAGCGCAGGGCGAACATGCCCTCGGAGCCGGCATTGATTTTTCCGTAGCCGCTCCAGTTTTTATTGTCAGCATACCACTCGATATAAGCGCTGCGGCCCACGTTCTTCACGTACCACAGACCGTCCCCTGCATCCTCCAGGGTCCAGGTGTCGTACTTCTGCCCCAGCGTCATGGAAGAATAGCTGTCGGCCATGCCCAGGTTCTGACCGCCGAAGGAGATGCTGATGGTGCCGTCATCGCGATTCTTCACGGTCCAGATTTCGGCATTGGTATAGCCCACCAGGGTCCCGCCGTTCAGTGTCACATCCACGCCGCTGTTGTAGAAGCCGCTGTAGACAGAGGATAAAGCCTTGTTGTAGGCCGGGGCCCAGATCACATAGTCACCGTCGGCAATGCCGGTGGGAACCTCGGGCTCCACAGGAACCTCGGGTTTTTCTTCCTCCACGGTGTTCAGCTTCCAGAAGTTTAAGGTCTGGCCAACAGTATTGCCGGTGGTGTTCAGATAACAACGCCAGTCGGCACCGGCGATATAAACACCCAGGTAGCGGGTGGTGCTCTTGGCGTCGACGGAGGCAAGATACCTGTCCGCCACATTCCAGACAGCGGCAGTATTGTTGATGCGCACACCGTTGTTGTCGGCGATGACGGACAGGTAACTCTCGCCGGTCTTGATATGGTAGCCGCCTTCGGTGGCTGTGATCTTCCAGCTGTAGGTCTCTGCCACATCCGTGGTCAGGGTATCGCCCTCGATCGTGCCGGTGCAGGTAGCCAGGGGCTGACCCTTGCTGCCCTCAGCCACGATGGGCAGCACCCAGGTGGTGCCGTCCTTGGTCATGGTGATGGCGATGGTATCGGCATCGGTGATGTCAGTCAGCTCCACCTTGGACCATGTAACGCCGGTGGTCTCACCGCCCTCAGGCTCCTCAGGCTCAGAAGGATCGGTGGGGACCTCGGGCTCCTCTTCCACACCTTCCCGGACCAACTTGTAGAACTTGAAACCGAAATTCTGCTCAGTTGCCTTTGCCTCGCTGGTAGCGTAAGCAGAGAAGGCGTTCTTGGTGCTATACCACTCCAGGTAGGCAAAGCCGAAGGAGCTCTCCACGGTGGAAGACCGGACCCGGTACACTTCGCCGCCCTCAGTAAAGGCAGTTACCAGGAACTTATCATCACCGGCGTTGGTTTTCAGATTGATGTAAGTGCTGCTTTTCTCCACGCCCAGCTTCAGATCCTTCTGGGTGAAGCTATGTAGGCCGTTTTCATCGATGGACACCGTCCATGCAATGGTTTCGGAATCGGAGGCAATGTAGGTTTCGCCTACCACCGCGGCCTCCACGCCTGCCTTGTAGTAACCCGAATCGACAGAGGACAGAGCCTTGGCGTTACCGGGGTTGTAGAGCACCACGGTATCTCCGCTGGAGGGAGCGGTGACCAGCTCGTAGACATCATACTTCTTATCCACGTCGTTCCATGCGGGCACCTCCGGCACCACAGGCTCCGTGGGCTGGGAGGGTTCTGTAGGCTGGGAAGGCTCCGTGGGAACCACAGGCTCGCTGGACTCAGGCTCCCCGGTCTGCTCCACCAGCCTGTACAGGGTCACAGCCTTTTGACCCGTATAGCTTCCGGATCTATAGTAGCGGAAGCGCATCTGGTTGGAGGCGCTGTTGAAACGCATATGGGTTTCGCTGACTGTGATATCCACTGTTCCGTCGTCGTTCAGTGCCAGACCCTGGGGATACTTGCCGGCGGTGGCGCTGCTCGCGGCAGTTTTGAGGGAATTGGCGTCAGAGGAAGCGTACAGGTAGGTGCCGCCTGCGGTTTTCAGCAGGTAGCCACCCTCCGTGGACTCCACGATCACGGACATTGCCGTAGAGGCAGTGATGGTGCCGTCCGTAATGGTTACCGCTTCACTATTGTTTGCCGCATCCGGTTTTTCCAGACCTGCGTTGAAAACAAAGCCGGAAGATGGATCCGTCTCATTTACCAGCAGGTACGTACCGGACCAGTCCGCAGGTTCTTCCGTGACCTTGGCATAGGTACCGGTTTCCTCTGCAAACACGCTCCAGGGCACATAGGAGAAGCAGAGGACCGCAGCCAGCATAAATGCCAGCAGCCGTTGCATCAGGGTATGGTGCTTCATCTTGTTTCCTCCTTGATTGGGTTTAACTGAACTCCAGAGTATAAATTTACGAATACACTTTACCACAGTAAAGGTACCGGTTCAACAAAAAATCGGTTACATTTACCGATTTCTACTTATTTTTAGGAACAAAAAAGCTCGGCACGCCGCGTATGCGGCGAACCGAGCAAGTACCGGAAATACATCCGGTTGAAAACCCGCCCCAGGTATTCCCAAAGCGGTGCTGCAAGAGCCAAAATTCAGTTGACCAGAAACCGTTCAAACAGAACCAGAATCTGTCGGAACTCCTCTTCGGAGCAGTCCACCGAGACCTTCTGAGGCTTGCGGCAATTCAGCGCGAACATGCCCATGAAGGAGGTGGCGTGAACCTGGAAGCGTTCATTGCCCACCAGGAGCTTATGGGGCAGCTTGGATGCCAGTGCCACAAAATCCTGAACGTCCCGCAGAGACCGGAACTGAACCGTAAACTGCCGCACAATTATCCCCCCAAAGCTGTACAAAAGATTATTTATCGTGTATAATAGGGGACAAATCCCAAACCGACTCGATGTCAAATATTATAGCAGATTTTTGGTAATTTGCAATTGACGGTTTGGACGAATGAGACAATCTGTCAACTTATAAATTGGTGGTTTTGACAAAATGAGATTTGCTTTTTATACATTGGGCTGCAAAACAAACCAGTACGAGACCCAGGCTATGGAGCGCCTGCTCACGGAGCTGGGCCATGAAATCGGCCGGTTCGAAGATGACTGCGACGCCTATATCGTAAACACCTGCTCCGTCACCGCCGTGGCGGACAAGAAAAACCGGGCCATCATCCGCCGCTGCCGGAAAAACCATCCCGACGCCCTGCTGGCGGTTTGCGGCTGCTACACCCAGCACGCTGCGGACGCGGTCCGGGAGCTTGGGGCAGATGTGCTGGGTGGCAGCGCCAACCGGCAGGAATTTGTGGAAAGTCTCCTGGCGGCGCTGGCGGACAAGCAGAAAAAGGAATCCCTGGACAACGCCCTGGGCCGCCGGGAATTTGAAATTCTTCCCGCCGGCGGGCTGGAGGAGCGGACCAGAGCCATGCTGAAGGTCCAGGACGGCTGTGTGAATTTCTGCTCCTACTGCATCATTCCCTACACCCGGGGTCCTGTCCGGTCCGCGCCTCTGGATGTGTGCATCCGGCAGGCAAAGGAGCTGGAAGCCAGGGGCTACAAAGAGATCGTGGTCACAGGCATTGAAATCGCTTCCTGGGGCGTGGATCTGCCGGGTAAGCCGCCCATGGCAGATATGCTGAAGGCGGTCTGCCAGGCGGTTCCCCGGGTTCGTATCCGGCTGGGCAGTCTGGAGCCCCGGGTGATCACGGAAGAATTCTGCAGGGAGATGTCCCTCTATCCCAATCTCTGTCCCCAGTTCCATCTGTCCATGCAAAGCGGCTGCGACACCGTCCTGCAGCGGATGAAGCGGAAATACGACACAGCGCGCTACTATGAAAGCGTCCGGCTTCTCAAGGAATATTTCCCCGGCTGCGCCGTGACCACGGACATGATCGTGGCCTTCCCCGGTGAGACGGAGGAGGAGTTCACCCAGAGCCTTGCCTTCATCGAAAAGTGCGGCTTTGCGGATATGCACATCTTCCCCTACTCCCGCCGTCCCGGCACCCCCGCGGACAAGATGCCCGGACAGCATAACAACGCCACAAAGGAAGCCCGCAGCCGCGCCGCCATCGCCGTTGCCGGGGAAATGAGCAAGGCCTACCGGGAAAGCCTGATCGGCACAACCCATGCCGTCCTTTTTGAGGAAGCGGAAGGGGATTTCTTCACAGGCCACACGCCCAACTATATCAAGGTTTACGCAAAGGGCGAAAACCTTCACAATGAGATCCGCACCGTCCGGTTGACGCAGGTTTACAAGGACGGTATGCTTGGCGCAATCCTGGTCTAACCATATTACACAGCCCCCTCGAAAGAGGGGGCGATGCATTTTATCATCACAACCGCCTTGAAATGGCAAAATAACCATGATATACTATAATTGTTGAAGTATTGAGAATTTTTCCATGGAGGAATTATGAAGACACTGCTCCACATCTGCTGCGCGCCCTGCGCCAATCAGCCCATCGAAGTGCTGCGCACCGACGGATACGACGTCACCGGCTTCTGGTACAATCCCAATATCCACCCCTTCACCGAGTATCGCTCCCGGCGTAATTGTCTGCGGGAGTACGCGCAGACCATTGAACTGCCGGTGATTGAGCGCAACGACTATGGTCTGCGTCCTTTCGTACGGGAAGTGGCCCCGGATATTGCCGGACGGTGCGTGAAATGCTATGAGATGCGGCTCTTCGAAACTGCCCGCCAGGCAGCGGAGGGAGGCTTCGACAGCTTCACTTCTTCCCTCTTCATCAGTCCCTACCAGAATCACGAGCTGATGCGCGATGTGGCGGAGCGGGCTGCCTATGAATACGGTGTGGAGTTTCTCTACCGGGATTTCCGCCCCTATTTCAGGGACGGTCAGAATTTCGCCCGGGAGCACGGCTTCTACATGCAGAAATACTGCGGCTGCGTGTTCTCCGAGGAAGAGCGGTATTTGAAGAAGAATAAGATTATTCCCTGATTTGGAGGAAATATGAATAAAATCGAATTGATTGTTCCCACTCTGTTCGGCCTGGAGGGCCTGGCAGGCGACGAACTGCGAAGAATGGGTATGGAAAACGTCCGGGTGGAAGACCGCCGGGTGTTTTTCTCCGGTGATGAGCGGGCACTGGCAAAGGCCAATATCTGCCTGCGCACCGGCGAGCGGGTCATGGTGGTGCTGGCCCAGTTCACCGCCAAATCCTTTGAAGAACTCTTTCAGGGCGTATACCACGCCAATCTGGAAGACTATATCCCCAAGGATGGCCAGTTCCCCGTGAAGGGCCACTGTCTGAATTCCCAGCTGATGAGCGTTTCCGACTGCCAGGCCATCATCAAGAAGGCGGCAAGTAAGCGCCTGGGTGAAAAGTACGGCGTGAGCTGGCTTCCCGAAACCGGTGTCAAGTTCCAGATGCACTTTACGATTCTGAATGACCAGGTTACCCTGTCCATCGACACCTCCGGCCCCGGCCTGCACAAGCGGGGCTACCGGGCTGTGGGCAACGACGCGCCCCTGCACGAGACGCTGGCCGCCGGCATGATCCAGCTGACAAGGTACCGTGGCCGGGAATACTTCTGGGACCCCTTCTGCGGCTCCGGCACCATTCCCATTGAGGCCGCCCTCATCGCCAAAAACCGCGCCCCGGGCCTGAACCGCCACTTCGCCGCCGAGGAATTCCCCTGGATGCCCAGGGAAATCTGGGAGGAAGTGAAGACCGAGGCAAAGGATAAGGAATTTAAGGGCAAATACCAGATTGTGGGCTCCGACGCCGACCCCGCCTGCGTGTCCCTCTCCTTTGCCAACGCAAGAAAGGCCGGTGTTTCCGACTGCGTCACCTTCAAGGATGGTGACGCCACCAAGATGCCCCTGCCCACGGACTCCGGCATCATCGTCTGCAATCCCCCCTACGGCGAGCGGATGATGGAGCAGCAAAGCGCCCAGCGGCTCTACAGCGCTCTGGGGCGCCATCTGAAATTTGCCAACGAGTGGAAAAAGTACGTCATCACTTCCGAGCCGGAATTTGAGCATTACTTCGGCAAACGGGCCGACAAGAAGCGCAAGTTCTACAACGGCAAGATCAAGTGCGACTACTATATGTTCACCGACAACAAGCGGAAGAAGTAATCACTTATGACTCATCTTTTTATTATCAATCCCGCGGCGGGCAGCCGCAACCGCACGGAAGAATACCGTGAGAAGATCAAAGCCGCCTGCGAAAAGCGGGGGCTGCGCTACCGCATTCAGATCTCCCAGGCCCCCGGTGACTGCCGCCGTCTGGCCCGGGCCGCAGCCGAAACCGGCAAGGAATTTCGGATTTACGCCTGCGGCGGTGACGGCACCCTCAACGAGGTGGCCGACGGTGCTGCCGGATTCGACAATGTGGCTGTCACCGTCTTCTCCGGCGGCAGCGGCAACGACTTCGTCAAGCTTTTTGACGATCCCAAGGCCTTTTTCGACCTGGAGCGCCTCCTGGATGCTCAGGAAGTGACTTTCGACATGATTTCCTGCAACGACACCCGGGCCCTGAATATCTGCTCCGTGGGCCTGGATGCCCGGATCGGCACCGATGTCAGCCGCTATAAGCGCATTCCCCTGCTCCATGGCTTCCGGGCCTATGCCGCCTCCACAGTGGTGAACCTGTGCAAGGGTATCTCGGAGCCCTATGTGGTTCAGATCGACGGGGAGACCATCGAGGGTGAGTTTACCTTTGTCTGCGCCTGCAACGGAAGGTTCTACGGCGGCGGCTTCAACCCCGTTCCGGAAGCTGACCCCACCGACGGACTGCTGGATGTGCTTCTGGTGGACAAGGTGAGCCTTATGCAGGTCCCCGGCATCATCGGCAAGTACAAGAACGGACGCTACAAGGAACTGCCCCATCTGGTGCGCCACTACAAGACCAGGGGACTTAAAATCTCCTGCGGCAAGGAGGTTCCCGTGAATGTGGACGGGGAAGCCCTCTTAGCCAGCGAAGTGGAATTATCCATCGCGGAGGAAAAACTCCGGTTCTTCTACCCCCGGGGCCTCAGCTTCGCGGCAAAGGAGCCGGCCCAGGTCTGACCAATACATAACCCCCTTCGGAAAATCCGAAGGGGGTAGTTTGTTCCATTTTTACAGGTCCGCGTAGGTCAGAAGCTGAACGCCGTTCTCTTCGCACCACCTGGGCACTTCCGGATTCACGGCAAACTGGACCTCCCGGGCCCGCTGTGTGGTGATGTAGGAGGTATCCAGCACATAGGCGTCCACGAAGCCCGGATGCAGCACCATCAGCGCCGCCTCATCCTCTGCCATGGGCTGCAGAGCGGCCTTCTTGAAGCTTTCGAAGGGGTCGTAATCGGGATTGCCGGAGTCCATGGAGAATTTCATGGTGGTTTTTCCAATCATGGCACCCCTGGGTCCGAATTTCAGGTGCTCCACGCCGTATTTCCGGGCAACCATCACGATAGCCTTCATAAAGTTGTTGCTGGGCACCGCATGGGCCTCCACCATGTAAGGCTTCTTCCCGGTCAGCTCCACCAGATGCAGATACTGTGCTTCCACCTCCAGAACAGCCTCATCCAGGTTCACAAAATCCTCTTTGGCCGCCCGGTAAAGCTCCTTATCCTTGAACTGTCCCTGTTCGTCCACAAGACTGGGTACCAGCTTGGGGTCGCACAGGGGCTTTCCCTGGCAGATATTGGCGTGAACCGTGAAGGTCACGTCGGTGCCCTCCAGCAGCCGGACGCCATGCTCCGCCCACTCCATATTGGGCATCACGCCCACGGACCTGACAATACCGCTCTTGACCGCTCTGGCAAGGCCATAGTTAAAGGCCTCGCTGTAGCCCAAGTCATCCGCGCGTACCAGAATTTTTGCCATGTTCCATTCCTCCCGAAAATAATATTTATATTTATTTTAAAAATCCAATGGGCTAAAGTCAAGCCGGCGCGAAAAGTTTTATTCCTGCACAAAAGATTTCCTGTTTTTGTAAAATCTTTGTGTGGTATTCATCTTGAAATATTTTAGCTGCGGGTGTAGTATGTGGCGGGTCAAAAAGACTCCCCTACATCTAACCCAAAGAAGGCATTTTGTCATGGAAACCTATCTGATCTGTCTGGCCGTGGCCCTGGTGGGCGGCCTGATGCTCTCAAGAATCACAAAACTTCTCAACCTCCCCGCCGTCACCGCCTATCTGGTGGCGGGACTGCTGCTGGGCCCCTTTGCCCTGGGCGCGCTGAAGCTGCCCGGCCTGGGCTTCAACTCCCTGGAGCAGGTGGAAGCCTTCGGCGTAGTGACCCAGGTCGCCCTGGGCTTCATCGCCTTCACCATCGGTAATGAGTTTCGCTTAAGCCAGCTGAAAGCCATGGGCTCCGGCGCCATCATCATCGGTATTTTGCAGGCGGTGATCACCACCTTGCTGGTAGACGCGGTGCTTATTGCCTTAAGCCTGTGCTTCCCCCAGATGATTTCCATCCCCTGCGCCATCACCCTGGGCGCCATCGCCTCCGCCACGGCCCCGGCTGCTACCCTGATGGTTGTCCGCCAATACAAGGCCGACGGCCCTCTGACCCGGCTTCTGATGCTGGTGGTGGCCATCGACGACGCGGTGGGCCTGCTGCTCTTCTCCGTCTCCTACGGCATCGCCACCGCCCTGTCCCAGGGCCAGGTGAGCGTCCTGGCCGTGGTGGTGGAGCCCATTGTGGAGATCGTCCTGTCCCTGGGACTGGGCGCACTGATGGGCCTGCTTCTGGACCTGACGGAGGAATTCTTCCACTCCCGCAGTAAGCGTATGACCATCTCCGTGGCCTTCGTGCTGCTGACTGTGGGCCTGTCGTCTCTGAAGTTCACCGTCTGCGGCATCCACTGCGGCTTCTCCCTGCTGCTGGTGTGCATGATGACCGGCACCGTCTTCTGCAATATCTGCGACACCTCCGAGGAGCTGATGGGCCGTGTGGACGGCTGGACCATGCCTCTGAACATCCTGTTTTTCGTCATTTCCGGCGCGGAGCTGGACCTGGCGGTGCTGGCAAACCCCGTGACCATCGCTTTGGGCGTGGTGTACATCCTTGCCCGCTCCCTGGGTAAATTCTGGGGCTCCGAACTCAGCTGCCATCTGACCCGGCAGGATAAGCCCATCTGCGATAACCTGGGCATCACCCTGCTTCCCCAGGCCGGCGTGGCTCTGGGCATGGCCCTCACCGCCGCCTCCCTGCCCGATGGCGCTCTGGCCCGGAATGTGGTGCTCTTCGCCGTGCTCATCTATGAGCTGGTGGGTCCCGCACTGACCAAGCGCAGCCTGCTGGCAGTGGGTGACATCCAGCCCGAGGGCCGCACCAGCGCCCGAAAGGTCAACGAGGCAAAATAAATCCCGGAAACGGAGCGCCCGGCGGCGCTCCTTTTTTTGCATGTCCGCTGCAAGAAAATAAATGTCCTTGACAAGTATACGTTCCGGTGCTATACTGGTGCCAACCAAATACAAACCGTTGAAGCGGAGATAACGTTGTGTATGCCCCCACAGAGAGCCCGGGTTGCTGAGAACCGGGTGGGAAACAGTGCAGCAAATGGACCGCCGAGGGCGCACGGAAATCCCCCTGGGAGAGTATGGAGCGACGTGGGGCATACGTCAGTTGCCGGGGATATGCAGGTATCCCGCCAAGAGTACGGCGTCAAGCCGTGAATGCAGGGTGGCACCGCGGAAAATGTGATTTTTCGCCCCTGACAGACGGAGAAAGTCTGTCAGGGGCGCTTTTATTTTCAAGGAGGAATCTTTTATGTTGTTCAATGGCATCGATTTTGATACTTATTTCAAATACTACCCCAACAAGGAAGGTTACTTCGGCCGTTACGGCGGCGTTTATGTCAGCGATGAGCTGAAGGCCGCCATGGCAGAGATCACCGAAGCCTATTTCACCATCTGCAAGTCCCGGAAGTTCATCGCCGAGCTGCGCCGCATCCGCAAGGAATTCCAGGGTCGTCCTACTCCCATCTCCCATCTGGAGCGTCTGAGCAACTCCCTGGGCAATGTGCAGCTGTACGTCAAGCGCGAGGACCTGAACCACACCGGCGCCCACAAGCTGAACCACTGCATGGGTGAGGCGCTGCTGGCCAAGTACATGGGCAAGAAGAAGGTCATTGCCGAGACCGGCGCCGGCCAGCACGGCGTTGCCCTGGCCACCGCCGCCGCCTACTTTGGCCTGGAGTGCGATATCTACATGGGCGCTGTGGACATCAAGAAGCAGGCCCCCAATGTGGCCCGCATGAAGATTCTGGGTGCCAACGTCATCGAGGTCACCGAGGGTCTGGCCACCTTGAAAGAGGCCGTGGATGCCGCCTTTGCCGCCTATGCCAAAGAGTATCAGGATGCCATCTACTGCATCGGCTCCGTCCTGGGCCCCCACCCCTTCCCCATGATGGTCCGTGACTTCCAGCACGTGGTGGGCGAGGAAGCCCGGGAGCAGTTCATTGAAATGACCGGAGAACTGCCCGATGCCATCGTGGCCTGTGTGGGCGGCGGCTCCAACGCTGCCGGCTTCTTCTCCGGCTTCCTGAACGATCCCGTGAAGATCATCGGCATTGAACCCCTGGGCCGGGGCGAGAAGCTGGGCGATCACGCCGCTTCTCTGAAGTACGGCACCGAGGGCATCATGCACGGCTTCAACTCCATCATGCTGAAGGATGAGTTTGGCGAGCCCGCCCCTGTGTACTCCGTGGCTTCCGGCCTGGACTATCCCTCCTCCGGCCCCGAGCACGCTTTCCTGCGGGATGTGGGCAGAGTGCACTACGATGTGATCAACGACGAGGAAACCATCGACGCCTTCTTCACCCTGGCCCGGATGGAGGGCATCATCCCCGCCATCGAAAGCGCCCACGCCGTGGCCTACGGCATGAAGCTGGCAAAGCAGATGGGCACCGGATCCGTGCTGATCAACCTCTCCGGCCGGGGCGACAAGGATATGGACTACGTGCTGGAAAACTACGGTCTGCGCTGATTACAAAAGTAGAAATCTTCCCGCGGGGGTGCCCGAAAGGCGCCTCCGCGGTATTATTTGCAAAAAATATTACGGTTATTTTTTCCTGTTTCCTATTGACTTTTTCAGGTGTTTGCAGTATGATATCTGTGTGGTTAGCGGAGGCTAATCTCTTTTTTGAGTTAAGCAGTTAGCCTCCGCTAATCCCCCATAATCCAACAGAAATCAGGTGACCGCAATGACCTTAAACAATGCCCCGGAAGGAAAAGAGTACATCGTCTCCCGCATTGAGACCGACGACGAGGAGCTGAACGCCTTCCTGTTCACCCTGGGCTGCTATAGCGGTGAACCCATCACCGTGGTGTCCCGGCGTCGGAACACCTGCGTGGTGTCCATCAAGGACGGCCGCTACTGCATCGACTCCCGGCTGGCCGGCGAAATCTCCGTCTGCGAATAAAGCAGTCTCTTTTATCGGGAAGTTAGCTTTCCCTAACCATTATGCTTACCCATCTGCCATAACAGGAGGAATCAATCTATGAGAATCGCCTTTGCCGGCAATCCCAACTCCGGCAAAACCACCATGTACAACGCTCTCACCGGCCGCAACGAAAAGGTCGGCAACTGGGCCGGTGTTACCGTGGACAAGAAAGAAGCCCCCATCCGCAGGAATTTTACCGCAGGACGGGAGATCATCGCCGTGGACCTGCCCGGCGCCTACTCCATGTCACCCTTCACCTCCGAAGAGAGCGTCACCAGTGAATATGTCCGCAACGAAAATATCGACGCAATTATCAATATCGTGGACGCTACCAATCTAAGCCGCTCCCTGTTCTTCACCACCCAGCTGATGGAGCTGGGCATTCCCGTGGTGGTGGCGCTGAACAAATCCGATCTGGTCCGGAAGAAGAAAACCCGCATCGACGTCAACGCACTTTCCCTGGCGCTGGGCTGCCCCGTGCTGGAGACCGTATCCACGGACTTCGACCAGGATGATCTGGCGGAGCTGATCCGTGCCGCCGCCGCCCAGGCGGGCACGGTCCAGAAAGCTCCCTACCACCAGGGTCATGTGGACCTCACCAGCCGTGCCGCCGTGGAGGCCGCTGACCGCCGGCGCTTCGCCTTCGTCAACGGCATCGTGAAAAAAGTGGAAGTCCGTAAGGTTCTGACCCGGGAGCACAACTACCAGGACCGGATGGACCTGGTTCTGACCCATCCCGTCTTGGGCCTTCTCATTTTCGCCGGGGTCATGTTCCTGGTCTTCGGCATTTCCCAGGCCTGGGCAGGCCCCTGGATCGCCGACGTGCTGGTCGCCTGGCTGGAGGGCTTCCAGGCAGTGGTGGGTGAGCTTGTCTCCGGTGCCGCTCCCATTCTCCAGGCCCTGCTGGTGGACGGCATCATCGGCGGTGTCATCGCGGTCATTGGCTTCCTGCCCCTGGTGATGGTCATGTACTTCCTGATCTCCCTGCTGGAGGACTGCGGCTACATGGCCCGGGCCACGGTGGTGCTGGATCCGGTCTTCAAGAAGGTGGGCCTTTCCGGCAAGTCCGTGATCCCCTTCATCGTGGGCACCGGCTGCGCCATCCCCGGTGTCATGGCCTGCCGCACCATCCGCAACGAGCGGGAGCGCCGGGCCACCGCCATGCTGGCCCCCTTCATGCCCTGCGGCGCCAAGCTGCCTGTGATCTCCCTCTTCGCCGGTGCCTTCTTCGCGGACGCCCCCTGGGTCGGCACCGCCATGTACTTCGTGGGCATCCTGGTGATCCTGCTGGGCGCCATGCTGGTCAACCAGATCACCGGCAACCGGAGCAAGAAGTCCTACTTCATCATCGAGCTGCCCGAATACAAGCTGCCCTCCCTGCTGCGGGCAGTGAAGGATATGTGCAGCCGGGGCTGGTCCTTCGTGGTGAAGGCCTTCACAATCATCCTGCTGTGCAACACCGTGGTGCAGGTGATGCAGACCTTTGCCTGGAATCTGACCCCCGCCCAGACCGCCGGCGACTCCATCCTGGCTTCCATCGCGGGCCCCTTCGCATACCTGCTGGTGCCCGTGGTGGGCGTGGTATCCTGGCAGCTGGCCGCTGCCGCCATCACCGGCTTTATCGCCAAGGAAAATGTGGTGGGCACCCTGGCCGTGTGCTTCGTGGGCCTGGAAAATCTGATCAACGCAGAGGAACTGGAAATGCTGGAAGGCGCCGGCGCTGAGGTGGCGGGTATCATGGCCATCACCAAGGCCGCCGCACTGGCCTATCTGATGTTCAACCTCTTCACCCCTCCCTGCTTTGCCGCCCTGGGCGCCATGCGCTCGGAGATCGGCGACCGGAAATGGTTCTGGAGCGGTGTGGGTCTCCAGTTTGCCACCGGCTACGCGGTTTCCTTCCTGGTATACCAGGTGGGTACCCTTCTCACCGAAGGCCACTTTGGCCGGGGTTTCCTGCCCGGGCTGATTGCCGTGGGCGCCATTGCCGCGGTCATCGGTTACCTTTGCATCCAGGGCGGAAAGAAAGTGCCTTCTAAAAAACAGACCGTGGAACTGAGGTAGTGTATGGTAAATTTTCTGATCATCGTACTGGTGGCTGCCATTCTGGCACTGGCCGTCGGTTACATCCGCAGATCCAAAAAGAAGGGAATGCAGTGCATCGGCTGCCCCTGCAGCGGCCAGTGCTCCGGAAGCTGCAGCTGCGGCGAAAAGGATTCTTCCGATTTTTAAATTTCTATGGCAGCGCCCTCAGGGTGCTGCCATTTTTTGGTTAACATTCAGTAAATTAATGTCTAAGTTTTGTCAAAGATATCATTGACGAAAAATTTTCTTCATGATATCATAATCTGGTACAACACCCGAAAAAATTGTAAAGGAGAAACCCAATATGCTTATGTCCGTCATTCTGTTTGCTGTTGGTCTGGTCCTGCTGATCAAGGGCGGCGACTGGTTCGTTGTCGGCGCCACCGGCATTGCCAAGCGCCTCAACCTGCCCGACATCGTGGTCGGTGCCACCGTCGTTTCCATCGGCACCACCCTGCCCGAGGTCATGGTCTCCACCACCGGCGCTCTGCAGGGCTCCGGCGCTATGGCCTACGGCAACGCCATCGGCTCCATCATCTGCAATACTGCACTGATCGCCGCTATTTCCATCGTCTGCAACCCCGGTCCCGTGAACACCAAGTCCATGAAGACCCCCGCCATTTTCTTCTTCTGCTCCGCAGCTCTGTACTGCGTGGCTTCCTACGTCCTGGGTGAGTTCCCCCGCTGGATGGGCTTCACCATGCTGGCCATCTTCGTTGTTTACATGGTTCTGACTGTCCGCAACGGTATGAAGAACCCCGACGAGGCTGAACACGAGGAAGAGGAAGAGGGCAAGCAGCGCACCCTGATCATGGAGCTGGTCCTGCTGGTCATCGGCGCAGCTGTCATCGCTGTAGGCGCTGACCTTCTGGTCGAGCACGGCCAGGTCATTGCTCTGGGTCTGGGCGTTCCCGAGACCGTCGTGGCTCTGCTGTTCGTGGCTTTGGGCACTTCTCTTCCCGAGCTGGTCACCACCATCACCTCCCTGCGCAGCGGCCACGCTTCCCTGGGTGTCGGCAACGTCATCGGCGCCAACGTGTTCAACCTGGTGCTGGTCTCCGGCGTGGCTGTGTCCCTGGCTCCCTTCCCCGTTCCCATGGAGAACGAGCTGCTGAACACCGGCCTGAACATGTCCCTGGTCTTCGAGATTCCCGTGATGCTGGGCGTCATGGCTCTGATGATCTTCCCCACCCTGGCTACCAAGAAGCTGGCCCGCTGGCAGGGTATTGCGCTGCTGGGCATCTACATTGCCTTCTGCGTCTGCCAGTTCATCCTGTAATTTCTCCCGATACATCGTCCCGGCACCCAAAAGAATGCCGGGATTTTTTCTTCCGGGGCTTTATCCCGGAGGGAAACTGTGGTAGAATAAGTGGTAATAAAAAACGAGGTGATTTTTATGGCCAGATGTGTGATTTTCTGCGCGGCGGAATGCGACGGCAACCTCCTCCCCGGACAGCCGGGAGACTATGTCATTGCCGCTGACGGAGGTCTTTCCCATACGGAGAAATTCGGCATCTCCCCGGATGAGATTCTGGGAGATTTTGACTCCCTGGGCTACACCCCGGCGGACGCCCGGGTGTTCCCGGTGGAGAAGGACGATACCGACGCCATGCTGGCGGTGAAACGGGGCCTTGCGCTGGGCTTCCGGGAATTTCTGCTCTACGGCAGTCTGGACGGCCCCAGGCTGGACCACACCATCGCCAATTTTCAGACGCTGCAATATCTCTGCGACCACGGCGCTTACGGCTATCTGGTGGGAAATCGTCAGATCGTGACGGTTGTGAAAAGCGGCGCCCTCCGGTTCCCGGCAACTGCCCGGGGCACCATTTCCGTCTTCTGCCTGGGTGATGAAGCCCGGGGCGTGACACTGAAGGGGCTGTACTATCCCCTGGAAAATGGCACCCTCACCGCGTCCTTTCCTCTGGGCGTCAGCAATCACTTTACCGGGCAGGAGGCAATTGTCTCCGTCCGGGACGGAAGTCTGCTGGCGGTCTGGGACCGGGAGAACGGTCTGGCGGAGAGAATGTATATTGAACGGTAAATGATCATATACCTGCGTAAGGTGATGTTATGTTAACCTATGAACTAAAAAAATCCCCCGGTGTGCCCCTGTACGAAGCTCTGTACCGCTGCATCCGGGCGGACATCCTCAGCGGCGTCCTGGCCCCGGGAGAAAAACTGCCCTCCAAGCGGGCTCTGGCAGAGAATCTGGAAGTGAGCAAGATCACCGTGGAGGGTGCCTACAACCAGCTGCTCTCCGAGGGCTACATCCGCTCCCAGGAGAAGGTGGGCTATTTCGTAGAATATCTGGAACGGCAGGCTGTGCCCATTCCGCCGGAGCCGGCGCCGGCGCCTATGTCCTCCCCCGCCCCCCCGGCGGTGGACCTCACCGGCGGTCCCGTACCCTTCCCCTTCTCGGTGTGGACGAAGCTGCAGCGGGAGGTTGTGCTGGACTACGGTCAGAAGCTGCTCTCCGGCGTGCCCATCCTGGGCGTTCCGGAGCTGCGCCAGGCCATTTCCAAGCATCTGGCGGATTTCCGGGGGCTCCACGCCCCGCCGGAGAATATTCTCATCGGTGCCGGCACCGACTTTCTGTACAACATCCTCATTCAGCTGCTGGGCCGTGACTTGTGCTACGCGGTGGAGGAGCCGGGTTACGGCAAGATCCGCAAGATCTACGCCGCCGGCGGCGTAGCCTGCGTCAGTGCCCACATGGATGAGCTGGGTGTCCGTCCAGACTCCCTGGATGGGGCCCGGGTGCTCCACATCTCCCCCTCCCACCACTTCCCCACGGGGCTGGTGACCCCCCTGAGCCGCCGGATGGAGTTGCTTGCCTGGGCAGAGCAGTGCGACGGCTATATCATTGAGGACGATTACGACTCGGAATTCCGCTTCGATGCTCATCCGGTGAGCGCCATGCAGTCCATGGACCGCAGCGGCCGGGTGATCTACATGAACTCCTTCTCCAAATCTTTGGCGCCCTCGATCCGAATCTCCTACATGGTGCTGCCGGAGGCACTGATGGTGCGTTTTCGGGAGAAGCTGGGCTTCTACAGCTGCACGGTGCCCTCCTTCGAGCAGTATACCCTGGCCCGGTTCCTCAGCCGGGGCCATTTCGAGAAGCACATCAACCGGATGCGCAAATTCTACCGCACCCGGCGCAACAAGGTGGTGGAGATCTTGAAAACCTGCCCCTTCGCGGACAGGCTGGAGATTCTGGAGCAGGACGCGGGGCTGCATTTTATTCTGAAGGTGGACACTACCCTTACTGACCGGGCGCTGACGAAGCTGCTGCTGGACGCGGGGGTGCGGATCCATCCCCTGAGCCACTACTACCACCGGGCAGATCTGCAGGACACCCACTGTCTGGTGGTGAACTACGCCGGTGTGGACGAAGAGGCACTGGAAGCTATGCTCCGCCGCCTGTCTGAAAGGCAATGAAAAACCCGCCCATTCGGGCGGGTTTTCTTATCGGTTCACGATCTTCACCTGGAAGCCGGCCAGAACGTCCAGCACCTTGGCGTTTAAGTCCTTGTCGAAGGAATCGGTGCAGCTTGCGTCCACGATGATGGTGGCCTCGGGGTACTTGCTCTGGAGCACCACGGCGTTGGAAATCACGCAGATATTGCTCACCAGGCCCACCAGTTCGATCTCGTGGGCGGTTTCCGGCAGCACAGCGGCGGTGGCGGGATCGGTGACATCCATGCCGAAGACCAGCTTGTCGATGGCCTTGGCCTTCACCTCATTGAGGGCCTTGGCGGTCTCACCGTAGACCTCCCAGCCCTTTGTACCCTTGATGCAGTGGACAACGGGCAGATTCCTGCCCTCCCGGGTGTCCAGATAATTCTCAAAATGGGTATCCCGGGTGAAGAGAACCTTACCCTCGCCGTATTCCCGGACCTTTGCCGCGATCTTAGCGTCCAGCTTTTCCGCGCCGGGGAAGCCCAGTGCGCCGTCCACAAAGTCGTTCTGATAGTCGATGACAAACAAATAGCGTTCCATAGGGTAACCTCCATAATTTTTATAAGTCTACCATATCAAAATTGCACGAAAAAGTCAATGAAGCATTGCAAGGGGGATAAAAATTTGATAAGATATAAGATAGATAAATTATCGTTTAGCGGCGAGTCGCCGCTGACAAGACGAGCCTGGGAGGCCGGCAATTGTCGTTACACCATTGGGCTCTCCCGATTCGCTACTTCCTAAATTATCCTCTTTTTAGGGTAAATGTGACGATACCGAGCGGC